>NZ_LR733817.1:0-678125 GCF_902506165.1 Bosea sp. 29B
CCGCCCCGCCCCGCGACGGCCTGCTGACCCCGCAGCCGGCGGCCGAGCCGAGCCTGACCAGCGCCGCCCGCCCGGCCGCGATCGCGCAGACCCTGTTCGGCCAGGCCGAGGCCGCGCTCGATCGCATCGCGCTCGCCCAGTACGCCTCGCTGCCGCCGGAGGCCGCGCGCCTCGACCAGCAGCCACCAGCGCGCTGGCTGACCGAGATCCCGCTCGCCTTGCCGAATGGCACCGCCGTGCTGCCGCTGGAGATCGAGCGCGATCCCCCGCAATCCGGCTCCGCCACGCCCGAGGCGCCGCTCTGGCGCGTGCGCTTCGCGCTCGATGTCGAGCCGCTCGGGGCCTTGCAGGGCGTGGTCACGCTGCAAGGCCGCGCCATCGGCGTCTCCTTCTGGGCCGAGCGCGAGGACACCAGCCGCCTGCTGCGTCAGGCGACTCCCGATCTGGAGACCTCGCTGCTCAGGTCGCGCTTCGACAGCGCCGAGTTCGAGGTCTTCACCGGCCACCCGCAGCAGGCCAAGGCGGCCGCCGGCCAGTTCCTGGACCGCCGCTCATGAGCCAATCGCAACCGCTGCCGCTCGCCGTCGCGCTCGAATATGACGGTCAGGGCGCGCCGCGCGTCACCGCCAAGGGCCATGGCGTCGTCGCTGAAAAGATCATCGAGACTGCGCGCGAACATGACATCGCCATCGAGCAGAACGCAGCGCTCGCGCAGGCGCTCTCGGCGGTCGAGCTCGAAGACAGCATCCCCGAGGAGCTTTATCTCGCCACCGCGCAGGTGATCGCCTTCGTGCTCGGCCTGCGCCGCCGTGGTGGCCCATCGCGCCCATGACCGCTTCGATCGCGGTCCGCCGCCTGCCGGCCGGGACCTATGGCGCTGTTTACGCCGAAGCCTTCGCCGATCTCTGCCGGCGCGCCGAGGCGCCCAATCTGCATATGGCTCCGGCAGCCGTCGCGGCGGCCCTGAGCTTCGGCATCGCAAACGACGACATCGTCGTGCTGGCTGCCCATGCGTCCGACGGCGAAGACCTCCTCGGCCTTTGGGCCCTGCGTCGAACGCGCAGCCTCCACAGCGGTCTCGTCCCGGTCCTCGAAGCGCCGCTGGTGTCGCTCTACGAGGTGTCCTCGGCCCCGGTGCTCGATCGCGGGCGTGCGCATGACGCCGCCGCGGCCCTGATCCTGACCATCGCCGAGGCACCCGATCTGCCGAAGATCCTGAAGCTGCCGCTGCTGCCCATGCAGGGCAACGTCTTCGCCGCGCTCGAATCCGCGCTGGCGGCAACCGGCAGCTCCATCGCGACCTTCGAGCGCTGGCAGCGGCCGATGCTGGTCCCGGAACCCGGCGACGACGCTGAGCGCTATCTGCGCCGCGCCCTCGGCCAGGGCTACAAGAAGCGCATGCAGCAGCATCGCCAGCTGGAGAAGGCCGGCACGCTCGCCTATCAGCGCCATCGTGGCGCCGAAGCCATCGCCACGCTGGAGGATTTTCTCGCGCTTGAGGCGGCCGGCTGGAAAGGCCGTGGCGGCACCGCTCTTACCAGCCTGGCGCGCGACGGCGCCTATATCCGCGAGATCATCGGGAATTTCGCCGCCGCCGACGCCATCCGCGTCGACCTGCTCCGGCTGGACGACCAGCCCATCGCCGGCGGCCTGCTGCTCGACCTCGCCGGCCAGTCGCATTTCCTCAAGATCGCCTATGACGAGGGCAAGGCCCGGCTCTCGCCCGGGCGGGCGCTCGCCATCGCGATGCTGCGTGCCGATTTCGCCGCGGGCCGCCCCTTCCTGCTCGACAGCGGCGCCGGCGACCGGGTCGATCCGTCTGCCTATCCCTGGGGCGAACGGCAGGAGATGGCGAATGCGATCGTCGCGCTCGCCGGCCACTCCGCCGCCCTGCCCAAGCTGGCCGCGGCAGCGCGCATGCGGCTGAGACACTGGCGCGACCGCAGCCCGCGTTGACCGGGGCAGCAAGCTGCTCGATAGACGATGGACGAAACGCCGCGACTGGCGCTAGGAGGATCATGCGCGTTCTGGTGACGGGGGCGGCCGGCTTCATCGGCAACGAGACAGCCCGGGTTCTGCTCGAACGCGGCGACGAGGTCGTCGGCACCGACAATCTCAACGACTATTACGATCCGGCCCTGAAACAGGCGCGGCTCGCCCGCCTCGACGGCCGCAACCGCTTCAGCTTCGAAAAGCTCGACCTCGCCGATCGCGACGGCATGGCCAGGCTCTTTGCCGAAGGGCGCTTCGAGCGCGTCGTCCATCTCGGCGCCCAGGCGGGCGTGCGCTTCTCGATCGAGAACCCGCAGGCCTATCTCGATTCCAATCTCACCGGCTTCGGCCATGTGCTGGAGGGCTGCCGCCGCAATGGCGTCGGGCACCTCGTCTACGCCTCGTCGAGCTCGGTCTACGGCGCCAACACCCGCACACCCTTCCGCGTCGAGGACAATGTCGACCATCCGGTCAGCCTCTACGCCGCGACCAAGAAGGCGAACGAGGGCATGGCTCATGCCTACAGCCATCTCTATGGGCTGCCGACCACGGGCCTGCGCTTCTTCACGGTCTATGGCCCCTGGGGCCGGCCCGACATGGCGCCGATGATCTTCACCCGGAAGATCTTGGCCGGCGAGCCGATCGAGGTCTTCAACGAGGGCAAGCACGAGCGCGACTTCACCTATGTCGACGATATCGTCGAGGGCGTGGTGCGCGTGCTCGACCAGGTCGCTGCGCCCGACTCCGCCTGGTCGAGCGACGAGCCCGGCCCCGCCACCTCCTCTGCCCCCTGGCGGCTCTACAATATCGGCAATTCCGATCCCGTGCCGCTGATGGACTTCATTGCCACGATCGAGCAGGCGCTCGGCAAAAAGGCGGTGATGGAGATGAGGCCGCGCCAGCCCGGCGACGTGCTGCGTACCGCCGCCGACGTCTCGGCGCTGGAGGCGGCCGTCGGCTTCCGCCCGCACACGCCGCTCGCCGACGGCATCGGTCGGATGGTGCGCTGGTATCGCGATTTCTACCGGGTTTGAAACTCGATTGGACCAAACGAGCCCTCATCCTAAGGAGCCGCGAAGCGGCGTCTCGAAGGATGCTTCAGGAGGCTCCGGAATCCGCTAGAGCATCCTTCGAGACGCGATCTGCGATCGCTCCTCAGGATGAGGGCTGAGAAAAGTTCCGAACAGGCACAAAGGACGAACCATGGCATCGCCTGCGAAGATCGGCATCGTCACCGTCTCCGACCGCGCTTCGGCCGGCGTCTATGCCGACGAGGGCGGGCCGGCCATCCTCGACTATTTCAGCAAGGCATTGGCCAGCCCTTGGCAGGCGGTGACGCGTGTCATCCCCGACGAGCGCGCCGGCATCGCGCAGACGCTGACCGAGCTCGCCGACAAGGAAGGTTGCTGCCTGATCGTCACGACGGGCGGCACCGGCCCGGCCCCGCGTGACGTCACGCCGGAAGCGACCGAGGACGTGATCGACAAGCTGATGCCGGGCTTCGGCGAACTGATGCGCCAGGTCAGCCTCGCCAAGGTGCCGACCGCGATCCTCTCGCGCCAGCTTGCCGGCATTCGCGGCAAGTCGCTGATCGTCAACCTGCCCGGCCGCCCGCGCGCCATCGCCGAATGCCTCGACGCGGTGATGCCGGCGATCCCCTACTGCATCGACCTGATCGAGGGCCCTTATATCGAAACCGACCCGGCGGTCGTCGTCGCGTTCCGGCCGGGGCAGAAGCCGAAAGGGTGAACAATACCTCGACCGATACCACCCGCCTCTCCTTATGAGCGTTTATCGGATGGTAGCTTCACTGCTGTAGGACTAAACGGACCAGTTCCCGCCGGAAGTTCGATATGACTGCAAAGATCGTTCCCCTCGTCATGGCCGGCGGCTCCGGCACCCGGCTCTGGCCGCTCTCGCGCGACACCATGCCGAAGCAGTTCATCGCACTGCTGGATGATGGCCTCTCGACCTTCCAGGCGACGCTGCAGCGCCTGGTCGATCCAGCCTTCGGCGCGCCGATCGTCATCACCAACAATGATTTCCGCTTCATCGTCGCCGAGCAGATGCTGGCGCTCGGCATCAAGGGCGAGATCGTGCTCGAACCCGAGCGGCGCGATTCCGCCGCGGCCATCGCGGTCGGCACGGTCATGGCCGGCAAGCGCGACCCCGAGGCCGTCTGCGTCGCGCTCGCCTCCGACCATGTCGTGGGCGATACCGAAGCCTTCCGCCAGGACTGCAAGCGCGCCGCCCGCCTGGCCGCAACCGGCCTGATCATGACGCTCGGCATCAAGCCGACGCATCCGTCGACCGCCTATGGCTATCTCGCCCCCGGCGAGGCCTTGTCGGAGCCCGGTGCCAATCGCCTCTCCCGCTTCGTCGAGAAGCCGAAGTTCGATGTCGCCGAGAAATACGTCGCCGAAGGCTATCTCTGGAACAGCGGCAACTTCCTGTTCTCGGCCAAGACCATGCGCGAGGAGCTCTCGCGCCATGCCCCTGACGTGCTCTCGGCGGCCGAGGCCGCGGTCGACAAGGCGAGCCGGGACCTCGACTTCCTGCGGCTCGACCCCGACAGCTTCGGCAGGGCCACCAAGATCTCGATCGACTATGCCGTGATGGAGCGCACCGCCCATGCAGGCATGCTCGCTGCTTCTTTCGACTGGTCCGATGTCGGCTCCTGGGATTCGATCCATGCGATCAAGCCGCAGGACGGCGACGGCAACGTGCTGGAGGGTCCGGCGGTCGCGCTCGATACCCGCCGCTCGCTGATCCGCAGCGAGGAGGTATTGACCACCGTGGTCGGGCTCGACGACGTCGTCGTGGTCTCGACCCGCGATGCCGTGCTCGTCGCCTCGATGGCGGCGGCCGGCAAGGTCAAGACCCTGGTCGAGCAGATGAAGGCGGATGGGCGCCCGGAAGCCAGCGAGCATTTACGCATCTACCGGCCCTGGGGCTGGTATCAGCGCATCGACATCGGCGCCCGCTTCCAGGTCAAGCACATCCACGTCAAGGAGGGCGGCCAGCTCAGCCTGCAGAAGCATTTCCACCGCGCCGAGCACTGGGTCGTGGTGCGCGGCACGGCCGAGGTCACGCTCGATGACACCGTCCGCTTCGTTCACGAGAATGAGTCCGTCTATCTGCCGATCGGCTGCACGCACCGGCTGAAGAACCCCGGCAAGATCGGGCTCGAGCTGATCGAGGTCCAGGTCGGCAGCTACACCGGCGAGGACGACATCGTCCGCATCGAGGACATCTACGCGCGCAGTTGAGACCGTGTGCGGCCCCGATTGACGTGATTGTTCCCCATTTGGGGGGATACGGCGAGAACAGGACTCCATAGCCACGCCGAGTGGGCGATCTTACCCCGCTCTGGCCTCGAGGAGATTCCCGATGCTCAAGCCCGCTGCTCTGCTGGCCGCAATCGCGGTCTTCCTGATGGCCATCGTACCGGCCGAGGCGGCCAGGTCCGCCTATAAAACCGGGATCGCAAGCGCCAAGAAGCGTGGGTTTTCCAACCGCAAATGCTACGCATCGGTCTTCGCGACCTACGCCACGCAGAACAGGCACAGCAAGTTCAGGGCGCCAGCCGGTACCAGCAAGGCGGCCATCGGCTACAGGAACGAGCAGATGAGCAAATGCGGTATTTCGGTCTGACGGCGCGGATCGAGCGCGTTCGCATCGAGGGCATCTCGGCGCGCAGTTGAGGGCGCTCAGGTCGGCGTCGATGGCGGCTCTTGTCCAAGGGCTGGCAGCGTCGCGAGCCCCCTCACCCCAGCACCCTCTCCCGCAAGGTGACGGGGATAGGGTGCTGCCTGCCCCTCAGTCCTTCGCCAGCTCCTGCCCGATCGCACGGATCAGTTCCGGCGAGAGCGGGTCCATCCGCGAGCTGAAACTGCCGACCAGGCTGCCGTCGCGGCCGATCAGGTATTTGTGGAAATTCCAGCTCGGCAACTCGCTCGGGCGCTGGTTGGCGGCCCAGCGATAGAACGGGTGGGCATCCGGCCCGCGCACCACGTTCTTCTGGGTGATCGGATAGTTCGCGCCATGGCTCTGGCGGACCGCTTCGGCGATCGCCGCGCCGTCGAGCGGCTCCTGCCCGCCGAAGTCATTGCTCGGCACCGCGATCAGGACGAGGCCGCGCTCGCGATAGCGCTCCCAGAGCTGCTCCAACCCGGCGAATTGCCCGGCCAGCCCGCACTGCGTCGCCGTGTTGACGATCAGGATCGGCTTGTGGCGATAAGCCGAGAGCGGGATGCGCCCGCCTTCCGCCCGGTCGAAGCTGAAGGCGTAGGCATTGCCCTCTCCCTGCGCGGCGAGCGCCGGAGTAGCCGGTGCGAGCGCGAGCAAGGCGAGAATCTGGCGACGACTGAAGCGCATGGGCAAGCTCCGCGATGTTGCGAGGCTAAGGCCGATCGAGCCTACTCGCAAAGTAAGATATCCGCGAGCGAAAATGAAAAACGCCCCGGCGCGGGCCGGGGCGTCGATCATTCGCCAGGGCCGCCGGCCGCTCAGCAGGCGAGCACCTTCTTCACGCGCACCTCGAGATCGCGCAGCTCATAGGGCTTCACGACATAATGGTCGGCGCCGTTGCTGGTCGCCTCGTCCATCTTGTCGACCGAGCGTTCCGAGGTCGCCATGATGATCTTGATCTGGTTGAGTTCCGGCACCGAGCGGATGGCGCGCAGGAGGTCGATGCCGCTCATCCCGTCCATGTTCCAGTCGAGCAGCAGCAGATCATAGCGCTTGGTCTGCATCTTCATCAGGGCCTCGCGGGCGTTCTCCGCCTCGTCGATGTCCTGGAACTCGATCTGCTTGAGGAAATAGGTGGCAAGGCCACGCATGCTCTTCTGGTCGTCGACCACGAGGATGCGGTAGTCGCTTCTCGCCTTGGACATGGCAACTCTCCTATAGCATCGGACCGAAAAATGGACTCCACTTTTCGGAGGAATCCGATGCGATAACAATGTGATAGATCATCGTGACCGCGTCCGTTCGGACGCGCGATGATCTATGCGGTGCGCTGCTGCGGGCGCTCGCCCAGCAGTGCCGCGATGGCGCCTCCGATCTGGTCGAGCGGCACGACCCGTTCGGCGGCGCCCAACTCGAACGCGGCTTTCGGCATCCCGTTTACCACACAGGTCTCGCCACTTTGGATTAACGTCGCAGCGCCGGCTTTGCGCATGGCTAACAAACCGTCAGCGCCATCGCGGCCCATGCCGGTAAGCAGCACGCCGATCGCATGCGCCCCGAGCGCCCGGGCAACCGAATGGAACATCACGTCGACCGAGGGGCAGTGCCCGCTGACCAGCGGCGCCTCCTTGAGATGACAGATGAGCTCGCCGCGGCGCTCCTCGATCTCGAGATGCTTTGGGCCGCCCGGCGCCACGACCGCCATGCCCGGCCGAAGCCGCTCGCCATCGGCCGCCTCGCGCACGTCGAGCCCGGTCGCGGCCGAGAGCCGCGCGGCGAACTTGGCGGTGTAGCCCGCCGGCATGTGCTGCACCACGGCGATCGGCAGGCGCAAATGCGCGGCGTCGCGCATCACGGTCTGCACCGCCGGCACGCCGCCGGTCGAGGCGCCGATCGCGATCAGCGCGACCTTGCCGTGATTGGCTGGCGCATGAGACGCCACCGTCGGCCTGACCGGCACGGCCATGGCCGACCGCTGTTGGGCCACGAGCCCCTTGGCGGCCGCCAGCATCCGCCGGCTGGCCGAGGCGCGCTGCAGCGCCGCGGCGACATGCTTCATGAAGCCTTCGAGCGTATGCGTTGACCCGTCCGGCTTCTCGATGAAGTCGATCGCGCCGAGCTCCAGCGCCTGGATGGTGTTGTCGGCGCCCGGCCCGCCGAAGGCAGAGACGATCAGCACCGGCAGCGGGTCCTGCTTCAGCACCCGCGCCAGCAGCTTGAGGCCGTGCCGGCCGGGCAGCTCGAGATCGAGCGTCAGGATGTCGGGCCGCAGGTCCTGGATCGCGTCCCAGCCCTCCTCGGCGCTGCCGGCGACGCCGATCACCTGGAAGCCGGGCGTCGAGTTGATGATCTGCGTCATCAACTTCTGCATCAGCACGGAATCGTCGACGACGAGGACCTTCACCGGGCCGGCGGACGAGGTCAGCGGGCTCATCACCAGATCTCCACTTCACCAGCCACCGGCTGGGTCTTGAGGCGGTTGAGGTAGGCCATCTCCTGCTCGCGCTCGGGATCGCGCGCCGCCTGCTGGACGTGCTGGACCCAGGCGCGCCCGGTCGCGGGCTGGTAGTGGATGCGGCGCGAACGTGTGCCGCCGACATCCCTGGATACCACCGGAATGCCCTCGCGGGCGAGGAACTCGTTGACGAAGATGATGTTGCCCTCGCCGATCGCCAGCATGGTGGCGCCGGAGAGCACGCGCGCACCGCCGAAGACCTTGGCCTCGAGCTGGCCGCGCCTGGCGCCGCGCTTGAGCAGCCCGTTGATCAGCACTTCCATGGCAGTGTCGCCATAGCGCTCGCCGGCACTGGCGTCGGTGCCGCCATTGTTCTTCGGCAGCAGGAAATGGTTTAGCCCGCCGACGCCGATCTGCGGGTCGCGCATGCAGACTGAGACGCAGGAGCCGAGCACGGTGGCGACGATCTCGTCCTTGGCCGAGGTGATCTCGTGCTCGCCCGGCGCAACCGTGATGATGGTCGCTTCGAAGCGCGGATCGAAATAGCGCCGTGAGGATCGGGTCAGGCTCATGGCGTGCGCTCGTAGATGGTGCGGCCGATCAGCCTGAGCTGGGGATGCGGCTGCGGCAGGGATTCGGAATGGCCGAGATAGAGGAAGCCGCCGGGCTGCAGCAGGGCGACATAGCGGTCGAGGATCGCGGCCTTGGTCGGTGTATCGAAATAGATGAAGACGTTGCGGCAGAAGATCACGTCGAACGGCCCCTTCATCGGCCAGCGCTCGATCAGGTTCAGCCGCTTGAAGGCGATGAGCCGCTTCAGGTCCTCGGCGATGCGGGCTTCGCCGCGGGAACTCTGGCCCTCCAGCCTGAGCAGCGGGCGTAAGTCCGCCGGCAGCCGGTCGAACTGCTCGGCCGGGTATTGCCCCGCCGCCGCCCGGTCGAGGATGTCAGTGTCGATGTCGGTCGCGAGGATCTTGAAGTCGAGATCGCTGCGATGGCCGATCACGTCGCGCGAGATCGCGGCGGCGCTGTAGGGCTCCTCGCCCGAGGAGCAGGCCGCCGACCAGATCCGGATGCGCCCGCGCCGCCCTGCCCGCTCCTGGATCAGGCGCGGCAGCACGTCCTTGCGCAGGTGGTCGAAATGATGGCGCTCGCGGAAGAAGGCGGTGTGGTTGGTGGTGACCGCGTTGATCAGCTCGGGAATCTCGTCGCTCGCCGACGGCGTGCGCAGATAGGCGCAGTATTCCGCGATCGAGCCGAGGCCGAGCACCTTGACGCGCCGCGCCAGCCGGCCGCGCGCCATCGCCTCCTTGTGCTCGCGGATGACGATGCCGGCGTGCTCGTAGACCAGCTTGGCCACCAGGGCCATATCGTCCCGGCTGAGCGTGGTGTCTGACTGGACAGGTTGCGGGGCAAGCATGCTCTGACTCTGTGGCGCGGCTTAGGACTCGACCCACTCATCCATCCGGCCGCCACCGGCGACGCGGCGGCGCGGAGTGGCGGGGCGGGCTTCGGTGGAACGATGATGGTCCTGGCGGGCCGGCGCACGGCGCGGCTCGCTCAGTGCAGGGGCCGGCAGCGATCGTGCATGAGCCATCGGCCGCTCGAAGCGGAAGACGTCGGCGAGCTCGCGCAGCGCCTGTGTCTGCTCGGCGAGGCTCGCCGCCGCGCCGGCGCTCTGCTCGGCCAGTGCCGCATTCTGCTGCGTCGCCTCGTCCATCGCTGTGACGGAGCGGCTCATCGCGGCGATGTCGCCGGCCTGACCGGCGCTCGCCTGCGAAATCTCCGACACCGTCGCCGAGACCTGCTCGACCGCCGTGACGATCTTGCCGAGCGTCTCGCCGGTCCGGCGCACCAGGCGCACGCCTTCGGCAACCTGCGCATTTGAATTGGCGATCACGCCCTTGATGTCCTTGGCGGCCGTGGCCGAGCGCTGCGCCAAAGTGCGCACCTCGCTTGCGACCACGGCGAAGCCCTTCCCGGCCTCACCGGCGCGGGCGGCCTCGACCGCAGCGTTCAGCGCCAGCAAGTTGGTCTGGAAGGCGATGCCGTCGATCACGGTGACGATCTCGGCGATCCGCGCCGAGGACTGCTCCATCTGCCCGATCGCTGCGATCGTCTCGGCGACGACCTGCTGCCCGCTGCCGGCGACCGCCATCGCCTCGCCGGCGAGCTCAGTCGCGGCGCGCGAGCGGCCGGCGCTCTGCGTGATCGAGGCCGCGAGCTGGCCGGTGGTATCGGCCGTCTCTTCCAGGCCTGCAGCCGATTGTTCAGTGCGCCCGGCAAGGTCGACCGCGCCCGCCTTGATCTCCACCGCCGTCGCCGCGACATGCGCGGCTGCCAGCTGGATGCCGGAGACGGTCTGCGTCAGCCGTGCCAAAGTCTGGTTGAGCCCGGCCTTCAGCTCGCCGAGCCGCCCGTCATAGACGCCATCGATACGGCCCGTCAGATCCCCTTCGCTGAGGCCGGCCAGCACGGCGGCGAACTCGTCGGTGGCGGCCTCGACGATCGCGTTGATCTCGTTGACGCCCGTGGCGATGCGCTGCAGCGCCTCGGGCTTGCCGGCGAGCGGCACGCGCCGGGAGAAATCGCCCTCCGCCGCGGCGGCGACGACGGCCGCGACCTCGTCGGCGGCCCGCAACTCCTCGGTCAGCTCGCGCCACTCGATCGTCGAGCCGAGCCTCTGGCCATCGGGCTGCGTCGTGACGGTCAGCGTCAGCCCGACCATGCGCCGGCCGAGCGCGACGCGCATCGCGCGCGCTTCGGGAATGCCTTGCGGGCCGGCGAACAGCTCCAGCACCTTGCCGAGCATGTCCTTGGCCGAGACACCCGGGAAGGCAGCGCGGAAATCCTCCTGCGCCTCGCTGAAGAACTTGAGCAGCGACTTGTTGACGTAGACGATCCGCCCGTTCGCATCGCAGACCATGATCGCGGTGCGGCAGCCGTCGAGGGCCGCCCGGATCCGCCCGGCCTCGACCGAGCTTTCCTGGACCTGGCGCAGAGCCCGCGAGAGCTGGCCGATCTCGTCGCGGCGGGCGAGCTCCGGCGTGGCGCCGGGCGCACCCTCCGAGAGCTTCTCCATGCCTTCGCGCATCGCCATCATCGGCCGCGCCAGCGAACGGGCCACGAGCCAGCCAAGACCTGCCGCAACAGCCACGCCGGCGACGCCGAACGGCAAGGCCGTGCTTGCGAAACCCGACAGGGCCGCCTCGACCTGCTGGCTGGACAGGCCGATGGCGCCGAGCCGGGCGGTTGCGCTCTGCTGGACCGCGTATGCGACGAGCCCACCCGAAACGGCAGCGCCGCCGGCGAACAGCGCCGGCAGCTTGACCGAGAGTTTCGAGAAGGCGCCCAGCTGAGTCATCGGTTCTTTTTGTCTCTCAGGCGTTCCTGGCCATCATTCGGCATTCCGGCTGGGCGCTACCGGGCAAGGCCGACGACGCTCAGGCGACGCGCAGTTGCTTGTCCTGGTTGTCGCCGCCGTCGCGGATCACCGCGGCGAGGTCGAGCAAGGCGACGATCTCGGTGTCGAGCAGGACGAGGCCTTCGATCAGCCCGTGCTCGTCACGCTCCAGATCCGGCGCCGGCCGGACCGCGCTGACCGGCACGTCGACGATGTCGGAGACCGAGTCGACCAGCAAGCCGGCGGTCTTGTCCTCGACATCGACGACGACGATCACATGGGTCGCGGTCGCCTCGGTGGAGCCGAGGCCGATCGCGGTGCGCAGATCGTAGACCGCCAGGATCACGCCGCGCAGGTTGAGGACACCGCGCACATGCGGGGCCGCATGCGGCAGCGGCGTCGTCGCCTGCCAGCCCTTGATCTCGCGGACCATGCCGACATCGATGCCGAAGGTGCGGTCGCCGACCCGGAAGGTGACGATCCGGCGCGCTGCGGACTCAGGCTGCGCCGAGGTGAAATGCTTTTCGCTGAGCTGCAGGGACATGGTTCATCCAGCCAGTTTGAGTTCGGGAACGGGTTGGCGGACACCCGATGCGGCCAGGCGCAACATCGAGTCGACATCGAGAATGAGCGCGACGAGGCCGTCGCCCAGAATGGTCGCGGCGGAGGCGCCGTTGACCGTGCCGTAATTCGACTCGAGGCTCTTCACCACGACCTGCTGCTGCCCGACGATCTCGTCGACGGCGATGCCGACATTGCCGCCGCGCTCGGTCTCCGCGATGATGATGATGTTCTCGTCGCGCGTGCCGGCCGAGCCCATCACGGCCCCGAGCCGGTGGAGCGGCGTGATCTCGCCGCGCCAGCGCAGCACTTCCTGGCCGAAGGTCAGGTGCTCGATCGGCGTGTTGGCGAGGTGCTGCGTCTCGATCACGCTGGCGATCGGAATGACGTAGCGGTCGTCGCCGCAGCGGATCACCATGCCTTCGAGCACGGCGAGCGTCAGCGGCAAAGCGAGCGTGAACTTGCAGCCGCGACCGGGCTCGGAATCGACGCTGATGCGGCCGCCGAGCGATTCGACGTTGCGGCGCACCACGTCCATGCCGACGCCGCGGCCTGAGATGTCGCTGACCGCGTCCGCCGTCGACAGGCCGGCGGCGAAGATCAGCTGGTCGATCTCTTCCGGCGCAAGCTTCTCGTCGGCACCGACGAGACCGCGGGATTTCGCCTTGGCCAGCAGCCTGTCGCGACCGATGCCGCGCCCGTCATCGGTGACCGAGATGACGATGCGGCCGGCGCGATGCTCGGCGATCAACCTGATCGTGCCTTCCGGGTTCTTGCCGGCGGCGATACGCTCCTCCGGTGTCTCGACGCCGTGATCCATCGAGTTGCGGATCATGTGGGTGAGCGGATCGGCCAGTTCCTCGATGATCGTCTTGTCGACCTCGGTGTTCTCGCCTTCGAGGACGAGCTTCACTTCCTTGCCGAGCGTCTGGGCGAGCTCGCGCACCAGGCGCGGCATGCGCTGGAACACCGCCTTCACCGGCTGGGCGCGCACCGCCATGACATGGTCCTGCAATTCACGCGTCTGGCGCGACAGGGTCAGGATGCCTTCGGCGGTCTTGGCATAGACGTCATAGGGCAGCGAGCGCACGCATTCGACCAGCATCGACTGGGTGATGACGATCTCGCCGACCAGGTTCATCAGCCGGTCGATGCGATCGAGATCGACACGCACGCTGACCGCCTGGCGCTGGCGCGCGGCGGCCTCGTTGGAGACGGGCCGCGCAGCCGCACGTGCCGCCGCCGGAGCAGTTGCGGTTGCAGGCGCAGCAGCGACCGGTGCCACCGCGGGCGCGGCGGCGGGCTGGATATCGGGCTGCGGCGCGGCGTCCGCGGCCGGCCCGAGCCGGGCAAGGATCGCCGACAGGTCGGCGGCGACATTCTGGGGCACCTCGGGAGCGGCGATGGGAGCCGGTGCGGCCACGGGCTCCGCCGCAGCTTCCGCCTCCGCCAGAACCTCGACCTCGAACTCCTCGTTGGCGAGGGTGAAGTCGAACTTCGCGACGATCTCGTCGGCGCTGAGCTCGGTGCGCATCATCACCGTGAAGCGCATATGGCAGTCGGTGACGTCGAGCGTCTCGAGCGGCGGCACATGGCTGAGGTCGCAGGAGACCGAGACGATCTCCTCCGCCGGCAGGATGCCGATCGCGACGCGCGGCTCGATCACGCGGCGGAACAGATCGGCTTCCGGCGTGATCTTGATGCGGACGTCGTGACCGGGCTTGCGAACGGGCTGGGCGGCGACGGGCTCGTCATCGTCCCAGCCGTCATTGGCCGCGGCTGGCGCTGCGGGAGCGCCCATCTTGGCATCGACCATGGCGAGCAGGTTGCCGAGCGCAGCGATGCCGACGGGGGCATCGGCCGCAGGAGCAGCTGGAGGCGCGACAGGAGCAGCCGGGGCTGCGGGCGCAGCCGCCTTGGCCTGGCCGACCTGTTCGAGCGCAGCGAGAAGGTCGGGGCGAACCGGCGCAACCTCGTCGTTGCGGGCAGCGGCGACCAGATCCGCGACGGCATCCGAGCAGCGCAGGAACAGGGTGAAGGGCGCATCCGCCAGCGCGACGCGGCCCGAGCGGAGATGGTCGAGCGCCGCCTCGAAGACATGGGCGAAGCCGACGAGCTCGGTGCAGCCGAAGGCGCCGGCACCACCCTTGATCGAGTGGATGGCGCGGAAGGCGGCGTTGACGTCCTCGGAATCGGTCGAGCCCTCGTCGAGCGCCTGGAGTTTCTGCTCCAGCGCGCCGAGGAGCTCCTCGCACTCCTGGAAGAAGGTCTGCTTGAGTTCCGCCAGGGGATCCATAGGCCGCCTCAGTTCTGGTAGCGCGCGACGAGGCCGAGCAGGGTGTTTGGCTCGAACGGCTTGACCATCCAGGCGCTGGCGCCGGCCCGGCGGCCTTCCGCCTTGATCTCGGCGCCGTTCTCGGTGGTCAGCACGATGATCGGGGTGTTCTGGCCGGCCGGGCGCGCGCGGCAGGCGCGCGTGAACTCGATGCCGTCCATGATCGGCATGTTGAGGTCGGTGATGACGAGATCGGGCTTGAACTGGTCGAAGCGCGCCAGCCCCTCTTCGCCGTTCTCCGCCTCCGCCACCTCGTGGCCGGCATTCCGCAGCGTCATGCTGAGCAGGCTGAGCAGAGTCTTGGTATCGTCGATCGCGAGGATCTTCATCGCGGGATCACTCCAGAACGAGAGCGCTTTGCGCCGGGTCGAACCCGATCGCTTGAAAAGACTGGCGGCACTCGTCCGAGGCCGCCTTGAGCGTGACGCTGAGGCCGCGCGCCTTGGCGCTGCTGGCAGCCGAATGCAGGAGCTGGATCCACACGCTCGGAAACGGCCCGGCCTCGGCGCATTCGACCGCGATGCTCTCCTTCTGCTCCAGCGCGACGAGGAGCTGGTTACGGAAAGCAGCAGCCTCTGATCGGCCGAGGAAAGGCGGAAGGGAGACGGTGATGACCACGGCGGCGCGCCCTGTGTTTATTGACTGGGAAGCATCTCCGGGATTGGTAAAAATTTCGCTAACCGCCCCGGTTCGCGGCAAGGATTGTGACCGTTCCGCGGCAGCTTCGTTCAGCATCAGAACAGACTGTTGCTGATCGCGCGCGGCACCAGCGAGATGCTGCCGTTCGCTTCCTTGTACTTGCGGGGTATGTTGATGATGCCCGAGAGGTGCAGCCAGAGATTGTTCGGCGAGATCGGCTTGATGATGATCTCGTGCGCGCCGAGCTTGGCGGCCTGCACCACGGCGCGCCGGTCGGGCTTTTCCATCATCACCAGCACCGGTGCCTTGGCGAAGGGCGAGGTCTTGAAGGAGCGGATCGAGGCCAGGCACTTCACGCTGTCGCCGTCCGGCAGGTCCCAGTCGAGCATGACGATGTTGGGCTGCTTCTGGATGAAGGTCGTCGCCGCCGTAGCGAGATCGGCCGCCTCGAACACGCGCTGCAGCTGCGCCTGGTAGAGCATGGTACGGATGATGCGCCGATAGTGCGGGCTGGGATCGATCAGCAGCACCGAGAGATTGGGGAAGGATGGCGCGATATGCATGTCCGCAACTCGAAACTCGTACGCGACTAGGAACCTCGCACAGGACGGTTAAGGCTCCGCCCTACTCCTTCAGACGCTGAGCCCGAACCGGACCCCGCCCCAGTGCCGGCCCCTGACGACGATCGGCGCCGACAGATCCTCCATCACCAGGAAATTGCCGCCGCCCATGTCGCGCCGATAGGTCTGCAGCAGGAACGGTTTCTGGTTGCGCGCCGCGGCGAGGCCGGTGCGATCGTTGAAGATGCGCCGGTTGCGGCAATTGGCGTTGTTCCAGACCGGGTCCTGTCCCTGCGGCTGCGAATATTTGCGGTTGTGCGTCGGCAGGTAGCCGTTGCGGTCGACCGCCGCGCAGAAGACGATCCGCTTGCTCGCGGACAGCATCTTCTCCTGCACCGAAGGCAGCAGCCGGTCGGTCAGCTCGGTGAAACGGCTCATGAATTGCTGGGGGTCGCTGCCGGGAATCGGCCTGTAGGCCTCGTCGAACAGGTCCGCCTGGCTGGCCTGGCCCGTCGCCAGCGCCTGCTCGAACAGGCCGGCGATCGCCGCCGACGCCTCGAGCGCGATCTCGATCATGTCCGATTGCGGCGTGCGCACGCCTGAGTTCGCGATCGCGCCGAGCACCGCCTCGCTGGTCGAGACCAGCGACGCCCCGCGCCGGGCCGCGACCTCGAGATTGCGGCCGGACTGATCGACCCCGGCGGCCAGTCCCTTGATCTCGTCGCCGACCTGCGCGAACGCCGCCGCATTCTCGCGTGCCGGCGCCGAGATCGAGTCGATCTCCGAGATCAGCCCGGCCACCGAACGGCCGAAATGATCGAGCTCGCCGATCTGCTGCGAGATGCCCTGGCTCTCGTCGCTGGCGCGCCGCGCCGCCAGCGCATTCGCCTCGCTCTGCTTCGCCAGCTGATCGACGGTCGCGACCAGCGCGTCGAGCTGCTTGGCGCTGGCGGCCGTCGCGTCGCGTGTCTGCTCGGCGAGCTGCTTCACCGCAGCGGCGATCACCGCAAAGCCACGCCCGGCAGCGCCGCTGCGCGCCGCCTCGACGCCGGCATTGATCGAGAGCAGCTGGATCTCGCGCGTGATCGTCTGGATCGCCTCGCTGGCCTCGCGCGCCTTGTGGGCGCGGCCGACGGCCTCGTTCAGCGCCTGCGAGATCGATTGCGCACCGTCCGACAATTCGGCGATGTCGTTCTGTGCCGCATTCAGCCCCTGGCGGACCGCGCCGGTGACCCGCTCCAGCCCGCTCTTGACCACGGAGGCCGCCTGCTGGGCGGTATCGGCCGCCTGCTGGATCGCCTGGTTCGAGCGCGAGACCTGCTCGACCGAAGCGACGACGCGGTGCAAACCATCGGTCTGCCGGTCCAGCTCGGCGTTGACGTCGCCGACACGCCCGGAAATATCGGTGATCTCGGCGCTGAGCTTGCCGAAGCGTTCGGCGATCTCACGCACGGCCCGCGCTGCCGCTTCCGCCCCCGGAGCATCCTCATTGGCAGGATCAGGCAGCTTCAGGGCCTGGGCAAGCATCGCTTGGCGCTTCCTTCTTGGAGTTATGCCCGCAGAACCTAAAGGAACAGGGTAAATCCGCGGTTAAGCGGCAATCCGAGCAATCGAGCGAAGGCAGAGCGCATTCCCTTCCCCCCGCTTGCGGTGGGGAAGGGTTAGGGATGGGGGGACGGAAAACGGGGCTCGGCTGTTCTTTCATGTCGCGCCAAGCGGCACTGCCCCCCACCAACCCTCCCCACCGCAAGCGGGGGGAGGGCTTGCGCTCTCCCGCAGCCGCGAACAAACCTTTCACTCCCTTGCCTTGAAGCTGCGATCTTCCCGCCAAGCAACGCCCCGGTTCCCTCGGCTCGGCGCCGCGGCTAGGCTGGCGCCGCACGACAGCCTTGGGGCGGACGCCGCTTGAACAGCCGACAGCTCGAAACCTTCGCCGCGGTCATGAAGGCCGGCACGATCTCGCGCGCCGCCGAGCTGCTCGGCGTCACCCAGCCCGGCGTCAGCCGCGCCATCGCCGAGCTGGAGAAATCGCTCGGCTTCCTGCTGTTCGACCGCATCCGCAACCGCATCGTCGCGACGCCCGAGGGCAAACTGTTCTATGCTCAGGTCCAGGCCTCCTTCCTCGGCATGGACACGCTGCGCGCCACCGCCGCCCGTATCCGCGACCACGGCGCCGGCCAATTGCGCGTCGGCTCGCTCTCGGCGCTGGGCTCGTCGCTGGTGCCGCGGGCGGTACGCCGCTTCCGTGACAGGCGCCCGGAGATCGCGGTGACGCTGATGGTGCTGCCCTCGCGCGATGTCCGCGACGGCGTCGCCTCCGGCGCCTTCGATATCGGTCTTGCCGCAGACGAGATCGACGTCTCCGGCGTCCTTCATCAGCTCTTCGTCCAGCCGCGCGTGCTTTGCGCCCTGCCACTCGGCCATCCGCTTGCCGAGAAGGAGCTGATCGGCCCGGCCGACCTGCACGACTTGCCCTTCATCGCTTATGTGCCGGAGGATCGCGCCCGCCAGCGGCTCGACCGCATCTTCGCGGAGGCCGGCGTCAAGCCGCGCATCGTCGTCGAGACCATCTACGCCGCGACCGTCTGCGCCCTCGTCGCGGAAGGCGTCGGCGTCGGCCTGGTCAGTCCCTATGCGGTCGCCGGCGCCGATCCGACCCGGCTGGTGCTGCGCCCCTTCGAGCCGGAGGTGCAGAGCCGCAGCCTGCTGATCCTGCCGCTCGACCGGCCGAAATCGCAATTGGTGCGCGATTTCATCGACTGCCTGATGGAAGTGCGCTAGCCCGCCAGGTCATAACATCCAGGCATCGAGCCATGAGTTTTGCCTGATTGCCGGCAAGGCCGCGCAGAGGGAACCTTTCTCCCACGAAAGGACCTCTTCCCATGCACGACGCGACCCGCAGCGTTCACCATCCCGTCGTCAACGAAGAGGGCTATGCCAGCCTCACCGTACCGACGCACCGCGCCTCGACCATCGTCTATCCCGACGCGGCCAGCTTCTTCGCCCGCAAGCATCGCGGCTTCGACGGTTATACCTACGGCCTGCACGGCACCCCGACGCACCGCACACTCGAAGCGCAACTGACCGCGCTGCATGGCGGCGTGCGCACGGTCCTCGTCCCCTCCGGCCAGGCGGCGGTGACCATCGTCCTGCTCTCGGTACTGTTGCCGGGCGACAAGGTGCTGATCCCCGATCAGGTCTATCAGCCGGTGCGCAGCTTCTGCGAGGACTACCTGAAGCCGCGCGGCATCGATTACGGCGTCTACGACCCGCTGATCGGCGCCGGCATCGCCGATCTGATCGACGACAAGGTCAAGCTGGTCTGGGTCGAGTCGCCGGGCTCGAACACGATGGAGGTGCAGGATATCCCCGCCATCGTGAAGGCGGCGAAGGCCAAGGGCGTGCTCGTCGGCTGCGACAACACCTGGGCGACGCCCTTGATCTTCAAGCCGCTGGCCCATGGCGTCGATTTCGCCTGCGAGGCGCTGACCAAATATGTCGGCGGCCATTCCGACCTGCTGCTCGGCTCGATCACCGTCGCCGACCTTGGCTTGCGCGAGAAACTGAAGGAGACGCTGCGCGGCCTCGGCGTCGGCGTCTCGCCCGACGAATGCCAGCTCGCTCTGCGCGGCCTGGAAACCCTGGCGCTGCGCCTTGCCCACATGGGCAAGGTCTCCGAGGACTTCGCCCGGCGCCTGACCCGCTCACCCGCAGTCGAGACCGTGCTGCACCCGGCCCTGCCCTCCTGCCCCGGCCATGAATTCTGGAAGCGCGACATGGGCCGCTCGTCAGGTGTGTTCAGCGTCGTCCTGAAGCCGGTGCCGCATGCTCTGCTGGAAAAGGCGCTCTCGGCGCTCCGGGTCTTCGCCATCGGCGCGTCCTGGGGCGGCACGCGCAGCCTGATCGCGCCGCTGGCACCCGAGGGCGACCGCACTGTCGTGCCGTGGCCGCATCAGGGCCCGTCACTGCGGATCAGTGTCGGCCTCGAGGATCCGGACGACCTCTGGAACGACCTCGACGCACTGCTGATCGCGCTGGAACAGCCGGCGACCGCCAAGGTCGCCTGAGGCAGGACGACGAAAGACGACGAACGCGGCGGGGCAGCGTCTCTGCCGCGACGGGAGAGCTTTGCCTGAAAACAACAACAGGGGATCTATGATGAAACGGACCTTGCTAAGTCTCGTTGCCGCGCTGGCGCTCGCTGCCGGTTTTTCGGCGCCCGCTTCCGCCGACACGCTCCAGATGATCCGCGAGCGCGGCAAGATCATCTGCGGCACCAGCCCCGGCGTCGCCGGCTTCTCGACGCAGGACGCCAACGGCCGCTGGGGTGGCTTCGACATCGACATCTGCCGGGCGCTCGCCGCGGTGATCTTCAACGACACCGAGAAGGCCGGCTTCGTCTCGCTGACCTCGAAAGACCGCTTGATCGCGCTGCAGGCCGGCGAGATCGACGTGCTGCCGCGCACGACGACCTGGACGCTGTCGCGCAATGCCGGCCAGGGCGTCACCTTCACCACCGTCAACTACTATGACGGCCAGGGCTTCATGGTCTCGAAGAAGCTCGGCGTCTCCTCCGCCGCCCAGCTCGGCGGCGCCTCGGTCTGCGTCGCCCAGGGCACGACCAGCGAGCTCAACCTCGCCGACTATTTCCGCAAGCTCGGCGTGAAATACGAGGCTGCCGCCTTCGGAACATCCGAAGAAGCTCTCAAGGCCTACGAATCCGGCCGCTGCGATGCCTACACCACCGACATCTCGGCCCTCTCGGCCGTCAGGATGAAGCTGCAGGACCTCGACGATCACGTCATCCTGCCGGAGGTGGTCTCGAAGGAGCCTCTCGGCCCCTGGGTCCGCACCGGCGACGAGACCTGGTTCAACCTGGTGCGCTGGACCGTCCTCGCCCTGATCAACGCCGAGGAGCTCGGCATCACAAAGGCCAATGTCCAGGAGATGCTGAAATCCTCGAACCCCGAGGTGAAGCGCTTCCTCGGCCTCGACGGCAAGATGGGCGAGGCGATGGGCGTCACGAACGACTGGGTCGTGCACATCATCTCGGCCGTCGGCAATTACGGCGAGAGCTTCGAGCGCCATCTCGGCAAGAGCTCGCGCCTGCAGCTGGCGCGCGGCCCGAACGAGCTCTGGAGCAAGGGCGGCATCCAGTACAGCCCGCCATTCCGCTGAGCATGTTCCGCAAAAGTGGGCACCACTTTTGCGGCAAGAACATGCTCAACCTTTTGATTTTGCGCGAATTCTCTTCGTTCAGCCGAGTCCGGCTGAACGGAAAGCGCGCTAGGCGGCGCGGTGGGCACACGGAACTGCCGGGCTTCCCGGCAGTTGTAGACTCCGTTGCATCACCAAGGAGTACTGACCGTGCCCGCCATCAAATCTCTCTTCGCCGGCGCTGCTGCGCTTGCCCTCGTTACCGGCACGGCCGTGGCCCAGCCGCGAACGCTGGGTCCGCAGACCGGTACGGTCAAGATCGAGCAGATCTCGGTCGCCTTCCTGGCCTCCGGCGAGCTCGGCGGCGGCACCTTCACCTATCGCGGCCGCTCCTATCCGATCTCGGTCGGCGGGCTCGGCATCGGCGGCATCGGCGCCGCACGCGTCGTCGCCAGCGGACGCGTCTACGGCCTGACCACACGCAACGACCTGGCAGGTCCCTATGTCCAGCTCAAGGAAGGCTGGGCCGTCGGCCGCGCCGGCCAGGGCCGCGTCTGGCTCAAGAACGACAAGGGCGTGACCCTCAGCCTCGACACCCGTCGCCAGGGCCTGCAGGCCACGATCGGCGCCGACGGCGTGGTGATCGCGTTCAAGTAGGCGAGACCGCCGACAGCAAGGCACTTAATGGCGGCCGGGCAAATGCCCGGCCGCTCTCGTTTAGCGGCTCTCGGCGTCCAGCCGCGCATACTCCGTCGCGAGAAAATCGAGCAGCGCCCTGACCGAGGGCAGCAAGCCGCGCCGAGACGGAAAAACGGCATGGATGATGCCGGCCCGCGGCGCCCAGTCCGGCAGGACATGCACCAGCTTCCCCGCCTTGATGTCCTGGGTCACCACCATGGTCGGCATCTGCACGACGCCGACACCCTGCAGCGCGGCATGGCGCAGCGCCACCATGTCCTCGGTGACGAAGCGCGGCTGGTGGCGGATGCTGGCCTCGGCGCCATCAGGCCCCTGCAGCCGCCATTCATGGCTCTGCTGCGTCCCGCCCCATGACAGGCTCGGCAAAGCGCCGATATCCGCCGGGACGAGGGCGCGCCCGAGCTGTGTCAGCAATTGCGGCGCCGCAACCAGGCATTGCCGGCTCTCGGCCAGCACCTTCATCACCAGTTCGCTTTCCTCCAAAGGCGGGAAACGCACTCTGATCGCGATGTCGAAGCCCTCGCGGATCACGTCGACGCGCCGATTGGTGCTTTCCAGCTGCACCTCGACCTTCGGGCAGGCAGCGAGGAAGCGGGCGATCATCGCCCCGACCTGGAAATAGAGCACGGCCGAGGGACAAGCGACGCGCACCACGCCCTGCGGCGCGGCTCGGACCCGGTCGATCGCCTCCTGCGCCGCCTCGGCCTCGACCAGCATGGCGAGGCAATGCCGGTGATATTCCCGGCCGATCTCGGTGACCGCAAAGCGCCGGGTCGAGCGCTGCACCAGCCTGACTCCGAGCCGCTCCTCCAGCAATGCGAGGCGTCGGCTCAGGCGCGAGCGCGGCATGCCCATGGCGCGGGCGGCGGCGGCGAAGCCCTGATGCTCGACCACCTGGGCGAAGAAATAGAGGTCGTTCAGGTCCTGCATCGCGCCACCATTGTCCTGCCAGTAGGACAGAGTGGCTGAACTATGCCGGCTACTGCGCTCTCTGTCCCACCAATAATCTCTTCGACAACACAGCGCCGCACGGCGCATCCGAGGAGATCAGGCCATGCGACAGGTTCGCGGCATCTACAGCAGCCCCACCGCCCATTGGGTCGGCGACGGCTTTCCCGTCCGCTCGATGTTCTCGCACGCCGCCCAGGGCGAGCATGTCAGCCCCTTCCTGCTGCTCGACCATGCCGGCCCGGCCGAGTTCGCTCCGACGGAGAAGCCTCGCGGCGTCGGCGTCCACCCGCATCGCGGCTTCGAGACCGTCACCATCGTCTACCAGGGCGAGGTCGAGCATCGCGATTCCACCGGCCAGGGCGGCCTGATCGGCCCCGGCGACGTGCAGTGGATGACCGCGGCTTCCGGCATCCTGCACGAGGAATTCCACTCGCAGGCCTTCACCCGCTCGGGCGGCACGCTCGACATGGTCCAGCTCTGGGTCAACCTGCCGGCGAAGGACAAGAGCGCCGCCCCCGGCTACCAGGCCCTGCTCGACAGGGACATTCCCGCGGTCGCGCTGCCGGATGGCGCCGGCACGCTGCGTGTCATCGCCGGCGACTATCAGGGCCATGCCGGCCCGGCCCGGACCTTCACCCCGATAGACATCTGGGACCTCCGTCTGAAGCGCGACGGGCAAACCTCGCTCGCTTTGCCGGAAGGGCGCACCCTCGGCATCGTCGTCCTGCGTGGCAACGTCCTGATCAACGGCGCCGACAAGGCCCGCGAAGCCCAGTTCGTGCTGTTAGATCGCACTGGCGGCGAAGCGACGATCGAGGCCGAGACCGACGCCACCGTCCTCGTCCTCAGCGGCGAGCCGATCGATGAGCCTGTCGCGATGCATGGCCCCTTCGTCATGAACACCCGCGACGAGATCCGCCAGGCCATGGCCGATTTCCAGAACGGTCGCTTCGGCAAGATCCCGGCCAGCAAGACTCCGGCCTGACGCCGGCACCGGCGCTGTCCGCCGCCGCGATGCCGGACATCCACGTTCACGGAGAACGACCATGACCAAGCCCTATACCCGCCTCGACAAGGACAAGGCCGCCGTCCTGCTGGTCGACCACCAGGCCGGCCTGCTCTCGCTGGTCCGCGACATCGACCCGGACAAGTTCAAGAACGACGTGCTGGCGCTGGCCGACCTCGCCAAATACTTCAAGCTGCCGACGATCCTGACCACCAGCTTCGAGGATGGCCCGAACGGCCCGCTCGTCCCCGAGCTCAAGCAGACCTTCCCGGATGCGCCGTTCATCCCGCGCCCCGGCCAGATCAACGCCTGGGACAATGAGGACTTCGTTAAGGCGGTGAAGGCGACCGGGCGAAAGCAGCTCATCATCGCCGGTGTCGTCACCGAGGTCTGCGTCGCCTTCCCGGCGCTGGCCGCGATCGAGGCCGGCTTCGACGTCTTCGTCGTCACCGACGCGTCCGGCACCTTCAACGAGATCACCCGCCAGTCGGCCTGGCAGCGCATGTCGGATGCAGGCGCCCAGCTGATGACCTGGTTCGGCGTCGCCTGCGAACTGCACCGCGACTGGCGCAACGATGTCGAGGGGTTAGGGGCGCTCTTCTCGAACCACATCCCCGACTATCGCAACCTGATCACCAGCTACACCACCGTCTCGCAGCGCGGCTGAACTGTCACGCTCGTGAGTGGACAACTGTCTTAGCAGGCTCAACCTGGGCTGCCGGACGTTCGCGCTCCGGCAGCTCGCCCCCAAGAAGGACGATTTCGATGACGAAGGTTCTGGTTCTCTACTATTCGAGCTACGGCCATATCGAGACGATGGCGCAGGCCGTCGCTGAAGGGGTGCGCGAGGCCGGCGCCGAGGCGGTGATCAAGCGCGTGCCCGAGCTCGTCCCCGAGGAGGTCGCCCGCAAGTCCGGCTTCAAGCTCGATCAGGCCGCGCCGATCGCCACAGTCGACGAGCTTCCCGATTACGACGCGATCATCCTCGGCGTCCCCACCCGCTTCGGCAACATGCCGGCGCAGATGAAGAACTTCCTCGACCAGACCGGCGGCCTCTGGTTCCAGGGCAAGCTCATCGGCAAGGTTGGCAGCGTCTTCACCTCGACCGCGACCCAGCATGGCGGCCAGGAGAGCACAATCCTCTCGACCCATACCGTGCTGCTGCATCAGGGCATGGTCATCGTCGGCCTGCCCTACAGCTTCCAGGGCCAGATGACGCTGGCGGAAATCACCGGCGGCTCGCCCTATGGCGCCAGCACCATCGCCGCCGGCGACGGCTCGCGCAAACCTTCGGAGAACGAGCTCGCCGGAGCGCGTTATCAGGGCAAGCACGTCGCCGGGATCGCTGCCAAGCTGGCCGGCTGACGCCCGGACGCACCCCAACCGACTCCGCGGCCCGGCGTTGCAGCCCGGGCCGCCTTGTCTTGGACCGCCCGGCTGAACAGACTGCCGATATGCCGGCAACCGCAACGGCGGCAACGCAGCCAGAGAGGATCGTCAGATGGACACCCGCGTCGTCGACCGCCCTGACCAGAACCGTTTCGAACTCGCGATCGGCGACGAGCTCGCCCTCGCCTATTACAAGCTCGATGGCAACCGCGTCGTGCTGACGCACACCGAGGTGCCGCAGGCCTTGTCCGGCCAGGGCATCGGCTCGCGCCTGGCGAAAGGCGTCTTCGAGCAGATCCGCGCCTCGGGCCGCAAGGTCGTGCCGCGCTGCTCCTTCATGGCCGGCTGGGTCAGCCGCCACCCGGAATATGACGACATCGTCGTGGGGTGAGGCGGCCAGGCAAGAGCAGCAGGCTGCAAGCTGTTTCCCAGGATGGGAATTTCTACTTGTTCCCAATTTGGGAAAATGTTACAGAGCACTCATGCAGGTGATCTCGCGCAAGACCCTGAAGGAATTCTGGGAGCGTGAGCCGCGTGCGGAAATGCCGTTGAGAACCTGGTACGCCATCGCCGACAAAGCTGCATGGGCAGGCCCGGCCGACATCAAGGCTCAGTTCGGGACGACGGTCGACTTCGTCGGCGACAATCGCGTCATCTTCGATATCGGCGGCAACAAATATCGGCTGATCGTCCACTTCGCCTATGCCTATCGAAGGGCTCTCATCAAGTTCGTGGGAACCCATAAGGACTACGACAGAATCGACCCGGAGACCGTGTGATGCAGATGGACATTCGTGCGATCCGCACCGAAGCGGACTATGCGTGGGCGGTCGACGAGATCGCCCGCTATTTCGACGACCAGCCCACGCCCGGCACCCCCGAGGCTGCCCGCTTCGATGTGCTGGCCGACCTGCTCAAGGTCTACGAGGACAGGCACCATCCGATCGAGGCGCCTGATCCGGTCGAGATGATCAAGCAGTGGATGGAGCTCCGCCAGTTGACGCAAAGAGACCTTGCAGCGCTCATCGGGTCGAAGTCCCGCGCCTCCGAAATCCTCAACCGCAAGCGCGCCCTGACCATGGAAATGGTCTTCAAGCTCAACCGCGAATGGCACATTCCGGCCGATATCCTGGTCGCCCCCTATCATTTGGCGGCGTGACGACGGAGCTGGATGGCATCTCGGCGCGATCGGACCTGGGAGCAAGACAGCCCTCGCATGGTCGTCCCATTTCCGGCTCGCCGGGCCGTTGCCGCTGCGCCCGGCGGATGCTAGGCCTGCCGCGGGCCGGTAGCTCAATGGTTAGAGCTCGCTGCTCATAACAGCGCCGGTGCCGGTTCGAGTCCGGCCCGGCCCACCACCTTTCGGGCGGCAACGCCCTCACGCCCCGCCGATCAGGATGCCGGCCGCCAGCACCAGCGCGCCGCCGAGCACGACCTGGAATGTCGCGCGGGCGAAGGGCGTTTCCATGTAGCGGTTCTGGATCCAGACGATCGCCCAGAGCTCGATGAAAACGACCACCAGTGCGATCGCCGTCGCCGTCCAGAAGGACGGGATCAGATAGGGCAAGGCATGGCCAAGACCGCCGAGCGCGGTCATCACGCCGGACGCCAGCCCGCGTTTCCAGGGCGAACCGCGGCCGGAAAGCTTGCCGTCGTCATGCGCCGCCTCGGTGAAGCCCATCGAGATGCCGGCGCCGATCGAGGCGGACAGGCCGACCAGGAAGGTTGTCCACGGGTTTTGGGTGGCGAAGGCCGTGGCGAAGATCGGCGCCAGCGTCGAGACCGAGCCGTCCATCAGCCCGGCGAGGCCCGGCTGCACCCAGGTCAGCAGAAATTGCCGGTGCGCGGCGGCGTCCTCCGTCGAAGCGGCCTCGCCCTTGAGATGGTCCTCGGCGAGTTCTTCCGCCTTGCTCTCATGGCCGGCCTCGGCTCGCGCCAGGTCGCCGAGCAGGCCACGCGTCTCAGCATCCGTGCTGCGGCCGGCGGCAGCGACATAGAAGTCGCGCG
This sequence comes from Bosea sp. 29B, assembly GCF_902506165.1. Classification (NCBI taxonomy): domain Bacteria; kingdom Pseudomonadati; phylum Pseudomonadota; class Alphaproteobacteria; order Hyphomicrobiales; family Alloboseaceae; genus Allobosea; species Allobosea sp. 29B. The sequence goes on from NZ_LR733817.1 coordinate 26,845, forward strand.
CCTGGCGCTCCATCGCCGCCGCCTCCTCGCGGATGCGATCGAGCCCGAGCGTCTCGACCAGCCAGACCGGCCGGCGCTGGTAGAAATCGGCGACATGCTCGCGCCGGATCGGCACCACCACTTCGCCGAAGCGGCGGCGGTAGTCGTCGAGCAGGCGGCGGCGGTGCTCGTCCTCCTCGCCCGCCATGCCGTCGAAAACCGCCGCCGAAGCCGGGTAGTCCCTACGCAGCCTTTCGGCATAGACGGCGTAGATGCGGCCGTCCTCCTCTTCCGAGGCGATCGCCAGCGCCAGGATCTCGCGCTCGCTCAGGCTGTCGAAGCGGCGCCGGCCACTCAGGCCGGCGGGCAGGAACCGAGATAGCATCGCAGTCTCCTTTAGAATGATTCTAAAATATAGATCGCACTATGCTCCCGCAAGCCGCGCCAAACGCAACGCCCCCCGCCTTGCGGCGGAGGGCGTCGTAATGTCCGGCGATATCTTATGCGTTTCGCGCGGTCAGGCCGCCCGTGCCTGCTCGTGTCCGTGCTCGGCTGCCCCGCCCTCGCGGAAGCTGAAGCGCGAGATGTGCTCGGTGAGCGAACGGGTCTGCTCGTCGGTGAGGGCGAGCGCGGCATTGGTCTCCTCGACCAGCGCCGCGTTCTGATGCGCCATGGTGCCGATGCCGTCGATCTCCTTGTTGATCGTCGAGACGTCGCTGGCCTGGCCGCGGGCGGTCTGCGAGATGCCGTTCATCAGCGCCGAGAGATCGTTGACCGAGGTCAGGATGCTGCCGAACACGGCCGAGCTCTGCTCGACTAGGCCGACGCCGACCTTGACGTCGCCATGGGCGGCCTCGACCAGCTTCTTGACGTCGTTCGAGGCGTCGGCCGAGCGTTTGGCGAGGCTGCGCACCTCGCTGGCGACCACCGCGAAACCCTTGCCGGCATCACCGGCGCGGGCCGCTTCCACAGCCGCATTCAGCGCCAGGAGGTTGGTCTGGAAGGCGATCTCGTCGATCATCGAGATCACCTCCGAGATCTTGCTGGAGGAGGTGCGGATGCGCTGCATCGCCTCCAATGCCGAGGCGACGACCTGCTCGCCCTGCTGGGCGCGCTCCTCGGCGCTCTGGGCCATGCCGACGGCGGCGGCGGCATCCTTGGCGGTTTTCTGGACATTGCTGGCGAAGGCACCGAGCTGGTTGGTCGCGACCGAGACGGCGTTGCTTTCCTCGCTGGTGCGCTCGGCGAGGTCGGTGACGCCGTCGAGGATCTCGCTGGTCGCGCTGCGCACCGCAGAGACGGTCTCCGAAAGGCGTGCCAGCGTGCTCTCGAACTCGCCGGCGAGGCTGTTGGTGCCGTTCTTGAGTTCGGCGAAGGCGCCCTGGTAGCGGCCCTCGACGCGGGCGACCAGATGACCGTCCGAGAGGTGGCCGAGGACCTCGCAGGTCTCGGACAGACCGGTCTGGACGGTCTCGAGCAGCTCGTTGACTGAAGCTGCCAGCGCATTGAGCTCGGCATCGGCGAAAGTGGCGTCGACCCGGCGGCTGAAATCGCCCTGCGCCGCTGCAGCGACGACGACGCCGAAGGCTTCGCCGAGCTCGGCCATCATCTGGCGGCGCTGCTCCTGGGCGCGCTCCTCATCCTCGACCTTGGCGAGTTCGGCGGCGCGCAACGCCACCGCATTGTCGCGGAAGAGCAGCACGCTCTTCGAGATGTCGGCGATCTCGTCATTGCCTTTCGTGTCGACGACCGTCTCGAGCTGACCGTCGGCGATCGCCTTGGTCGCGGCCCAGAGCTTGTTGAGGCGGCCGACGATCTGGCGCCGGACATAGAACAGCGACAGCGCCAGCGCGACGAGAAGCGAACCGAGGCCGATCATGCCGAGCCAGAGCTTGCTGGTCTCGATCAGCTCTTTCGTCGAGCCGACGGCGGCTTGCGCCTCGCCGCGCGCGCCCTGCACCAGGGCATCGACCTCGCGGCGCAGCTGCGCCGCAGCCTGGTCGACCTCCTTGAGGCCGCGGTTGATGCCCTCGCGGGTGGTGATGTCGCGGTTGCGGATGTCGACCAGCCCGTCGCTGCCTTCGCCGATCGCGATCAGGTCCTCGACCGTCTTGGCCCGCGCCTTGTTGGCGGTAATCTTCTCGGCGTCCGCGAGCAGCGTCCGCAGCCGGTAGGCGATGCCGTTGAAACGCTCGCGGGCGAGGCTCAGCTTCTCCTTGTCGTTGATCTGCGCGATCTCGCGGAGAACGCCGACCATCTCGTTGACATTGGCCTGCAGGGTGCGGGCCAGGTCGAAGATCGCGAAGTCGCGGTCCATCAGCGTCTTGACTGCACCGGTCAACGCCTCGCCCGAGAGCGCGGCGAGATCGTCGAGGCCGAAGGTCACCGCGAATTTGGCCTGCTCGGCCTCGCCGCTGGCGGCCTTGACGAAGGCCTCATAGGCTGTGCCGAGCTTCTCCAGTGCGGCAGCGCCTTCGGAGGCGTTGCGCAGACGCTCGCCGGTCAGGTCGTTGATGTCGTTGATCTGGCGCGAGAGACCGTCGAGCGCGGCCTGCGCCTTCTTGTTGTCGACATTGCCCTGCTCGCCGATCTTGCGGACGAGGTCGAACTGCCGAGCCTCGACCTTGTCGAACTCGCCGGTCAGCGCCGCGCGTTCGCGTACGGTCTGGACCTCCATGAAGCGCGGCGCCAGCGCGGTCGAGGCCGTCGCCGCCTGCGAGAGCTCGAGCGCCAGCTCGACCACCGGCATCTTGCGCTCGACCATCTCGGCGACGGTGCTGCCGACCCGGCCATAGGAGAACCAGGCGACCAGCGACGCCGCGATCGTCAACACCGTCAGGACGCCGAGCGCGGCATAGATCCGCGCTGCGATCCCGATGCGCGAGCCCTTCTGGCGCGCAGGCTTTCCAGTCTTCGACATTGACGCGGTACTCCTGAAGGCATCCCCGGCAGCGCGGCGCTGGCCGGGATCGGACGCGGACATGGGGGCAGGCAGCCGACGACGGTCAGCCGGGGAATGGAAATGATCTTGATGATGAGCGACAGCGGCTCGTCGGCGCGGCGCCCTGTTGCGGCGACGGCGCGAGCCAAGCTTCATGCGCCGACGGATGACGGCGGCCGATCATGCAGGACCTCCCAGCCCCTTGCAGAGCGGTCCCGATGGACCGATCGCCGGCAGAATTGCGGAGGTCCGCTTAAAGAACGCTTAAGTTGCCGGATTCTTCTGAATCACTCGGCGATGGGGCCGGTTCACGTCTCGTTAGGGTTTTGCCTCCGGCCTCACCCCGCCGACGGCACCGGGCGCGGCCTGCCCTCGTCGTCGATCGCGACGAAGGTGAAGGTCGCATCGGTGACCTTCTCGTGCAGCGTAGTGCGGAAGCGCTTGGCCCAGGCCTCGACCTGGATCTTCATCGAGGTCCGTCCGACCGACTTCACCGAGGTGTAGACGCTGAGCACGTCGCCGACCTTGACCGGGCGGATGAAGGTCATCGCCTCGACCGCGACGGTGACCACGCGGCCCTGCGCCCGGTCGACCCCGGCGATGCCGCCGGCCTGGTCCATGCGCGACATCACCCAGCCGCCGAAGATGTCGCCATTGGCGTTGGTGTCCGCCGGCATGGCGATGGTGCGCACGGTCAAGGTGCCGCAGGGCTCTTCGGCGGGTTTCACACCAGGCTCAGTCATCGTTGGCCTTCCCCTCTTCGATATGGAAGGAGTGGAGCACACGATGCAGGATCGGCGCCAGCACGAAGCCGGTGGCGATCACCACAAACAGGCCCGAGAAGATCGCATAGAGGCCGGCGAAGAGCTTGCCGGCATCGGTCTTCAGCTCGGCCACCGGCCCCATGCCGGAGAGGATCATCGCCGCGTTGACGAAGGCATCGATCCCGCTCATGCCTTCGCTGGCGGCATAGCCGATCATGCCAATGGCGAGCCCGACGACGGTGAGCGCGAGCCAAAGCAGAATCGCTCGCCCCAGACGCAGGGCGAAGCGCCGGATCGGGACCAGGCGTTCGTGACGACGCTCGAATTGTAGCATGGATTCATCCCGCCCGATCTTGAGCCCAACTTGGCCTACCCGCATGCTGCGTCAAGCCATTGCAGCCAAGGAGAAGCGCGATGAGCACACCACCGCCGATGATCTGCATCTCGCTGCGCTATGCGAACGCGCCGCGCATCTATGACTGGCTGATCGAGGCCTTCGGCTTCGAGAAGCACGCCGCCTATTATTCCGACGACGGCAAGACCCTGCTGCATGGCGAGCTGCGCATGGGCGAGAGCTTCGTCATGCTTGGCTCGTCCGAGAACAACGTGTTCGGCAAGCTGGTCTCGCGTCCGGCCGAGCTCGGCGGCACCACCGCTTCGCCCTATATCGCGACGACGGACATCGATACGCTCTGCGAGCGGGCCCGGGCAGCGGGAGCGGAAATCTGCATGGAGCCGACCGACCAGCCCTATGGCAGCCGCGACTTCATCTGCAAGGACCCGGAAGGGCATGTCTGGTGCTTCGGAACCTATCGGCCTGCTTCTGATCACTAAGGATCAAAATGCGCGCAAGACCCTATACCGAATATTGTCAGGCGTTTTCACTACTGCGCCCTGAACGGGAGACTGAGACGAAGCTCAACCGCCTCGTCAACTCCATCACGAAAAATGACACGAACCGTATTCTGGCCCAGCTCTACGCAGTTTATTCAAAGCTCCCGCCCATCGATGAAGGACCACACCAACTTGAAGGCGCATTCGATAAAGAGCTACGTCAGATCGAGCATCTACACGAGAGCCTAAGAGAGCTCATACACTCGCGAGACAGCTCGATCCCGATTGTGATGCAAATCGAGCTCTGCAGGTGCCTACGTTGGATCTATGAGCGAAAGCGGTCGCTCGAACCGAGGATGTAGTCTACGCCACCGCCAGCTTCGGCCGCGCCTTCATCATCAGCCAGCAGACGATCGAGAGGTTGATCAGGTTCCAGGCGAGACCGTTGAGGAAGGCGAGCCGGTAGGACGAGGTCGCGTCGAAGATCAGGCCGGAGACCCAGCCGCCGAAGGCCATGCCGAACACCGTCGCCGACATGACGACGCCGATGCGCACGCCCGCCTCGCGCGGCGGCATGTAGTCGCGGATGATCACCGCATACATCGGCACGATCCCGCCCTGGAACAGACCGAAGATGCCAGTGACGATGAAGAGCGAGCTCAGCCCGTCGAACCAGAGGTAGAGGAAGAGCGCCATGCCCTGCATCACCGAGGACAAAGCGAGCGTCGCCGTGCCGCCGATCTTGTCGGCGACGAAGCCCGAGCTGATCCGGCTGACGATGCCGAGCGCCATCATCACCGTCAGCATCTCGGCGCCGCGGGCGACGCCGTAGCCGAGGTCGCTGCAATAGGCGACGATATGGACCTGCGGCATCGACATCGCGACGCAGCAACAGAAGCCGGCCACGACCAGGAGCAGCTGCAGTTGGTTCGGCGACAGCCCGAGGCTGCCGCGCGCGCCGGCGCTCGTCGCCTCGGCCGCCGCGATGCTCGCCGCATTCGGTCGGCGCCGGAACAGCGGCGCGAGCGGCAGCATCACCACCAGGCAGGCGATGCCCAGCCAAAGATGCGTCGTCCGCAGCCCGTGCGTTTCGACGCCCCAGTTGATCAGCTGCGGCCAGAACATGCCGGCGAGATAGCTGCCCGACGCGCCGAAGACGACGGCAAGGCCACGATAGCGCCGGAACCAGTGCGAGAGATCCGCGATCAGCGGCGAGAATCCGGTCGCGGCGCCGAGCCCGATCAGGAAGCCATGCGCCAGCGCGAACTGCCAGAGCGACCCGGCGATCGACGCGAGGGCATAACCGCTGCACAGCAACAGCGCGCCTAGCACGATCGGCCAGACGATCCCGAAACGGTCGGCCAGCCGGCCCATGGCGATGTTGCCGACGCCGAAGCCGATCATCGCAAAGGTGTAGGGCAGCGAGGCATCGGCGCGCATCACGCCGAATTCCTGCTGAACCGCCGTCACCACCACGACCGCCGACCAGGAACCGACGCAGGCGATCGTCCCGACCAGCAGGGCAAGCCCCAGCCTCATCCAGGCATAGGCAGAATCCGGCGCATAGCGCGCATCCTGGGCGTTCATGTTTCCTCGCCGCGCTAGAGCCGGATCCGATCAGGTTGACTCAAGCCGATCGGTGAATCCGTCTCTCACTTTAAGCCTGGAGAACGATCTTCTCTCCGCCCGAGCATTAGGCAGCACGCTCGTTCGCCACAAGCGCATCGGCGGCGGGCCGATGCGGCGCAGATGTGGGGGCGGCCTGCGTTCTCGTCGACCGCGCTTGCATCATACGGCGAGGCCGGCATGCTCGGCACCCGACCGGAGGGGCAATGGCCAGGATCTGCATCTACGGCGCCGGCGCGATCGGCTGCTATCTCGGCGGGCGGCTCGCTGCCGGCAGCGCTGACGTCGATTTCATCGGCCGCCCGGGCGTTGGCGAGGAACTCGGGCAGCACGGCCTGGCGCTGACGCATTATGACGGCCGCGACTGGCGCGTTCCGCCAGAGACGATCGCCTTCTCGACCGAGCCGGGGGCCGCCGCGGCGGCCGACCTCATCCTCGTCACCGTGAAGTCGGGCGCGACCGCGCAAGCCGCGGGCGAGCTTGCCACCCTGGCTGCACCGAACGCCGTCGTGATCAGCTTCCAGAACGGCATTGGCAATGCCGATACGCTGCGCGCCGCCCTGCCCGGCCGCAGCGTGCTCGCCGGCATGGTGCCGTTCAATGTCATCAGGCGCGGTCCCGGCGCCTTCCATCAGGCGTCTGAAGGCGAGCCCGAGGTCGAGGACGCAGCCGCGCTCGCGCCTTTCCTCGCCGATTTCACCCGCGCCGGTTTCGCCTTGCGCCGGCACCGCGACATGCCGCCGGTGCAATGGGCCAAGCTGCTCCTCAACCTCAACAACGCCGTCAACGCCCTCTCCGCCCTGCCCTTGCAGCAGGAACTGGCGCAGCGCGCCTATCGTCGCTGCCTGGCGTTGGCGCAGGCCGAAGCCCTAGCCTTGCTGAAGCAGGCGGGGATACAGCCCGCGCGGCTGACGCCACTGCCGGCCGCCTGGATCCCGGCGCTGCTGCGCCTGCCTGATGCGCTCTTCGCGCGGTTAGCCCGCAAGATGCTGGCGATCGATCCGTCAGCCCGCTCCTCCATGGCCGACGATCTCGCCGCCGGACGCAGGACCGAGGTCGACTGGATCAATGGCGAGGTGGTCAGGCTGGCCGACCGGCTCGGGCGGCGGGCGCCGGTCAATGCGCGCCTGATATCGCTGATCAAGGCGGCGGAATCCGACAGTGCGCGCTGGAGCGGCGAGGCCCTGCTTGTCGAACTGCAGGCGAACGCCAAGCGGAACTAGCTAGCTCAGCCCTTGCGGCCGGTCAGGTCGGCATATTGCTCGGCCGGCAGCGGGCGGCCGAGCATATAGCCCTGCATGTAGTTGCAGCCTTCGTCGATCAGGAAGTCGAGCTGCTCGCGCGTCTCGACACCCTCGGCCACCACCTCGATGTCGAGCGCATGGCCAAGCGCGATGACGGCGCGCGTGATCGCCGCGGCCTCCGAGGCGACGCCGAGATTGGCGACGAAGCTGCGGTCGATCTTCAGCGTCGAGAGCGGGAACATGTGGAGATAGGAGAGCGAGGAATAGCCTGTGCCGAAATCGTCGAGCGCGATGCGCACGCCGAGCGCCTTGATCCGGTGCAGCACCAGCATGGTGCGATCAAAATCGGTGATCATCACCCCTTCGGTGATCTCGAGCTCGAGCCGCTCCGGCTCCAGCCCGGTCTCGACCAGCACCTCGTCGATCAGCGCCGGCAGGTCACCATGGCGGAACTGCAGCGGCGAGACGTTGACGGCGATGCGCAGCGGCTTTGCCCAGCTCGCCGCCTCGGTGCAGGCCTGGCACAGCAGCTCGCGCGCCAGCGGCAGGATCAGCCCGCTCGCCTCTGCCGCCGGGATGAACTCGGATGGCGGGATCACGCCGCGCTCGGGATGAACCCAGCGCGCCAGCGCCTCGAAGCCTGTCAGGTTGCCAGCCGCCGAAAAGACCGGCTGGTAGTGCAGATGCAGTTGCTTCTGCGCGATCGCGGCTGCAAGATCTTCGGCAAGGTGATGAGCAGACGCAGCCGCATCGACGCCGGTTTGCGGCCCGCTGCTGACGTCGACCATCACGTTGACCGCGCCGGTGAGCTTGCCTTGCGCATCGTAGAGCGGCGTCGGCAGCGGCATGAAGCGCACGCGGCTGCCATCGGGCCGCTCGGCCAGCGCCTCGATGCCACGGACCACGCGCCTCTCGCGCAGCGCCACGGCCAGCGGGCAGTCCTCATGCGCCAGCGGCGAACCGTCGATCTGGAAGAGCCGATGGGCGATGCACCAACGGTCTTGCCCGAGCTGGGGTTGCCGCCCGACGAGCCGGGCAGCCGCCTGATTGAAATAGGTCACGTGTCCGTCGGCATCCGTCGCGTAGAGCGCGAGCGGCAATTGCGCCACGACCTCCCGGAACCAACTGTCATCAGCGGCGGCGCCCTGCACACTCGCAGGCTCGTCCGGCTTCTGGCTGCCGGGGGGATTGGGAGGCATGCAAGGGATCTCGATACGGCGAACAACGTAATGGCATCAAAGCCGGAAAAACCGAATAAAGTTTTAAATGGCGAAGGCGAATCCAATACCGCAGCGCAATAGCTGCTCCCACGAAGGCGGAAAGCAGCGGAAGCCGCCGTATTAATTGATTCAAATTTGCGCAATGTCCCAAGGAAAACGTAATGGATGCGCAGATTTAAAATTTTGAATCAATACTGATCCAATGAATTTTGAAACAAGCTCCATGATTAAAACAGGGATTACCCGAATTCCTATTTGAACAGGCGTTCGCCCTGTTCGTCGATCAGCTGCCGGGCCTTGACGATGGCGAACTCGGCCGCCTCGTCGGCGCCCGGGAAGCGGTCAGCCCGGATGAAGCGATGGCTCTTCACCTCGCCGTCGATCTCCTTCTCGATCACCCCGGACAATTGCTGCTGCCCGCCCTCCGCGAACGGCGTCGCATGGATGGTGAAGCCCTTGTACTCGATGGTCTTCAGCGGCCCGGCGGGCGTAGCCGGCTTGGCCTCCTTGCGGCCGAACAGGGATTTGAGGAAAGACATGGCGCGCTCCGTGTGACCGGCGCTGTATAGCGCAGATGCGGCCTGCTTGGCCAAGAGCCTCGGCATGTGAAGGGCGACGGACCTCCGTACCTGAGGAATCCTCCATCGCGCTCCTCGCCTCTGGCGCAGCGGCGCCTGCGTCACCATGTCCTAGTGAGACAGGGCGGAAAAGCCGAGCCCGTCCACCCTTCGTGCCCGCCTTGGCCCGCTCTGTCGCAGGAGCAGCCATGACGCGCTTCCTCAAATTCTGCCTGCCGATCCTGCTGGCATTGCCATTGTCGCCCGGCGCAGTTCAGGCTCAGGCACGTCCGGGCATTCCTTGCGCCGAGCGCAGCATGGCGACGAGCCAGCTGCATGAACTTTATGGCGAGCGCCTGATCGGCTACGGCCTCGCCTCGAATGGCAGCGTGATCGAGCTCTTCGCCGCTCCGAACGGTTCCTTCACCCTGTTCGCCACCTTGCCCGACGGCATCAGCTGCCTGATCGCCACCGGCCAGTCCTGGGAGCCGCCGCCGGAGCCGGAGTACTACGCCGGGCGGTGACTGGCCCGCTTCGGGCAGCCTGGTCCCGGAGCTCGTCCTGGCGCGTCGCCCCCCTTCCCCGATTTTCGTCACAGCTCACCTTGCGAGGCTTGCTTCTCTCCATAATAATACCATACGGTATGGTACTATTATGGAGGCCGACATGAACATCTGGCTCGCCCTTGCCGCCGCGCTCGCGGCGGTTACCACCCTGATCCACGCCATTATCGGCGGCCGGGAGATCGCAGCGCCGCTGCTGGCGACAGAGCGGCTGCACGCGGTACCGAAATTCACCATGTATTATTGCTGGCATCTGGTGACGATCGTGCTCGCCGCACTGGCCTTGGCCTTCGGCCTCGTCGCGACCGGCCAGGGCAGCCGCGACCTCGCGCTCTTCGCCACGGTCGGCGCCGCGCTGTTCTGTCTCTGGAGCCTCGGCATGATCGGCCTGTTCCGCCTGCGCATCGCGCATTTCCCGCAATGGGCGCTGTTCGCCGCGATCACGGTGAGCGGCACGATCGGCCTGTGGCAGTGACCTCCCCTGCCCCGCGCCGCTTCCGCCTGAACGACTGGCTCGCGCTCGGCCTCGACGCCCTCGCCGAGCAGGGACCGGCAGGGCTGACCATCGAGGCGCTCTGCCGCCGCGCCGGCAAGACCAAGGGCTCGTTCTATGCGCATTTCCCGGCGATCGAGGCTTATCTCGCCGCCCTCGCCGCGCATTGGCGCGAGAGTCATACCCTTCGCCTGATGCAGGAGGCCGACGGGGTCGAAGCGGCACAGGACCGCCTGATCGCGCTCGACCGAATGGCGCTCGCCCTCGATGTCCGCATCGAGCAGGGCATGCGCCGGCTCGCCCAGCTCGACGCCGGCGTCGGCGCGACCTGTGCCGAGGTCGACCGCGAGCGCATCGCCTATCTGGAGAAGCTCCACGGCGAGAGCGGACGCTTCACGCCGGAGGAAGCTCTCGCGCTCGCCCGCGTCGAATACGCCGCCTATATCGGCTTCCAGCAGCTCGATCTCGGCCTGTCGCCGCAGGAGTTGCACGATTGCTACAGCACTTTCATGCGGCTGCTCGTCCGGCCCAAGAACGGCTGACGGCTTAGGCCAGGTGCAGCACGACCTCGCGCCGGTGCGGGCTGGTCCGGTGCTCGAACAGGTAGATCCCTTGCCAGGTGCCGAGCGCGAGCCGGCCACCGCTCACCGGGATCGACAGCGACACTGGCAGCATCGCCGCCTTGATATGGGCCGGCATATCGTCCGGACCTTCGGCGCGGTGCGTGAGATAGGCCATCGTCCGATCGTCTGCCGGTGGCACCAACCGGGCGAAGAAGGCGGACAAGTCACGCTGCACATCCGGATCGGCATTCTCCTGGATCAGGAGCGAGCAGGAGGTATGGCGCACGAACAGCGTCAGCAGACCGACATCGACCGCCGCCTCGCGCACGAAGCGGGCGACCGCGTCGGTGAATTCGTAGAGCCCCGCTCCGCGCGTCTCGATCGCGAGGCGGCTTTGCTTGCCAGCCATTACCGCTCGGTCAGCGCCAGCTTGGCGCCGAGCGCGACGAAGGCCGCCGCGAAGGTGCGCCGCAGCCAGGCCATCACCGCCGGCCGGCTCACCACCTTGTCGCGCATCGCCGCCGCGAACAGGCCGTAGAGCGCGAAGACGACGAAGGTCATCGCCATGAACACGCCCGAGAGTTCGAGCATGCGCGCCATCGGGCTCGCCTCGCCCGCGGCGATGAACTGCGGCAGGAAGGCGACGAAGAAGATCGACAGCTTCGGATTGAGCACGTTGAGCGCAAGGCCGTCGACCAGCACGCGCCAGGCCGAGCGCTCGTCGGCCGCAGCTTCGACGCTGAGCGCGCCCTGCTCCTTCAGCGTCTGCCACGCCATCCAGAGCAGATAGGCGACGCCGGCGTATTTGACGATCGAGAAGGCGAGCGCGCTGGCATGCAGCAGTGCAGCAAGGCCCATCATCGCGGCGATCAGATGCGGCACGATGCCGAGCGTGCAGGCGAAGGAGGCGAGCAGGCTGGCCTTGGCCCCGCGCGTCAGCCCGGCGGCGATGGTGTAGATCGCGCCCGTCCCGGGCGAAGCGACGATGATCAGCGAGGTCAGCAGGAATTCGAGGGACACAGCTTCACTCCAGCTCCAGCGACGCTGCCGGAGCCGCATCGATATCCCGGTCGCGGACGCCTTGCTAGCCCAGCCCCTCGAAGATGCCGCCGATGACAGTGACGACGACCTCGCCGGTCGCGACCACAGCGGTCCCGGCGCCTTCGATCACGGTTCCGACGGCCTTGACCGCAACGCCGACTGCCTCGATCGAGACATTGCTGGCGATATCGAGGACGCCATCGACGATATCGCCAGCAGCCGAACCTTCCTCTTCCTGCTTCTTCGCCTGGGGCGGAAGATTGGCCTGCAGTGCCGCTTTGGCGGCCTCGATCTCGTCGGCGCTCGGGATACCGGCCATCTCTGCTCCTCCAAGGGAAGCCCCGATCATGAGGCTCACCTTAGCAGAACTGTGGCGGCCAGGGCCGATTCTGCTTGCCTCGGACACAAACGCGCCGTAAGGGCGGCGCTGCGTCCCTAAGGGACGGCCGTAAGCGTCTCACGTCAGGCAACGCATCCCCCCGGCTCAGCGCCGCCAGGATGCCAGAAGGCCACGCCGGCTGAGCCTGTCCTTACGGATGTTCCCATGAATCCTTTCCGCAGACTACCGGCGCGCTATGGCGCGCTCGTCACCCCGTTGATCCTGTCGGGCCTGATGACACTGATCGTCTCGGGGATCTCGACCCTGCGCGTGCTCGGCCCGACGCCGGCCTTCCTGCAGGGTTGGCCCGTTGCCTGGGGCCTGTCCTGGCTGATCGCCTTCCCGGTGCTGCTGCTGGCGCTGCCGGTGGCGCGCCGGCTCACGGCGATGCTGGTCGCGCCGGCGGGCTGAGCCCGGGCGATGTGCTCAGCGCGTCCGCGCGATGTCGTGGACCGCGGCGAGCAGGCGCTCGATGTCCTGCTCGCTCGTGAGATAGCTGATGGAGGCGCGCACTATGCCGGCGAGCCCGCGTGCCTCCATGTCGAACGGCGTGTAGGCGGGCCCGTTCGCCCCGACCGAAATCCCGGCGCTCGCAAGCCGGTTCTTGACTGCGTTGACGTCGAGGTCACCGACGGTGAAGGACACCAGCCCGGACCGCTGCTGCCCGAGATCGTGGATGGCGACGCCGTCGATGGCCGCGAGCTCGCCCCGCAACTGCTTTGCGGTCAGGTCGATCTGGTCCCGGATCGCAGGCACGCCGAGCGCCAGCGCCTCATGGAGCGCGACGCCGAGCCCCAGCAGCAGGGCGACCGCGTGCTCGCTCGTCTCGAAGATCCGCGCATCGCCGCGCGGTGCGGGTCCCTGTTCCGTCCATGGCGCGGACAGGACATCCGAGAACACCGGGTCGAGCCGCTGCCGGAGTGAAGCCCGGACATAGAGGATCGCGGTTCCGCGCGGGCCGCGCAGATGCTTTCGTCCGGCGCCCTTGAGCACGTCGCAGCCGACCGCCTCGACATCGACGGGTATCTGGCCGAGCGCCTGCCCAGCATCGACGAAATAGGGGATGCCAGCCGCACGCGTCACCCGGCCGACTGCCACAGCGTCGTTGATCAGGCCGCCATTAGCCGGCAGCCAGGTCAGGGCGACGAGACGGACGCGCCCGTCGATCATGCCTGCGAGCGCATCGGGATCGACCGAGCCGTCCTCGCGGCAGGGGATCATCTCGATCCGCGCGCCGGACCGCGCCGCCGCGCGCTGCATCGTCGCGAGGTTGCCGCCCCATTCCTGGCGCCCGACCAGAATGCGGTCGCCGGCGCGCAACGGCGGCAGGGCGGCGAAAGCGAGCCCCCAGCCGGCGGAGCCGCTGGACGTGAAGGCGATCTCCGCGGGCGTTGCATTGAGAAGGCGCGCGGCATCGGCGCGCGCCTGATCCAGCCTGCCCTGGACCGCGACGCTGGCCTCATGCGGGCCATAAAGAGCCTCGCTCTTGAGCTGCTCGGTCACAGCGGCGAGCGTGGCGGCGGACATCAGCGAGGCGCCGGCATGATTGAAGTGGATGCAGGTCGCGCAGCCCGGCGTTGCGGCGCGGAGAGCTTCGATATCGAGGCGCCCCATTACCGAACCTGCACCGGCTGGGCCACGGCAGGCAGGGCATGTCCGAATATCCACAGGCGGTCAGCGATCATCATCGTCGAAATCCTTTCGCTCCCGACGATGACAGCGCGGCTGATGTCTGACCAATTCGAAACGCTCCGCGCTGCGATCGATCTGGCTCATGGGTGGAGCCTGCTCTAAGGCTTTGCACCTGATGATCGGACACCCACGACATGCGCTCCTCGCTCGTCCTGCCGCCGCTCCATGCACTGCGCGCCTTCGAAGCGGTCGGCCGTCTCCTCAGCTTCCGTCGTGCCGGCGAGGAATTGCTGATCACGCAAAGTGCCGTCAGCCATCACGTCCGGACCCTGGAAGAGGCGCTGGGAACCATGCTGTTCGAGCGCAGGGGGCGCAGCATCGCCTTGACCACGGCAGGCGCACGCTATCTCGACTGCATATCGCAGGCCTTCGCCATGGTCGCCGACGGAACCCGCGAGGTCCGCTCGCACGCCACTCGCCAGCTGTTGACGGTGAGCCTGCTGCCATCCTTCGCCGCCAACTGGCTGGTGTCTCGTCTCGACGATTTCCGCACCGCCTATCCGCAGATCGACCTCGTCCTCGACCCGACGCTGAACCAGGCCAACCTCGCGGCCGGAGAGGCGGATGTCGCCATTCGCTACGGCGTCGGCGAGTGGCCAGGCTTGCGCTGCGAGTTGCTTGCCACCGAACGGCTCATGCCCGTCATGAGCCCGGAGCTGGCGGTGCGCCAGCCGCTCGCCCGGACTGACGACATTCTCGCCCATACCCTGTTGACCAGCCACCGCCCCACCGAATGGGAGGCCTGGTCCCGGTACGCAGCCGTCGACCTCGCCTCAGGCCGCCGGCTGCAGCTGACGGACTACAACATCGTCCTGCAGGCCGCGCTCAATGGTCAGGGCGTCGCTATGGGCCGGAGCCTTCTGGTCGCCGACTACCTGCGTCGCGGCGCGCTGGTCGCGCCATTGCCGGGCTTTGCGACCGCGACGGGGCTTGGCTACTGGGCAGTGCTGCCCGGCAGCGGCGCAGGCAAACCGGCTGCGACGATGTTCGTGAACTGGCTCAGGCGTGAAATCGCTGAGGCCGGATCCGCGGGAAGGCAATCGCTCCCGCCAAAATGAAACGGGGCGCTAAAGCGCCCCGTTAGAACTCCGCCTCAATTGTCCAGGAAGCTCCGGAGCTTGCGGCTGCGGCTCGGATGCTTGAGCTTGCGCAGCGCCTTCGCCTCGATCTGGCGGATGCGCTCGCGGGTGACGCTGAACTGCTGGCCGACCTCTTCGAGGGTGTGGTCGGTGTTCATACCGATGCCGAAGCGCATGCGCAGCACGCGCTCCTCGCGCGGGGTGAGCGAGGCCAGCACGCGCGTAGTGGTCTCGCGCAGATTGCTCTGGATCGCCGCGTCGATCGGCAGGATCGCGTTCTTGTCCTCGATGAAGTCGCCGAGATGGCTGTCTTCCTCGTCGCCGATCGGCGTTTCGAGCGAGATCGGCTCCTTGGCGATCTTCAGGACCTTGCGCACCTTCTCCAGCGGCATGGCCAGCTTCTCGGCCAGCTCCTCCGGGGTCGGCTCGCGGCCGATCTCGTGCAGCATCTGGCGCGAGGTCCGGACGATCTTGTTGATCGTCTCGATCATGTGCACCGGAATGCGGATGGTGCGGGCCTGGTCGGCGATCGAACGGGTGATCGCCTGCCGGATCCACCAGGTCGCGTAGGTCGAGAACTTGTAACCCCGGCGGTACTCGAACTTGTCGACCGCCTTCATCAGGCCGATGTTCCCCTCCTGGATCAGGTCGAGGAACTGCAGGCCGCGGTTGGTGTACTTCTTGGCGATCGAGATCACGAGACGCAGGTTCGCCTCGATCATCTCCTTCTTCGCCTGCCGGGCCTCGCGCTCGCCCTTCTGGACCATCAGCACGATCTTGCGGAACTCCTGGATCTCCAGGCCGGTCTCCGAAGCCATCGTATGGATGTCCTCGCGCAGATCCTTGATCCGGTCCTTCTCCTGCGCGACGAACTCCTTCCAGCCGCGCGAGCCGAGCTTGGAGACCCGCAGCAGCCACTTCGGATCGAGCTCGCCGCCGATATGCTGCTTCAGGAAGTCCTCGCGGGCGACGCCATAGCTCTCGGCCAGGCGCAGCAGCCGGGTCTCGTGCGAGATCAACCGCTTGTTGATGTCGTAGAGCTGCTCGACCAGCGCCTCGATGCGGTTGTTGTTGAGCGAGAGCGACTTCACCGCAACGATGATGTCGTCCTTCAACTTCTTGTACTTGCGGTCCTGCGACGGCGAGAGCTTGGCGTTCTCCAGCCGGCCGGCGATATCCTGGTCCTGCAGGCGGCGCAGCTTGGTGTAGTTGCTGGCGATCGAGTCGAAGGTTTCGAGCACGCGCGGCTTCAGCTCGGCTTCCATGGCCGAGAGCGACACGTTGTTCTCCATGTCGTCGTCGTCCATGCCTTCGGGCGGGGTCTCGCCCTCCGGCGCAGCCTCTTCGGCCTCAGCCGCCTCCTCGCCCTCGCCCGGCAACTGGTCCGGGTTCTTGCCGTCGGGACCGGCATAGGTCGCTTCGAGGTCGATGATGTCGCGCAGGAGGACCTTGCCCTCCATCAGCTCGTCGCGCCAGATGATGATCGCCTGGAAGGTCAGCGGGCTCTCGCAGAGCCCGGCGATCATCGCCTCGCGGCCGGCCTCGATGCGCTTGGCGATCGCGATCTCGCCCTCGCGCGAGAGCAGCTCGACCGAGCCCATCTCACGCAGATACATGCGGACCGGGTCGTCGGTGCGCTCGGTCGGCTCGAGATTGCGCTTGGTCTCGACCGGCAGCGCCGAGCGCTGCGCCTCGACCATGTCGCCGCCCTCGGCCTCGTCCTCTTCGCCGTCCTTGCCGCGGGCCGCACGCTCTTCGCCGGCCGATTCCGGATCCTCGTTGTCGACGACGTTGATGCCCTGCTCGCTGAGCTGGCCGAGCACGTCCTCGATCTGCTCGGAGGAGAACTCTTCCGAAGGCAGGACCTCGTTCAGTTCGTCATAGGTGACATAGCCGCGCTTCTTGGCGAGCTTGATCATCCGCTTGACGGCCTGATCGGTGAGATCGAGGAGCGGGCTGTCCGTGCTCGGGGGCGCTTCCGGGGAACCGGCTTCGGACTTGTCGCGCTCGCTCACTTTGGTCGCCATCAATCAGCGCTCCACCATCTTGCGCGCCGGTGCTCTGGCTCCGACGCATAAAAGGGCGCCGCGGCAGCCATCGCTGCCGCGCACCCACCCAACTCATCCGCCGTAGATAGCACCGACCATCGTTGATGAATCGTGCACCATCCTCAAAGCCGTCCTCGAATCTGCCGACGAAAGCAACGGGCCGGCCTGGTCACTTCTCCGGATTCGCCTCGGTCCCCTCGATCGTCTCGAGGCGAGCCTTGACGTCCTTCATCCAGGCGAAATTGGCTTCCGTTGGTTCGTCAGCCAATGCGCGTTCGGCTGCCTTCAGCTCGCTATGTAGCGTGCGTGCGCGATGATGCAAGACGAGA
The DNA here is from genome assembly GCF_902506165.1 of Bosea sp. 29B. NCBI lineage: Bacteria > Pseudomonadati > Pseudomonadota > Alphaproteobacteria > Hyphomicrobiales > Alloboseaceae > Allobosea > Allobosea sp. 29B. The sequence continues at coordinate 44,197 of NZ_LR733817.1, forward strand.
GCCTGACGAATCGAATCAAAAACCGATTCAGGATCAGCCGTTTGCGCGAGTTTCAGCCGCTCGGCCGGCTGGGTGACGGCGAGCAGCGCCGCCCTCGCTTCCGCGACGCGGGTCTGCTCCAGCCTGCGCTCGAACGCCTCCTGGTCGAAGCTGCCATCAAAGGCCGCTTCGACGAGCGCCTGGCGGAAACGCTCGGCCGCAGTCCCATCGAGCGCAAGCTCGGCGATCTCGTCGACGCAGCGCATGACGAGGTCCGGATGGCTCGCAAGAGCCAGCAGGATGAACGCCTCACGCGTGTTCTCGCCGTGCCGGCGCTGCATCATCTGCGAACTGGCGAGTTGCGGGCTCGGCCGCACCAGCGACAGCGGCGGCCGTTCGGGGCCACGCGGAAAGCCGCGCCCACCACCGCGCGCATTGCCGCCGCCGAATCCGTTCTGGCGTCGGCTCTCGAACCGCTCCTGCTGCGGCGGCGCGAAGAGCTGGCCGAGCCGCTCGTCGATCTCGCGGCGATAATGCCGGCGCGTCGCCTCGTCGCGAATTAGGCCGAGCGGCTCCTTCAGCCTGCGCTCGAAGGCGGCGCGCCGCTCGGGCGTGTCGAGCTGGCTCGCCTCGAACTCGCGGGCCCAGAGCATGTCGACAAGCGGCTTGGCCGAACCGATCACCTCGGCGACCGCGGGCTTGCCGCCCGAGCGCGCAAGATCGTCCGGGTCCTGCCCTTCCGGCAGCAGCGCGAAGGAAAGCGAGCGCCCCGGCTCCAGCATCGGCAGTGCGAGGTCGATCGCCCGGCCCGCCGCCTTGCGGCCGGCCTTGTCGCCATCGAGGCAGATCACCGGTTCGCCCGCCATACGCCAGAGTAGCGCCAACTGGTCCTCGGTCAGCGCTGTGCCGAGCGGCGCCACTACCTGCGGGAAGCCGGCAAGCGTCATGGCGATGACGTCGACATAGCCTTCGACCACGATCACCTGGCCAGTGTCGTGCGCAGCCTTTCGGGCATTGTGGTGGTTGAACAACAGTCCGCCCTTGTGGAAGAGCGGCGTCTCCGGCGAATTCAGATATTTCGCGGGAACATCGGCGCTCATCGCCCGACCACCGAAGGCGATCACCCGGCCGCGCGCATCGTGGATCGGGAACATGACTCGGTCGCGGAAGCGGTCATAGGGCACGGCGATCTCCTCGCCATGCACCAGGAGCCCCGTCTCCATCATCGCATCGGCGCCGACGCCCTTGCCGGCGAGATGGTCGCGCAGCGCGAAGCGGTCCGGAGGGGCATAACCCATGCGGAAGAGCTGGCGCGCCTGGCCTTCCAGCCCACGGCCCGACAGGTAGCGCCGCGCCAGCCCGCCACGCTCCGATTGCAGCTCAGCCTCGAAGAAGCGCGCCGCCAGCTCGACGACCTCGTGCAGCCCCTTGCGCTTCTCCTCCTGTACCTGCGCCTCGACGGAGACCTTCGGCAAGATGACGCCAGCCTCGGAAGCGAGCTTCTCGACCGCCTCCGGGAAGGAGAGCCCTTCGGTCTCCATCACGAATTTGAAGATGTCGCCGTTCTTGCCGGACGAGAAATCGAAGAACGAGCCCTTCTGGTCGTTGACGAAGAAGGACGGCGTCTTCTCGGCGTTGAAGGGCGAAAGCCCCTTCCATTCGCGGCCGGCCTTGGAGAGGCGCACGCGCTTACCCACGACCGCCGAGACTGGCAGCCGCGCCTTGATCTCCTCAAGGACGGAGGGCGGGAACTTCATGGCTTCCTATCTGGCTGCTGCGGACCTGCTTGCCAACCACGGAAACCGCCGATGCCGGGCTTATGGTCCATATCCACAGCAAGGCTCACATGATAAAGAAAATCTCGAAAAAGGAAGAAAGCTGTGGCGCTCAACATCAAGGACCCGGAAACGGAGAAAGCGGTACGTCAACTGGCGCGCCGGCGCGGACTCAGTCTTACAGAGGCCGTGCGCATGGCCGTCAGGAGCGAGCTCGACAAGGACGAATTGTCCGAGGAAGAGAAGGCGCGGAGGGTCGCTGCTGCTCACGCCTGGATGAAGGAATTCTACCAGAAGTACGGCATCAAGCCGGCTGAGCGTTCCATGACCAAGGAAGAGATGGACGATATCGTCGGTTATGACGAGAATGGAATGTGGGGATGATCGTCATCGACGCTTCGGCAGTCGTCGCGATCATAACCGGCGAACATGATGCTCAAGCCCTGCTCGAACGCATCGCTCTCGCCTCGCATCGTTGTATCTCGGCCACCAATCTGCTGGAAGCACGGCTCGTCCTCGAACTCGGCCGTGGTCTCGAATCGATTCTGCTGAACAATCTCCTGTCTCGGTGGCAGATCGAGATCATGCCGTTCGAGGCAGAAGACGTCGAGTTCGCCTTCGAGGCCTACCGGCGCTACGGCAAAGGCCGCCATCCCGCCAAGCTGAACATGGGCGACTGCGCGGCCTACGCCTTGGCCAAGTCGCGCGGCTGGCCTTTGCTCTATAAGGGCGAGGATTTCGCGCAGACCGATATCGAGCGGGCCTGATGGCGCCCGCGGTCGAGACACGGCTGCTGCGCCAGTTCATCGCCGTCGCTGAGGAATTGAACTTCCATCGCGCGGCCGAGCGCCTGCACATGGCACAGCCGCCGCTCAGCCAGGCGATCCGCAAGCTCGAGGATGTGCTCGGCTTGTCTCTGTTCGAGCGCAGCAACCGCAGCGTGGCGCTGACGCTCGCCGGCGCGACCTTCCTCGTCAGCGCCCGGCGCGTCCTCGCTCAGCTCGAGGATGGCATCCGCGAAGCACAGGCCGTCGCCGCGGGCCAGGCCGGCAGGCTCGCGATCAGCTTCGTCGGCACCGCCCATGAGCTGCTGCCTCTGGCGCTGCGCCGCTTTCGCGCCGAATTCCCCGGCATCGAGCTCGTCCTGCGCGAGGCGACCACGGGCGAGCAGATCGCGGCGATCACCGCGGGCGAGGCCGATATCGGCCTGATGCGCCAGCCCGGCATCATGGTAGCCCAGCTTGCCAGCGAAACCCTGCTGCGCGAGCCGATCCTGGCCGCGCTGCCGGATGACCACCCCCTCGCCGCAAAGGAGAGTATTCCCCTCGCCGCCCTCGCCGGCACCGATTTCATCGGCACGCCACGCCAGCTCGGCATCGGCTTCCACGACCAGATCATCGGGCTCTGCCGGCTCGCCGGCTTCTCGCCGCGCATCGTCCAGGAAGCCCGGCAGATGCAGACCATCGCCAGCCTGGTCGCGAGCGGGCTCGGCGTCGCGCTGATCCCAGGGTCCTTGGCGCTGATGCCGCGCGCCGGGGTCGCCTTCCGGCCGATCACCGTCGAGGCGCCACTGCAGATGACCCATATCGAGCTGATCGCCGCCTGGGACGCGACGCGTCATTCGCTGGCGCGCGACAACTTCCTCGCCGTGCTCAGGCAGGTGGCTCGCGATATGCAGCAGATATCAAACTAGTACGAACAATATATTTTACCGCAGAGATCCCGGCTGGCAACCTCTCCTCGACAGCAACAGCAGGAGTGTCTTCGCCATGCCACACCGCTTGCGACGATGGGGCCTGATCGCCGCGGCCCTGACCGCGGCCGCCCTCTTCACCATCCCGACCTCGGCAACCGAACGAGCGACCATGATCGAGCAATTGCGCATCTACGAGATCTTCGAGAGCAACAAGGAGGCCTTTCACGCCCGCTTCCGCGACCACGCCGCCCGCATCATGAAGACCTATGGCTTCGACATCGCGGCGATGTGGGAGGCCAGGACCAAGGACCGTACCGAATTCATCTACGTCCTGCGCTGGCCCGACGAGGCGACCATGCGCCAGAGCTGGGCCCGCTTCATGCAGGACGCAGAGTGGTCTGCGATCAAGGACCGCACCTCCGCCGAGCACGGCCGCCTGGTCGGCGGGATCGAGGAGCGGGTGATGCAGCGCACGAGCTATTCGCCTTGAGCAGCCAGCGCCCCACAGCATCGAAGATCGATCACCTTTATCGCGTCCGATTGGACGCGCGGTGATCTAAGGGCACTGCAGCGGATCGTCCGCCAGGGCCTTCGCCACACCTTCGGTCGGCAGCAGGACGGCGGCGTCGCCGGCCCGCAATTCGATCCGCTTCGCATCGCGTAAGGCTGCCACAACCGGCTTCATCTGCGCGGCGCCGAAACTGCCGTCGGGTTTCCAGGTCAGCTCGACCTCGTCGATACCCGCCTGGGCCGTGACCGGCACGCGCGTCACCTTGCCGTCAGCCACGATCTCGACCGCCGACGGCAAGGCGTCCTTGAGCTGCGTCTTGGGCAGGACGGCCATCAGATAGGGGCCGCTCGCAATCGCCGGATTGGCCCGGGCCGCCGCCGCATCGCCGCAATAGAAGGTGAGCCGCGTCCCGTCGGCGCCGCTCACCCCGGCATAGGAGGTGCCCATCTGGTAGCCGGTGCCCCAGCCCTCTGATTGAGCAAGCGCAGCCGGGCCTTGCAAGGCGAGACCGAGCGCGACGACAACGATCGACCGTTTCGACATCGGAAGCCTCCTTTGCCGAAAGGCTGCCCGTCGATCTGGCGAAAATGCCGCCCGCGGATCAGCCGCCCAGCAACTGCTTCACCATAGGGGAGACCTTGGCGAAGTCCATCTGGCCGGCATAGGCGGCGCGCAGCGCGCCGATGACCTTGCCCATGTCCTTGACGGCGGATGCGCCGGTCTCGGCGATGACCTCCTCGATCGCTCCCCTGATCTCCTCGTCGCTCATCTGCTTGGGCAGATAGGAGGAGATCACCGCGACCTCGGCGCGCTCGCCGTCGGCGAGCTCGGGGCGGCCATTGGCGTCGTAGATCGCGATCGATTCCTGGCGCTGCTTGATCATCTTCTGCAGCAAGGCGAGGATCTCGTCGGCCGTGGCCTCGCCCTTGCCGGCCCCGCGTGCCTCGATGTCCTTGTCCTTCAGCGCGGCCTGGACCAGGCGGATGGCGGCGACCTTGCCCTTCTCGCCGGCCTTCATCGCGGTCTTGAGGTCGGCAGTGAACTGCTCGCGCAGAGTGGACATGATGTTACGAACCTTCTTCATTCATTGACGGGGCGCGGCCGCCTGATTAAGGCTCGCGCTCCAGACCGGCAGCGCCGTTTCGCGCAGCCTTCACGCTTGCCGCAGCTTCCAGCGGCCTGGACGAGACATAGACATGACCGCTCACGAAGGAAACCCCGCCACCCAGGGCTGGCAAGAGGGCTGGGTCGAGCCGCGCGCGACTGCCGTGCTGGTGCTGGCCGACGGCACGGTGCTCGAAGGCTTCGGCCTCGGCGCGACCGCGCAGGCTCCCGGCGAGGTCTGCTTCAACACGGCGATGACCGGCTATCAGGAAATCCTGACCGACCCGTCCTATGCCGGGCAGATCATCACCTTCACCTTCCCGCATATCGGCAATGTCGGCGTCAACGAAGAGGACACCGAGACGGTCAATGCCGCCGCCTCCTCCGGCGTGCGCGGCATCGTGCTGCATGCCGAGGTGACGCAGCCCTCGAACTGGCGCTCGGCGAAGCATCTCGACGCCTGGCTCAAGGCCCGCAACATCGTCGGCATCTGCGGCGTCGATACCCGCGCCCTGACCGCGCTGATCCGCGAGAACGGCATGCCCAACGCCGTCATCGCCCATGATCCGGCCGGCAATTTCGACATCGAGGCCCTGAAGAAGGAGGCCGCGGCCCTGCCCGACATGGCCGGGCTCGACCTCGTACCGCTCGTCGCCGCGACCCAGCGCTATGACTGGGAGGAGACGCCCTGGCAGTGGCCGCGCGGCTACGGCAAGCGCGAGAGCGCGGCGCACCGCGTTGTCGCGATCGACTACGGCGTCAAGCGCAACATCCTGCGCCTGCTGGCCAAGGCCGGCTGCGAGGTCGAGGTCGTGCCCTCGACAGCCTCGGCCAAGGATATCCTCGCCCTCAATCCCGATGGCGTCTTCCTGTCGAACGGCCCGGGCGACCCGGCCGCGACCGGCGAATACGCCGTGCCGGTGATCAGGGAACTGCTCGACCGCAAGATCCCGACCTTCGGCATCTGCCTCGGCCACCAGATGATGGCGCTGGCCATCGGTGGCCAGACCATGAAGATGAAGCAGGGCCATCACGGCGCCAATCATCCGGTCCAGGACAAGACCACCGGCAAGGTCGAGATCGTTTCGATGAACCACGGCTTCGCCGTCGACCCGGCGACGCTGCCGGCCAACGCGACCGAGACCCATGTTTCGCTCTTCGACGGCTCGAACTGCGGCATTGCCCTGAACGACCGGCCGGCCTTCAGTGTCCAGCACCATCCGGAGGCTTCGCCGGGGCCGCAGGACAGCCACTACCTCTTCACTCGCTTCGTCGAGCTGATGGAGGCGGAGAAGGCGAAGAAGGCCGCCTGATCACGGAGGGTGCCATGATCCACCAGTTGCGCATCAATGAGATCTTCGAGCGCAACAAGGCGGCATTCCACGCCCGCTTCCGTGATCATGCCAGCCGGATCATGGCTCGCCACGGCTTCCGCATCCTGTCGATGTGGGAGACGCGCAGCGCTGATCGTACCGAGTTCGCCTATCTCCTCGCCTGGCCCGACCTCGAGACCAAGGCGGCGCGCTGGGCGAGCTTCATGGCCGACGCCGAATGGATCGAGATCAGGCGCATCAGCGTCATCGAGCACGGCGACCTCGTCGGCGCGATCGAGGACCGCGTGCTGCTGCCGACCGACTATTCCCCGCCGCTGTAGTTGGCCGCTGTGATTGACAGGGCGACGCGCCCGCGCTTTATGCGCGCCATGACCTTTGCCTGCCTGCTCGCCCGCAACTATTACGCGCCGTCCTCATAGAAGGCGGTCGCACTCCCATGCTCAACCGCCGCGCTGGCGGTTGAATTCAGGCAGTCACCCGGCATCGCGGCCCTCCCCAAGGACAACGCGATGCTTATCCCGAACACCACCAATCCTTCCGTCGGCCTGATGGGCTTTGGCGCCTTCGGCCGCCTGGTCGCCCGTCACCTCAAGCCGCATTGCCGCCTGCTCGCCTTCGATCCGGCGCTGCCGGCCGATGCAGCCGCCGGCGGCATCATCGCCGCCGATCCGGCCGAGATCGCCGCCTGCGACATCATCATCCTCGCCGTACCCGTCGCCGCCCTCTCCGAGGCGATCGCGACCTTGCGCCCGCATCTGCGCGCCGGCGCGATCGTCGTCGATGTCGGCTCGGTCAAGATCGGCCCGGCCATGACCATGCTTGCCGAGCTGCCCGAGGACGTCGAGATCGTCGGCACGCATCCGCTCTTCGGGCCGCAGAGCGGGCGCGACGGCATTGCCGGCCTCAAGATCGCGATCTGCCCGATCCGAGGCCGCAGTGCCTGGCGCATCGCCGCCTTCCTGCGCCAAGTGCTGCGCCTCAAGGTCATCATGACCACGCCGGAAGCTCACGATCGCGAAGCGGCAATGGTCCAGGGCCTGACCCATCTGATCGCCAAGATCCTGGTCCGGATGGAGCCGCTGCCGCGCCGCATGACCACGGCGAGCTTCGACCTGCTGATGCGCGCGACCGAAATGGTGCGCCATGACAGCCCGGCGGTCTTCCTTGCCATCGAGCAGGCCAACCCGCATGCGCGGCCGGTGCGCGATCGCTTCTTCGCGCTCGCCGAGGAGATGCGGGCGCATCTGGACGGGGCCCGGCAATCTCTCGCGAGGACAGAAGAACCATCGGCGGCTCGGCCGTCGGCACCTGTCACGGAACTGGCTGGCGGGCTGCCCTATCCGTCGTAGCAGTCTCGACCGTTCCCGCGCATGAAGTAGGCGCTTGGAAAGTCCCGGTAGTTGGACGTCGCGGCGTTGACCATCTGGGTGACGGTGAGAGCGGGATAGGCGTTGGTCGGATAGGTCACGTTGATGTAATCGAACAGTGACCAGCCGAACGATGTAGGCCGGTTCGCGAGCACGCCGAGATATTCCAGCAGCCTGCCCTGGATGTTGAGCTTGCCGACGCCCAGATAGGTCGAGCTCCCGAAATTGATCAGCATTTCGCCGCGCTGGCGCGGCTGCTTCACCGCGTCGATGAAGAGCTGGAACTTCGTGCTCCACGGATCGATCAGCGGCAAGCCCTTGTAGCGATCCTGAATGTAGACACGAAACTGGCGCTTGTCGGTTGGCTCCAGCCAAAACCCGTCCCGATTATCGCCGAAGTTCATCGGCACGCCGAGGGAAAGGTCCTCATTGATGCGATTGATCAGGTAGATCTTCCCCATCGCCTCGCTGAGATGAGGGATATCGGACTTGTTGACGATCACAGGATAGGCCTGCAGCACTGCACGCAGCGCGTCATAGACGGCAGCTCCGTATCGACCCGGATCGACGCTGTTCCAGTCGTCGATCTTCAACGACATCACCAGAAACTCCCAGGTCCGCGAGGACAGGAAAGCACGGCACTCGTCCAGCAGTGACACGAAGGACTGATACTCGTTGATCGGGGTGCCGCCGCTGTGTGGCCCGTGGCAGGTCACGAATGTGAAGGTCGAGTCCGATTTCTGCACCTTCAGCCTGACATCGAGAACGCGAACACCGGCCTCGAGCTGCTGCGTGATCGACATGTTGTGGCAGGCATAGGCCGTCGTCGGCAGCCAGGTGTTGATCGCCGCGCTGTCATGCGTCCCCATCAGGCTGATGTCGCAGATCAAGGGGTCGAGGATCGGCGAAGGCTGATCGCCGCCGCTTCTGGCGGGGACGGCCGCCACTGCCCCGGGGCCGACCTTGGCCACCATCCCACCCTTGACCGCGCCTCCTCCTGCTGGGGCGGGCATCGGCTTGGTGTGCATGTCCATGGTCTGCTGGACCCGGTAGCCGGTCGTCACGACCGGATCCGGGAACGGCATCAGACTCAGACCCGGGCCGAAGCTGGATTCGGGATTGATCATGCCGGACCGGCTCGCGATCGACACGTCGCCCGACCAGCTGCTGCCGTCGAACCAGGATATGAAGATCGCAGGGTTGCCGCGCCCGCGATAGGCCAGCCAGAGCTTGTTGTCGAAGACCAGAAGATTGGGAGCATTATCGGTGCGGGCATCAAGATGCCCGGCCTGGTCGGAAAGCTTCTGGTCGCCCGACCAGGTGCTCCCGTCGAGCCAGGAGATGAAGAGACCGTCCTTCTGGGCGCCCTTGTAGATCAGGACGAGCCTGTCGTTGAAGACAGCCGCGGCAGGCCCTCGATCCGACCAGGGGTCGATCCCGCCCGGCAATTCGCTGATCGGTTTGTCGCCGTCCCAATCGCCGCCGTCGAACCAGGCTGCGTAGAGTTTCACGACACCGGCGCCCTTGTAGATCAGGTAGAGCTTATTGTTGAAGACAACGGCCGTGGGAGGCTGGTCCGACTTCACCGTGCTGCCGGACTTCGTGCCGATCGGGATATCGCCATGCCACTGCCAGCCGTCGAACCAGGAGCCGTAGATGGTCGTGCTTCCGGCTCCGACATAGAACATGTACAGAAGGTCATTGTAGACGACCAGAGTCGGCGCCTGGTCTGTCTTAGGGTCGACCTCTCTTGAAAGATCACTGATTTTCTGGTCGCTACCCCAGGTCACCCCGTCAAAGAACGACATGAATATATTGCTACCGAGATGGCCGTTATAAACCATCAAAATCCGATTATTATACAGGCAAGCAGCCGGCGCGCTTTTCGTCTTGGGAGTTATGCCACCGCGCTGGCTTGATATGCTCGTGTCGCCCGCCCACGTCGTCCCATCATAGATGCTCGTGAATATCTCCGTGCTCTCGCCCTTGCCCCTATAAAACAGCCCCAGCTTCGGCATGGTGAGTCTCCCGAATCTCAACCTCTGCGAGAGAGATGAGACCGAGCGCAACCGGCGTCAATTCGAGTGTGAACCGGTGTTCACACCCACAACCAAACCTCGCACGTTCGTTTCAGGCCGCCTTCGCCTCCTGCCTGAGGAACCCCGCGAGCTTGCCCGCCGACAGCCCGGCCTCATGGGCGATCCTTGCCGCCAATGCCATGGCAGCCGGGCGCGGCTGACCCATCGGCCGGTCGAGCCAATAGGAGACCGGATTGAGCGCTGTACGCCGATCGACCCTGACGACCCGCCCGGCATCGACCTGCGCCTGCGCCAGCGGCGGTCGCGATAGCGCCACGCCGAGTCCGCTGGCGGCGGCGTCGAGCACGAGGTTGTAGTCCTCGAACCTCCGGTCCTGCTGGCGCGGCCGGAAGTCGAGCCCCTGCGCATTGAACCAGGCGCGCCAGCCGGCGGCGTCCGAATCATGGATCAATGGCTGGTCGAGGAAGCGCTCCGGCTTGCCCTCACCGATCGCCTTGGCCAGCTCCGGCGAGGCAACCGGATAGCACCACTCCTCGAACAGCTGCACCGAGACCCGGCCCGGCGTGCCGCCCCGGCCGCAGCGAATGGCAAGGTCGATGCCCTCCTCCTCGAGATCGACCTTGCGATGGTCGACCTGCAGCATGATCCGCACGGCGGGATCGCCACTCTCCAGAAGCTGCCAGCGTGGCATCAGCCAGAGCGAGCAGACCGACGGCGTCGCGCTGAAGCGCACCACCGCCGCCCCGCGCGGCTCGCTCCACCGGTCGGATGAATCGGCGAAGACCGAGAAGGCCTCCTGCGTGCGCTGGAACAGGCGTTGCCCCTCCGGTGTCAGCGCGACGCCGCGCGCCTGGCGCTCGAAAACGCGCAGGCCAAGCCAGTGCTCGAGCTTGGCGACCTGCCGCGAGATCGCGCCATGGGTGAGGTTCAGCGCCTCGGCCGCGGCCGAGAAACTGCCGGAGCGGGCAGCGGCCTCGAAGGCGCGCAGCGTGTCTAATGGCGGAAGTGGCGAGTTGTGATCCATACTCACAGCTCGTCATTGAATTACTCGTTTGTCAATCAGCTCGCCGAAGCGCTTATCCGAAGGCGAACCGTCACCAGCCTTTGAGGCCTGCCATGACAACCGTCCCCTCCGCCGCGTCCTCCCGGCCCGGCTCCACCCTCGACGCCATGCTACTCTTCACCATCCCCTTCACCGTGATCGCCTGGGCTTCGTCCTTCCCGGCGATCCGGGCCGGTCTTGCCGGCTTCGGCGCCCTCGAACTCGCCGCCCTGCGCTTTGCCATCGCCGGCGTCTTCGCCGCGCTCTTCCTGATCGTGACGCGCCCGAAGCTGCCCGAGCGCGCCGACATCTGGCGCTTCCTCACCGGCGGCATCGTCTTCATCGCGCTCTATGCGATCTTCCTCAATCTCGGCCAGCGCGTCGTTCCGGCGGGCGCGGCGAGCTTCATCATCAACACCAACCCGATCATGACGGCGGCGCTCGCCATGCTGGTCCTGAACGAGCGTTTCAGCGCGCTGGCGTGGGCCGGCACGGCACTGGCCTTCGCCGGCATCGGCGTCATCGCTGTCGGCAACGGGCTCGACCTCAACATCGGCGTCAGCGTCCTGCTGATCCTCGGCGCCGCCCTGTGCAATTCAGTCTCGACCGTGGTGCAGAAGCCGCTCTTCGCCCGCCACAAGCCGCTCACGGTCGCGGCCTGGAACATGGCGCTCGGCGGGCTCGCGCTGACGCCCTTCCTGCCCGGCGCGCTGGAGCAACTGCCGGCCGCCCCGGCGCAGGCGATCTGGTCGGTGGTCTGGCTCGCTCTGGTCTCGAGCGTCGTCGCCTACGGCACCTGGGCGATCACCCTGTCGCGCCTGCCGGCCGCCCGCGCCGCCAATTTCCAGTACTGCGTGCCGCCGGCGGCGATGCTGATCAGCTTCCTCTGGCTCGGCGAGGTCCCGACCACGCTCGGCCTGATCGGCGGCGCCATGGCGCTGGCCGGCGTCGTGCTCGTCAACCTGAAGCGCTGAAGCCATCGCCATTCTCGGGCGGCGCACAGCGCTGACCCGGGAATCTCATGACGAGAAGGCGCAGGCCGGAGCCCCCTCCGGCCTGAGATGCTCGGGTCAAGCCCGAGCATGACGTGCCTTCACTGACCACCTTGCACTCCCGCCCGGCTTGCTTCGATTCCCAGGATCGTTGCCGGCGCAGGCGATCGACATGGTCTTCCGCTGCCCGTCGCTCGCTGAGATATCTTGGCACAAAGATAATTATCTTGACGGAAAGATATCTCTCAGCTAGATATCTTTCCGTCAAGGTAAATTGACGCGATCAGCCAGGGAGGCAGTCATGTTCAACGTCCTTCGGTCCGAAGATCAGCAGCGCGGCGCCAATCGCACGGTGCGTTTCGAAGGCGAAGCGCTCGGCGGCCCGGTCTCGTTCTTCATCGTCGACGCCGAGCCGGGCCAGGGCTCGATGCTGCACGTCCACCCCTATTCCGAGACCTGGATCGTCCGGAAGGGCGAGGCCGAGTTCACTGTCGGTGGTGAACGGACACGGGGCTATCCCGGCGACGTCGTCGTCGCCGCGCCCGACATCCCGCATCGCTTCGAGAATGTCGGCGACGGCCGACTGGAGCTGATCTGCGTCCACCCGAACGGGCGGATTCTGCAGCAGAATCTCTGAGGCTCATTCCTTGAGATGGAAGACCGGCGACGATGCGCCTATCACCGCGCATCGCCTGCGAGCCCAGAAGGACCAGGCCGTCATCTTCCATCACGCTGTCATCCCGGACAAGCGGCGGAGCCGCGCCGATCCGGGACCCATTCCTGAGCCTATTGGAATAAGGCTCCGGAATGGGCCCCGGGTCTCCCTGCGGTCGCCCGGGACGACCCGCGCCTTTTTCAGCAAGAAAGCGCCGGCGTCGTTGCATTCATGACCGACCGGGCTCTCAGGCCCGCAGGTGCCCAGCCTTGATGTACTCGACCATCTGGCCGACCACAGTGCCCCATCCCTCGTGGAAGCCCATCTCTTCATGCTGCTTGCGGCTGGCATCGCTGCCATGGATGGCGACGGCCCGGTAATGCGTGCCGTTGCCGTCCCTGGCGAGGTCGAGGATGGCGGTGAAGAACGGATTCGGCGAAGGCCGATAACCACCGAGGAGCGTGTCGGTCATGATCAGCCGCTCCAGCGGCTTCACCTCAAGATAGCACTGCGTGTTGGCGAATTCCTGGCCCTCGGGCGAGCGCATGGTGAAGTTGATCGCGCCGCCGGGACGCAGGTCGAGGTCCAGGGCGGAGATCGTCCACGGCTTGGGCGCGAACCAGTTACGCAGGTGCTCTGGCGTCGTCCAGGCACGCCAAACCAGCTCGACCGGGACGTCGAGCTTGCGTTCGAGCACGAGGTCGAGCTCGGGATTGATCGTGATCGCAGGCAAGGTCATTTGTTCTCTTCCTCCTTCAGGCTCATGACATAGGCGTCGAAGCGGTCGAGCCGGCGCGCCCACACATTGCGCTGGCGCCCGAGCCAATCCTCGGCGAGCTTCAATTGGTCGGCGGCCAGTTCGTAGGTCCTGACCCGCCCGGCCTTGTGCGAGCGCACCAGGCCGCTGGTTTCGAGCACCTTCAGATGCTCGACGAAGGACGGCAGGGCCATCTTGTAGGGCGCAGCGAGCTCGCTCACCGAGGCCGGCCGCGCTGTCAGGCGCTCCAGCACATTGCGCCGCGTCGGATCCGACAGAGCCCGGAAGATCTGGTCCACGATGACGGCACTGGCCGCCTGTGGTGCGTTGGATCCGATGTGCGGTGTCACGATGTCCCCCTCGGCCCCTTCGCCGGCGGCATCGATAGCGGGACTCAATACTTAGGTCAATTCCTTAGTTTTGCAAATTACCGATGCCATGCGAACAGAACCATTCATTGAAGCAAGGGGTTCCCACTCCTCTCCGTCATGGTCGGGCTTGTCCCGACCATCCACGTCTTTCGTCGGTGAGAATGGTGCCCAAGACGTGGATGCTCGCCACAAGGGCGAGCATGACGGTCGAGCGGACGGGGACAAATCCCCAATCAATCCCCGCCCCCGAAACCTGGCTTATGCTTCTCCCCGTCCCGCCCGAACCGAGGGGGCTTCGCGAGGCATCATGAGGCCGGGCGGGAGAGCGGTGTTTCGTGGCGAAAGGACCGTTGCGGGTCCAAAGTAGCTGCGGAGGGTTGTCGTCGTTCGGGACATGCGGTCCCGGTCCCGCCGGACATAAACAGATGACGGCAATTCATAGAGAACCGCGCGCGGGGTTCGGGCAGTGGCCAGTGACGCTGCTTCGACATCATCGACATCGACATTCGGCACGCAGCCGTCGACTGCGACGCCGCCTGGCCCCGCGCCCTCCCTCGGATGGCGTCCAGCATCGAACCCTCGCGGCGGAAGCCGGCGGGGTGCTTTTTCTCGTCGGCCCGCCTCAGCCTTCCGCGAACAACCGCCGCTGCAGCTCGTCCCACAGCTCGGGCGTTTGCGCAGCCAGGATGCCGAAGCCTTGCTCGGCCGGCTTGTAGGGACGCCCGTCGAAGCGGGCCGCCCGGCCGCCGGCCTCTTCGAGAAAAAGCGTGCCGGGCGCATGGTCCCAGGGCAGTCCGCGCCAGAACATCACGAAATGCTGCTCGCCGCGCACGATCGCCGGATATTCCTCGCCGGCGCAATGCATCCCCGGCGTGATGGCAAGATCCCGGCCATTGGCCTTGACCCGCGCCGTGATCTCGGCCGGCAGGAAGCGGGTCAGCACGCCGCCGCGCAGCCCGGTCCATTGCGGCGCCTGCGCAACCCTGACGCGCTCACCATCGACCCAGGCGCCCGAACCACGCTCGGCGACATGGAGCGTCCCGGTCGCCGGGCTCAGCATCCAGGAGGCGACGGGCTCGCCCTCGCGCAGCAGCGCCACCATCATCGAGAAGCACGGGCTGCCCTTGATGAAATTGGCGGTGCCGTCGACGGGATCGACGACGAAGACCGTGCCCTCGCCCAGCCCCTGCAACAGCTCCGGCTGCGCCGAGACCGCCTCCTCGCCGATTACCCGCGATCCCGGCAGCAGCGCCGGCAGCCGGAGATTGAGCAGCCGCTCGGCCTCTTCGTCGGCGATCGTGACCTCTTCGCCCGGCGATTTCACCCGGACTTCCGACTCCGCCAGCTTGCGGAAGCGCGGCATCACCACCTCGGCCGCGACCTCGCGCAGCAGGTCGGAGACCTGCCCGATCAGCTCTTGTCCAACCATCGTCAGAAGCCCCGCTTTTCCAGCTCGGCTTCGGCGTCGGTGATGTAGTCCCGGATCACCGGGACGGCGCTCTTGTGCGGGCCGAGCAGCAGCTGGAAGACCATGTCGCCGCCGATGTCGAAGGAGATCGAGCAGGCGGAGAGGTAGAACTCCCACATCCGCGCAAAGCGCTCGCCCAGCATCGTCACCACCTCCGGCCGGTGCGCCATGAAGCGCTCGCGCCAGGCTTCCAGCGTCCAGTGGTAGTGCCGACGCCAGAACTCGCAGTCGGAATGCCAGAGCCCGGTCTGCTCGACTGCGGCGAAGACCTCCGACAGCGCCGGGGCGTAGCCGCCGGGGAAGATGTACTTGTCGAAGAACGGGCCGGTGAAACCGGGCGGGCCGACGCGGCCGATGCAGTGCACGAGCGCGATCCCGTCGGGGGTGAGCAGGTCGCGGATCTTCTCGAAATATTCGAGGTAATGCGCGACGCCGACATGCTCCATCATGCCGACCGAGACGACGCGGTCGAAGCTGCCGGTCAGCTCGCGATAGTCCTTGTTGATGAAGCTGACGGCATCGCCGACGCCGGCCGCCTCGGCGCGCTTCTGGGCGGCCGCCATCTGGTCGGGTGAGACGTTGAGGCCGGTGACCTTCGCCCCGCAGGCCTTGGCGAGATAGATCGAAAGCTCGCCCCAGCCCGAGCCGATATCGAGCACGCGCATGCCCGGCTCGATCTTCAGCTTGGCGGCAAGGTGCCGGAGCTTGGCCTTTTGCGCAGCTTCAAGCCCGACCTCGGGGCTGTGCCAATAGGCGCAGGAATAGGTCATCGTCTCGTCAAGCCAGAGCCGATAGAACTCGGTCGGGATGTCGTAGTGGTGCTTGACCTTCTTGCCGGCGACGCCGAGCGGGTTGTGCATCCGCCAGCGCCGGATTTTGAAACGGATCTTGCGGATCGCCGCCTGCAGCGGGTGCTTGCGCAATTCGCTGCGCTGGATCCAGAACAGCGTCAGGAGGTCGTGGATGGTCGAGCCGTCCTCGAATTCGATCCGCTCATCCATATAGCCTTCGGCCAGCGCCAGCTCGGGATTGAGGAAGAGCTCGCGCTCGATCTTGCTATCCTTGAAACGCACCGTCACCTCGCCGGCGACGACGGGCTTGCCGGCGAAGACGAACTCGGTCCGGCCAGGCCCGAAGACATGCCGCGTTCCGTCCGGCGCAATGACGGTCAAGCGGCCCTTGCGGATCGAGCGCTTCAAGAGTTTCGGCAACAGCAGCATGGTCGGGCAGGCTCCGGTCGGTCGCGCGCAGGCTATTGGCTCGCCAGCCGTGCCGTAAACCCCGCATGCAATCAACCTGCTCTGCATACACGGCGCGGCCATGCTAAGGGCTAGCCGCGAAGGCGCCCCCTCGAAACGGAGACCCGATGTCCTGGCGTGATTTCTGGAACGGCGAGCACGCGATCTACGTCTCGGATCGCCACAAGGCCCTGCATTATCGCCGCATCGCGCAGGATATCGCCGCCGCCGTACCCTCCAGGGACGCAAGCGTGCTCGATGTCGGCTGCGGCGAGGCGCTCTCGGCCGATCTCGTCGCCGCGGCGACTGGCAGGCTGATTCTCTGTGAGGCCGCCCCGACCGTCCGCGAGAAACTGAGAGCCCGCTTCGGCGCGCTCACCAATCTCTCGGTCGTCTCGCCGGAAGAGGTCGAGGCGCTGCCGGATGATTCGCTCGATCTCGTCGTCGCCAATTCGCTGATCCAGTATCTCGGCGAAGACGAGCTGAAGCGGGCGCTGGCGACCTGGCTCACCAAGCTCAAGCCCGGCGGCGAGCTCATCCTCGCTGACGTGATCCCGCCCGACCTCTCGCCGTTGACCGATGCGACCGAACTGCTCGGCTTCGCCTGGCGCGGCGGCTTCTTCGTCGCGGCGCTCGGCGGCCTCGTCCGCACCGTCTTCTCGGACTATCGCAAGCTGCGCGCCCAATATGGGCTGTCGACCTACAGCGCCGTCGGCATCACTGCGCTCATTGAAGCCGCCGGCTTCAAGGGCGTCACACGCCGTACCAATTTCGGCCATAACCCGCACCGCATGGCCTTCTCGGCCAGGAAGCAGCTCATACCGGAGGTTTGACGCCATGACCTCGCTCGCGCTCGCTCTCACCGTCGTCACATTGGCTCTGGCCGGCGCCATGGTCGGCTTCTTCTACGCCTATTCGATGTCGGTGATGTGGGCGCTCGACGCGGTCGATCCGAAGGCCGCGATCGCGTCGATGCAGAGCATCAACATCGTCGTGCGCAACGCCATCTTCTTCCCGGCCTTCTTCGGCACGCCGGTGGTGGCGCTGGTGGCGGCCGGGCTCTGGTGGAAGGCGGGCGCCGGGCAGGTCGCGCTGCTGCTGGCGCTCGCCGCCATCATCTATCTGGCCGGCACCTTCCTCGTCACTATCGTCGCCAATGTGCCGATGAACGAGGCGCTCGCCATCGCGACGATTCCCACCGATCCCGAGCAGGCACGGACGCTCTGGCGGAATTATTCCGGCCCGTGGACGCTGTGGAACCATGTCCGCACGGTCGCTAGCTTTGCGAGCCTGCTGCTGGTCGGCTGGGCGCTCTACGCCGCCGGGCAGGCCTGATCACGCCCCTTCGCGATCGGCGAAGGAGAAGAATTTGTGCCCTGCGAAGGTGAAGATCATCACGATCAGCGTGGTGACGACCTGCATCGGCAGATAGGGCAGCCCGGCGACCTTGACGAAGAGGTGCATCAGCACGCCGGTGAGCAGGAAGCCGCCGAAGGCGATCAGGCTAAAGCGCCAGCTCGCCTCGCCATGGCTCCGCGTCGCCTCGAAGGTCAGCCAGCGGTTCAGCGCGTAGGAGACGACGCCGCCGAGCACGAACCCGGCGAGCGAGGCGGCAACCGGATCGGCCCCGCCGAGTTCGACCAGGCCGATCAGTAGCCCATAATGCGCGACCGCCGCCATCACGCCCGAAAAGGCATAGGCGATGACCTGGCGCGTGTGGCGGGGAAGACGGTTCAGCATCCGGGATGCCTATACCCCGGATGCTGAACGGAAGCCTACGGCCAATCAGCCCGCATCGCTGCCGGCAAGATTGGCCGGCATGCCCTCGACCGGCAGGTCGAGCGCCTGCTTCAGCGTCTCGAGGTTGTATTCGCGGATGCGGCCGTTCGTGGGGTCGCTGACATAGGCGCTGCCGCCGACCACCGCGAGCGAGGGCGTCGGCGTCTTGGCTCCATACTGGCAGTCGAAGGCCGGCACGGCGTCGAAGCTGGCGAGCTCCTTCCAGGCGGCGACGTCATAGACCCGGAGCTTGCCGTCCGGTGTCAGATTGGCGAGCCGCCGGCCATTGGCGGAGAGCTCGAACTGGCAGGCCGACTGGCCGCCCGGCACCGACAGGACATCGGCCGAGGTCAGCGACTTGGCGGTCGGGTCGACCCGGAGCAGCCCGTCATAGGGCGAGGTCTTGCCGTAATTGGCGACCATGAACTTTGCTCCCGCCTTCGCCTTGATCGCGCTGATCCGGCGCTCGTCGGGATAGGCGAGCTTGTGCGCGCCGAACTTGCCGCCGGCCTGCGACAGCACCAGCATCCCGCCGCCCTCCCCCTCGGCGCAGCCGAAGACATGGCGGCCATCGGCCGCGGCATGGCCGTGATAGAGCTTGCAGGAGGCGTCGGCCTTGGCCGGATCGTTGAAGCTGGCGAGCCTGGCCCAGCTGCCCTTCGTCCGGTCGAGGATCTCGAAGCCATCCGGCCGCGACGAGGCGCTCTTGTCCTCGCCCTTCACGTAGACCGGGTTCGGCACCGACATCAGCCAGCGCCCCTCGCCCATCGGCACGACGATGCCGTGCTGCGGCCCCGGACTCAGCCATTCCGTCAGCTGCGGCTTGTCCTTGGCGAGATCGTTGATCACGACCAGCACCGCCTTCGCCGTGCTCTGCCCGTCCCAGGGACGGATGCCGTCATAGAACAAAGCGAGCTGGCCATGACCGGAGATGACATGGGCCGGCTTCTGGCCAGTCAGCACGAGGTCGACGAGCTTCACCGGCCCCTTCTCGATGTCGTTGTGGTCGCCATGCGACTCGATCGTCAGGCCGGTATCGAGGAAGCGGATCGTGCCGGCATCGTCGCCGGTCTTGATCACCACGAAACGGCCACCCTGCGCGGTAGCGAAGCCGGGATTGGCCTTGGGCACGTCGAAGCTGTGCGTGACCTCGCCGGTGTCGAGGTCGAGCACGCGCACGACCGGCTTTTCGTGATCGGCGAAGACCAGCCGGCCGCGCAGCACGGCGTGGTCATGGGCGAACGCCGGCAGGCTCGACAGCACGGCGGATATGGCGAGCGAGGACAACAGGGAAAGCGAACGCATCATGGTCTCCAGGGCGGACGGGAAAGGGGGAGGTCTCAGGCGGCGGTGGCGCGGCGCCAGGCCGGGAACGGGTCGGGCAAATCGCGATAGCGCTCGGGCTTGAAGGCGATGGTCGGGGTCTCGCCGAGCAGACAGGCATCGAGCCCGGCGCGGATAGCGCGCTCGTCCATGCCGGCACCGATGAAAACCAGCTCTTGGCGGCGATCGCCCCAAACCGAGTGCCAGTGCCGGTTCAGAATCGCCTTCCATTCCGGATGGTCAGGCCAGCGCGGGCGCGGCACGGCGGCCCACCAGAAGCCCATCGCCTCGGTCCGGCAGATGCTGCCTGCAAGCGACATCTCGCCGACCCATTCGGGCCGCGTCGCCAGCCAGAAATGGCCCTTGGCGCGGATCAGCCCCGGCCAGCTCCGCGCCAGGAAGGCGTTGAACTTTTCCGGATGGAACGGCCGGCGCGCCCGGTAGACGAAGGAGGAAATGCCGTATTCCTCGGTCTCCGGCACATGGTCTTTGAAGCCATAGAGCTCCTTGTGCCAGAGCGGATGCTGCTGCGCCTTCTCATGGTCGAACAGGCCGGTATCGAGGATCGCGTCCAGCGGCGCGCGGCCGAAATCCACCTCGATCAGCCGCGCATCCGGATTGAGCGCCCGGATGACGAGCCTGGCCTGCGCCACAGCCTCCGGCCCGGCATCGCCGGCCTTGTTGAGCACGACGACATCGGCGAACTCGATCTGCTCGACCAGGAGATCGACCAGCGTACGTTCGTCGCCCTCTCCGGCGGTCTCGCCGCGCTCGCGCAGGAAGTCACGCGAGCCGTAATCCTTGAGCAGGTTCACCGCATCGACCACCGTCACCATGGTGTCGAGCCGGGCGAGGTCGGAGAGCGAGAAGCCGTCCTCGTCGCGGAATTCGAAGGTCGCGGCGATCGGCAGCGGTTCGGCGATGCCAGTGCCCTCGATCAGCAGGTAGTCGAAGCGGCCATCGCGAGCGAGCCGGCCGACCTCGGCCAGAAGGTCGTCGCGCAAGGTGCAGCAGATGCAGCCATTGCTCATCTCGACCAGCTTCTCGTCGGTGCGCGAGAGATCGCCGCCGCCGGCACGGACGAGGTCGGCGTCGATGTTCACCTCGCTCATGTCGTTGACGATGACCGCGACCTTGCGGCCTTCGCGGTTGTTGAGGACGTGGTTGAGCAGCGTCGTCTTGCCGGCGCCGAGAAAGCCGGACAACACGGTGACGGGAAGGCGGCCATCCATCTCGGATCTCATATTTTGTTACGTTGTAACATTTCATAACGAGAGCAAATCGCCGACGCAAGGCTGCCGTGCAGGCGCGTCGCTGGCCTTCCACAGCACGCGCCCTAAGCTCGCTCATCCAAGCCGACCGCGGAGCCCGCGCCATGATCGAGATCGACCTCCTGGTGCGCGCCGAATTCCTCTATCCAATCAGCCCCGGCATGCCGGTGATCCCCGATGGCGAGGTCGCGATCGCCGGCGGGCGTATCCTCCATGCCGGCCCGCGCCAGCCGGAGGGACATTGGACGCCGGCCCGCACGATCGATGGCGCCGGCCGCGCCGTCCTGCCCGGCTTCATCAACTGCCATTCGCACGCCGCCTCGCTGGTCTTCCGCAGCCAGACCGACGACCACGCCGCCAAGGCGGCGCTGCTCGAAGTCGCCTTCCGGATGGAGAAGGACATCACGGAGGACGAGTGGGCGCTGCTGGCGGAAGCGGGCTGCGCCGACATGCTCCAGTCGGGCATTACCACCATCAACGACATCTGGTACGCGCCGCACCGGCTCGCCGAAACGGTCGAGGCCTGCGGCCTGCGCGCCCAGATCGCCCACAAGGTCTTCGACGTCCGCCTGCACGAGCTCTGGCGCGGCGACTACACCCATCATGCAGCGATTGGCGAGGAGCGCCTGCGCGATGGCGTCGCCTTCGCCGAGCGCTGGCACGGCGCCGACGATGGCCGCATCACCGCGCGTATCGGCACGCACGCCACCGACACCTGCTCGGCGGAATTGCTCAGGACCGCCCGCGCGGAGGCGAACCGGCTCGGCATCGGCATGCATATCCACGCCGCCCAGAGCGCGGCCGAGGTCGAGCAGATCAAGGCGGCCCATGGCTGCGGCCCGGTCGAGTTCCTCAGGGATGTCGGCATGCTCGGCCCGGATGTCGTGCTCGCCCATCTCGTCTTCGCCGGGACGAGCGATCTCGACGCCGTCGAGGACAGCGGCGCGGCCTATGCCCACTGCCCGACGATCTATCCGCGCCGCGGCCGCTATCCGCCGCTCGAAGACATCATGGCGCGCGGCATCCCGACCGGCTTCGCCACAGACTGGATGCTGAACGACCCGTTCGAGGGCATGCGCAACGCCCTCAACGCCATGCGGCTGCGCCTGGGGAGCCCCACCGCCCTCTCCTGCGCGCAGGCGCTGGGACTGCACACGATCGGCGCCGCCCGCGTCATGGGCCTTCAGGACGAGATCGGCTCGCTGGAAATGGGCAAGAAGGCCGACCTGATCATGGTCGACATCGACCGCCCGCACCTCCAGCCCTATTACGGCGACTACGCCGCGCTGGTCTATTACGCCCGTGCGAGCGACGTGGTGACGAGCATCGTCGACGGGGCGATCGTCGTGGAGGACGGCCGCCCGACCCGCCTCGACCGCGAGCGGACAATGGCCCGGATCAAGGAGAAGG
The DNA here is from genome assembly GCF_902506165.1 of Bosea sp. 29B. Classification (NCBI taxonomy): domain Bacteria; kingdom Pseudomonadati; phylum Pseudomonadota; class Alphaproteobacteria; order Hyphomicrobiales; family Alloboseaceae; genus Allobosea; species Allobosea sp. 29B. Next base: position 66,308 of record NZ_LR733817.1, read on the forward strand.
TACCGGGCTGGCGCGGAAAGCTGGCGGCGCTCGGCAGCCGCGCTGTCTTCGGCCCCGGCTGCCCCTGCTGCGGCTGATCTAGCCGGCCGCAGCCGCCGGTTCCGCGACCAGCCTGCGGACGACATCCGTCGCGATCTCGAGCAGAGCTCCGGCCGCCGGCGTGCGCGCGCCCGATGCCAGCAGGCGCACTTCGATCGGCGGCAGGTCCGGCAGACCATGCTCGGTGGCGACATCGCGAACAGTGCCCGGCAGGCGGTGGCGGGTCCGCACCGAGATGCCATGCCCGGCGCCGAGAGCGGCCCACAGCCCCGGCAGGCTCGGCGTCGTCAGCGCCATCCGCCAGCGCAGGCGCTCCCGGTCGAGGGTCTGGAGCGCGGTCTGCCGGAACAGGCAGGGATGGTCGAACAGCACGAGCGGGAGCTCGGCCGAGCCGGGCGGGGGCATGGTCTCAGCCGCCAGCCAGACCAGTGGCAGCGTCGCGACATGCGCGCCGGCCGTCGATGAACCCGCCTTGAAGAAGGCGAGCGCGACATCGAGCCGGCCGGCCTGCACCTCCTCCTCCAGCGCGTAGTTGCGCCCGGCGCGGACTTCGAGATGGGAATTCGGGCGTTGTTGCGAAAACAGTCCCAGCACCTCCGGCATCACGTCCTCGAAGAAGTCCTGCGGCAGGCCGAGACGCACCGTCGCCGCCCCCGCGCTGTTGCCGACGGCCGCCGCGGCCTCGTCGTTCAGCGCGATGATCTGGCGGGCATAGCTCAGCAGCGCCTCGCCAGCCTCGGTCGGCACCAGCCCGCGGCCGTCACGGCGAAACAGCGGGCGCCGCGCCTGCTCCTCCAGCTTCTTGAGCTGCATGCTGACCGCCGATTGCGACCGGCCGAGCTGCGTCGCGGCGCGGGCAAAGCTGCCGAGCTCGACCCCGACCACCATCGCCCGCAGCGCGTCCATATCGAAATTCGCCGACATCGACCCGAATTCCTGAAGCCAGACTTATGATCATTTCGTTATTCTGAATGATCTCGCATTGCTAGCGTCCTGTCCAGCGGCCTCGCGGCCGGACCAGACCATGGAGGACAGCGCATGAAGTCCGATCTGATCGCGCAGTTGAAGACGCTCACCACCCCGCATCTGGCAGATGGCTGCCTGCGCTGCGGCGTGCCGATCCGTTTCGCGCCCGCCGGTTTGCGACCGCTCGCGCCGGACATGGAACTGCGCGGCCGCGCCCGTCCCGTCCGCCATGTCGGCAGCATCGACGTCTTCTTCGAACTGCTCGAGCATGCTGCGCCGGGCGAAGTGATCGTCATCGACAATGGCGGGCGCCTCGACGAGGCCTGCATCGGCGACATCGTCGCGATCGAGGCGAAGGCGGCGGGCATCGCCGGCTTCGTGATCTGGGGCCTGCACCGCGACAATCGCGAGCTCGCCGAGATCAGCCTGCCTGTCTTCAGCCTCGGCGCGCTGCCGACCGGGCCACAGCGCCTGCATCCGCGCCCGCACGACCTGTTCCACCAGGCGCTGGTCGGCCAGCACGGCATCGCCGAGACCGATTACGTCGCCGCCGACAGCAATGGCGTGCTGTTCCTCCCCGAAAGCCGGATCGAGGACATCGTCGCGGCCGCGATCGGCTATCGCGAGACCGAGGCGCGCCAGCTCGCGGCGATGCGCGCCGGCCGCAGCTACCGCAGCCAGACGCGCTTCGACCAGTACCTGACGACGCGGGCGCAGAACCCGGCCTACGGCTTCCGCCAGCATCTCAAGGACATCGAGGCCGCCGGCGAGGTGTGACCTCGCCTCGCGCACCCAGACGCCCCCATCCGCTCCCTAACGAGACATTGCCATGACCAAGCAGATCCGCATCCACGAGAATGGCGGCCCCGAAGTGCTGCGCTATGAGGACGCCGCGCTCGGCGCCCCCGGCCCGGGCCAGGTCCGTCTGCGCCAGACGGCCGTTGGCCTCAACTTCATCGACGTCTACCAGCGCAGCGGCCTCTACCCGCTGCCGCTGCCGAGCGGCATTGGCCTGGAAGCCGCGGGCACCGTCGAGGCGATCGGCGACGGCGTCGCCAATGTGCGGCCCGGCGACCGCGTCGCCTATGCCGGCGGAGCGCCCGGCGCCTATGCCGAAGCGCGCATCATGCCGGCCGCGCCATTGGTCAAGCTGCCCGACGCCATCAAGGACGAACAGGCGGCGGCGATGATGCTGCAGGGCCTCACGGCTCATTACCTGATCCATCGGACCTATCGGGCGAAGCTCGGTGACACCGTGCTCTTTCATGCCGCGGCCGGCGGCGTCGGGCTGATCGCCTGCCAATGGCTGAGCGCGCTCGGCGTCACCGTGATCGGCACCGTCGGCAGCGAGGAGAAGGCGGCGCTGGCGCGCGCCCATGGCTGCGCCCATACGATCCTCTATCGCGAGGAGAACATCGCCGAACGGGTGCGCGACATCACGAATGGCGCGGGCGTTCCGGTCGTCTTCGATTCGGTCGGCAAGGACACCTGGGAGGCATCGCTCGACAGCCTGAGCCCGCTCGGCCTGATGGTCAGCTACGGCAATGCCTCTGGAGCGGTTCCGCCCTTCGCCCTCGGCCAGCTCGCCAGCAAGGGCTCGCTCTTCGTAACGCGGCCGACGCTCGCGACCTATATGGCCAAGCGCGAGGACCTCGAAGCTGCCGCCAACGCATTGTTCACCGTCGTCGCAGACGGCACGGTCAAGATCGCGGCGCTGCAGTCCTACCCGCTCGCCGACGCTGCGCAGGCGCATCGCGACCTCGAGGCTCGCAAGACCTCCGGCTCGACGATACTCATCCCGTAACGTCGACCTGCCGGCCGCGCGATCAGACGTCGAGCTTGATCCGCGGCACCGACGGATCGCGCCGCGCCGTCTCGATCACGCTGTCGAGCAGGCCGGGGAAGCGCCGGTTGAAGTCCTCGCGGCGGATGCTGAGGAAGCGCACCGTCCCTTCCGCCCGCGAGCGCGTGATCCCGGCCTCGCGCAATTTGGCGAAGTGGTAGGAGAGCAGCGAGGGCGAGGCGAGCTCGGTGAAGGCACCGCAGCGCGCCTTGTCGACCTCGTCGCAATCGGCGAGCGAGACCAGGATGCCGAGCCGGATCGGGTCGCCCAGCGCCGCGAACACGTCGGCCGGCACGACGTCCTCGATCTCGGGGTGGAAGAGCTGCTTCATCACCTCCGGCTTAATTGCATCGGCCGCTCCTGACAAGTTTCAATGATCCTTGAAAATAGGATTGACTCATGGTCAGCCGACGCCCATGATTCAACGATCATTGAAATTGTCGGCACTCCCCACGGAGCCCTTTGCCATGGATATCCGTCTCCTCCTGCTGGCCGGCGGCGCCTTCGCCATCGGCACGGGCAGCCTCGTCATCACCGGCATCCTGCCGAACCTGGCCTCAGCCTTCGGCGTCAGCGTCGACACGGCCGGCCTGCTGATCTCGATCTTCGCCATCGCCTACGCCATCGGCTCGCCGGTGCTCTCGACCCTGTTCGGCAATCTCGACCGCAAGCTCGTGCTGGTCGGCTCGCTCACGGTCTTCACCCTCGCCAATCTCCTCGCCGCCTTCACCAGCGACTTCGCCTGGCTGATGCTGGCACGCATCGTCATGGCGCTCGGCTCAGGCGTGTTCATGCCGGCGGCGAACGCCGTCGCGGTGGCGCTCGTTCCGCCCGAGAGACGGGCCCGCGCAATCGCACTGGTCACCGGCGGCATGACGGTCTCGCTGATTCTGGGCGTGCCGCTCGGCACCGCCGTCGCCACGCTCGGCTGGCATTTCCCCTTCCTGGTCGTGGCGCTGTTCGGCGCGCTCGCGCTCGCCGGCCTGCTGTTCAAGATGCCGGCCGGCCTGCCCCGCGGTGCCAACACGCTCGCCGAACGGCTGCAGGTCGCGCGCCGCGGCGATGTCCTGCTGGCGCTCGGCACAACTGCGCTTTGGACCACCGGTGCCTTCACGCTCTACACCTATGTCGCGCCCTTCCTCTCGGCCCATGCCGGCATCTCCGGCCACTGGCTGAGCGCGACGCTGGTCGTCACCGGCATCGGCTCGGCGCTGGGCAACCAGTGGGGCGGCCAGGCCAGCGACCGCTTCGGCCCGGTGCCGACGCTGACCTTCGTCCTGACCCTGCTCGCAACCTCGCTCGCCGCCGCCTCGCTCGTCGCGGTGACGCTGCCGCCGGCGGTGGCGATCTTCGTCCTGCCGGTAATCCTCATGATCTGGAGCGGCGCCGGCTGGGCCGGCCATCCCTCGCAGATGTCGCGCCTCGCCGCGATGGCGCCGGATGCAGTCGTAGTCGCGCTCTCGCTCAACGCCTCGGCGCTCTATGTCGGCATCGCCGCCGGCGCCGCGCTCGGCCAGCAAGTGCTGCGCCACGGCGCCTCCTGGGAGCTCGGTTTCGTCGGGGCAGCCTGCGAACTCGGCGCACTCGGCCTGCTGCTGATCGCGACGCAACGGCGCAAGCGCGCTGCTGCGCAAGCGCTCAGGACGGCCGCCCTGTAACGCTATCGAAGAGCCTGAGTTCACCGGCGGGCAAGGTCGCCAATCGCTCGACCACGCCCATGACGCAGGCGACGACGCCTCGCCCGCGTGCGAGCAGGCGTTCCATCTCCAGGTGGAACGCCACATCCTCGCGCCGCCCCTCGACCAGATTGAGGAAGGCGAATTTGAGGTCGCGCATGCAGTCGAGGCGGAGGCTGAGCGGCGTCGCCGGCGATTCGGCGGCGGCCGCCAGCCGCTCGAACGCTTGCAGCGACCACCTCTCAGCAGCGCCGGGCTCGCCGGTCAGCCGCGCCGCCTCCGCCAGGTTCTGGCAGGAAATCACATAGATCGTCGCCACAGAAACCGGCGAGCCTACGATCTCGGTATTGCAGAACAGGCGCTCCGCCTCCGCCAGGGCATCCCGATAGAGAAGGAGCGCTTCGCAGATCTGTTCGCGTCGGAAGGCATCGTTTGCGGCGACGGTCAGGCGGGTCCACTCGGCATCGTCGACCATAGCCGACATAGGCAGCCTGCTCATGCTGCGATCTCTCCTTCCCGAGCAGGCACACGTCTCAGCCTGACGAGAACGTCCACGGCCACGATACGATGACCTGCGGGCGGCGCCGGCAGCCGATCGAGCCGGATCGTCTCGCCGGGGATGTCGATCAGCCGATCCTCTTCCTCGACATAGAAATGATGATGGTCGCCGGCACTGGTGTCGTATTGCGAACGCCCGCCCTGCGTCGCAACCTCGCGGATCAACCCCGCGGCGCAGAACTGCCTGAGCGTGTTGTAGACGGTTGCGAGCGACAGAGGCTCGCCGCTGACCACGACATCACGGAAGAGATCCTCGGCGGCGACATGCCGGTGCCGGTCGGCGAAGAGCACGCGCCCGAGTGCGAGACGCTGGCGTGTCGGCCGCAGGCGAGCGCCCTTCAGGATCGAGCGCACCTCGCAGAGCGGGGCCAAAGCCGGTGCCATGACCGGGATCATCGTCTGCATGACGTGCACCCCTTCCCTCTCAAATCAGGTCGCTCCCCTCAAAGTAAATGCAACTAGTTTGCATTAGCAATAGAATTTACCAAGCGACGCACTGCGAAAATGAGCATGCGTGACCCACCCGCTCGCAGAGCGAGCGGGTCTCCTACCGATCTGATCGAAACAGGATTCGCAGGCCCCGAGATCAGGCCCTGACTTCGAACACCATGTTGAACGGCGTCTCGGTGGCGCGGCGGAAGCGGGTGAAGCCGGCATCGAGCGCGACCTTGCGCAAGCGCATCTCGCCAGCCTGCGCGCCGAGCCCGAGCCCGACCTCCTGCGCCATCGAGGCCGGCGTGCAGATCATCGTCGAGGCCCCGTAGAAGATTCGGCCGACCGGATTGATGTTCTGCTTGAGATTGTCGTGGGCGAAGGGCTCGACGATCATCCAGGTTCCGCCCTCGGCCAGCGTCTCCCTGACATGGCGGCCTGCCCCGACCGGATCACCCATGTCGTGCAGGCAGTCGAACATCGCGACGAGATCATAGCTCGCCGCCGGGAAGTCCTTGGCGCTGGCCCGCTCGAAGACGATGCGATCGCCGACGCCGGCTTTATCCGCCGCCTCCCTGCCCTTCTCGATCGAGGGGCCATGATAATCGAAGGCGTAGAAGCGCGACTTCGGATAGGCCTGCGCCATCAGGATGGTCGAGGCGCCATGGCCGCAGCCGACATCGGCGACGACGGCTCCCGCCTCGAGCTTGGCCTTGACGCCGTCCAGCGCCGGAATCCAGCTGCTCACCAGATTGGTGTTGTAGCCCGGCCGGAAGAAGCGCTCGGTCCCGCGGAACAGGCAGTTGCTGTGTTCGTGCCAACCCAGCCCTGAGCCGGTCCTGAAGGCCTCTTCGACCTTGGGCTCGTCGACCCACATCGACTGGACGATCTCGAAGGCGCCGGCGAAGAAGGCTGGGCTGCCCTCCTCGGCAAAGGCCATGGCCTGCTCCGGCGACAGGCTGAAGCTGTCGCTGCCCTCGTCATAGTCGACGTACTCGGCCGCGGCCTGGGCGGAGAGCCATTCGCGAACATAGCGTTCCTTGAGGCCGGTCTTGCTGGCGAGCTCCGCAGCGGTGACCGGCTTGCCATCGGCCATCGCCTTGTAGAGGCCGAGCTGGTCGCCGAGGACGATGAGCGAGCCGGTGACGCAGGCTCCGACGTCTCCGACGAGGCGTCCGACAAGGGCATCGAGCTTCTGCGGATCGGATTGACGCATGGCCAAGCTCCTCTGGTTGGGAGGGCGTGGCCGGGCTCAGGCGCGAACCGGCTCGACGCCATCGCGGAAGCCGATGCTATACCCCGCCCGCCACCACTCAACTGCGCAAAGGGAGAAACGCGCCACCTGTGCGCGCATGACCTGTGCGCGCATGACAGGAAGCAGCGCTTTCCGCTTCCCCCCGCCGCTCGCGGCGTCTATAGCGAGCGCCTAGCATTCATCTTTGGCGCTCGCTGGCTTCCGCTCCTTTCGAACGGAGGGGCCGTGCGCGCCCGCACGGAACCGGTCGAGACCATGCCCAAGCGCACAGACATCAAGACGATCCTGATCATCGGCGCCGGCCCCATCATCATCGGCCAGGCCTGCGAGTTCGACTATTCCGGCACCCAGGCCTGCAAAACGCTGAAGGCCGAGGGCTATCGCATCGTCCTGGTCAACTCGAACCCGGCGACGATCATGACCGATCCGGACCTGGCCGATTCGACCTATGTCGAGCCGATCACGCCGGAGATCGTCGCCAAGATCATCGAGAAGGAGCGCAACGTCCTGCCCGGCGGCTTCGCCCTGCTGCCGACCATGGGCGGCCAGACCGCGCTCAACTGCGCGCTCTCGCTGCAGAAGATGGGCGTGCTGGAGAAGTTCGACGTCGAGATGATCGGCGCCACCGCCGACGCCATCGACAAAGCCGAGGATCGCGAGCGCTTCCGCGAGGCGATGACCAAGATCGGCCTCTCGACCCCGCGCTCGCACCACGTCAAGACGCTCGGCGCCGCACTCGACGCGCTGGAGGATATCGGCCTGCCGGCGATCATCCGGCCGTCCTTCACCATGGGCGGCACCGGCGGCGGCATCGCCTACAACAAGGGCGAATTCATCGACATCGTCGAGCGCGGCATGGATGCTTCGCCGACCAGCGAGGTGCTGATCGAGGAGAGCGTGCTCGGCTGGAAGGAGTACGAGATGGAGGTCGTTCGCGATAAGGCGGACAACTGCATCATCGTCTGCTCGATCGAGAACATCGACCCGATGGGCGTCCACACCGGCGATTCGATCACCGTCGCTCCGGCGCTGACGCTGACCGACAAGGAATACCAGATCATGCGCGACGCCTCGCTGGCGGTGCTGCGCGAGATCGGCGTCGAGACCGGCGGCTCGAACGTCCAGTTCGCGGTCGATCCCGAGAGCGGCCGGATGATCGTCATCGAGATGAACCCGCGTGTGTCGCGGTCGTCCGCCCTGGCGTCCAAAGCCACCGGCTTCCCGATCGCCAAGGTCGCGGCACGGCTTGCCGTCGGCTACACGCTCGACGAAATCGAGAACGACATCACCGGCGGCGCCACCCCGGCCTCGTTCGAGCCGACGATCGACTACGTCGTCACCAAGATCCCGCGCTTCGCCTTCGAGAAATTCCCGGGCGCCGAACCGACGCTGACCACCGCGATGAAGTCGGTCGGCGAAGCCATGGCGATCGGCCGGACCTTCCAGGAGTCGCTGCAGAAGGCGCTGCGCTCGCTGGAGACCGGGCTCGACGGCCTCGACGAGATCGAGATCGAGGGCGTCGGCCATGGCGACGACAAGAACGCGATCAAGGCGGCGCTCTCGACGCCGACGCCGGACCGCATCCTGCAGGTCGCCCAGGCGATGCGCGCCGGCTTCACCGACGAGCAGATCCATGAGAGCTGCAAGATCGACCCTTGGTTCCTGGAGCAGATGCGCGGCATCGTCGACGCCGAGGAGAAGGTCCGCAAATACGGCCTGCCGCAGACGCCGGTCGCCTTCCGCCAGCTCAAGGCGATGGGCTTCTCCGACAAGCGCCTCGCCGCCGTCGCCGGCAAGAGCGAGGCCGATGTCCGGACCTTGCGCCGCTCGCTGAAGGTACGTCCTGTCTACAAGCGCATCGACACCTGCGCCGCCGAGTTCGCCTCGCCGACCGCCTATATGTACTCGACCTACGCCATGCCTTTCGCCGGCGCGCCGGCCGACGAGGCCAAGCCCTCCGACGCCAAGAAGGTCGTCATCCTCGGCGGCGGGCCTAACCGCATCGGCCAGGGCATCGAGTTCGACTATTGCTGCTGCCATGCCTGCTACGCCCTGCGTGACGCCGGCTACGAGACCATCATGGTCAACTGCAATCCCGAGACGGTCTCGACCGACTACGACACCTCGGACCGACTCTATTTCGAGCCACTGACCGCCGAGGACGTCCTCGAAATCCTCGAAACCGAGAAGCAGGCCGGCACGCTGCACGGCGTCATCGTCCAGTTCGGCGGCCAGACCCCGCTGAAGCTCGCCCATGCGCTGGAGCAGGCCGGCATCCCGATCCTCGGCACCACGCCCGACGCGATCGACCTCGCCGAGGACCGCGACCGCTTCAAGCGCCTGCTCGACAAGCTCCATCTCAAGCAGCCGAAGAATGGCATCGCCTATTCGGTCGAGCAGTCCCGCCTGATCGCGGCTGAGCTCGGCCTGCCCTTCGTGGTGCGCCCGTCCTATGTGCTCGGCGGCCGCGCCATGGCGATCATCCGCGACGAGGTGATGTTCGAGGATTACCTGCTCGGCACCCTGCCCTCGCTGATCCCCTCCGAGGTCAAGGCCAAGTACCCGAACGACAAGACCGGGCAGATCAACACCGTCCTCGGCAAGAACCCGCTGCTGTTCGACCGCTATCTTTCCGATGCGATCGAGGTCGATGTCGACTGTCTCTGCGACGGCAAGGACGCCTTCATCGCCGGCATCATGGAGCATATCGAGGAGGCCGGCATCCATTCCGGCGATTCGGCCTGCTCGCTGCCGCCGCGCTCGCTCTCGCCGGAGCTGATCGCCGAGCTGGAGCGCCAGAGCAAGGCGATGGCGCTCGCCCTCGACGTCGGCGGCCTGATGAACGTGCAGTACGCCATCAAGGACGGCGAGATCTATGTGCTCGAAGTCAATCCGCGGGCATCGCGCACCGTGCCCTTCGTCGCCAAGGTGATCGGCAAGCCGATCGCCAAGATCGCTGCGCGGCTGATGGCCGGCGAGAAGCTCGCGAGCTTCGATCTGAAGCAGGAAAAGCTCCAGCATGTCGGCGTGAAGGAGGCGGTGTTCCCATTCGCCCGCTTCCCCGGCGTCGACGTCCTGCTCGGACCGGAGATGCGCTCGACCGGCGAGGTCATCGGCCTCGACCGCTCCTTCGATGTCGCCTTCGCCAAGAGCCAGCTCGGCGCCGGCTCGAAGGTGCCGGTCAAGGGCACGGTCTTCGTCTCGGTCCGCGACGAGGACAAGCCGCGCATCCTGCCCTCGATCGCGGTCCTCGCGGAGCTCGGCTTCCAGATCGTCGCGACCGGCGGCACGCTGCGCCTGCTCCAGGACAACGGCATCCGCGCCAGCAAGATCAACAAGGTGCTGGAAGGCCGCCCGCACGTCGTCGACGCGATCAAGAACGGCGAGATCCAGCTCGTCTTCAACACCACCGACGGTCCACAGGCGCTGGCGGACTCGCGCTCGCTGCGCCGCGCGGCCCTCTTGCACAAGGTGCCCTATTATACCACCTTGGCCGGAGCGATCGCCGCGGCGGAGGGCATCAAGGCCTATTGCAGCGGCGATCTCGAAGTGAGGTCGCTGCAATCCTATTTCGCCCGCGCCGCCTGACCGGCAGCGCGGCGAAGTAGTTTTCTGACGATCGAAAGCGACACGGGGTGCGTTGGCCATGGCCAGCGCACATCGGTCGTTTTTCTATAACTGGGACGGGACGATGGAAAAGGTTCCTATGACCGCGGGCGGTTTCGCCGCCCTCGAAGTCGAATTGAAGCAGCGCCAGCAGGTCGAGCGCCCGCGCATCATCCAGGCGATCGCCGAGGCGCGCGCGCTGGGCGATCTCTCGGAGAACGCCGAATACCATGCCGCCAAGGAAGCCCAGTCGCTGAACGAGGGCCGTGTCATGGAGCTGGAATCGCTGATCGGCCGCGCCGACATCATCGATGTCAGCAAGCTCGGCGGCGACACGATCAAGTTCGGCGCGACCGTCACGCTGATCGACGACGATACCGAAGAGAAGAAGCTCTACCAGATCGTCGGCGAGCCGGAATCGGATGTGAGGTCCGGCAAGGTTTCGATCGGCTCGCCGATCGCGCGCGCGCTGATCGGCAAGAAGGTCGGCGATTCCGTCCATGTCAACACGCCCGGCGGCGGCAAGTCCTACGAGGTCGTTAACGTCGCCTTCCGCTAAGCAAGCGGGGTGACTTGGCCAGCCCGGCGGCAGCTCCTAGATTAGAGGCCTGCCTGCCGGAGACCACGCCATGACCACGCGTCGCGCATTTCTCACCGGGTCTGCCGCGCTCGCCGCCGGCGGGCTCGTTTCGTTTCCGGCCCTGGCGCAGGCGGTCTCGATCGGCGCGATCAAGGTCGACGCCCGCAGCCTCGGCCCGCTCGGCTGGGGCGAGAACGCCCCCGGCATCGCCCGGGCCTTCGAAAGCAGGCTCGCCAGCGAGCTCCTCCCCTTGCGCCCCCGCGGCGGCCCGACCTTGCATGTCACTGTGCTCAGCCTCTGGCTCGGCGCGGGTGTCGGCGGCGGCATGCACGGCGACGGCGGCGGCGGCAGCGACGACAACATGCTGAGCATCATCGAGGTCGCCGATCGTGGCCGCCCGCTCGTCAGCCGCGAGATCCGCTCGATGCTGCCATCCAGCTCCGGCGGCGCCTGGTATCGCCCCGATGTCGACCAGCGCCGCATCGCCGCGCTGCTCGAAAACAACGCCCAGTGGATCCGCCGATATCTCGGCGCCTGAGGCCATGCTCGCACGACGCGCCATCCTGACTGGTCTCGCCGCAGCCCTGCTGGCTGGCTGCCAGACGGCCGTGCAAACCGCCTCCCCCGTCGCGATCGGCGCGATCCGTGTCGATACCGGGCCGCTGGCGGCCAAGGGGCAGAGCGCCACCGCGGCCGCGATCAGGCCGATGCTGGAGCGCGAGCTCGCCGGCCTGCGCACCGCTGGAAACGGCGCGACCCTGTACGTCACCGTCACCGGGCTTTACCTGGCGTGCTATGCCGGCGGGCAGTCCGTCACGCTCGGCAATGATACGCTCGAAAGCGAGGCTCGGCTGATCGGGGCCGACGGTCGCGAGATCGGCCGCTACCCGATCCTCGCCATCATGGCGCCGAGCTATGGCGGCGCCTGGTATCGACCGGACGTCGACCAGCGCCGGATCGAGGCGCTTGTCGCCAGCAACGCGCAATGGATCAGGCGGGCGCTCGGAGGCTGAGCGACCGCGCTAAAGCGGCGCGATCGGGGCGTCCTTGACCCGGTCGAGCGCCAGCGCGGTGCGGACATTGCGGACGTTCGGCAACGCCGTCAGGTCGGCGACGAAGTCCTGGAAAGCCTTGAGGTCGGTCGCAACGCATTTCAGGATGAAGTCGATATCGCCCGACAGCGTCCAGCACTCGCGCACCAGCGACCAGCTGCGGATGCGCTCCTGGAAGATGGCAAGATCGGCTTCGGCCTGGCTGGCGAGATGGACGAAGGCGAAGCAGACGACCTCGATGCCGAGCTTGCGCTCGTCGAGCAGCGCCCGGTAGCCGGTGATCACGCCGGCCTCTTCCAGCGCGCGGACGCGCCTGAGGCAAGGCGGCGGCGAGATGCCGACCCGGCTCGCGAGCTCGACATTGGTCATGCGCCCGTCACTCTGCAGCTCCGTGAGGATGCGGAGATCGATCTCGTCGAGTTTGGCGCGCACAAATCCTCCTGAAAATCGGACGCGCAGGTGTAGACGGGCCATCGAAGCGTTACAAGGCGTCGATCCACGCCAATCCCGGGCCAAACCGCCGTGCCGACAGAAAAGATGCCATCCCTCTGGATTTTGACCGACGGCAAGGCCGGCGACGAGGTGCAATGCCTCGGCGTCGCCGAACGCATGGGCGTCGTCCCGGAGATCCGCCGCATCAATCCAGGCAAGCCCTGGAGCTGGCTGATGCCGCGTGGGCCGATCGATCCGCGCGATACGCCCGACCGGCCGAGGAGCCCGATCCGCCCCCCCTTTCCCGACATCGCCATCGCCTCGGGCCGCCGCGCCGTCGCCTATCTGCGCGCCGTCAAGAAGGCCTCGAACGGGGCGAGCTTCACCGTCTTCCTGAAAGATCCGCGCACCGGCACCGGCGCCGCCGATTTGATCTGGGTTTCCGAGCATGACCGCCTGCGCGGCGAGAACGTGCTGGTAACGATCACCTCGCCGCACCGGCTCGCGCCGGATGCCCTCGCCACCGCCCGTATCGCACCTCCGCCTGAGATCGCCGCCCTGCCCGCGCCGCGTGCCGCAGTGCTCGTCGGCGGCGACAGCCGCCACCATACCTTCCGACCCGACGACATCGAGCGCTTCGCGCGCGAGCTCGACGCACTCGCCTCCTCGGGCATCGCATTGATGGGCTCGCGTTCGCGCCGCACGCCGCCGGCACTCGATGCCGCGATCGGCGAGGTCTTCCGCCGCCATCGCGGCTGGTGGTGGGACGGCTCGGGCGCCAATCCCTACATTCCGCTGCTCGCCAATGCCGACGCGATCGTCGCCACGGCCGACTCCACCAACATGATCGGCGAGGCGGCTGCGACCGGCGTACCGATCCTCGTCTTCGAGCCGCATGGCGGCCATGGCAAGCTGGCCAGGTTCCTGGAGGCGCTCAAGCGCTACGGCGCTGTGCATCATTTCCAGGGCAAGCTTGATGGCTCCCGCTACGAACCGCTAGATTCGACCGGAACGATCGCCGCAGCCGTGCTCGACGGCTGGCGGCGTCACAAGGCAACGATGGGGCTGGCGTGAAGCCCGCCTGATACCAATATGTCCGGCTCGTGCCGGCTCAGGAAGCAAAGACATGGCTCATATCCACGCCAAGGTGATGATCATCGGCTCCGGCCCGGCCGGCTACACCGCCGCGATCTATGCCGCCCGCGCCATGCTGGAGCCAGTGCTGATCTCAGGCCTGCAGGCCGGCGGCCAGCTGATGATCACCACCGATGTCGAAAACTATCCCGGCTTCGCTGACGTGATCCAGGGCCCCTGGCTGATGGAGCAGATGCAGGCCCAGGCGCAGCACATGGGCACGAAGATGGTCTCCGACCACATCGCCCGCGTCGACCTCTCGCAGCGCCCGTTCCGGCTCTGGGGCGATGGCGGCGCCACCTATTCCTGCGACTCGCTGATCGTCTCGACGGGTGCCCAGGCCAAATGGCTCGGCCTGCCCTCGGAACAGGCCTTCCAGGGCTTCGGCGTCTCGGCCTGCGCCACCTGCGACGGCTTCTTCTTCCGCAACAAGCAGGTCGTCGTGGTCGGCGGCGGCAACACCGCGGTCGAGGAGGCGCTCTATCTCGCCAATCTCGCGTCCAAGGTCACGCTGGTGCACCGGCGCGATTCGCTGCGCGCCGAGAAGGTGATGCAGGAGCGCCTGTTCAAGCATCCCAAGATCGAGGTGATCTGGGATTCGGAGGTGGCCGAGATCCTCGGCGGGACGCAGCCGCCCTCCGTGACCCATGTGCGCCTGCGCAACCTGAAGAGCGGCGCCGTACAGGACCTGCCGACCGACGGCGTCTTCGTCGCCATCGGCCACAAGCCGGCGACCGAGCTCTTCGTCGGCCAGCTCGCCATGCGTGATTCGGGCTATCTCGAGGTCACGCCCGGCACGACCCAGACCAATGTGCCCGGCGTCTTCGCCGCCGGCGACGTCACCGACGAGCACTACCGCCAGGCCGTGACCGCGGCCGGTCTCGGCTGCATGGCGGCGCTCGACGCCGAGCGCTGGCTGATGGCGCAGGAGCTGGGCGTGCGCGAAGCGGCGGAATAGCCGGAATCAGCACCCATCACTGGAATTGATCAGTTCCAGCACGATATTAAGGGCGAAAATCAACGGTCCCGGCAAAGGAGTCGTTGACCGGACACTGCTATCCCCCCATCATGCGTTGAACGCATAACACGGGGGGAACGCGGTGGATTGGGACCGCATCCGAATCTTCTACACGGTTGCTGAATCGGGAAGCTTCACCAAGGCCGGAGACGGGCTGGGCCTCAGCCAATCCGCTGTGAGCCGCCAGATCGGTGCGCTGGAGCGCGAATTGCGCGCGCCTTTGTTCCATCGGCATACGCGCGGCCTCATTCTCACCGAGCAGGGCGAACTGCTCTGGCGCGCTGCGCGCGAGATGACGCAGCGCCTGGAGCGGACACGCGCCCAGCTCTCGGAGACGCGCGAGCATCCGTCCGGCGAGCTCAAGGTCACCGCGACGCGCGGCCTCGGTGGGCACTGGCTGACGCCGCGCCTGGCCGAGTTCCTCGACCTCTATCCCGACATCAAGGTCGAGCTGATCCTCACCGACGAGGAACTCGACCTCTCGATGCGCGAGGCCGACATCGCGATTCGCCTGCGCCAGCCGCAGCAACCCGACCTGATCCAGCGCCGGCTCTTCACCGTGCACTTCCACGTTTACGGCGCGCCAGCCTATATCAAGCGCTTCGGCGAGCCGAAAAGCTATGAGGAGCTCGACAACCACCGGCTGCTCTCCTTCGGTGCATCCTCGCCATCCTATCTGACGGCGGTGCACTGGCTCGGCACGCTCGGCCGCGACCAGCGCAACCCGCGTCCGATCCATCTCACCGTCAACAACATCACGGCGATGAAGCGCGCGGTCGATTCGGGCGCCGGCATCGCGATCCTGCCCGACTACCTGATCGAGGCCGGCTCCCCGCTCGTGCAGTTGATGCGCGAGACCGAGATGCCGCAGCTCGAAAGCTATCTGGTCTATCCCGAGGAGATGAAATCGGTCGCCCGCGTGCAGGTCTTCCGCGATTTCCTGATCCAGAAGTCGCAGCGCTGGACCTATTGAAGAACAGGCAAGCGCTGGCGCAAATCGCGGCAGCGCCCTGCCCTATGCCGGCTGCGCATGCGTGCCACGCGCGGTCTCCTGGCAATTGTGACGAATTATAGCAATGAGTCATGTTGCCAACGCATAACCGACCCGCCCAATGCTGCATTGCGAAAAGGCAGGGTCTGCCCGATATTCAGTCCACGGTTGTTCGGAACGGGCTCCGCATCTCCTCCCGGCGTTGAGTTCGTTCCAGCCGTTCCCCTCTGAGATGTTTGGCGCTTTTGCGCTGGATGTTTCAAACTTTCAGGCCGGCTCCTTCGGGACGCCGGCCTTTTTTCTTGCCGTCCTCGGCGACATCTTGTCAGACCTGATCGCGCATCACCTCGTGACGGCAAGCCACGCCGTCATTCCATGACTCAGCGAACCGAAGCGCTCGGCACCGAGTGACAGCCGGGATGTGAGGGGATAGGCCGAAGCGCCTATTTCGCGGTCCTGATCTCGCTGCGGAACAGCATGATCCAATCGTCCGAGCCGATGCCGCGGCATTCGCCCATCATGCTGAACCCGGTCAGGGCGAAGCCGGTACCGGTCCAGGCATAGCCGCCCAGGGCGCCGCAATCGCCGACGCCGCGCCCCTTGGCGAAATAGTCGATGCGGCCGGTCTTCGGCTCGAACGCGCCGTTGACCAGCGTGTTCTTCTCGCTGTCGTCGGTCCACGGGAACTCGACGGGCCTGGCGCCCGCCACCGCACCGTTCTCAACGATCCAGAAGGCGTTGGAGGCATTGTAGGCGCCGAGCGAGCAGGTCAGCGAGACCAGGTTGCGCTTCCCGTCGAGCCGCCAGGCCGTGTCGTGCTTGGTCGTCATCTCGCCATCCTCGCACTGGTCGGGATCGCGCTGCTTGATCTGCTTGCGCAGGGCTGCGGCGAGCGCCTTGGCATCCTTCTCCGAGAGGGTGCCGCTGGAAGGCCGGGCCGTGATCACCGGCAGCGCGGGAGCGGCCGGGGCGGTTCCGACACTGCCCTTCCGAATCAGGGCTGAGGGCGTGTTGAGCCTGCCCTGCTGCTCGTCGATCCAGAGCAGCGCTGCGACAGCGCCGGAGAGCGAGACCTCGGCCGAGAGGCCGGGGACGGCGACCGAGAGTTTCGTCGCCTTGCGCGCCGCTTCGATGAAGGCCGTCATTTCGGCGGGCTGGAAGGTCACCGAAGCCAGGTCTGCATCGGCCGAGACCGGCATGGATTTGCCGCCGGCCGGGAAGGCCGCGCCATCGAGCTTGAGCTCGACGGTGAGCGGCGGCTTCTGCCATTCGCCGCGCAGCCGCAGGACCAGCTTGGCTGCCCCCTCCGGCCCGGCCGGGCGCTCCAGGCGCAGATAGGCGATCGTGTCGATGCGGTCGGAGGGCACGGACAGCGCCGTGCAGCTCTTGAGATTGTCGCAGCCGGCCATCCAGTCGCGGAAGCCCTTCGGCTGAGGCACTGCCGCCAGGGCGAGCGCCGGCAGCATGGCCAGAACGCTCCCCGAGACGAGCGCTTTCACTCGATCACGATACCTGTTCCCAGCGCTGTGCCGCATCCTCGTCATCCGCCTTGGCTTCGACCCAGCCGCCGAGCGTGCCGTCGGCGAGATGCTCGCGCTTCCAGAATGGGGCGCGGGTCTTGAGGTAGTCCATCAGGAAGTCGGCGGCCTCGAAAGCCTCGCGGCGATGGCTCGACGCAGCGATCACCAACACGATCTGCTCGCCCGGCTTGATCATCCCGAAGCGATGGATGGCGACGAGGCCCGAAAGCGGCCAGCGCTCGGCGGCCTCGGCGGCGACGCGCGCGATCTCGGCCTCGGCCATCCCTGGATAGTGTTCCAGCTCGAGCGCCGCGAGCCGGCCGCTCTCGTCGCGGCAGAGACCGGCGAAGCTGACGACAGCGCCGATATTCGTGTTGCCGGCGGTCAGCGCCGCCATCTCGACACCGATGTCGAAATCCTCGCGCTGGATGCGGACGAGCGGCGTCATGGCCCGGCCTCGTATCTCAGCCGCCGGTCATCGGCGGGAAAAAGGCGATCTCGCGCGCGCCGGCAATGTTCGTGGCCGGCTTGGCGTGGGTCTGGTCGATCGCGGCGCGCACGATCGATTCGTTCTCGAAAGCGAGCTCATAGCCCTCGCCGCGCGTCTTCAGCCAACGCACCAGGTCGGCGATTGTTGCCGTGCCGGCTGGCGGCGTCACCGTTTCCTCGGTGAGGCCGACGCGCTCGCGCACCCAGGCGAAATAGACCAGCCGCAGGCTGGCGGATTCGGTGATGGCCGTGCTCATGGCGCGCGCTCGTCCTCCTCGACGAGATGGCGGATGCCGGAGTTCAGGTAGTCCCAGCCGGTGTAGATCGTCAGCAGCGCCGCGACCCACAGCATCACGATCCCGATCTGGGTGTTGTGCGGCAGGACCTTGTCCCCGGCGGGGCCGGCGACGAGGAAGCCGAGCGCGAACAACTGCGCCGTGGTCTTGTATTTGGCGACCTTGCTGACGGGGACGCTGACCTTCAGCTCGGCCAGGAACTCACGCAAACCCGAGACCAGAATCTCGCGACAGAGGATGACGATCGCCGCCCAGATCGCCCAGCCCTTGATCGTCTCGGTATGGACCAGCATCAGAAGCAGGGCGCAGACCAGAAGCTTGTCGGCGATCGGATCGAGCATGCGCCCGATCGCCGATTGCTGGCCCCAGCTGCGGGCGAGCCAGCCGTCGAGATAATCGGTGACCGCGGCGACGACATAGATTCCCAGCGCCGTCCAGCGAGCCCAGTCGTCCCAGGGCCAGAACAGCAGCGCCACCAGCGCCGGAATCGCGACGATCCGGCCGTAGGTGAGAAGATTCGGCAGGGACCATGGCCCCCGGCGGCGGATGGCTTCGTTGAGACTCGTCACGACGCTCACCAAAGCAGCCCCTTCATGACAGCGTCAACACGCAAGACTGTGACCCCGCCATTCGCCACGCATGCCCCGCACCAAGGACAGCAACTTCGCGGCGAGAACATGCTCAAATTTGTGAGCTGGCACGAATTCTCGTCGCTCCACAGATACCCGGCGAAATGTGCGCACTAATGCTCATGGAAGTGGGCATGCACCGCCTTTGCTGTCGCAGCGTTGACGCCGGGGGTCCGCATCAGGTCGTCGAGCTTGGCGCGCTGGATCGCCTTCACCGTGCCGAAATGCAGCAGCAGCGCCCGTTTGCGCGACGGGCCGATGCCCGGAATCTCGTCGAGCGGGTTGGTCTTGATGTCGCGCTTGCGCTTGGCGCGGTGGGTGCCGATGGCGAAGCGGTGGGCCTCGTCGCGCAGGCGCTGGATGAAGAACAGGGCCGGATCGCGCGGCGGCAGCTTGAACGGCTCCTTCCCGACCATGAAGAAGGTCTCGCGCATGGCGTTGCGATCCTCGCCCTTGGCGATGGCGACGAGCGCGATATCGGTGACGCCGCATTCGGCCATGATCTTGCGCGCCGCCTCGAACTGCCCCTTGCCGCCGTCGACGATGACGAGGTCGGGGCGGGAGGGGAAGGTGGCGTCGTCTTCGGGCGATTCGGGCGTCTGCCCGGTAGCCTCTTCAGGAGAGACAGTAGCGGGAGAGGGACTTGAAGCCCCGACTTCGTCCACAACTGCATCGGGCTGGCCAGTCGTGTCCGCCTGAGCCAGCTCGGGCACTTCATCGGTTGTCCCACTCTCCTTCGCCAGCCGCGAGAACCGCCGCTTCAGCACCTCGCGCATCATGCCGAAATCGTCGCCGGCGATGGTGTCGGACGAGATGTTGAAGGTGCGGTAATGGCTCTTCATGAAGCCGTCCCGCCCGGCAACGACCATGCCGCCGACAGCGTTGGTGCCCATGATGTGCGAGTTGTCGTAGACCTCGACCCGGCGCGGCGCCTTCGCCATGCCGAAGGCTTCGCCGAGCGCGGCAAGCAGGCTCTGTTGGCCGGCATTGTCGGCGAGCTTGCGGGCGAGCGCCTCATGCGCGTTCTTCTGGGCATGGGCGACGAGGTCGCGTCGCTCGCCGCGCTTGGGCGTCGCGAGCTCGACCTTGCGGCCGGCGCGCTCGCACAGGGCCTGTGCGATGAGATCATTCTCGGCCAGCTCATGCGAAAGCAGGACGAGCCGCGGCGGCGGCTTGTCGTCGTAGAACTGGGTGACCACAGAGGCTAGCACCTCGGCAGGGGTCAGGCTCTTGTCGGCGCGCGGGAAGAGCGCGCGATTGCCCCAGTTCTGCTTGTTGCGGAAGAAGAATATCTCGACGCAGAACTGGCCGGCCTGCTCGTCGATGGCGAAGACGTCGGCCTCCTCGACCCCTTGCGTGTTGATGTCCTGCCCGGCCTGCACCGCCGAGAGCGCCGCCAGCCGGTCGCGATAGCGCGCCGCCTTCTCGAATTCGAGCTCCTCGGCCGCCGCCTGCATGCGCTTGGAGAGCAGCTCTTTCACCGCCGAGGAGCGGCCGGAGAGGAAGTCGCGCGCCTGGTCGGCCAGGCCCTGATAGTCGCTATGCGAGATCTCGCCGGTGCAGGGGCCGGAGCAGCGCTTGATCTGGAACAGCAGGCAGGGCCGGGTGCGGTTCTCATAATAACTGTCCGAACAGGAGCGCAGCAGGAACGCCTTCTGCAGCGCGTCGATGGTGCGCTCGACCGCCCAGACCGAGGCGAAGGGGCCGAAATAATCACCCTTGCGCTGGCGCGAGCCGCGGTGCTTGGCGATCTGCGGTGCCGGATGGTCGCCGGACAGGAAGATGTAGGGGAAGGATTTGTCGTCGCGCAGCAGCACGTTGTAGCGCGGCCTGAGCTGCTTGATCAGGTTCGATTCGAGCAGCAGCGCCTCGGTCTCGGTGCCGGTGGTGACGAACTCCATGTTCGCGGTCTCGGCGATCATGCGCGCGACAGCATTGGTGTGCGCCATGCCGCGGGCATAGGCCGTAACCCGGTTCTTCAGGCTCTTGGCCTTGCCGACATAGAGCACCTCGCCGGCGCGATCGAACATCCGGTAGACGCCCGGTTTGTTCGGCAGGTGCCTGGCGAAGTCGGCGATCACCTCGATCCCCGCCTTGAGCGCGCTGGGCGCCGCCTCGCCAAGGTCGAGCCCGGCTTCGGGCGGGGGAAGGATGTCCTCCTCGTCCTTGAAGTCCTCGTCCGGCAGCTCTTGCTCCGGTGGCTCTTGGCGTTCGCGATTCATGACATGCATGTAGGATGCCGCAGGCGCTTCGTCATGTCAGGAGCGCAGACAAGATTTCGGTGCTGTCTCTAGGCCGCAGCGATGCAGTCGATCTCGATGTCGAAAGGCCCGAACCAGACCGGCACGCAGAGAAAGATCCGGGCTGGCGGCTCCTTGGGAAAATAGCGGGCGTAGACTGCGTTGACGGCGGCGAACTTGTCGGGGGAGGTGCAATAGACATTGCATTTCAGCACATTCGCCAGCGACGAGCCGGCGGTTTCGAGACAGAGCTTCATCTGCTCCAGCACGAGCTCCGTCTGTCGTTCGATCGGTGCCTGGGCGATCTCGCCGGTCGCCGGATCGAAGGGCGGCATGCCTGAGACATAGAGGGTATCGCCATGACGAACCAGCGGCGAGAACGGCACCTTCAAACGGTCGCCCCAAGTCGAGAACGGCTCGACACGAATGACATCTCGTCTCATCGGATTCTCCTGCGTGGCAAGCTGCAGGCTAGCAGGCGATTTGAACGGCCCAGAGCAGGAACGCTACGGTTCTGACCGAAGGATCCCGCTCTCCCTTGCGTTGAAAAACGAGCAAGGAATCCTTTGCCATTCCGAATGGTTGCGCTTCGGGCTTCCTGCGAGTTTCGGTAGAAGCAGGCTCCGCTTCGCCCGAGGCCGTCCATGTCCGTCGATATCCTGACGAAGATCGCATTGTTCGTTCCGGCTTTCATGGCTGTGACCGCGCTTTGCGTCTGCCTGCAGCGGCGGCGGGCGCGGCGGCATGGCGAGTGGAAATACCTGACGCCCGGCCCGTATTTCTGGCTCGGCCTGTTCGCCGGCGTGTTGATCACCGCGGTCGCGACACTGGTGGTCGCAGGCGGGCGCGTCGAGCGAACCTCGGGCCTGCTCTTCACCAGCGCCTTCGCCGGCATCACCCTGTTCCTGGCGATCCAGGCCCTGGTCGAGCAGGTGCGCTGGAACAGCCTGCGCATCGAGCGCCGGACGATCCTCGGCCGGACGATCTCGCTGAGCTGGTTCGAGCTCGCCCGGATCGGCGGGGAGTGGACCGGCTATCTCTGGATCTCCTCCTTCGAAGGGCCGCGCCTGCGCTTCTCGACCTATGACAACGGCTTCGACGAATTGGCGCTGACGATCCAACGCCATTTGCCGACCGACCTGCCGCCGGCCTCGCCCGAACTGGCCGCGGAGCCGATGCTGGCACAGGCGCGGTTGCGCGGACGGGGCTGAACTATCCCCTTCCCCCCGCTTGCGGTGGGGAAAGGTTAGGGATGGGGGGACGGAAAGCAGGGCGCGAACGTTCTTCCAGGTTAGCGCCGAGCGGCACTGCCCCCCACCCAACCCTCCCCACCGCAAGCGGGGGGAGGGCTTGCGCTGGTCATCTGCGGCAGAGCTTACCCTCTTGGCTGTGTCGGTCTGACCTCTTGACCCGGACACCGCGCGCCCTGCATCACCGCAGCGCGCAACCCGGACCCGCTGCCCATGCCCGTCTTCGCCCTCCCCTTTCCGGTGATCGACCCGGTCGCGCTGCAGCTCGGCCCGCTCTCGATCAAATGGTATGGGCTCGCCTATGTCGTCGGCCTGCTCGGCGGCTGGTGGTATGCGCGCAAGCTCGCCGCGGCCGAGACGCTCTGGGGCGGACGCCGGCGGCCGGAGGTCGATTCGCTCGACGATTTCCTGCTGTTCGCCGCGCTCGGCGTCGTGATCGGCGGCCGGCTCGGCTTCGTGCTGTTCTATAACCTGCCCGAATATCTCGCCAATCCGCTGGAGATCTTCGCGGTCTGGAAGGGCGGCATGTCCTTCCATGGCGGACTCGTCGGCGCGGCGGCGGGCCTGTGGGTCTTCGCCATCAGGCGCGGCTATCCGCCGCTCTCGGCGCTCGATCTCGGTGCTGCGGTGGCACCGATCGGCCTGTTCCTCGGCCGCATCGCCAATTTCGTCAATGGCGAGCTCTGGGGCCGCCCGGCACCGGACGTGCCCTGGGCGATCGTGTTTCCGCATAGCGGGCCGGTGCCGCGCCATCCGAGCCAGCTCTACGAGGCCTTCAGCGAAGGACTCTTGCTGCTGGTGCTGCTGATGATCCTGGTCCGCATGGGTGGCCTGAAGCGCCCGGGTCTTGTCGCCGGGCTGTTCGGCATGGGCTACGGCATCGCCCGCACGACCTGCGAGTTCTTCCGCGAGCCCGATCCGCAGCTCGGCTTCCTGTTCGGAACGAACTGGCTGACCATGGGCATGGTACTGTCGGCGCCGCTGTTCCTCGCCGGCCTCTTCCTGGCCCTGCGGCGCAAGGAGTCCGCTGAAGCGTGAGCCTCCTCGCGCAGGAACTCGCGGAGCTGATCCGCCAGGAGGGACCGCTCAGCGTCTCCCGCTACATGGCGCTCTGCCTCGGCCATCCCCGCCATGGCTACTATATGAAGCAGGACCCGTTCGGTGCCGACGGGGACTTCACCACCGCCCCCGAGATCAGCCAGATCTTCGGCGAGCTGATCGGGCTCTGGGCGACGAGCGTCTGGCAGGCGATGGGCGCGCCGGCCTCCATCCGCCTCGTCGAACTGGGGCCCGGACGCGGCACGCTGATGCAGGACATGCTGCGGGCGACGCGGGCGCTGCCGGGCTTTCGCGATGCGCTGTCCGTGCATCTGGTCGAGATGAGCCCGGTGCTGCGCGAACGGCAGAGACAGACGCTGGCTGCGAGCGGTGCGGAGCCGCGCTGGCATGATCGAATCGACCAGGCGCTTGAAGGCCCGGCGATCATCGTCGCCAACGAATTCCTCGACGCACTACCGCTCGACCAGTTCGTCCGCACGCCGGAGGGCTGGCGCGAGCGGCTGGTTGGGTTGGATGAAGAAGGCCGGCTCGCTTTTGGTTTGGCGGGAGAGACCGATAGCTCGCTTTCGGTCGCTGCTCCCGTCGGCTCCGTGCTGGAACAGCCCGCCGCGGCGTCGGAAGCGGTCGCGACCGTCGCCAGGCATGTTGCAACCCAGGGCGGCGCGGGACTGTTCATCGATTACGGCCCGGCCCGCTCCGGCTTCGGCGACACGCTGCAAGGGTTGAAGCACCACGCCTTCGTCGACGTGCTGGCCGAGCCCGGCGATGCCGACCTAACCGTGCATGTCGATTTCGCCCGGATGGCCCAGGCGGGACTGGCCGCGGCGGCGGCGGCGCATGGCGCCGTCACGCAGCGCGACTTCCTGCTGGCGCTGGGATTGCAGCAGCGCTTCGAGGCGCTGTCCCGTCGCGCGAGCTCGGCGCAGGCGCAGACGCTCGCGAGCGGCGTCGAGCGCCTGATCGAAACCGGGCCGACGGCAATGGGCGAGCTCTTCAAGGTGCTGGCGGTCGCCGAGCGGAACCTGCCGCTCCTGCCCGGATTTGACCTTCATCGCCTGCCAGAGCAGGGCTGACCTGACAAACGGATGCACTGCCATGTTCATCACCTCGCCCGACCTCGCCCATGAACCCGGCATTCGCCACGCCTTCTTCACCCGCGAGGGCGGCGTCTCCGACGGGATCTACGCCTCGCTGAACGGCGGGCTCGGCTCGAATGACGACCAGAGCCATATCGCCGAGAACCGCGCCCGCATGGCCGGGCAGATGGGCGTCGAGCGCGACCGGCTGGTCAGCGTCCATCAGGTGCATTCGCCGGATGTGGCCGTGGTCACCGGCCCCTGGGAGGCGGAGCGACCCAAGGCCGATGCCATGGTTTCGGTCGCGCATGGCGTCGCGCTCGGCGTCTCCACCGCCGATTGCGGCCCGATCCTGTTCGCCGACTCGGAGGCCGGGGTCATCGGTGCCGCCCATTCCGGCTGGAAGGGCGCCTTCACCGGCGTGATCGGCGCGACCGTGACCGAGATGGAGAAGCTCGGCGCAAGGCGCGAGCGAATCATCGCCGTGCTCGGGCCGACGATCAGCGGCGCGGCTTACGAAGTCGGCCCGGAGTTCATCGAGCGCTTCAAGGGCGAGAACGCGACCTTCTCCCGCTTCTTCCACGCTTCCGAGCGGCCGGCGCATGCGATGTTCGACCTGCCGGCCTTCATCGCCCATCGCGCCCAGGAGGCCGGCATCGGCCGCTTCTATGACATGGCCCTGTGCACCTATGGCGACGAGGCGCGCTTCTACAGCTACCGCCGCACGACTCACCGACAGGAAGCCGATTACGGGCGACTGATCTCGGCGATCGCGCTGGGGTAGATTCTGCTCTGCCTAGCTCGCAGTGCAAGCTGACGGACGATTCCGGTGGTTAAGTCCACGCAACGTCTCGTTGCAGGGCTGGCTTCCATCGATGCCGAGTTGCGCACGCCGTGACGGAAAGGCATCCTCCCTCTGCCATCCACCTTGGCTGAGGGATTGAACATGGAACAAATCCTGATGAACCTGGTCGCAGGCGCGATCGGCGGCAATGCGGCGGGCAAGGCCTCGCCGACTTTCGATATCGGTACGATCGGCAATACGATCGCGGGTCTGGTCGGCGGCGGCGTACTCGGCCAGCTGATCCCGGTCCTGCTGCCTGCCATCTCCGCTGCGGCGATGGGTGGCAATCTCAGCGTCGGCGGCATCATCACCAATCTGATCAGCGGCGGCGCCGGTGGTGCCATCCTCACCGCGATCATCGGCGCCATCAAGAACAAGGCCTCGGCCTGATCCTTCCACCCCGGAGCTGCCGCCCCGGCGGCAGCTCCCCTCGCGACAAGCTCAGTCGACGATGTCGGGCGTGCGCCAGGCAATGTGCTGGCCGGCATCGACCGCGATCATCTGGCCGGTGATCGCCTTGGCCCGCGCCAGATAGAGCACCGCCTCGGCGATGTCGGCGGCCTCGACCTTGCGGCCGAGCGGTGTGCCGCCGGCCTCTGCCGCCAGCAGCGCCTCGCCGTTATGCGGGTTGGCGAAGGTCGGGCCCGGGCCGACCGCGTTGACCCGGATGCGCGGCGCCAGCGCCTGCGCCATCGTCGTCGTCGCCGTCAGCAGCGCCGCCTTGGTCAGCGTGTAGGAATAATATTGCGGCGTCAGCTTCCAGACGCGCTGGTCGACGATGTTGACGATCGCGCCCTGGCGCTCCGCGGGCAAGCGATTCGCCATCGCCCCGGCAAGAACCGAGGGCGCCCGCAGGTTGATCGAGAACTGGCGATTCCACATAAGCACATCCAGTGCCGTCAGATCGTCGACTAGGAAGCTCGAGGCACTGTTGACGAGCAGGCTGACGGGACCGAGCGCGGCTTCTGCTTCCGGCACGATCCGCTCGACCGCCGCGGGATCGACGAGGTCGGCGACGATGACATGGGCCCGGCCGCCTGCCGCGCCGATCTCATCCGCCAGCGCCAGCGCCTCGGCGCGCGAGCTGTTGCAGTGGATCGCGACCGCATAGCCGGCCTCGGCCAGGCGCAGGACAATGGCGCGGCCGATGCGCCTTGCCCCACCGGTGACGAGGGCGACCTCAGCCACCGGGGGCCCCATTGCCGTTGCCGCGGGCGCTGCGGCGCTGGAGCCGGCGCTCCCAATGCTTGGCGACGCGCAGATAGCGGTAGAAAGCGTAGTTCATCGCGGTCATGAAGCCATAGACCCCGCGCAGCATGTGACGCCGCCCGATATAGGCCTTGATGAAGTTCGCTGGAAACTCCGCGACCAGGCGGAAGACAGAGAGCGTCTCGCCGCGCGCGTCGAGATCATCGGCCTGTGCATCGCTGTAGGCATTGAGCTTCTGCATCTGCTCGCCGAGCGAACGCACCGAATAATGATGGATCGTGCCCTTGAGCCTGCCGACGCGCGCACCTGGCGCAAGGTCGACACGGTCATGCACCGGCGATGGCGAATAGCGCCCCTTGTCGGCTCGGTAGAGCCGGACCGGCGAGAGCGCATAGGCGAAGCGATGCGGCGCGCCCTCCCCCGGGAATATCTCGGCGATGCGCATGCGATAGGCGTCGCAGGCCGGCTCGCCTTTGGCGAACAGCGCGGCGATCTCGGCGACGAGATCCGGCGGTGTCACCTCGTCGGCGTCGAGATTGAGCAGCCAGGGATGGCGGCACTGCTCCTCGGCGAAGCGCTTCTGCGGGCCATAGCCCGGCCACGCGCGCTCGATCACGCGCGCGCCCAGATCAGCCGCAATGGCCTGGGTGCCGTCGGCCGAGCCGGAATCAATCACGACGATGTCATCGCTGAGGCCGCGGACCGCAGCTATGGTGCGGCCGATGCGGTCGGCTTCGTCGCGCGCGATGATGAAGATCGAAAGCGGAGGCACGCAGGTCTCGACGGGAAGGGCGGGGCCAGTCGGCTAAAGCATGGGCCGAGGCGTGCTGCAAGCAGTCGGCGCATAACGGGGCTGCACCTGCGAGGGAACCAAAAGCCGATCCAGGCGATTATGTGATCGCGGTCCGTAGTCGCTACCGTTGCGTTAGTATTCGGTTAGCCAATTCACACTGCCTTAACAAACACTAACCGAAATTGACTAATATGCCTTGCTTGTTCCTGATCGTGCCGCAATTTCGCCCCGGTCTGACCAGCACATGTGTTCTCGCCGCAACAGACACGGCCCGTCACCTGCCTTATAACGAGGCTACTGGGATCACCCGCCGGCCAGCGCCGGAAATACGATGACTAAGGAGTTTGTCATGAAGAAGTATCTGCTCTCGGGCGTTGCGGCCCTCGGCCTCATCGCTGCCGGCGCTGCCTCCGCTGCCGACCTGCCGAGCCGCAAGGGCCCGGTCGTTGCTCCGGTTTACGTTCCCGCCTTCACCTGGACCGGCTTCTACGTCGGTGCCAACGCCGGCTACGGCTGGGGCAACATGAAGTCGCGCGGCGTCAACGCCTTCGGCGATTTCGACGGCTTCGTCGGTGGTGGCCAGGTCGGCTACAACTACCAGCTCGGCCAGATCGTCCTCGGCGCTGAAGCCGACTTCCAGGGCGCTGACCTGAAGGCCGGCCCGAGCTTCGCTGGTCTGGGTCGCGTCAGCGAAGGCAAGACCGAGTGGTTCGGCACCGTCCGCGGTCGCGTCGGCTTCGCCTTCGACCGGTTCCTGCCCTACGTCACCGGTGGTCTTGCCTACGGCAGCGTGAAGACCTCGCTGGTGCCGGGCTTGACCCTCAACGGCCTGAACTCGGACTCCAACACCCACACCGGCTGGACCGTCGGCGCGGGCGTCGAGTACGCCTTCACCAACAACCTGGTTGGCGGCGTCGAGTACCTCTACGTCGACCTCGGCGACAAGCGCGTCTTCAACGGCGCCGACAAGGTCAGCACGGACTTCTCGCTGGTCCGCGCCCGCCTCAGCTACAAGTTCTGATTTTCTCCTCCCGGAGACAGAACAAACCCGGTGGCTTCGGCCACCGGGTTTTTTGTTGTCTTTCAGGTTGAAGAGTCGGCTCCGGCGAGCCTCGCAATCCGTCATTGCGAGCCCCCGGGTCCTGTCTTCGGCAAGCCCGAGGACAGACTCCGCCAAGCGATCCGGGAGCGGCAGAGCTCTACGCCGCTGGATTGCTGCGTCACCGACACTCCTCTCAATGACGATTCGCGACGATTGAGCCTGATCGAGCGGGCGCTTACCCCTTGAAGCGCGTCGCCTCGAAAGCCGGCACCTTGGCGGCGAAGCCGTCGAGCCAGGCGACCAGCGCCGGATGATCGGCCCGCCAGGCTCCTTCGAAGCGCAGATCGAGATAGCCCAGAGCGCAGGCCAGCGCGATCTCACCGATGCGCGGCCGCTCGTAGGCGGGCGGCGCGGCTTCGAGCGTCGCAAGCGCCCGGGCAACCTTGCCGGCCTGGTTCTCGGTCCAGGGCTGGCTGCGCATCTCAGGCGATCGCAGGCGGACCTCATAGACCTGCAGCAGCCCCCCATCGCAGATTCCGTCGGCGAGCGCCTGCAGGCGCAATTGCGCAAAGCGTCCTTCCCCGGCCGGGAAGAGCCTGCCGCCGCCGACGAGATGATCGAGATATTCGGCGATCACGCGCGAATCGAACAGCGTCGAGCCGTCCTCGAACACCAGGGTCGGAACCTTGCCGAGTGGATTCTGGCGACGCAGCGATTCCGTGGGATCGTTGGTGTCGGCCGGCACCACCTCGATCCGCTCCTCCAGCCCGAGCTCGGCGATGGCGATCTTGACTTTGCGGCCGAAGGGCGAGGTCGGGGAGGAGCGCAGAATCAGCATCGGGGCAGCCTTCGGGTTGGCAGGACGTGCGATCAGCCGTCGGGGCGGATCGCCTCGCAGCGATAGCGCGGGCGCGGCCCCTGCGCGAGCCGCTCGCACAGGGCCGGCAGCAGGATCTCGGCCTCCTGAACAAGCAGCCAGGGCGGATTGATGAGGAGCATCCCGGTTGCGCTCAGGCCACCAGCGGCGCCGGGGCGATCGACGTCGATCTCCATCCGGAGCAGCCGGCCGATGCCAGCACCGAGAATCGAATCGAGCAGGCCTTCGACTGCACGCTCCTCCTTGATCGGATACCAGAGCGCATAGATGCCGGTCGGCCATTTGCGATGCGCGGCTATGAACTCGGTTGCGAGCGTCGCAAACTCGTCCTTCTCCTCGAAGGGCGGGTCTATCAGAACGAGGCCGCGCCGCTCCTTGGGCGGGACATTGGCGCGCAGTGCCGTCCAACCGTCGATCTCGAGCGCCTTGCAGCGCTCGTCGCGGCCGAGCGCCTGGCTCAGCTTGCGGAAGGTGTTCTCATGCAGCTCGGCGGCGATCAGCCGGTCATCCCCGCGCATGGCATGGCGGCAGAGCCAGGGCGAGCCCGGATAGGCCTCGGCGCCGTGCCGGCTGCGTGCAGTGGCCAGCGCCTCGCGCCAAGGCTTCAGCAGTTCCTCGACCTGCGAGGCGAGCGGCGCCTGGTCGAGCCGCGCGACACCGTCGCGCCATTCATGCGTCTTCAGCGCCTCCTCGGAGCCGAGATCATAGCGGCCGGCGCCGGCATGGGTGTCGATCACGCGCCAGGGCTTGTCCTTGGCGTTGAGATGCGTGAGCACGCGCATCAGCACGACATGCTTGAGCACATCGGCGAAATTGCCGGCGTGGAAACCGTGGCGGTAGTTCATCGGGTCAGCGGATCGCGTTGACGCGGAAATCGCGGGCGCGGCAGCCAGAACGATCGACCTCGCCGCAGCTGCGGAAGCTGCGCAGGTCCTTGCTGAAGCAGATGCGCACCTCCTCCAGCACGCCGCGCCGGCAGGAAACCGACATCATGTCGGTACGCAGGCCCGGATTGGCGTCGACGAAGGCACGTTCGAGATCGAGCACCGTCCAGCTCCGCTCGCTCTCAACCATCGCCAACGCCGGCGGAAGCTTGACCTTCTCCCGCGCGCGGCGGACATCAGCGAAATAGTCGGACGGGCTCGAGCCGGAGCAAGTACCGTGCTTGCGCCACTGATAGCGCGCGAGGCTCTCGGTCGGGAACAGGCCCTCGGCCTGATCCATCGCCATGCGCGACGGGCTGCGGCCGGAGGGGCCGCAATCACTCGGAAATCCCCGCTCATATTGTGGCCAGAGGCCGTGCACGACGAAGCCGAGATTGGCGCCCGGAGCGCATTGCTCGCGATTGCGTCCGCGCCCGCCGTCGATCTCGCAGAAGCCCGGCGACCAGGACAAGGCCAGTACGTAGAAATCGAAATCGCCCGGCGTGCCGCCGCGATCATAGCGGCCTTGCGCCAGGGCGGTGCCACCGAGCGCGCAGAAGGCGGCCAGCAGGCCGGCGGCGATTCGCTTCAGTCGCATGGCTGTGCCTGGATCAGGGACGGGCCATCTTGCAATCGGGCGCGTAGGAGCGATGGCGGTCGAGCCCCGAGACGCACCAGTTGACGTTCCAAGTGTAGCCGAACAGGCCGAGATTCTCGCGGACGGAATAGTCGACCCGCCGCAGCACGCCGTCATTGGTCAGGACCCGCGCGGTGCAGAAACGGCGCGGGATGAAGTCCGCGCCCCAGGGACGCCAGGCAATCGGCTGGACGCGATCGAAGGTGACTGCCTGCAGCGGCCCCCAGAAGTTGGACTCGCGCGAATTGAAGCGGCTGGTGATCTCGCCGAGCACCGCCGGATCCTCGCAGGCCGGCAGGTTGCCATGCATCGCGATGATACGCTCTTCCGCCCGGTCGGCGGGATTGACGTAGCGCCCGCCCGCGGCCTGGGCGGACAGGCCGGTCAGGCAGATCGCGGCGGCAAGGGTGGAAAAAAGGGAAACCCGGCGCATGGGGGCCTCGTATGGGGAGAAGTTCGCTGCCGGCACGATGGCGATGGGGCCGGTCACGGTCAAGGCAGCACAGCGCTCGCCCGACCTGTCGCGCGGCCCCTGTGGCATTTCGATCCTGCCGGGGGACCGCCAGGGCGGCGCCCGGACAGGCATCAACGATCTGTCGCAAGCTCGCCATGCTCGCTCGACGGCGAGCATGGCGATGAAAGATGTGCTCAGGCCGCGGCCTTGGAAGCCTGCCGGACCTCGTCCGAATAGTCTTCCATGATCACCTTGCCCATATTGCCGGTGACGAACTTGTAGGGGCCGATCTCGGAGACCAGCGTCACCTCGGCCGCCGAGCCGGTGATGAAGCACTCGGCGAAGCCTTCCAGCTCTTCCGGCCGGATGCGGCGCTCGACCACCTCGAAGCCGCGCTTCCTGCACAGGTCGATCACCGACTGGCGGGTGATGCCGTTGAGGAAGCGGTCGGCCAGCGGGGTGTGGACCACGCCGTCCTTGATGAAGAAGATGTTGGCGCCGGTGCACTCGGCGACGTTGCCTTCCCAGTCGAGCATCATCGCATCGGCATAACCGGCGCGCTCAGCCTTGTGCTTGGAGAGCGAGCAGATCATGTAGAGCCCCGCCGCCTTGGCATGGACCGGTGCACAGGCCGGGTCGGGCCGGCGATACTCGGCGAGGTCGAGGCGCACGCCTTTCAGCTTCTGCGCCATGTCGAACATGCTCGGCCATTCCCACACCGCGATCGCCGTGTGGATGGTGTTGTTCATGCCCGAGACAGCCATCATCTCCGAGCCGCGCCAGGCGACCGGGCGCAGATAGGCGTCCTTGAGGCCGTTCTCCTTCAGGCAGAGATACTTCGCGGCATCGATCTCCGCGACCGAATACGGGATCGTAAAATCCATGATCTCAGCCGACTTGTGGAAGCGCTGCGAATGCTCGGTGCACTTGTAGATCACGCCGTCATAGGCCCGCTCGCCTTCGAAGACGCAGGAGCCATAGTGCAGGCCATGGGTGAGTACGTGCACCTTGGCCTCCTTCCACGGCACGAGCTTGCCGTCGAACCAGATGACGCCGTCGCGCTGGTCGAAAGGAATGACAGACATGATACAGTCCTCCAGGTGCTTTTCTTGCCTCCACTCCGCCACAGGCCGGAAAGGCGTGCAAGCGCGGTATCTATGCTGCGCCGAAACCGGCACTTGCGACATAATCGGTCGCCCCGCGTACTTGACCGGTAATCTTACGTCTGAGATATGTCAACAAGGCTGACATAAAAAATGAGCGTGACGGTGAGCACACCCGTATTGCATCCAGTTTCTGCCGCCCCACCCGAGGCGCCTGATACCACCGTGCCTTACGAGTTGATCGAGCTGTTCTTCTTCGCCTATCGCGACTTCGTCGGCGACCCCGACCGCATCCTCGCCGATTACGGCTTCGGCCGCGCCCATCACCGCGTCCTGCATTTCGTCGAGCGCCGGCCGGGGCTGACCATCGCCGAGCTGCTCGACATCCTGCAGATCACCAAGCAGAGCCTCAACCGCGTCCTGAAGGAGCTGGTCGAGACCGGCTTCGTCGAGTCGCGCACGGGCACGCAGGACAAGCGCCAGCGCAATCTCTACGCCACCCAGGCCGGCCGCGAGCTCGCCGTCAGGCTGGCGCAGCTGCAGGGCAAGCGCATCAACGGCGCGCTCGCCCAGGTGGGACCTGAGGCGGGCGAGATCGTCGCACGCTATCTCGCGGGGTTGATCGACCCGTCCGAGCGCAAGAAGGTGCAGGACGCGCTCGCCGGGCCGCGGTGACGAGGCGACGACACAGGATGATGATGCGCAGGATTCTCTTCGACTTCGCCGCCATGGCGGGCTTCATCGCCGCAGCGGCGGCGCAGGACGTGACCGCAAGCCTCAAAGGCCCCGCCACCGAGACCGTGACCCGCTATCTCAAGCAGACCCGCATCCCCTGCTATACGCAGAAGGGTGAGGAGACGTGCCGGATCATCGACACCGCCAGCGGTGCGAGCCTGTTCCATGGCAGCTTCAAGAATGATCCGACGCCCCATGCCGTCGCCTTCGTCAGCTATCAGTACGACCAGACCGGCAATGCGATGAACCAGATGGCGATCGTGTTCAGGGAAGCCGGCGGCCGTTGGACGCCGGTCGGCCGCGCCGACGAGACGGTCGGCATGGAGCCGCGCCAGGTCCAGTTCGGCCAGGGCGTCATCACCTACATCGGCACGGTCCTCGGGCCGAACGATTCCCGCGCCGGCCCGACCGGCCGCGGCCGCTTCAGCCTCAAGGTCACCGACCGCGGCGTCACCTTCGGCAAGGCGGGTCGTTGAATATCGAAGTCGCGTACCCTGCCGCAGACGTTGCAGAACGTTAGACAATGTTATCCGAGGCCTCCCCCGGCGCGGGCCTGAGTTCCGGCGGCCTATGCTATCCTTATGCGAAGGCAGCGGCGCATCGCCCGGTGTCGGAGGCGGAAAGAGGAGCCCAGATGGCGGCCAGCGTGCTCAAGCCAGTGCCTGACGAGGCCCCGCATATCTTGGTGGTCGATGACGATCGCCGCCTGCGCGACCTGCTGGCGCGCTTCCTTGGCGACCATGGCTACCGCGTCACCACCGCTGCCAACGCTGCCGACGCCGATACCCGCCTCGGCCATCTCGTCTTCGACGCCATGGTGCTCGACGTGATGATGCCCGGGGAGAACGGCTTCGACTTCGCCCGCCGCCTGCGCAAGAGCTCGCAGGTGCCGATCCTGATGCTGACCGCCCGTGCCGATTCGAACGACCGCATCAACGGCCTGGAGATCGGCGTCGACGACTATCTCTCCAAGCCCTTCGAGCCGCGCGAGCTGATCCTGCGCCTCGGCAATGTCCTGAAGCGCAACGCCCAGCCCGAAGCGCCGTCTGCGCCGATGCGGCCGGACTATGTCCGTTTTGGACCATTCATCTACGGCCTCGCCCGCGGCGAACTGCGCCAGGGCGAGGACTCGATCCGCCTGACCGAGCGCGAGCGCGAGATCCTGACCACATTGGCCGAACGAGCCGGCGAGCATGTCCCGCGCGAGCAGCTCGCCGCCCAGGGCTCCGCCGCCAACGACCGCACCATCGACGTGCAGATCAACCGGCTGCGCCGCAAGATCGAGCGCGACCCGGCCGACCCGCTTTATCTCCAGACCGTGCGCGGCATCGGCTACCGCCTCGTCGTCGACAGGACCTGACCGGCATGGCCGACGCTTCGCTCAGGCGTCGCCTCGTCCCGCTCGCCGCGCGGACGCTGGCGAAGCTGCGCATTGCCTGCAGCAAGGGCATGTCGGTACTCTCCGCCGTGATCGCGCCGCTCCGGCGCCTGCCGGAGCGCTGGCTGCGCCCGGTCGCGCGCATCATGCCCAAGGGGCTCTATCCGCGCGCCCTCGTCATCGTCATCGCACCGGTGGTGCTGCTGCAATCGGTCATCGCCTATGTCTTCATGGAGCGGCACTGGCAGACGGTGACGCAGCGGCTTTCCTCAGCCGTCTCGTCGGAGATCGCGACGCTGATCGACGTCTATGAGAGCTATCCGCAGGACGACCAGGCGACGGTGATTGGCCGGATTGCCGAGGAGCGGCTCGGCATGGATGTCGAGATCCTGCCCGATACCGACCTGCCGGCGCCCGGCACCCGCCCCTTCTTCTCGTTGCTCGACAGTGCGCTCTCGGCCGAGCTCGCCCAACAGGTCAAGCGGCCCTTCTGGCTCGACACGGTCGGCCGCTCCAGCCTGATCGAGATCAGGATCAAGATCGGCAAGGACGTGATGCGGGTGCTGACCCGGCGCAGCCAGGCCTATGCCTCGAACAGCCACATCTTCCTGCTCTGGATGATAGGCACCTCGCTGATCCTTTTGACCATCGCGGTGCTGTTCCTGCGCAACCAGATCCGGCCGATCCTGCGCCTGGCCGACGCCGCCGAAGCCTTCGGCAAGGGCCGCGACGCCGATTTCCGGCCCCGCGGCGCGCGCGAGGTCCGCCGCGCCGGCAATGCCTTCATCGAGATGAAGCGGCGCGTCGAACGCTCGATCGGCGAGCGTACCATGATGCTGAACGGCGTCAGCCACGATCTGCGGACCATTCTGACGCGGTTCAAGCTCTCTCTTGCCCTTCTCGAAAAGTCGCCCGACCTCGAGGCGCTCGAGAAGGATGTCGATGAGATGAGCCGCATGCTCGAGGATTATCTCGCCTTCGCGCGTGGCGATGCCGGCGAGGCGCCGGTCGAGGCCGATATCCGCGCCTTGCTGGAAACGCTCAAGGCCGACGCCGAACGCCAGGATCACCAGACCGAGCTCACGGTGGTCGGCGACCCGCTGGTCGTCGTCCGGCCCGACGCGATCCGGCGCCTGCTCACCAATCTGGTTTCGAATGCCGCGCGCTTCGGCGACCGCATCGCCATCCGCGCCACCCATGACGCGCGCTATCTGATCGTCATGGTCGACGATGACGGCCCGGGCATCCCGCCGGAGCTGCGCGAAGACGTCTTCAAGCCGTTCTTCCGCGTCGACGAGGCCCGCAATGTCGACGGCGGCGGCACCGGCCTTGGCCTCGCCATCGCTCGCGACATCGCCCGCTCGCATGGCGGCGACATCATGCTGGGCGAGTCGCCGCTCGGCGGCCTGCGCGCCACGGTCAGGCTGCCGGTCTGAGCGGGCGGGCACACGTCATACAGAGAACCAAGTCGTCCCGGGCGAGCATAGCTCGATCCGGGACGACTTGAGTGTCGAAAGCGGGGAAGTTCAGTGGCTCCACAAGGCCTTGCGGGCCGAGCTGTTGACCCGTTCCACGTCGCTGCGGGAGAGCGCGATGTCGGAGAGCGCCACGTCGTCCAAGCGATAGAGCGCCCGCGCGCTGGCCCGCGCCGTCAGCCAGTCCTCGAAACGCAGGAACAGCCCGGCGAGCCCATGAGCCTGGTGAGCGGTGGAGAGCGAAAGATTTCCTGTGGTGGTCCCGGCCGGCATCACGGCCTCCTTTGATCTCGTTTCTGACTGAGAATTTGGGGCTTGCGAGCCTTGCAAGCAAATGAGAACTTCTTTGTCTCAGCCCAAGCAAAACTTGGCCGTCCGATGTCCCGCCGCCACCTCCCGCCCCTGACCTCGCTGCGCGCTTTCGAGGCCGCGTCACGACACCTCAACTATGAGCGGGCGGGCGATGAGCTGGCTGTAACCGCCAGCGCCGTCGGCCAGCAGGTCAAGACCCTCGAAGCCTGGCTCCAGCGCCCGCTCTTCACCCGGCTGCCGAGCAAGGGCATCGCGCTGACGCCGCTCGGCCAACGCTATGCCACCGCGATCTCGCAGGTGCTCGATCAGCTCGACGAGGCCACCGCGCGAGCCTTGCGGCCCGACACCGCCAATGTCCTCACGGTCAGCACCATGCCGAGTTTCGCGCTGAGCTGGCTGATTCCGCGCCTCGGCGTGCTCAAGCAGCGCCATCCCGAACTGGAGGTGCGCATCTCGGTGTCGATGCATCTCACCGACTTCACCCGCGAGGATGTCGACATCGCCGTCCGCTATGGCCAGGGCGCCTATACCGGCCTGCACTCCGAACTGCTGATGACGGAGACCTTCTTTCCCGTCTGCAACGCGGCGCTCCTCAACGATCCCGACCGGCCGTTGCGCGAGCCGTCCGACCTGCGCCATCACACCCTGCTGCATGAGCTGGCAGAGGGCATCCCGGAATATGTGACCTGGCCGCAATGGCTGGCCTATGCCGGCGTCGACGATATCGACGCCTCGCACGGTCCGCGCTTTTCCCATACCTTCCTTGCCCTGCAGGCCGCATCCTCGGGCCAGGGCATCGCGCTCGCGACCAGCGCCCTGATCGGCGATTATCTCGAAGCTGGCCGCCTGGTACGCCCGTTTCCGCAGCAATTGCCGGGCGCCTACCAGTACTATGTCGTCTGCCCCGAGGCCGTGGCGCAGCGCCCGGCGATCGCCGCCTTCCGTCGCTGGATCCATGAGGAAGCGGCCCAGCATGCGACACTGCGCTGATTTCACACGCCTGCCACCAAATGAAACTAGCCTGCAGGCATGCGGTTTCTCATGATCGGGACCGGGGGGTGGCCCGACCTGAGCACAAAAGGGGGGATGCAGATGATCGTCGAAATGAGAAGCTTGCTGCTCGCCGTGACGGTGGCGCTGCTGCCCGGCTTCGTCTCGGCGGAGGAAGTCGTCGATCTCGGCGGCTTCTTCGGCGGCGGCAAGGCGCTGCTCGACAAGCCCGCCGGCAAGGCGAAGGCCGGGGTCGTGCTGCTCACCGGCGGCGACGGCTATGTCGGCATCGGCAGCGACGGCAGCGTCGAGCGCAGCGGCAACTGGATCATCCGCACGCGCGGCGCCTATGCCAGGAGCGGCATCGCCAGCATTACGCTCGACGGCGGCGCCGATCCGAACAAGGCGATCGAGCTGATGCGCACCATTGCGCCGCGTGTCGTCGTCGTCGCGATGAGCCGTGGCGCACTGAAGGTTCCCGGCACGCTGTCGGCCCGACCGGATGGCATCGTCTTCGCCTCGGCCATGCTCGACGCCGCCAAACCCTCGCTCGGCGATCCCGCCAGCCTGCCGCCGACCCTGATCATCCAGCATCGCCAGGATACCTGCCGCGTGACGCTGCCGGAATCGGCAATCTCCTTCCAGCAATGGGCCGGCAATCGCGCCCGCCTGCTCTGGATCGACGGCGGTACTTCCTCCGGCGATCCCTGCCAGGCACGCGCCTATCACGGCTTCATCGGCCGCGAGGGCGCGGTTGTCTCGGCGATCACCGGCTTCGTCGGCTCTCTGCGCTGATCCTCACCCCTCGGGCCGGATCACCGGCAGCTGCTGCAGCCGGCCGGCGGCGAAATCGAGGAAGGCGCGCACCTTGGGCTGGAGGTGCTGCCCGCTCGGCACGACGAGCTGCACCGGCGAGGCTGGCGGCTCCCACTCGCGCATGATCCGGACCAGCGTGCCGGCCTCGATATCGGGCGCAGCCTGATAGGACAGCGCCCGCGCGAGACCGCGGCCGGAGCGCGTCGCGATCAGCACCGATTCGATCTCGTTGACGATCAGGCGCGGCGTGACCTGAACGGTCGCGCTCCGCGCCCCTCCGGCGAAGCGCCAGAGCATGCTCTGGCCGGCAGCGATGCTGACGATGGTGTCATGGCCGGCGAGATCAGCCGGTCGCTGCGGCGTGCCACGGCGCTCCAGATAGGCCGGCGCCGCAACCAGCACACGCCTGACCTCGCCGACCTTGCGGGCGACCAGCCGCGAGCTCGGCAGCGCGCCGATGCGGACTGCCAGATGCAGCCCCTCCTCGATCAGGTCGAGATTGCGGTCGGCCAATACCAGCTCGATCTGGATCTCAGGATGCAGATCGAGGAATTCGGCGACGACCGGCGTGACATGGCGACGGCCGAAGGCGGTCGGCGCCGTGATCCGGATCAGGCCGCGCATCGGCGCCGCCGTCACGCCCGAGAGCGACGCATCATACTCCGCGAGGATGTTGCGGGCCGAAGCCGCCAGCTCCCGCCCCGCCTCGGTCGCCATCAATTGCCGTGTCGTGCGCGCGATCAGCCTGACGCCGGCACGCTCCTCCAGCGCAGCAAGCGCCCGCGTCACCGCCGGACGCGAGCGCCGGAGCTGGCGCGCCGCGCCGGCGAGGCTGCCGGTGTCGATGATCGCGACGAAGATGGCGAGCTCGTCGAGCCGATCCATGACCATTCCATCATTCGGAATTCTGATTTGCCAGCCTACCAGCTTTCGCCATTTCGTTGAAACAATCAGATTGGGTCCAGCACCATCACGAGGCCCCGATGACCCAAGCCAAGATCACGCTCCACGGCACGCCCCTGTCGGGCCATACCCATCGCGTCGAATTGCTGCTGCGCGCGTTCGGGCTGGATTTCGATGTCGTCCCGGCCCCGGCGGACGTCCGTCGCAGCGAGGCTTTCCGCAAGCTCAACCCGCTCGGCCAGATCCCGGTGCTGCAGGACGGCGACCTCACCTTGGCCGACAGCAACGCCATCCTGGTCTATCTGGCCAGGCGCTACGCACCGGAGAGCGACTGGCTTCCGCAGGAGCCGGTCGCGGCCGCGCAGGTGCAGCGCTGGCTCTCGATCGCCGCCGGCGAGGTCATGCACGGCCCGGCGATTGCCCGGATGATCGCGCAGTTCAAGTACGACGACGATCCGGCGAGGGCCGAGCGCGTCGCCGCCCGCCTGCTTCCCTTCATGGAAGGACATCTGGACGGCCGCAGCTTCCTCGCCGCCGAGCACCCGACGATCGCTGACCTCGCCTGCTATTCCTATGTCGCGCATGCGCCTGAGGGCGGCATCCCGCTCGATCCCTATCCGGCGGTGCGGGCCTGGTTGGCACGCGTCGAGGCCCTGCCCTTCTTCAAGCCGATCCCGCCCTCGCCCATCCCTGTGAAGGCCTGAGATCATGGATGCCTCGCCCTTCCATGAAGGTGAACTGGAGGCCCAGGCGCTCGCTGGCGAGAGTTCGCGCGGCGCCGGCATCCGCAGCTTCATGCCGGACCAGCATCGCGATTTCTTCGCGCTGCTGCCCTATCTCTTCGCGGCGGGGCGCGACGCTGAGGGCAAGCCGATCGCGACGGTCCTCACCGGCCCGGAAGGCTTCGTCACCAGCCCGACGCCGAACGAGCTCGCAATCGCCGCCCTGCCCGCTCCGGACGATCCGGCCGCTGCTGCGCTGAACGCTGGTGCGCCGATCGGCCTGCTCGGGCTCGATCTGCGCACGCGAAGGCGCAACCGCGCCAATGGTCTCACCAGCGAGCGCGACGGAAACAGCCTGAGGATCGCCGTGAGCCAGAGCTTCGGCAACTGCGCCAAGTACATCCAGCTCCGGCAGCATGAGATCACGCCGGCCGCCACGACTGTCACCGAAGATCTCGGCAGCCTCGACGCGGCGGCCAGCGCCCTGATCGCGCAGTCGGATACGCTCTTCATCGCCAGCGGTTCGGAGAGCGGCCTCGACATCTCGCATCGCGGCGGCAGGCCGGGCTTCGTCCGGATCGAAGGCAACCAACTGACGGTGCCGGACTTCGCCGGCAACAGCTATTTCAACACCTTCGGCAATCTGCTGCGTGAGCCGGCAACGTCGCTGCTCTTCATCGACTTCGCCAAGGGCGATCTGCTGCAGTTGCAGGGGGTGGCGGAGGTCGTCTGGAACGGCCCGGAGCTGGCTGGCTTCGACGGCGCCCGGCGCCTGCTGAAGGTCGAGGTCACGCGGGCCTGGCGACGCAAATCGGCGCTGCCTCTGCGCTGGAGCGCGTCGCAGCCGGCGCCGACCACGCTCGCGACGGGAACCTGGCGGCAGGATCGAGCCGCCTGAGCAAAGATCGGGCCTTCCGCCGCGTCTTGCCAAAAAAAGCGCGGGTCGTCCCGG
Source organism: Bosea sp. 29B (assembly GCF_902506165.1). Taxonomy (NCBI): domain Bacteria; kingdom Pseudomonadati; phylum Pseudomonadota; class Alphaproteobacteria; order Hyphomicrobiales; family Alloboseaceae; genus Allobosea; species Allobosea sp. 29B. The sequence continues at coordinate 106,614 of NZ_LR733817.1, forward strand.
GCGAAGCGCAGCGTAGACCCGGGACCCATTCCGGAACCTCTATCGGTGAGGCTCCGGAATGGATCCCAGATCAGCGCCGCTGACGCGGCTTGTCCGGGATGACACTACGGGAGATGTTGAGGCCGCCCCTCTCCGGGCAAGCGCTCAAAGGCATTTAGCCTTGTTCAGTACAGCCGCCCGCCCGTGGGCACCTCGAGCGATGGGCTGATCAGCACGACCTCGCCGTCGGCATCGGGCACGCCCAGCGTCAGCACTTCGGACATGAACTTGCCGATCTGGCGCGGGGGGAAGTTCACGACCGCCAGCACCTGCCGGCCCGCCAGGTCCTCGGGCCGATAATGCCTGGTGATCTGCGCGGACGATTTCTTGCGGCCGATGGTGCCACCGAAATCGATCACCAGCTTGATCGCCGGCTTGCGCGCTTCGGGGAAGGGAGCAGCTTCGACGATGGTGCCGACGCGAACGTCGACCTTGAGGAAATCGTCGAAGCCGATCTGCGCGGCGATCTCGCTAGGCGTGCTCAAAATTCCTCCCAGCCGCGATCGCCGCCATTGGCGACCTTGCGCGCGGCGCTGCCATGGTTCGAGGCAGGCGCGGCCGCCATGGCGCGCGCCGGACGCGGCGCAGGCGCCGTAGCCTGCGCCATCTTGCCCGCCATCGCCTTCAAGGCAACCACGTCGCCGCCGAGACGGAAGCGCCCGACCAGCGCGGCGAGCCTGTCGGCTTCCTGGGCCAGGGCCTGCGAGGCGGCGGTCGACTGCTCGGCCATGGCGGCGTTCTGCTGCGTCGCCTGGTCCATCTCGTTGACGGCGGTATTGACCTCCTGCAGCCCCGTCGCCTGCTCCTGCGCGGCCGAGGCGATCTCGGCGACCAGCGAGGTGGCGCGGGTGATCTCGCCGGACATCCGCTCCAGCGCCGTTCCGGTCTGGCCGACCAGCGCGACACCCTTCTCGACCTCGACGCTGGAGGCGGTGATCAGCCCCTTGATCTCCTTGGCCGCATCCGCCGAGCGCTGCGCCAGCGCGCGCACCTCGGAAGCGACCACGGCGAAGCCCTTGCCGGCATCGCCGGCGCGCGCTGCCTCGACCGAGGCGTTGAGCGCCAGCAGATTGGTCTGGAAGGCGATCTCGTCGATCACGCCGACGATCTGCGAGATCTCGTCAGACGATTTCTCGATACCGCTCATCGCGGCGACCGCCTCGCGCACGATCTGGCCGGACTGCTCGGCCTCGCCCTTGACCTGGGTGGTGGCGTGGCTCGCCTGACGGGCGCCTTCGGCGGTCTGGCGCACGGTTGCGGTCAACTGGTCGAGCGCGGTTGCGGTCTCCTCGACCGAGGAGGCCTGCTGCTCGGTGCGGCTGGCAAGATCGTCGGCGGCCTGGCTGATCTCGCCGGCGCCCGCCTTCATGCTCTCGGTATTGGTCGCGATCTGCCGCATCGTCTCTTCGAGATGCGCCATCGCCGCGTTGAAGTCGTTCTTGAGCTTGGCGTATTCGGCGCTGAAGGAAGCCTCGATCCGGTAGGTCAGGTCGCCCTCGGTCAGGCGCTCCAGACCGGCGCCGAGCGCGTCGACGACAACCGCCTGTTTCTTCGCTTCCTCGCCGCGCTGCGCCTCGTTGAGGCTGCGCTGCGTGTCGGCCGCGCGGCGCTGCTCGCCGGCATCGGCTTCGGCCTGGGCTTTCTCGGACTCGACCTGCTGCTTCATCAGCGCCGCGTCGCGGAAGACGACGAGGGCACGCGCCATGCTGCCGACTTCGTCCTGGCGCTCCTGATAGGCGATCGGCGCCTTGAGATCGCCGGCGGCAAGCGTGCTCATATTGCCGGAGACGGTACGCAGCATCCCGGAGGCGCGGCGGCTCAACACGACGACAAGGCCGAGCAACAGCAGTGCCAGCGGCACCAGCACCACGGCGACGTCCTTGATCATGCCGTAGAAGGCCACGTCGACGGCATGGACATGCATGCCGGTGCCGATCGCCCACTGCCATTTCGGCACGCCGGCCACATAGGAGATCTTCAGCGAGGGATCCTTGTCGCCGATCTTCACCCACATGTAGTCGGCGAAACCGGCGCCCTTCAGCCGCGCCGTATCGGTCAACTCCTTGACGAAGAGCTTACCGGTCGGGTCCTTGAGCGCCGACATGTCGGTGCCGACCAGCTTGGCGTTCGCATGGGCGATGTTCGTGCCGTCATAACGGATCACGAAGAAGTAGTTGCCGTCGTCGAAGCGGGCGTTGGCGATGGCGTCGAGCGCGAGTTTCTGCGCGTCGGCGTCCTTGAGCTCGCCCTTCTCCACCTTCGCCACATAGGCGTTCACCGTGGAGGCGGCGGCCTCGACCGCGTTCTTCACCTCGGCCCGCTTGAGATCGAGCATGTCGATCCGGGCCTGATTGAGCGTCACCGCGACACTTGCAATCGTGACGACGGCGGCCAGGATGGCGACCAGCCCGAACGAGCGGCTGATCGACAGCCCGGTAAGCTTCTTCAACACCGACATAGATCGCCCCTCGCGAACGTGATTCTTCACATTCGCCGGAACTGGCTAATGCCCGCTTAACACTGTCACTTTTTTGCCACAATCAGCAGTTGCCGACCACAACCCCTGATTGTCGTCAGATCGCTGGAGCGTAGTCGTCGCTCTCTTCTCCGCGCATGCGCTCGCGCCGCGGCGTGCGTCGCACGCCAGAGCAGAGCGAGCGGGCCAAGCCGCGCAGCGGCGCCGTCAGCCGGTGGACGTCCTCGACGCGCGCCATGATCTGCCCGGCCGTCTTCAGCTCGCGGTCGAGCTTGGCCATGGTGCGCGACAGCTCCGGCTCGTCATCCTCCAGCCAGGTGTCGAGCACGCGCGCCATCAGCAGCGTCGCGCCGCGGACGCGGACAGAGCCGAGATCGTCCTCGGTCGGGATGCCGGCCGAGGCCAGCAGATAACGCCAGGAGTTCAGCGAATTGCGCCCGAGCGCGGCGAGCGCCAGCGGCTGGCGGCGCAGATGCGGCATCAGCGCCTTCAGCCCGGGCTTGTAGGGCGCGAGCGCATCGAGGCGACGCATCACCAGGTCGAAGACGCGCTCCTTGTAGGATTCCTCGATGAGGTCGTCGGAGCTGCCGGCCAGCACCGCATCGTCGAGGATGCGGCCGAGTCCGCCGAGGATCGCGAGCTTGGACGGGAAGAGGCCGCGCAATTCGGCGAGGTTGATCCCAGCCTCGCGGGCGATGGCCGGCAGTTCGATCTCGTCCCAGCTCTGCGCCGCGGCCAGACGGAACAGGGCATCGACCACGGCGCGGCGCGGATCAGGCTTCGCAGCCGGCTTCTCGGCCTCGGGGGAAACGGGTTTGCGCGCCATCGACGTCTCTCCTGTGGTGAACAGATGAAGAGAAGCTAGGGCGTGACCCGGGCAGTTGAAAGGCCGCTCAGCCGGAAAGCTCCTCGGCGCGGCGTTTGGCGGCAGCGACGGCGCGTCGCATCAGCGGCGCCAGGCCGTTGTCAGCCATCAGCACTTCGAGTGCAGCCGCGGTCGTGCCGCCCGGCGAGGTCACGTTCTGGCGCAAGGTCGCCGGCGGCAGCGGCGACTGGAACAGCATCTCGCCGGCGCCCTCGACCGTCGCCCGCGCCAGGCGCTCGGCGATATCGGCCGGCAGGCCTGCTGCGACACCGGCAGCCGCGAGGCATTCGACCATGTTGAAGACATAGGCCGGCCCCGAGCCCGAGACGGCGGTGACGGCGTCGATCAGCCCCTCGTCGCCGAGCCATTCGACCTTGCCGACACCGGCGAGCAGCGCATCGGCCAATTGCCGCTGCGCCTCGCTGACACCCTTGCCCGCCGCGGCGGCGGTGACGCCGCGCCGGACCGAGGCCGGCAGGTTCGGCATGGCGCGCACGATCGCATTCGCATTGGGCAGGCGGGCCGAGAGATCGCCGAGCGTCTTGCCGGCGAGAATCGAGATCAGCAGCGTCTTCGGGCCGATCAGCGCCTGCACGGCAGGCGCGGCGGTATCGAGCATCTGCGGCTTGGTCGCCAGCACCACCACCTCGGCGGGAGCCGGCGCGGCAGGGTTGACGCTCATGCCATGCGAGGCCGCAAGCGCCTGCATCTCGTCGGAGATATGCGGGTCGAGCAGCGTGACACCTGCACCGTTCACGCCGATGCTGAGCCAGCCCTCCAGCATGGCGCCGCCCATTTTGCCGGCACCGACGAGGGTGAGGGTCTCAGGAAGCGGGCTGGCCATGGCGTGTCTCCGGTCGATGCGCGGTTGCGCATGGACCTGAACCGCCAAGCAAGGCCCGGTCAAGCCCGGGCCAGCTGGCTTTCACGCTTCGCCGACCGTCTCCAGCAGCGCGCCCTCGAGCGCCTCGCGAGCGTTCTTGCCGGCCCAGACCACGAACTGGAAGGCCTGGTAGTAGCGTTCGCAGGCGTCGATCGCCGCCTTGATCAGGCCGGCGGCCTGCTCTTCGGTCGGCTCGGCCCCGCCCGAGAGCAGCAGCGCGTGGCGATACATCACCACGTTCTCGCGGCTCCACAGGTCGAAATGGCCGAGCCAGAGCTGCTCGTTGACCAGGCTGACGAGGTTCATCACCTCGTTGCGGCGCCGGTCCGGCACCCTGAGGTCGAAGGCACAGGCGATGTGCAGCGACTCGACTTCCGCGAGCCAGGTGATCGCGACATGGTAGTCGGCCCAGCCACCGGTGACGGAGACCGAGAGCTCGTCGTCGCTGTCGCGATCGAAGCTCCAGTCATTCAGTGCGGCGAGGCGTTCGACAAGATCGAGCGGGTTGGAGGGGCGTTCGGTTTCAGCGTCCAGATCAAGATCCATCATGCCCAGGGTCCAACAGCCGGCACTGGCCCTGACGGCAGGCGCGGCCTGTTCAAGAACGGGAACACGGCGACTGGAAAAGCGTAAGGCACGCAACCCGACCAGAAGATCACTGCGTGATCTTCGCTTCATCGGCTAGCTCTCAAGTAGAGCCTACCGACGAATCACCTCTCTTCATCGACGATAGCTCAGGCGAGTCAGGAGCCCTAACAGAACCTGCGCGGTTCTGATCGAGCCCGTCGGCACCCGGTACGCGATGCAAGCTCTGCGGATTCGACGCCGGTCTCAATCCCTTAGCGGGACTGTCCACAACGCGAAGCTGTTGGCCGGCCGCTGGCCAAACTTGACAGAGGAGTTACTTCGACGCGGACTTGGTCTCGAGCGCCGCCAGTCGCGCCGCGAGCTTGTCGTTCTCCTCGCGCGCCAGCAGCGCCATCTCGCGCACCGCCTCGAACTCCTCGCGTGTCACCACGTCGAGATCGCGCAGCAGCCGCTCGATCTGGGTCTTGACCACGGTCTCGACCTCGCGGCGCACGCCCTGCGCCGCGCCGGCGGCATCGGTCGCCAGCCGGGCGATGTCGTCGAGGATACGGTTGGACGTGCTGACCATCGGAGCTCTCCGGCAGGCGCTCCATGCGCCCTCGCGGGAGATATGGCGAAGGAGCGCCGGGAGCGCAATCGCCGCGGCGCCACCGCCTCGTTTCGCCTCGCCATTGCCCTGTCTGGACCTTCAGGATGGTTGCGCTTACAACGAGCGCCGCAGGGAAGACCAGCAATCCAAGCCCGAACAAAGGGCGGGAGGCGTCATGTCGGTACGTTTTAACGGCCTCGTTCTGGGGCCGCTCGCCGCGCTTGCGCTCGCAGGCTGCCAGGAAACCACCACCGCGACCGCGCCGCGACCGCGCGTCGATGCGCCGGGCGTTCCGGTCTCGGTCCAGAGCATCTCGGGCGCCCCCGACCAGGTGACGGCGCATTTCGCCGGCCTGCTCGGCGAAGCCGCAGCCGAGCGCAAGATGGAGATCGTCCCCGGCGACAAGCCGGCCCGATTCCGGGTGCGCGGCTACCTCACGGCCCAGCCGACCGAGGACGGCCAGACTGCGCTCGCCTTCGTCTGGGACGTCTATGACGAGAGCAAGAAGCGCGCCCAGCGCGTCCAGGGCGAGAGCCTCGGCCGCCGCGCCGGCGGCGGCGACCCCTGGGCCGGCATCGACCAGACCATCGTCGCCAAGGCCGCGTCCGAATCGGCCGACGCGATCGCGGGCTTCCTGACGACCGCACCGGTGCCGGAGGCGAAGCCGGACGCCAAGAGCAAGACCCGCACCGCCCAGGCGGATACGGAGAAGAAGCGCTAGGCGCCGGGCTCACGTAGAGCCGCGCCGTCTTTCCGGGACAGGCCGTCAGGCCTGAACCCGGAATGACGAAGCGGTTCCGGAGCAAGCCTTCTTCGCTTTCCCGCGAAACGTGCGCCGCACCCCGCTGCAGTGCAGCATTTGCATGGGGATGCTGCACCTCTTCGGTCGACTCGGCGTCATCACGCTGTTATGAGCCCTTCGAAACTGGACCGCCCCCGCTCGGACGGCTCACCTTTATCTGCGTTTCGGGTGCACCCGGCATGGCCTCCTCCTTCAAAGTCGTCGCCGGCAATTCCAATCGCCCGCTCGCCGAAGCCATCTGCGGCCATCTCGACGTCCCGCTCGCCCGGGCCCAGGTCCGGCGCTTCGCCGACATGGAGATCTTCGTCGAGATCCAGGAGAACGTCCGCGGCCAGGATGTCTTCATCATCCAGTCGACCTCGTTCCCGACCAACGACCACCTGATGGAGCTCTTGATCATCACCGACGCGCTGCGCCGCTCCTCGGCCAGGCGCATCACGGCGGTGATCCCCTATTTCGGCTATGCGCGGCAGGACCGGCGCGCCTCCGGCCGCACCCCGATCTCGGCCAAGCTGGTCGCCAACCTGATCGCCCATGCCGGCGTCGACCGCGTGCTGACGCTCGACCTGCATGCCGGCCAAATCCAGGGCTTCTTCGACATCCCGACCGACAACCTGTTCGGTGCCCCGCTGATGGCGCGCGACATCAAGGACCGGCTCGAGTGGAAGAACGCCATGGTCGTCTCGCCTGACGTCGGCGGCGTGGTGCGCGCCCGTGCCCTCGCCAAACGCATCGATGCGCCGCTCGCCATCGTCGACAAGCGCCGCGACCGGCCGGGCGAGTCGGAGGTGATGAACATCATCGGCTCGGTCGAGGGCCGCTCCTGCATCCTGATCGACGACATCGTCGATTCCGGCGGCACGCTGGTGAACGCCGCCGACGCCCTGCTCGCCCAGGGCGCCAAGGAGGTTTACGCCTACATCACCCATGGCGTGCTCTCCGGCGGCGCAGTTGCTCGTATCGCCTCCTCCAAGCTCAAGGAGCTCGTGATCACCGATTCGATCATGCCGACCGAAGCGGTGAAGGTGGCGCGCAACATCCGCGTCATCTCCATCGCCGGGCTGATGGGCGAGGCGATCGAGCGCACCGCCAGCGAGTCGAGCGTCTCCAGCCTGTTCGATTGAGGGGAGGCGCGCGATGGCGGCCATCTCGGCCGGCGCGGACCGGGCCCTCGTCCTCTTCTCCGGCGGCCAGGATTCAACCACGGCCCTGGCCTGGGCGCTGGAGCGCTTTTCCGCCGTCGAGACGGTCGGCTTCGACTACGGCCAACGCCATCGCATCGAGCTGGAATGCCGCGAGACGATCCTCGCGAGGCTGCCTGCCCTGTCGCCCGCCCGTGCCGACAGGCTCGGACCGGATCACCTGCTCGACCTGAGGACGCTGGGCGCGATCTCCGACACCGCGCTCACCAGCGAGAGCGAGATCGCTTTCGCCGAGACCGGCCTGCCGACCACCTTCGTTCCTGGCCGCAACCTGATCTTCATGACCTTCGCCGCCGCGCTCGCCTATCGCCGCGATTGCAAGCACATCGTGCTCGGCGTCTGCGAGACCGATTATTCCGGCTATCCGGACTGCCGCGACGACACGATCAAGGCGATGCAGGTCGCGCTCGGCCTCGGGCTCGACCGGAGGCTCGTGCTGCATACGCCGCTGATGTGGCGCGACAAGGCGCAGACCTTCGCCCTGGCGAAGGAGCTCGGCGGCGCCCCGCTGCTCGACCTGGTGGTCGAGGAGACGCATAGCTGCTATCTCGGCGACCGCAGCAAGCGCCATCCCTGGGGCTATGGCTGCGGCCATTGCCCGGCATGCGACTTGCGAGCCAGGGGCTTTGCGGCTTATGAGGCCGCGCCGGACGACAGCGGACCCAAGCATGACGATTGATCGGCAGCGCCAGATCGAGGGCTACATCGCCCTCGCCCTCTTCACCCTGACCATCCCGCTCGCCAACTGGATGATCGGGAATGTCGGCACCGTCTGTGTGCCCGACGGCCCCTGCCTCGTGCCCGTCGCGCCCGGCATCAAGGCGCCGAGCGGCGTGCTGATGGTCGGGCTCGCGCTCGTCCTGCGCGACATCGTCCAGCGGCGCCTCGGCCCGTTCGCCGGCCTCGGCGCAATCGCGATCGGCACGCTGATCTCCGGCATGCTGGCGCCGCCGGCGATCGTGCTGGCCTCGACCACGGCGTTCCTGCTCTCGGAGCTCGCCGATTTTGCGGTCTATACGCCGCTGCAGCGCCGCCATTTCGTCGCGGCCATCGCGGCTTCGAGCGTGCTCGGGCTCGTCGTCGACAGCCTGGTCTTTCTCTGGCTCGCCTTCGGCAGCCTCGATTTCCTGACCGGACAGATCATCGGCAAGGCCTGGATGGTGCTGCTCGCCCTGCCGCTGATGCATTTGCTGCGCCGGCGCGACGAGCGGATCGGGCTCTCTCCCGCCTGAGGACGGGAAAGCCGACAATTCGACCTAAGCGGGAAACGGCGGTTTCATGCCCTTGCGGCATGATGGCTCCTCCCGTCCCGCCGAGTATCCCGATGCGCCGTCCCGGTTCCGTCGAGCGTCTGCAATCCTTGCAAAACGCCATCCTGGAATCGATCGCGCGCGGTGAGGAGCTGGCGGCGATCATGACCACGCTGTGCAAGCGGGTCGAAGCGCTCGCTCCCGGCGTCGTCTGCTCGGTCGTCACCATCGACGACGATTTCCGGCTGCGGCCGCTCGCGGCGCCGAGCCTGCCGCGATCCTATGGCGAAGCGATCAACGGCATCCCGATCGGCCCGCGCGTCGGCTCCTGCGGCACCGCGATCTACCGCAAGAGCCCGGTCGAGGTGACCGACATCGCCAATGACCCGCTCTGGGACGGCTATGGCGCGCTCGTGCTGCCGCTCGGCCTGCACGCCTGCTGGTCGAGCCCGATCGCGGCGCGGGACGGGCGGATCGTCGGCAGCTTCGCCTTCTATTATCGCGAGCCGCGCGGTGCGACACCGTTCGAGCGCCGGATCGTCGAGACCTGCGTGCATCTCTGCGCCATCGCGATCGAGCATGAGGAGGTGAACGCCCGCAATCACCGCCTCGCCTATTTCGACACGTTGACCAGCCTGCCGAACCGTGCCCGCTTCAACGAGGCGATCGCCCAGGCAACACGGCGGGCCTCATCCCGCTTCGGCCTCATCCTGATCGACATCGACCACCTCAAAGCGGTCAACGACACCATGGGACACGCTGTCGGCGACCGGCTGATCGAGGCGGTCGGCGCGCGGCTGGCCGCGGTGGCGCCGGAGGGAACGGCGTTCAGGATCGGCGGCGACGAGTTCGCTGTCCTCGTCTCCGGCTGCGACAAGGCCGGGCAGCTGCGCGGCGTCGCCGGCGCCATCCTCGCCGCGATGCATCAGCCGATCGACTGCGAGGGAACCAGCATCGTCCCCAGCGTCACCATCGGCGGGGCCATCGCCGGGGAAGACGGTGCCGATAGCGTCACCTTGCGCCAGAATGCCGATTTCGCGCTCTACCACGCCAAGGAGACCCGGCGTGGCGGCTATGTCCGCTTCAAGGGCGGCCTGCGGACCTCGATGACCCGTCGCATCCAGACGATCCGCAGCGTCGGCGACGCGCTCAGCGCCGGCCGCCTGATCCCCTACTACCAGCCGATCGTCCGGCTCGACACCGGCGAGATTCGGGGCATGGAGGCACTGGCGCGCTTACGTCTAGACGACGGGCGCGTGGTAGCCGCCGGCGAGTTCCAGGACGCCCTGCTCGATCCCAAGCTCGCCCATCGCATCTCCAACCAGATGCTCCCTGCGATCGCCGCCGACATGGCGCATTGGCGGCGCGAGAGCCTGCCGATTCCCTTCGTCGGGCTCAACGTTACCTCCGCCGACTTCCAGAAGGGCGATCTCGTCCAGCGCATCGTCAGGGCGTTCGAACGGGCGCAGGTGCCGCTCGAGCACCTCGTCGTCGAGATCACCGAGCAGGTGATCATGGGCGGGCGCCGCGACGGAGTCGCGCGGACCATGGAAGCCCTGCGCGAACGCGGCATCCTGGTCGCGCTCGACGATTTCGGCACCGGCTTCGCCTCGCTCACCCACCTGCTCGATTTTCCGGTCGACACGATCAAGATCGACAAGTCATTCGTCGCCGGCATCGAGGGCGGAACCAGGAACGGCGCGATCGTCGAGGCGCTGATCGGCGTCGCCAGCCGGCTCGGCATGCGGATCGTAGCCGAGGGCATCGAGACCGACGGCCAGGCCCGGCGCCTGGCCGCGATGGGCTGCTGCCTCGGCCAGGGCTATCATTATTCGCGGCCGATGCCGGCCGAAGCGGTGCCCGCCTTCGTCGGCAGTTTCAGCCGCGCGCTGTCGAGCTCGCCGGCGCGCCCGGCCGCCAGCGCCGCCTGAAATCCGGCTCCGGACTTGAGATTGTCGCCGGTTTCGCCTATGAGCCTGCCTGCGCCCCACTGACACCCTTGGAGGCAGGGGCGCGAACCGCAATGGCCGCCGGCAGGCGGCCATGTCTTTTGAAGAACTAAGGATCAAACACATGACCGCCGTGAAGCAGATTCAGGCTTCGGCGCGCGCCCAGGTCGGCAAGGGGGCCGCCCGGGAAGTTCGTCGCCAGGGCCTCACTCCCGCCGTGATCTATGGCGCGGGCGAAACGCCCGTCGCCATCGCGCTCGATGCCAACAAGACCCGCCAGATGATCTATGCTGGTCACTTCCTGACCACGCTGTTCGAGATCGACGTCGACGGCAAGAAGACGCGCGTCATTCCGCGCGACTACCAGCTCGACCCGGTCAAGGATTTCCCGATCCACGTCGACTTCCTGCGCGTCGCCGCCGGCCAGACCATCAAGGTCGAGGTTCCCGTGCACGTCGTCGGCCAGGAGCAGTCGCCGGGCCTCAAGAGCGGCGGCGCCCTGCAGATCGTCGAGCACTCCCTCGAGATCGAAGTCGCCCCCGAGAACATCCCCGAGTTCGTCGAGGTTTCGGTCGCCGGCCTTGCGGTTGGTGACACCCTGCATGCCGACGCGATCAAGCTGCCGGCCGGCGTGACGCTGACGGCGCGCGACAATCCGACGCTCGTCACCATCGTGCCCCCGACCGTCGAGGCGGAAGCCCCGGCTGCAGCCGAGGCCGAGGCCCCCAAGGCCTGAGCCGGTCTTTCGTCAGCTTGACGAAACCAACGGACGGCCGGGCATGCCCGGCCGTTTTGCTTTTGACTATGGGTTAGCGGACATCGAACGATGCTGATCTTCGCAGGCCTCGGCAATCCCGGCCAACGCTATGCCCGCAACCGCCACAATATCGGCTTCATGGCGGTCGCGGCGATCGCCCGCGCCTGCAACGCCTCGCCCTGGCGCGCCCGTTTCCAGGGCTATGCCTGCGAAGCGACGATCGGCGGCGAGAAGGCCCTGCTGCTGCTGCCGCAGACCTATATGAACGAGTCCGGCCGCGCGATCGGCGAAGCCGCACGCTTCTTCAAGGTCGCCCCCGCCGACGTCGTCGTCTTCCATGACGAGCTCGACCTGGCCCCCGCCAAGCTGCGCGTGAAACTCGGCGGCGGCAATGCCGGCCATAACGGCCTGCGCTCGACCACCGCGGCGATCGGAAACGACTATCGCCGGGTGCGGATGGGCATCGGCCATCCCGGCGACAAGGCGCTGGTCCACGCCTATGTGCTCAACGATTTCGGCAAGGCCGAGGAGCCTTGGGTCGAGGACCTCTGCACGGCCTGCGCCGACAATGCCGCCCTGCTCGCCGCCCATGACGATGCCGGCTTCCAGAACAAGGTGCACCTGTTCATGGAGGCGCGCGGCCATGGCGCGGTGAAACGCCTCGGCGAGAAGGCGTCTGATTAGAGCTCGGCTCTCAAAGCGGCAGCTGAGCACCTGGCCTGGCGATCGTCACCCGGCTGCTCGACAGGTTGCCATCGGCCTGCCGGCTCGCGGTCAGCGCCACCTGCGCCCCGGCGACGAGATCGGCAGCCTGCGCCGGCGCGGCCATGATGATGTTGGCTTCGGGCGTGATCGCGATCGTCTGCTCGCCGCCCGGATAGGTCAGCGTGACGCTGCCGCCGTCGACACGCGAGACCGTCTCGGCCACCGTCGCGTTCGTCATCGTCGAATCCGGCAGGACGGCCCAGGGCTTATGCCCTTCGCCCGTGCCGCGCATCGCCTCGGGGAAGATGAAGACCTGCACGGCCGTCAGCCCGCCGCCGGGTTGCGGGCGCGCGCCGACACCGATGAAGCTGCCCTTTTTGATATCGGCCATCCCGGCCTTGACCACGGCGCCGACCGAATAATTGGGTGCGAGAGCGACCGTCGTCGCGCCCTCCTGCGTCTTCACCGTCAGCGCTTGGCCATCGAGGCGCTCGACCGTGCCGCGTATGCGGGTCTGCGGCGTCTGCGCCTGTGCTCCTGCGGCGAAGAGCGTGACGAGGCCGATCAAGGCAAGGCGCATGTAGCAGCTCCGGTAACCGAACTTTTTCTGTCGCGCCCCACTCGTGCGCGCACGGCAATCGAGCCGCCATGCACGTTCGCGTGAGCCGCGCCCGCGCCCGCCATCTTGTCTTTTGCTGCTCTGGACCCAATAACGCGCGGGAGAACCGAAAACGCTTTTTCCGCGGCGACGAAACCCGCCGCGATGCACTGGACAGGCAAGCATGGGCTTCAAATGCGGTATCGTCGGCCTGCCGAATGTCGGCAAGTCGACCCTCTTCAACGCGCTGACGCAGACGGCGGCGGCGCAGGCGGCGAACTATCCGTTCTGCACCATCGAGCCGAATGTCGGCGACGTCGCCGTGCCCGATGAGCGGCTGGAGCAGCTCGCCGCCATCGCCGGCTCGAAAGAGATCATTCCGACCCGGCTGACCTTCGTCGATATCGCCGGGCTCGTGCGCGGCGCCTCCAAGGGCGAAGGCCTCGGCAATCAGTTCCTCGCCAACATCCGCGAGTGCGACGCCATCGCCCATGTCGTGCGCTGCTTCGAGGATGGCGACATCACCCATGTCGAGGGCAAGGTCTCGCCCGTCAACGACATCGAGATCATCGAGACCGAGTTGATGCTCGCCGATCTCGAAAGCCTCGAGAAGCGCGTCCTGCCGCTGGAGAAGAAGGCCAAGTCCGGCGACAAGGAGGCCAAGGAAGCCGCCGACCTGATGAACCGCTGCCTCGTGCTGCTGCGCGAGGGCAAGCCGGCCCGCCTGGTCCAGGTCGCGGCAGATGAGCGCAAGGCGTTCGAGATGCTCGGCCTGCTCTCCTCCAAGCCGGTGCTCTATGTCTGCAATGTCGAGGAAGCGAGCGCCGACAAGGGCAACGGCTTCTCCGAGCAGGTGAAGGCGCGCGCCGCCGAGGAAGGCGCGGTCGCCGTCGTGGTCTCCGCCAAGATCGAGAGCGAGATCGCGGTGCTGCCGGCCGCCGACCAGAAGGATTATCTCGAAGCCGTCGGCCTCGACGAGCCCGGCCTCAACCGCGTGATCCGCGCCGGCTACGCCCTGCTCAACCTCGTCACCTATTTCACCGTCGGGCCGAAGGAGGCCCGCGCCTGGACGATCGAGAACGGCACCAAGGGGCCCGCTGCGGCCGGCGTGATCCATACCGATTTCGAGAAGGGCTACATCCGCGCCGAGACCATCGCCTACCCGGATTACATCGCCAACAAGGGTGAGGCTGGAGCGCGCGAGGCCGGCAAGTTCCGCCTCGAAGGCAAGGAATACGTCGTCGCCGATGGCGACGTGCTGCATTTCCGTTTCGCCAACTGAGCCTCTGCCGCCGGAGCGGAAACCGCTCCGGCGCCATGTCCGGTGAACATTCGGAGCTTGCGCGTTTTCCACTCGATCATCGGCGGTCTCCCGCGCAGGATACGCGCCTGATCAACGAGATGGACTAGCGATGCTCTACTTCGAGGACTTCGTCCCGGGCTCGGTCAACGAGTACGGCTCGCTTCCTGTCTCACAGGACGACATCCTCGCTTTCGCAAGGCGTTTCGACGCGCAGGACTTCCACATCGATCCCGACAAGGCCAAGGCGAGCTTCGTCGGCTCGCTGATCGGCTCCGGCTGGCACAGCTGTGCGCTGCTGATGCGGCTCGCCGCTGAGACCTTCTTCCTCGATACGACCTCGATGGGCTCGCCGGGTGTCGAGGAGGTCAAGTGGCTGCGCCCAGTCAAGCCCGGCGACACGCTGCGCCTGCGCTGGACCATCGCCGAGACCAAGGAATCGCGCTCGCGACCGGAGATGGGGCTGGTGAAGTTCCGCTTCGAGCTCATCAACCAGCGCAGCGAGCCGGTGGTCGAGCAGACCAACTGGGTGATGTTCGGCCGCCGCGGTTCGGGTTTCGAGGCCGTACCCGGCGACTGGCTGGCGCATTCCGCCAGTTATCAGGCACCGGAGCTGATCACCGCGGTCGAGCCGCCCACGCAACCAACCGCCCCTCCCCGCTATTTCGACGAGCTCGTGATCGGCGACAGCTATGAGCTCGGCAGCCTCGTCTTCACGCCGCAGGAGATCGTCGCCTTCGCCCGCTCCTTCGACCCGCAGCCCTTCCATATGGATGAGGAGGCAGCGCGCAAGAGTTCGTTCGGCAGCCTCTGCGCCTCGGGCTGGCACACGGCGGCGGGCTGGATGGCAGCGATGGTCAGCCACCGCCGCCGACAGGAGGCCATGCTGGCGCCGACCGCGGCCCCTCGGCTTGGCCCCTCACCCGGCTTCAAGAACCTGCGCTGGCTGAAACCGGTCTATGCCGGCGACCGCATCACCTATCACTCGGCCGTCGCCGACAAGCGCCCGAGTTTCTCGCGGCCAGACTGGGGCCTGTTCTTCCACCACAACACCGGCATCAACCAGAAGGGCGAGACAGTGCTGAGCTTCGACGGCTGCGTCTTCATCGAACGCAAGCCGGCCTGAGGCCGGCGCGCGGCTGCCGCTGCGGTCGCGGCAAATCAGGCCTTCGCGGCGGGCATCTTGCGACGGAAGACGTCCTGGCAGCTCTCCGGCTCACGGCCCATCAGGGCGGCGAAGTCGTTGGAGATCCCGCTGTAGCGGCCCTGTGCGATCGACGCGCACAAGGTGGAGAATGCGGCAGGCCAGGGATCTTCGAGCTGCGCGGTTGCTGCGGTCCGGTATTCGTCGATGGAGCAGGGACGGTAGCTGATCTGCCTGCCGACCGTTTCGCCATAAGCGGCGGTCATCTCGCCGAAGCCCAGCGCTGGATTTCCGGTGAGCGCATGGATGCTGGCGGTCTTGTCGGGGTTGGCAGCGACCGCCGCCACAGCGGCCGCTACGTCATCTCGTGAGATTGGTGCGACCCGGCCGTCCTCTGCGGGCAGCGCCAGCTCCCCCGACGCCCGACTGGAAGAAAGCCAGTGCTCGAGAATGAACTCGCAATACAGGCTGCATCGGAGGATGGTCGTGGGCACGCCGCAAGCTGCAAGGCGACGCTCCGCGTCGCGATAGACAGGTGCGAAGTAGAACGGCGACCGATCGTCGACATCGACGATGCTGGTGAAAACGATATGCCTCGCGCCTGCCGCGGCAGCCGCCTCGATGGCGTTGGCGTGATGGCGCATCACCGCGTTCGCGTCGCCGTCGCTCGATATCAGGACAACCTCATCGATACCCGCGAAAGCGCCCCTCAGGGCGGAGGCATCATCGTAGTCGGCAACGCGCAGCGCGATTCCAGGCGGCAGCTGTTCCGCAGCGGTTCGAGGGTCCCGAACCATCGCGACCACATCGTGTCCGGCCGCCGCCAACCTGCGAACGACCGCACCGCCCACATGGCCGGTGGCTCCCGTGACCAGGATCATATGCGGCTCCAGGATCCCATGGATCGCGCTGCTTGGATTGCGCCGCTCTATCCGGCAATGCGCCGGGAAACCGCTGCCGCCGGCGGGCTCGCCAGCTCGATGCGGTCGCGGCCGTTGCGCTTGGCGGCATAGAGCGCCTCGTCGGCATTGGCATGGAGGCTGGTGCCGTCCAGCGGCCCCTTCCCGGCGCACAGGCCGATCGAGACGGTCACGCCGGTCAATTCGTCATGAAGCAGGCGCCAGGGCACGCGCCGCAAGGCGCGGCGGATGGTCGTCGCCACCTCCTTCGCAGCCTCGATCGACGCATCGCCGAGCAGGACGCCGAATTCCTCGCCGCCGATCCGGGCGACCAGCGCCGAAGCCTGGGTGACCTGAGCCGCGATGACTTCAGCGATGGCCTTGAGGCAGGCGTCCCCGACGAGATGGCCGAAGCGGTCGTTGATCGTCTTGAAGTGGTCGACGTCGATCATCATCAGCGCCAGCGGCTCCGGCCGGGCAGCGGCATCGGCGAGGCGGGTGACGAAGCGGCGGCGATTGGCGAGGCCGGTCAGGCCGTCGGTTTCCGCCAGCTCCGCCAGCGCCGCATTGGCCCGGCGCAGCGCCTCCTGCGCTTCCAGCAGCTCCATCTGCTGGCGCTTGGCGACGGTGATGTCGGCATGGGTGAAGAAGCTGACGCCACCTTTGCTATGCCGCGCGATCAGCCGGAGCCAGCGCTGCCCGGGCAATTCGATCTCAAAGGGCACGCCGTCATAGCGCAAGCCGTTGCTGATCGCCGCCCGCCAGGCGCCCATGGGCGAGGCGCCGCGCCAGCACCAGGCGATGATCTCGTCCAAGGTGCGGCCGACCACAGGCGTACCGCTGGGCAGGTCGTAGAGCCGCCGGAAGGCGTTGTTGGTAGCGATCACCCGCTGCTTCGCGTCGAGGATGGTGGCGCCATCGGGGATGAAGCGCAGCGCGTCCATGACCGGCAACACCAATTCGGGGGCCGCCTCGGAAGGGGTCTCGACATCGAGCGTCTGCCAGAGCCGCACGCGGCCGCCATCCGGAGCCCGCAGCGAGGAGGCGCGCAGCTTGCGGCCGTTATGGATGAATTCGAAGGGCTGCGTCTGGTTCTCGTGGCGGGTCACGCCTTCGGCGACATGCCGCGCGATCTCCGGCATCTCCTCAGGCGAGAGCCGGAGCCGATAGAAGCGCTCGAGATTGTCGGCATAGGGCTCGCCGACATAGATCTCGCCCACGTCCTCGGGGAAAATCTGCAGGAAGGTCTGGTTCCAGCACAGCGCCCGCATCTGCTCATCGTATTCGCAAACGCCGATACCGAGGGCGTCAAGCGAGTCGAGCAGATAGCGCGAGAGCTTCATCCGGCCCCCTATAGCGGAGAGCCGTTAACAACCGGTGAGATCAGTTCCTCAGAGTCACTCGGCCAAAAACGAGTGCAGGAATACCTGGGCTCTCTCGACCAGTCTTAGGATCAGCCGACCTTCCCGTATCCCGCGAATTTCGCCGAGACGCGCTCCATCTCGGCTTCGTCGAGGATCACCGGCTCAAGCCTCGACGCGAGCAAATCGAGATACTCACCGGCGAGATTCTCGACCTCGGCGACGATGGTGTGCGCACCCGCCAGGCTCGCGCCCAGCGCGATCACGCCGTGATTAGCGAGCAGCACCGCCTTGCGGCCGTCCAGCGCCCTGACCGCATTCTCCGCCAGCTCCGGCGAACCGAAGGTGGCGTACTCAGCGCAGCGCACATCAGAGCCGCCGCAGAGCGCGATCATGTAGTGGAAGGCGGGGATGCCGCGCCGGGCGCAGGACAGCGCCGTGGCACGCGGCGAATGGGTGTGGACGATCGCCTGCGCATCCGGTCGCGCCTTGTAGATCGCGACATGGAACGGCCATTCCGAGGACGGCTTGCGGCTACCGCTCAGGACCGTTCCGTCGAGGGCGAGATAAATCAGGTCCTCTGGCATTGTCCGCGCATAGGGCAGCCCCGATGGCGTGATCAGGAACCCGTCGCCGAAGCGGGCCGAGACATTGCCGGATTTCGACGGGCAGAAGCCGGCGCGGTCGATCGCCTGCGCGACCTCGACGATCTCCTGCCGCAACGCCGCTTCGGTCATGCCGCCTGTCCCTGAGCAAGATCTGGAAAGAGCCGGCGCAGCCCCTCGGCGCTGGCCGGTGCAATGCCACGTTCGGTGATCAAGCCGGTGACGAGCCGCGCCGGCGTCACGTCGAAAGCCGGATTACAGGCCGCGCTGCCCGGCGCCGCAACCTGGAAGAAGCCGGTGCGGCCATCCTCGCTCTGGCCGAACAGATGCGTGACCTCGCGCTGGCTGCGCTCCTCGATCGGGATCTCCTTCGGCCCGTCATTGAGCGTCCAGTCGATCGTCGGCGAGGGCAGCGCCACATAGAACGGCACGCCATTGTCCTTCGCCGCCAGCGCCTTGAGATAGGTGCCGATCTTGTTTGCGACATCGCCGGTGGCGGTCGTCCGGTCGGTGCCGACGATCACCATGTCGACCTGGCCATGCTGCATCAGGTGGCCGCCGGCATTGTCGACGATCACCGCATGCGGCACCCCATGGCTGCCGAGCTCATAGGCGGTCAGAGCCGCGCCCTGATTGCGCGGCCGGGTCTCGTCGACCCAGACATGGACGGGAATGCCGGCGTCATGCGCCAGATAGATCGGCGCCAGCGCCGTGCCCCAGTCGACGGTGGCGAGCCAGCCGGCATTGCAGTGGGTCAGGATATGGACCGGCGCGCCCGCCGGCTTCTTCGCCGCGATCTCACGGATCACGCCGAGCCCATGCTCGCCGATGGCGTGGCAGAGCGCGACGTCCTCGTCGCAGATCGCCCCCGCCTCGGCATAAGCCGCAGCGGCCCGCTCGGCTTGCGGCAGGTCGATCAGGCGCCGGCGCATCCGCGCCAGCGCCCAGTGCAGGTTGACCGCCGTCGGCCGGGTCGCGCCCAGCAGCGCAAGCGCCTTTTCCAACGCCGCATCGGAGGCATCGACCCGCAGTGCCAACGCGACGCCATAGGCCGCGGTCGCGCCGATGAGGGGCGCGCCGCGCACCGTCATGTGGCGGATCGCATGCGCGGCTTCTTCGGCAGTCGCCAGCCTCACCGTCTCGAAATGGAAGGGCAGCCGCGTCTGGTCGATGACGACAACTCCCCAACCATCCTCGTCGAGCCAGATGGTGCGGTAATGGCGCCCGTGGATCTTCATAGCCTCAATGCCCCGCGAAGGAGACCAGCGTGCGCACCGGCACGCCGAGCCGCCTGATCTTGTCGGCGCCGCCGAGATCCGGCAGGTCGATGATGAAGCAGGCGGCGACGACCTCGGCCCCGAGCGAGGAGAGCAGCTTCACTGCTGCCTCCGCCGTGCCGCCGGTCGCGACGAGGTCGTCGACCAGGAGGATGCGCTCGCCGCGCGAGACCGCATCCTTGTGCACCTCGATCTCGTCGGCGCCGTATTCAAGCGAATAGGGCATGCCGACCGTCTCATGCGGCAGCTTGCCCTTCTTGCGCACCGGCACGAAGCCGGCCGAGAGCTGATGCGCCACGGCGCCGCCGAGGATGAAGCCGCGGGCCTCGATGCCGGCGATCTTGGCGATCTTCAGGCCAGCGAAGGGCTGCACCAGCTCGTCGACCGCCCGGCGGAAGGCGCGGGCATCGCCGAGCAGTGTGGTGATGTCGCGGAACTGGATTCCCGGTGCCGGATAATCGGGGATCGTCCGGATCGCATTCTTCAGATCGTCGAGCGCGCTGCGGTCCATGACAAAGTCCATCGGCTGGGGCGGCTCCTCTTAACCCGAGGTGGCCGTTCCGGGAAAGCCGGCGCAGCGTCAGCCCTGCGCCTTCAGCACGCGCCCGGCCACCGCATCGAGCTTGGCCACGAGCCTGGGATCGCGATGCTCCGGCGCCGTGACGATGGCGAAGTCCAGCGCGTTGTGCGAGCCGGCCGGGCAGGCCTCGCGCTCGCGCGGGAAATCGGCGGCGAGCCGCGCCACCAGCCGACGTGCCTTGTCGGCATTCGCGTGCAGCACGGCGATCACGGAGGCGACGTCGACCGCGCCATGCTCCTCGTGCCAGCAATCATAGTCGGTCACCATCGCGACGGTGGCATAGGTGATCTCGGCCTCTCGGGCGAGCTTGGCTTCCGGCATCGCCGTCATGCCGATCAGGTCGTAGCCGAGGCCCTTATAGGTCAGCGATTCCGCCAATGTCGAGAATTGCGGGCCTTCCATGGTGACGAGCGTGCCGCCCCGCATGAAAGGCAGATCCTCCGCCGTCGCCGCAGCGACGATCCGCTCCTGCAAGGCCGGGCCGACCGGATGCGCCACCGAGACATGGGCGACGCAGCCCTTGCCGAAGAAGGAGCTGGCACGACCGGCCGTGCGATCGACGAACTGGTCGACCAGCACGAACAGCCCGGGATAGAGCTCCGCCTTGTAGGAGCCGCAGGCCGAGAGCGAGACGAGGTCGGTCACCCCTGCCCGCTTCAGCACGTCGATATTGGCGCGGTAGTTGATCTCCGAGGGAGGGATCGCATGGCCGCGGCCATGGCGCGGCAGGAAGACGATCTTCGTCTCTCCCATCCGCCCGATCCTGAGCACGTCGGACGGCTCGCCCCACGGGCTCTCGATCCGCTCCTCGCGCAGATCGGTCAGGCCCGGCAAGTCGTAGATGCCGGAGCCGCCGATGATGCCCAGAACCGCTTCAGCCATGTCGGGTCTCCGATGATTGCCGGATAAGGATCGAGATTCGTGACAGCCGTAACACGGCGCCGCTTCTCGCTGGATAGCTGGTCGTCATTCCCGGGTGTCGCAGAGCAGCGAGCTCGGAACAGCGGAAGAGGTCCCGCCCACAAACAAAAAGGGCCCCGTCACCGGGGCCCTTTCGAACTCAGATCTCGCTCAGTGCGCCGAGGCGTGGTCGGGCAGGCGCGACCAGATCTTCTTCTTGGTAAAGTAGAGCAGGCCGGCGAAGAGCGCGAGGAAGATCATCACCTGGAAGCCCATGCGCTTGCGCGCTTCGAGATGCGGCTCCGCCATCCAGACCATGAAGGCGGCGACGTCCTTGGAGTACTGCTCGACCGTCTCCGGCACCGGTGACTTGCCGTCCGCACCCTTCGGGTATTCGACCTGGCCGTCGCTCAGCGGCTTCGGCATCGCAATCAGGTGGCCGGGCATGTAGTTGTTATAGTTCTGCCCCGGCAGCAGCTTCACATCAGCCGGCGGCTCGGCATAGCCGGTCAGGAGCGCGACGATGTAGTCCGGCCCCTGCTCCTGATACTGGGTGAAGATGTCGAAGATGAAGGTGGGGAAGCCGCGCGTATAGGTGCGCGCCTTGGCGAGCATGTCGATCGGCGGCGGATAGGCGCCGCCATTGGCCGCGCGGGCCGCCTGCTCGTTCGCGAACGGCGCCGGGAAGGCGTCGGCCGCACGGCCGGGGCGCTCGAACATCTCGCCCGTATCGTTCGGGCCATCCTTGATGTTCGTATAGCTCGCGGCGAGTGCTGCGACCTGCGACGGCGTGAAGCCCGGGCCGCCCGGCTGCGCCAGGTTGCGGAACCGGATCAGGCTCATCGCGTGGCAGTTGGCGCAGACTTCCTTGGCGACCTTGAAGCCGCGCTGCAGCTGCGCCTGGTCGAACTTGCCGAACGGACCGGCGAACGACCAGCGCTGCGCCGCCGGCTTCGGGCCGCCTTCGGCGGCCAGGACCGGCGAGGCGGCAGCGATGGCAAGGCCAGTGACGAGACCGGCGAGCGACAGGCGGAGGGACATCTTGCTCATGGTCTCGTTCAGCCCTTGGCCTGCGGTGCCGAGGCGGTGGCGTGGCCGAGGCGTGCGCCCGAGCCGCCGAGCACCGAGTCGGCGATGGAGGTCGGCAGCGGGGCCGGCCGTTCGAAGATGCCGATCAGCGCCAGCGCCACGAAGAAGCCGAAATACAGCACCGTCAGGATGCGCGAGATCGTGACATAGGGCTCGTCGGCCGGCATGGCGCCGAGATAGCCGAGGCCGATGCAGACCAGCACGAACATCCAGAAGAACTGGCGCGCGATCGGCCGGTAGGTCATCGACTTGACCTTGGAGGTGTCGATCCAGGGCAGGAAGGCGAGGATCACGATCGCGCCGCCCATGGCGAGCACGCCACCGAGCTTGTCGGGAATGGCGCGCAGGATCGCGTAGAACGGCAGGAAGTACCATTCCGGCACGATGTGGGCAGGCGTCGAAGCCGGATTGGCCGGGATGTAGTTGTCGGCGTGGCCCATGAAGTTCGGCTGATAGAAGACGAACCAGGCGAAGACCAGCATGAAGCAGACCATGCCGAACAGGTCCTTGATGGTCGCATAGGGCGTGAAGGGAACGGTGTCCTTCTTGACGTCCTTGACCTCGACGCCGGTCGGGTTGTTCTGGCCGACATGGTGCAGCGCCCAGATGTGCAGGCCGACGACGCCGGCGATCATGAAGGGCAGCAGGAAGTGCAGCGAGAAGAAGCGGTTCAGCGTCGGGTTGTCGACCGAGTAGCCGCCCCACAGGAAGGTGACGATCGTCTCGCCGATCACCGGCAGCGCCGAGAACAGGTTGGTGATGACGGTCGCGCCCCAGAAGGACATCTGGCCCCAGGGCAGCACGTAGCCCATGAAGGCCGTGGCCATCATCAGCAGGAAGATGATGACGCCGAGGATCCAGAGCACCTCGCGCGGCGCCTTGTACGAACCGTAGTACAGGCCGCGGAAGATGTGGATGTAGACCGCCACGAAGAACATCGAGGCGCCGTTGGAGTGCAGGTAGCGCAGCAGCCAGCCGAAATTCACGTCGCGCATGATGTGCTCGACGGAGTTGAACGCCATGGTCGCGTTCGGCGTGTAGTGCATCGCCAGGATCACGCCGGTGATGATCTGCGCCACCAGCATGAAGGCGAGGATGCCGCCGAAGGTCCACAGCAGGTTGAGGTTGCGCGGCACCGGATAGGAAACCGCGGAATCGTGCATCAGCCGCACGATCGGCAGCCGCGCATCGAGCCAGCGCTCGATCCCGGTCTTCGGTTGGTAGGTGCTGTGACCGCTCATGCTCGCCTCAAGCTCTCTCAAATCCGCTCGATGCCGTCCTCGCCTTCAGGAGGCTCAGCCGATCTTGATCTTGGTGTCCGCGGTGAACGCGTAGGGCGGCACCGGCAGGTTCAGCGGCGCGGGACCCTTGCGGATGCGGCCGGAGGAATCGTAGTGCGAGCCGTGGCAGGGGCAGAACCAGCCGTCGAACTCGCCCTTGGGCTCGCCGGAGGCGGTGCCCAGCGGCACGCAGCCGAGATGGGTGCAATTGCCGTAGACGATGAGATAGCGCTCGTGGCCCGCCTTGGTGCGCTGCTCGTCGGTCTGCGGATCGCGCAGCGTCGCGACATCGACGGCCTTGGCCTCGTCGATCTCCTTCTTGGTGCGGTTGCGCACGAAGATCAGCTTGCCGCGCCAGAACAGCTTGATCGCCTGGCCTTCCGCGATCGGGGCGAGGTCGAGATCGATCGGCGCGCCGGCAGCGACGACCTGCGCGTCGGGAGCCAGCTGCCCGAGCAGGGGCACGACCACGGCGGCGGTGCCGACGGCAGCGAAAGCGCCGGTCGTCAGCATCAGGAAATCGCGGCGGGTGGGTTCGGTGCCAGTCGTATCGGTCGCGTGCGCCACGATCCAGTTCCCTGCTCGGCGGCCGGCCTGGCCGGCTGAAACAAATCAAGCGCCCCACAGGGACGCGGGCACACAGCCGCCTTGCGGCGGCGCGTCGCCTGCCGCGCTCTTTGGCATGCAGTTTTGACGAAGTCTACTGTCGCGCGTGCCGCAGCCCACTGCATCGCAGCAATGCCGCCGTGCAGTTTACTCAGGCCGGAATCCGCTCGCTGTCGGCCAATGCGAGGAAGCCGCCGGACTGCCGGGCCCATAGGCGGGCATAGAGCCCGCCGCGCCGCACCAGCTCGTCATGGCTGCCCATGTCGACGATCCGGCCCTTGTCGAGCACGATCAGCCGATCGAGCGCAGCAATGGTCGAAAGCCGGTGCGCGATCGCGATCACAGTCTTTCCTTCCATCAATGTGGAAAGCTGCGCCTGGATTTCGGCCTCGACCTCGGAGTCGAGCGCCGACGTTGCTTCGTCCAATATCAGAATCGGTGCGTCCTTGAGCAGCACGCGGGCGATCGCGATGCGCTGGCGCTGGCCACCGGAGAGCTTCACGCCGCGCTCGCCGACACGCGAATCGAAACCCTGGCGCCCGTCCTGGTCGGAAAGGCCGAGAACGAAGTCGTGCGCCGCCGCCCGCTTGGCCGCCGCCGCGATCTCGTCCTGCGTCGCGCCGGTCCGGCCATAGGCAATGTTGTCGCCGATCGAGCGGTGCAGCAGCGAATTGTCCTGCGTCACCATGCCGATCTGGCTGCGCAGCGATTCCTGCGTGACATGGGCGATGTCCTGCCCGTCGACCAGGATGCGGCCCGAATCGAGCGGGTAGAGCCGCAGCAGCAGGTTGACCAGCGTCGACTTGCCGGCCCCGGAGGGACCAACCAGCCCGATTTTCTCGCCCGGCCTGATCTCGAGGTCGAGATTCTCGAACAGCCCCTGCGGCTTGCCGTAATTGAAGCGGATATGCTCGAAGCGCACCCCGCCCTGCGCCACCTGGAGCGGCACCGCGTCCGGTGCATCCGGCAGGTCGTGCGGCTTGGCGATCGTCTCCATGCTCTCCTGCACCGAGCCGATATTCTCGAAGATGCCGCGCACCAGATGGATCAGCCAGCCTGACATCTGGACCAGGCGCAGCACCAGGCCGATCGAGGCTGCGACCGCGCCCGGCGTCATCTCGCCCTGGCTCCACAGATGCAGGCAGAGCCAGGCCGTCGCCACGACCAGCAGGCTGTTCATCGTCTGCAGGATGACGCTGACGCCGGTGATCAGCCGCGACAGGTTGAGGAAGGAGGCGTTCCAGCGCGTCAACGAGTCGCGCACGGCCGAGCGCTCGGCATCGGCACGGGCGAAGAGCTTCACCGTCAGGATGTTCGTATAGGAATCGACGATGCGCCCGGTCGTGCTCGAGCGACCGAGCGAGTTTGCCTCCGAGCGCTTCTTGGCCCGCGGCACGAAATAGATCAGCAGCGCGACATAGGCCGCCAGCCAGACGATCACCGGCATGGCGAGCCAGAGGCTGGTCGAGCCGAAGAAGCCGATCGCGACCGAGGCGAAGATCAGCGCGTACCAGAGATCGTCGATGACCTCGATCGTCGCGCCGCGAATCGCCTGCCCGGCCTGGATCACCCGCGACGAGAGCCGGCCGGCGAAATCGTTCTGGAAATAGGAGAGCGCGTGGCCGAGCGTGTAGACATGGTTGCGCCAGCGGATCTGGTTGGTGATCTGCGGCACCACCACCTGGTCGACGATGGCGTGGTTGGCGAAATAGACCAGCGGCCGCGCCACGGTCACCACGAGCGCCGCGCCGATCAGCAGCCAGCCATGCTCGCTGAAGACCTGTTCCGGCGAGTTCTTGGTCAAAAGGTCGACGAACCAGCCGACCATCAGGTACATCGCCGCCTCGATGCCGGAGAAGCCGAGGCCCGTGAGCATGATCAGGGCCATCCAGCCCTTCACGCCCTTGATGTGGTGCCACATGAAGCGGAACACGCCGGTCGGCGGCGTCTGCCGCTCGTCGAAGGGCGCGAAGACGTCGATGCGGCTTTCAAGGAAACGGAAGAGCGGGGCGAACATGGAGTTGGGAACGCCCTCCTCGGGCAGCTGGCGATGACGACGCTTCGTTATATGGGTCCACTGCCAAATGAAGGCCAGAGCATGACCGAGCTGGCGCTTGACGTGTGCCTTGCGTCGGCAGCATGACGCCCGCCATGCTGCGCCTCGCCCTCTACCAGCCCGACATCCCGCAGAACGCCGGCACCATGATCCGCCTGGCCGCCTGCCTCGGTATCGCCGTCGACATCGTCGAGCCGGCTGCCTTCGACGTCTCCGATCGCAATTTCCGCCGTTCCGGCATGGACTATATCGAGCGGGCGGCGGTGACGCGCCATGATTCCTTCCGCACCTTCGAGGCCTGGCGGCGCGAGGCCGGCCATCGCCTCGTCCTGGCCGAGACCGACGGCGCCTGCGCCCATACCGACTTCACCTTCCAGCCCGGCGACATCGTCATGGTCGGCCGTGAATCCGCTGGCGTTCCGCCAGAGGTCTATGCTGCGGCAGAGGAAACCGTGCACATCCCGATGCGCCACGATTTGCGCTCGCTCAATGTCGCCATGGCCGCGGCGATGGTAGTGGGCGAGGCGCTGCGTCAGCTGCGTGCCTATCCCGCGCCGGCCGACGCCTGACGAAGAGACCACATATGACCGCACAAGCCACGCAACCCGCAGCCGTCGATCCCGCTGTCGTCGAAGCCCTGAAGCCGCGCGCCAGCGCCTGGTTCGAGAGCCTGCGCGATCGCATCTGCGCCGCCTTCGAGCAGATCGAGGATGAGGCCGCCGGGCCCTTCCCCCCTGAGACCGACAAGCCCGGCCGCTTCGTCCGCACGCCCTGGCAGCGCAGCAATCATGACGGCGCGCCGGGCGGCGGCGGCGTGATGGCACTGATGTCCGGCCGCGTCTTCGAGAAGGTCGGTGTCCACGTCTCGACCGTGCATGGCAGCTTCGCCCCGGAATTCGCCGCCCAGATTCCGGGCGCGGCGGAAGACCCACGCTTCCACGCCACCGGCATTTCGCTGATCGCCCATCCCTGGAACCCGCACGCGCCAACCGTGCACATGAACACCCGCTTCGTCGTGACGACCAAGCCCTGGTTCGGCGGCGGCGCCGACCTGACCCCGGTGCTCGACAACAGGCGCAGCCAGGACGATCCGGATGCGCGCGCCTTCCACGCCGCGATGCGGACACCCTGCGAGGCCCATGCCGGCGTCGCCGACTATGATCGCTTCAAGGCTTGGTGCGACGAGTACTTTCACCTGAAGCACCGCGACGAGCCGCGCGGCATCGGCGGCATCTTCTACGACTATGTCTGGACTGGCGATCCGGAGGCCGATCTCGCCTTCACCAGGGCGGTGGGCGAGGCCTTCCTCGACATCTATCCGCGCATCCTGCGCGGCAATCTGGCGACGCCCTGGAGCGAGGCCGAGCGCCATGAGCAGCAGGTCCGCCGCGGCCGCTATGTCGAGTTCAACCTGCTCTATGACCGCGGCACGATCTTCGGCCTGAAGACCGGCGGCAACGTCGCCTCGATCCTGTCCTCGATGCCGCCGACGGTCCGCTGGCCGTGAGGCCATGGGTCCGCATGCGGCGCGACCTGGCGATCCCTGTCCCGGCGCCGGTCTGGCCTGCGGGATATCGCCTCGTCCCGTTTGCGATCACCGACTTGCCTGCGATTCATGACCTGATGGCCACTGGCTACAACCTCGGCGGCGGGCGCGTCCCTCCGTTCGAGGACTGGCGGGCTGCCCTTCTGGCCGACAGCGGGTTCGATCCGGCATTCGTCTTCGTCGCCCAGGACGCCAGGGGCACCGTCGTCGCGATCTGCCTGTGCTGGAGCTCGGCCTTCATCAAGGACCTGGTGGTCCACCCCTCAGCGCGGCGGCTGGGTCTCGGGGAGGCTCTCCTGCGACAGGCCTTCCTCACCTTCGCCGCCCGCGGCGCCGATGCCGTCGATCTCAAGGTCGAGATCGACAATCCGACTGGTGCAAGGCGGCTTTACGAGCGTGTGGGGATGAGAGAGGTCGCCTGAGCGCAGAGCTGTTCGCCGACCTGCCGGTCAGCCATTTGCTCCAGCAGCGGCCTCGCTCAACATCCGCAATTGCACGTCGCGTCCGGTGGGGCAGCCCGCCTCGATCCAGTTCTCCCGCGCCGCCTCGAGCACCTGCCCGACCTTCGGACCGGCACTGACACCGAGCCCCAGCACATCCCTGCCGGTCGGCAGGAAGGGCGGCGTCCGCGCCAGCTCCGCGATCAGCGCTTGAACATCGGCGGATCGGCCGTCCGTTCCCAGCAGCACCAGCGCTCCCGCGACCGCGTCGGCTCCGAGGTGGTGGGCCAGGCGACGCAGATGCGCGACCTCCGGCAGAGCGCTCTCGCCCGACAGCGCCTCCAGCGCCGCGGCGATGCTCGAAACCCGCTCGAACTCTGCATTCGACAGCCGCAGCCGCTCGCGCAGCCTGAGCGCATCCTCGCTGACAGCAACCGCAAGCGCCGCCAGCCGGAAGGCCGGATAGACGCCCTCCCCCGGCTCATCGGCAATCGCAGCGAAGCGCGAGAGGCGGGGTACACCGCCGATCACCGGCATCAGCAGCCCGGCGCCTGCCATCGCCTGCAGGGTTTCCGCTGCACGCGGCGCAGCGAGCAACTTGCGAAGTTCCGTCCAGACCCGCTCGCGCGACAACCCTTCCAGGCCGGCACGGCCGGCGATGCAGGCATCGAGGGCGGCGGGGTCAGGCTCGCCGATGCCGTAGCGGGCATGGAAGCGGAAGAAACGCAGGATCCGCAGATAATCCTCGGCGATGCGTTGCCCTGCGGCGCCGATGAAACGGACCCGGCGCATGGCAAGATCGGCTAACCCGTCGGCGTAGTCGTGCAGCGCGCCCGCCGCATCGAGCCCGAGCGCGTTGATGGTGAAATCGCGCCTGAGCGCATCCTCGCGGAAATCGCGACCGAAGGCGACGACGGCGTGGCGGCCATCGGTCTCGACATCGCGCCGTAATGTCGTGACCTCGAAAGGCGTGCCGTCGATCACGACGGTGACCGTGCCGTGCTCGACCCCGGTCGGCACCGCCTTGAAGCCGGCGGCACGCGCCCGCCGCATCGTCTCCTCCGGCAGGCAGGTCGTGGCGACGTCGATATCGGCGATGGGCTCGCCCAGCAGCGCATTGCGGACGGCGCCGCCGACGATGCGGGCCTCCTCCCCGTCCCGATTCAGCGCGGCGAGCAGCGCGACGATATCGGCAGCCGCGAGCAACCCGGATAGCCGTTCCCGCTCGATGCCAGTCATCGCTTCGGCCGGTCGTCGAACTCGCCGGGGACCAGTTTGCCGTTCTCGACATGCGGCGGCACGAACGGCCCGGTATGCCGCGGCGCGACCAGGCCGGTATAGATGAAGGAGCCGATGCCGAGCATGAGCCCGACCACCGACAGCCAGAACAGATGGCGGCTCCAGTGCTCGACATCGAACGGATTGCGGCGCCGGATCACGAGATAGCCCGCGAACAGGCAGAACGGCAGGACGAAGAGCAGGAACTCCTCGATCAGCGAGCGCAGCATCGTGCCTGTCCAATCCGTCCAGTCTCAGCGTCCAGCCAGCCGCTCGTAGAGATTGCGGATCATGCCGGCCGTCGCTCCCCAGATATAGCGATCGCCATGCGGCATCGCATAGTAGGTGCGATAACGCCCGCGGAATTCACGGCCATGGCGCTGGTGATTGGCCGGATCGAGCAGGAAGGCGAGCGGCGTCTCGAAGGCCTCGTCGACCTCGTGCGGGTTGATCGTCAGCGCCAGCGGCGGCTCGACCAGCCCGACCACCGGCGTGACGCGATAGCCGGTGCCGGTGAGATAGGCGTCGAGATAGCCGACCGCCCTGACCTTTCCGGGAGACAGCCCGACCTCTTCTTCCGCCTCGCGCAGCGCCGCGACCAAGGGCGAACCGTCGGTCGCGTCGATGCGCCCGCCCGGAAAGGCGATCTGCGCCGAATGCTTGCGCAACGCTGCGGCGCGCTGGGTCAGGAGCACGGTCGGCTCGCCCGGATGCAGCACGATCGGGATCAGCACGGCCGCCTCGATCGCGCTGGCTTCGTCGGGCATGTCGATCGGCTCGGACTGGAGATCGTGATCGCCGCGCGGCCGCGCGATCAGGTCGCCATGGGCCGGCGGCTCAGGCCTCAGGGCGCGATGCAGCAGCGCTTCGAGATCGCCGCCGTTCCAGGACGCCGTCTCGGCGAGCCGCTTGGCAAGATGCTGCATCAGAGTCCCTCGATCTCGCTGGCCAGCGCAACGACGTGGAAGGCGCCGCCGGCCGCGATGCCGAACTGCGCCTCTCTGTCACCATCCCTGATCTCGCCAAGCGCCAGGAGATCATAGGTCAGCGCCCGCGTGAGCCGGGCCCAGAGCCCGCGCCGGACATGCACATAGGGCTTCACACCCTCGTTCGCAGCCCTCTCGAAGCGCAAGATATTGTCAGGCCCGACGTTGACGAGGTCGTCCGTGCGGGTCCGGAAGGCGATGCTGCGCCGGTCGCCCTCGCCCTCCACCGCCATCTCGACGGCCTGGAGCGGCGCATCCTCGACCCTGATCCCGACCTTCTCGACCGGGGTCACGAGAAAGTAATCGTCCGCTTCGCGCTTCAGCACCGAGGAGAACAGCCTGACCAGCGCCGGCCGGCCGATCGGCGTGCCCAAATAGAACCAGGTACCGTCCGCAGCGATGCGCATGTCGAGATCGCCGCAGAAGGGCGGATTCCAGCGCTCCACCGGCGGCAGCCCATGGGCAGGACCGGCGCCGAGCGCGCTCAGCAGGCGATTCATCGCGCCTGCGGGCTCGTTCGTCCCCTCACCTCGCGCTTTCGTCATCGGCATGCCGGTTGCATCGTTCTCTCGCCTTGAACTCTACATAATCGTGAAGCGGACTGTTGTGCACCGCCGCTCTCTGCCTCTTGAGCATGCTCCCTGCGAGGGTCAGAGTTCGGAATCGGACAGGAAGGCCCGCGAGCGCGAGGCTGAAGGAGATCGCAATGGTGGCGCAAGCCCGTGATGCAAACGCCCCGATCAACCTCGACACCGGCATCGTCGAGGCGGCGGAGGCGGCCCTCGCCGCGATCGGCGCCGCCCGCACCGAGATCGGCCAGGTCATCTTCGGCCAGCAGAAGGTCGTCGACCTCTCGCTGATCACCCTGCTTGCCGGCGGCCACGGCCTGCTCGTCGGCGTGCCCGGCCTCGCCAAGACCAAGCTGGTCGAGGCGATGGGCACGGTGCTCGGCCTCTCGGCCCGCCGCGTCCAGTTCACGCCCGATCTGATGCCATCGGACATTCTCGGCTCCGAAGTGCTCGACGAGAGCGAGGGCGGCAAGCGCCATTTCCGCTTCATCAAGGGGCCCGTCTTCGCCCAGCTGCTGATGGCGGACGAAATCAACCGCGCCTCGCCGCGCACCCAGTCGGCCCTGCTGCAGGCGATGCAGGAGCACCACGTCACCGTCGCCGGCGAGCGCCATGACCTGCCGGCCCCCTTCCATGTGCTCGCCACCCAGAACCCGATCGAGCAGGAAGGCACCTATCCGCTGCCGGAAGCCCAGCTCGACCGTTTCCTGCTCGAGATCGATGTCGGCTATCCCGATCGCGAGGCCGAGCGCCGCATCCTGCTGGAGACCACCGGCGCCGCCGAGCACAAGCCGGTGCAGGCGATGACGGCCGAGACGCTGATGTCGACGCAGCGCCTCGTGCGCCGCCTGCCGGTCGGCGAGGCCGTGGTCGACGCGATCCTCGACCTCGTCCGCTCGGCCCGGCCCGGCGACGGCGAGAAGGCGGTCACCGACAAGCTCGCCTGGGGCCCCGGCCCCCGCGCCAGCCAGGCGCTGACGCTCGCCTGCCGCGCCCGCGCCCTCGTCGAGGGCCGGCTCGCGCCCTCGATCGACGACGTCGCTGCGCTCGCCGCCCCCGTGCTGAAGCACCGTATCGCCCTGACCTTCGCCGCCCGCGCCGATGGCGAGACCGTCGAAGCTGTTGTCGCCAAGCTGGTGGAGCGTCTGGGTTGAGGGCATTCTGATGCTGCGCACCCGCGTCCTCGGCCAATCCGAGCGCCAGCCGGGCCAGCCGGTCCTCAAGGCGTCGCTCGATCTCGCCGCCCGCCTGCCCCGGCTGGTGCTGGAGGCGCGGCGGGTCTCGGCCAGCGTGCACGGCATCCATGGCCGCCGGCGCTCCGGCCCCGGCGAGACCTTCTGGCAGTACCGGCCGCTGGTCACCGGCGAGGCCGCCTCGCGCATCGACTGGCGCCGCTCGGCCCGCGACGGCCATCTCTTCGTGCGTGAGCGCGAATGGGAGGCCTCGCACGCGATCTGGCTCTGGATCGATCGTTCGCCCTCGATGGGCTTTTCCTCCTCCCTCGCTTTGGCGAGCAAGGTCGATCGCGCCCTGATCGCTGGCTTCGCGCTGGCGGAAGCGCTGGTCGAGGCCGGCGAGCGCGTCGGTCATCTCGGCCTGACCCGGCCGATGGCGTCGCGCCGCATCGTCGAATTGCTGGCGCAGGCGATCCTGGCCAACCGCCGCAATGGCGAGGCCGACCTGCCACCGGAAGAGCCGCTGCCACGTCTCGCCGACGCCATCCTGATCACCGATGGTTTGACGCCGGCCGCGGCGCTGGCGAAGCGCATCGCCACGCTGGCGAGCAGCGGCGCCAGGGGCCATATCCTGCTGATCGCCGACCCGATCGAGGAGACCTTCCCCTTCTCCGGGCAGGCCGAATTGTTCGACCTGGAGGACGGCTTGTCGCTGCGGGTCGGCGATGCCGGCAAATGGGGCGAGGACTATCGCGAGCGGCTGCAGGCCCATCGCGACACCATCCGCGAAGCCTGCCGCCATGCCGGCTGGACGATGACCTTGCACCGGACCGACCGTCCGGCCAGCGAAGGCGTCCTGCGCATCGCCAGCCTGATCGCCGCCTCGCGCGGCGGCCCGGCAGGTTGAGGGGAGAACGGACGATGCTCTCATCGCTGCCGATCGCCTTCTCCGCGCCGCTGGCCCTGATCGCGCTGGCCGTGCTGCCCGTGCTCTGGCTGATCCTGCGGGTGACGCCGCCGCGGCCCAAGCGCATCGACTTCCCGCCCCTGAAGATCGTGCGCGACCTGATTCCGCAGCGCGAGACGCCGGCGCATACGCCCTGGTGGCTGCTTGCGCTGCGCATGGCCGTGGCGGCCCTGGCGATCCTTGCTGTCGCCGGCCCGGTCTGGAACCCGGTGCGCGACGCCGCCGCTTTGCGCGGCCCGCTGTTGCTGCTGGTCGACAACGGTTTTGGCGCCGCGACCGACTGGCTGGAGCGCCAGGCCATCGCCGAAAGCCGCATCATGGCCGCCGGACGCGAAGGCCGGCCCGTCGCGGTCGTCGGCCTTGCCGAAGCCCCCACCGAGATAGCTTTGGCCGAGCCGCAGGGCGCACTCGAACGCCTGCGCGCGCTCAGCCTTCAGCCGCATGCGCCAGATCGCAGCGCCCATCTCCAGCGGCTCGAAGCCTTCTGGCGCGCCCAGCCCCAGGCCGAGACGGTCTGGGTCGCCGACGGGCTCGGCATCGGCGGCGGCGATACCGATTTCCTCGCCCGGCTGAAGCAGGAAGCGAGCGCCAGTCGCCTCTCGATCCATGCCGGCCCGGCCGACCAGCGTGCCCTCGCCGCGCCCGAGAACCTCGCCGGCGCATTGACCGTCAAGGTTCTGCGCCCGACGACGAATGCCGCAGCAAGCGGCCAGGTCCGCGCCCTCGACTTGAAGGGCCTGCCGCTCGGCGACGCGCCCTTCGTCTTCGGCAGCAGCGAGCTTTCAACCACCGCGCGCCTGACCCTGCCGATCGAGGTCCGCAACGCCGTCTCGCGGCTGGAGATCGCCGGCGAGCGCAGCGCCGGCGCCGTCGCTCTGCTCGACGACCGTGCCAAGCGCCGCCGCGTCGGCATCGTCTCCGGCGCCACCGCCGACACCGCCCAGCCGCTGCTCTCGCCGACCTATTACGTCTCGCGGGCGCTCTCGCCCTTCGCCGAGATCCGCGAACCCCGCGCCGGCTCGACCGACCCGGTCGGCGAACTTCTCGCGCAGAACCTCTCGGTCCTGATCCTCGCCGATATCGGTGCGCTCGACGGCGACACCGCCGCCAAGGTCTCGGCCTTCGTCGAGCGCGGCGGTGTGCTGCTGCGGTTCGCCGGTGCGCGGCTTGCCGCCTCCTCGGACGAGCTGACGCCGGTGCGCCTGCGCCGTGGCGGCCGTACCCTCGGCAGCGGCCTGTCCTGGGAAGCGCCGCGCAAGCTCGCACCCTTCACCCGCGAGAGTCCCTTCTTCGGCTCGTCTTTGGCCGAGGATGTCCGTGTCACCCGCCAGATCCTGGCTGAGCCGGAGCCTGATCTTGCCCGCAAGACCTGGGCGGCGCTGGAGGACGGTACGCCGGTCGTCACCGGCGAACGCCGCGGCGACGGCGTGCTCGCCATGGTCCATGTCACCGCCGACACGACCTGGTCGAACCTGCCGCTTTCGGGCCTGTTCGTCGAAATGCTGCGCAAGGTCGTCGCCATGTCCGGCACCAGCACCGCCGAGAACCAAAGCGGCGAGATCAAGGTCGAGACCCTGTCGCCGACGCGCGTGCTCGACGGCCAGGGTGCCTTCCGCTCGCCTCCCGCGACCGCACAGCCGGTGGCCCGCAACTTCACCGGCCGCGCCACCCTCGCCCACCCGCCCGGCATCTATGGCCCGACCGACGGCGCCATGGCGGTCAACACGCTCGCCCCGGCGGATACGCTGACGGCGCTCGACCTCGCCGCGCTGGGAGCGCCGATGCTGCCGATCGATCAGCCCGTCGCCCGCGACATCCGCCCGCAACTCCTCGTGCTGGCGCTGCTCCTCCTCGTCGCCGACACGCTGGCGACGCTCTGGCTCGGAGGCCGGATGAACCTCGCCCGCTTCCGCCGTGCGGCCCCCGCGGCGCTGCTTCTCGCCGTCGCCCTAGCGGCCGTGCCCGCTCCGGACGCGGCACAGGCCCAGCAGCAGCCGGCTCCCCCTGCCCCGCCGGCCGAGCAGCGCCCGCCGGTGCCGCGCGATCTCGTCACCGCTGCCAGCGCGACCCGGCTCGCCTATGTCCTCACCGGCGACAAGGCGGTCGACGACATGTCCAAGGCCGGCATGGCCGGGCTCAACATCGTGCTCGGCGCCCGTACCGCGCTGGAGCCGGGCGAAGCCGCCGGCGTCGACGTCACCCGCGACGAACTCGCGCTGTACCCGATCCTCTATTGG
Organism: Bosea sp. 29B; assembly: GCF_902506165.1. NCBI lineage: Bacteria > Pseudomonadati > Pseudomonadota > Alphaproteobacteria > Hyphomicrobiales > Alloboseaceae > Allobosea > Allobosea sp. 29B. The sequence continues at coordinate 141,612 of NZ_LR733817.1, forward strand.
CCGGTGATTGCCGGCCGTCCGATCCCCTCGGCCGAGACGCTGCGCAAGGTCGAAGCCTATATGAAGGGCGGCGGGCTGGTGATCTTCGACACCCGCGACGCGCTGAATGTGAGGCCCGGCGGCGGCACCACGGCAGAGGGCGATCAGCTCCGCCGCATGCTGCAGACGCTCGACATTCCCGAGCTCGAGCCGATCCCGCGCGACCACGTCCTGACCAAGACCTTCTACATCCTCGACGGCTTCATCGGCCGCTATGACACCGGCACGACCTGGGTCGAGGTGCTGCCGCCCGCCAGCGAGGATGGCCGCCGCCCGGCTCGCGCCGGCGACAATGTCTCGCCGATCGTGATCACCTCGAACGACCTCGCAGCCGCCTGGGCCGTCGGGCGGCGCGGCGAGGCGCTCGTACCGATGTCCGGCTCCGATCCGCGCCAGCGCGAGATGGCGCTGCGCGCCGGCGTCAACCTTGTGATGTACGCGCTGACCGGCAACTACAAGGCCGATCAGGTCCATGTCCCGGCCCTGCTCGAACGCCTCGGTCAGTAGCGAAGGAAATCCCGCCCGATGTGGAGCCTGACCTTCGCCCCGCTTGTCCCGCTGCCGCTGCTGATCGGCCTTGCCGCTCTCGCCGCAGTCGCTGCCGGCATGGCGCTCGTGCTGGCGGGGCGCAGCGCGATCCTGCGGGCGCTCGCGCTCACCGTGCTCGCCATCGCCTTGGCCGACCCCTCGCTCGTCTTCGAGGACCGCGAGCCGGTCAAGGACGTCGTCGCCGTCGTCGTCGATAAATCAGCCTCGAACCGCCTCGCCGATCGCACCCAGCAGACGCAAGCCGCCCAGGCCGAGGTCGAGCGGCAATTGCGCGGCATCGCCGGTGTCGAGGCGCGCACGATCGAAGTCACCGACCAGCAGGGCGCAGGCGACGGCACCCGCCTCTTCGAAGCGCTCGCCTCCGGCCTCGCCGACGTGCCGTCCGAGCGTGTCGCAGGCGCGATCGTTCTGAGCGATGGTCTAGCCCATGATGCGCCCGCCACCGCCGAGGCGCTCGGCCTGCGTGCCCCGCTTCATGTGCTCACCACTGGCCGCGAGCGCGAGATCGACCGGCGCATCGTGCTGGTCGATTCGCCGCGCTTCGGCATCGTCGGCAAGGAGCAGAACGTTCGCCTGCGCGTCGTCGAGAAAGGCGGGCCCGGCCGGGCCGCCATCACGGTGCGCCGCGATGGCGAGATCATCGCGCGGCGCGAGGCCATCACCGGCGAGATCGTCCAGGTCCCGGTCCGCATCGACCGCGGCGGCCCGAACGTCATCGAGATCGAGGCTGCCCCGCTCGACAACGAGCTGACGCTCGCCAACAACCGCGCGGTCATCACCATCGACGGCGTCCGAGACAAGCTGCGGGTGCTGCTGGTCTCCGGCGAGCCGCATCCGGGCGAGCGCACCTGGCGCAACCTGCTCAAGGCCGACGCCAATGTCGATCTCGTCCATTTCACCATCCTGCGTCCGCCGGAGAAGCAGGACGGCACGCCGATCAACGAGCTCTCGCTGATCGCCTTCCCGACGCGCGAGCTGTTCCAGGTCAAGATCAAGGATTTCGACCTGATCATCTTCGACCGCTACGCCAACCAGTCGATCCTGCCGCTGGTCTATTTCGACAACATCGTCCGCTATGTCCGCGACGGCGGCGCGCTCCTGATCGCGGCCGGGCCGGAATATTCCGGCGCCCAGTCGCTGGCGCGCACGCCGCTCGGCCAGATCCTGCCGGCGCAGCCCGATGGCAGCGTCTTCGACGAGGCCTATCGCGCAAGGGTCAGCGAGCCCGGCAAACGCCATCCGGTCACCCGCGATCTGCCGGGTTCCGAGGTCGAGCCGCCGCGCTGGGGCGAATGGCTACGCCTCGTCGGCGCCCGCGCCCGCTCGGGCTCGACCGTGATGACCGGACCGGGCGATCGCCCGCTACTACTGCTGGCGCGCGAGCAGAAGGGCCGCGTCGCGCTCTTCCTCTCCGACCATGCCTGGCTCTGGGCCCGCGGCTTCCGCGATGGCGGCCCGCATCTCGACCTGCTGCGCCGACTCGGACACTGGCTGATGAAGGAGCCGGACCTCGAGGAGGAGGCGCTACGCGCCAGCGCCCGTGGCCGCAACATCGAGATCGAGCGCCAGACCCTCGGAGATAATCCCGCGCCCGCGATCATCACGGCGCCCGATGGTTCAACCCGCACCGTGCCCTTCGAAGCCGGCCGCCCCGGCCTCTTCGTCGCGCGCACCGCCATGAGCGAGTTCGGCCTGCACAAGATCACCACCGAGAACCTGACCGCCTTCGCCAGCGTCGGTCCGGAAAACCCGCGCGAGCTGATGGAGGTGGTCAGCGACCCCGGCAAACTCCAGGCGCTGGCAGAGGCGACCGGCGGCTCCTCGCGCCGGATCGGGCAGGAGACCGGCTCGGGCGTCACCATCCCGCGCATCGTGCCGGTCCGCTCCGGCAGGCAGTTCGCCGGTGCCGACTGGATCGGCCTGCGCATCAGCGATTCCGGCATCGTCCGCGGCGTCTCGATCTCGCCGCTCTTCGTCGGGCTGATCGGCCTCGCCATCCTGTTCGGCGCGCTGGTCGCCGGCTGGATCGGCGAGAGCGGGCGGAGATTCAAGCGCGAGGCGTGAGCCTTTCCTTCTCCCCTTGCAGGAGAAGGTGGCCCGAAGGGCTGGATGAGGGGTCGCTCAGGTCTACCCGTCATGCTCGCCCTTGTGGCGAGCATCCACGTCTTGAACACCGCACTTGGCCAGTGAAGACGTGGATGGTCGGGACAAGCCCGACCATGACGATAAAGCGTGGCGAGCTCCCCTCACCCTAACCTCTCCCGCAGGGAGAGAGTGGATAAGGTCGTGCGCTTCAGCGCAGCGCCGCCACGGCCCCGTTGCGCTGCGCCAGCACGCCGTCCTTGAGCTCCAGCGCCAGGAAGCGCCCCGGATCGGCTGGACCCGGCAGGACGAGCTGGCCCGGTTTCACCGGCTTGAAGCCGAAGCGGGCGTAATAGGGCGCATCGCCGACCAGCAGGATCAGCTCATGGCCGCGTTCGCGCGCCGCCTCGATCGAGGCGTTCATCAGCGCCGCGCCGATACCGCGGCCCTCGAAGGCCGGATCGACGGTCAGCGGCCCGAGCATCAGCCCCGGCCCGCCACCGGCCAAGACCGGTGTCACCCGAACCGCGCCGACCAGGAAGGTGCCGACATGGCTGGCGAAGGAGAGCGCCGGATCGGGTGGCGCGCCCTCGCGCAGACGGAAAGCCGTGCGCGCGAAGCGTCCCGGCCCGAAGGCGCGCTCGTGCAGGCGCTCGATCGCCGCGGCGTCGCCCGGCAGTTCCTGGCGGATGGTGAGGGGAAGCGAGGTCATGGTCGGGTTCGCGGCATGGCCGAATTCGGCTGAAATGGCAATGGCGCCGGCTTCAGACCGGCCGGGCCCACAGGTCCTGATGGCCGATGGTCACGGACGCACCGCGCTTGGCTTCCAGCCAGCCGGCGATCGCCTCCGGCGAGACATGGCCGGTCTCGGTCACGGCGGCGGCGATACCGGCCGCCAGCTCCCGAACGAGATCGGCATGATCTGAGCCAAGCTGCCACGGGCTTTCGCCGCCAGTGACGGCGCACCCGGCCTTGCGGAAGGCTTGCGCCAGCGCCTCCGTGGCCTCGGGCCCAGCCGCCGGGCCAAAGCCCTTGTCCGTGTGCTGGTGATGATTGAAAGCCGCGAGCATGCGCTGATCCTCGGCATGCGCGGGCTCCCAGCTCTCGCGCCCGTCATAGGTCAGCACGGTGTAGAGCGGTAACTGCATGCTGACGAGCGAAGCGACGAAGCGTTCGAGCCAGCGTGTCGAGGTGAGATCGAACAGCGCTGCAGCCGTGACCAGGTCAGGCTGCCAGCCGAGCACCCATTCGAGCTCCTTGGTCAGGTCGGCCTGGCGGAAATCGACCGTCAGCGTCTTGTCGCCCTTGCGCAGGACGAGCTCCTCGCCCTGCTCCTGTGCCTCGTCGGCCCATTCCGCGAGCTTCCTGCGTGCGACGGACAGAAGGCGCGGATCGGCATCGACCAGCGTCCAGTGCTGGCGCACCGGCAGCGCGCTGTAGCTGCCACGCAGGTTCGAGCCGGCACCGCAGCCGAGATCGATGATCGACAGCGATTGCCGGCCGGCAAAGCTCGAGCCCACGGCCGCCAGCACCTGCGGATTGCGGGCGGCATGATCGGCCGGTTCGCGCAAGGCGAGCCAATCGGGAGAAAATCCGCTCATGGGGATACCTTCGCACAGACTTCAGCGACGATCGTCGCAGTCCCGCGCCAGCGCGGCAATGTGCCGGCTGCCTGCCAGGCTGCAGTAGAGCGCTGCAAGCGCTCCCGCTTGTCATCCAGCAACCGTGCCAGCCCGGCACGCAGCGCCGCGACATCGCCCGGCGGCACCTTCAGCGCAGCCTCGTCCGGCGCCGTCTGCGCCGCTGCGCCGCCGGTCGTGCACAGGATCGGCAGGCCGCGCGCCAGCGCCTCGGTCAGCACCATGCCGTAGCCCTCGAACAGCGAGGGCATGACGAAGAGGTCGGCCTTGGCATAGGCGGCATCGAGCTCGGCCTGCCCGAATGCTCCGGCGAGCCTGACACGCTCCGCCAGCCCAGCAGCGGCGATCTGCGCCTTCAAGGAGGCCGTGGTCGTGGGCGCTCGATCATCGGCCCCGACGATGGTGAGGCGCCATGGCCTGTCGGCCACTCCCTCCAGCGCCGCGATCAGCACGTCATAGCCCTTGCGCGGCACGAGCGAGCCGACGGCCAGCAGCTCGACGCTCTCGCCAGCGGAGCCAGTCGCCCTCGCCGCCGGATCGACACCCGGTTCCGCCACCGTGATCTTCTCCGCCGGGACGGCGAAGTCGGCGACGAGCAGCCGCTTGGTCGTCTCGCTGGTGACGATCACCGCCGACGCATAGCGCAAGGCTGCCGTCTCGCGCCTGACGAACTCCGCCGCCTGCACCGGCGACAGTCCGGTCTCCAGCCCGAGCGGATGGTGCACCAGCGCGACGACGCGCCCTGCGAGCCCGGCCGCGATGCTCTCAGGAAAGCCGCCATAGGCGAGCCCATCGATCAGCAGCACGCTGTCATAGGGTTGCGACAGGACCGCCCGCCCGGTCTCTGCCAGATCGGCCTCGCCCGGATTGGGGAAACTCCCCGGCAGCGGCAGATGCCGCGCCCCGACGCCTATCTCACGCCATTCCGCCAGGAGCCGTCGATCGTAGCCATAGCCGCCGGTCGGCAGCGAGAGATCGCCGGGAACGGCGAAGACGATCTCGCTCACGCGAGCGCGCCCTCATAGCTCGCCCTGGCGAGATCGGTCTCGTGCAGTGTGACGCGGATCTTCGCGAGATCGGCCGCGTCCGCCCCGAGCTTGCCGGTGCGGGCCGCCAGGGCCATCGCGTCGAAGATGTACTTGCAGAGGAATTCGGTGGTGGTCAGCACGCCCTCGAACTGCGGCAGCGTGTCGAGATTCTTGTAGTTCAGCGGCTTCAGCGTCTCGTTCAGCACGGTCAGCGCCGCGCCGATGTCGACCACGACATTCTGGCGGGTCAGGTTCTCGCGGAAGAAGGCGACGTCGACGACGAAGGTCGCGCCGTGCATCGCTTGCGCCGGGCCGAAGAACGGATCGGGCAGCGAATGGCCGATCATGATGCGGTCACGGACTTCGACGGAAAACATGGGGCAGTCTCCTTCAGCGCGCGCAGTCTTGGCGAAGGCCGGGGCGCGGCGTCAATAGCGCAGGACGGCGGTCAGCCCCGCGCCGGCGAACAGCGCGGGCAGGCGAGCAGGCGCATCCTTGAAGGCGATCTCGTCGGTGATCAGCGCATCGAGCCGTTCATCCGCCAGCAGCGCCAGGGCGGCCTGCATGCGGCGCGCGTAATCAAACCGCGCCCGCCGTGACGGCGAAACCTGCCCGACCTGCGAGGAGACGAGCTGCAGGCGCCGGGCATGGAAGGCGCCGCCAAGCGGGGCGGCGACGTTGCCCTCGCCATACCAGCTCAATTCGACGATCCGCGCTTCAAATCCGGCCGCACCGATCGCGGTCGCGAGGCCGGCGGCGCTCGCACTGGCATGGAAGACGATGTCGGCATCCTGCGGACAATCTGCCGGCAGCGCGAAGCGGCAGCCCAGCGCCTGCGCCAGCGCGGCGCGGCTCTCGTCGAGATCGACCAGCGTCACTTCCGTCCCCGGCAGCTTGGCCGCGATGAACGCGGTGAGCAGGCCGAGCACGCCACCACCGACCACGACGATGCGATCGGCCGGGCCGGAGCCGGCATCCCAATGCGCGTTGAGCGCGGTTTCCATATTGGCAGCGAGCACGGCACGCCTTGCCGGAAGCCCGTCCGGCAACGGGGTCACGCGATCCGTCGCAACAACGAAGCGATCCTGATGCGGATGCAGGCAGAACACCGTCCGGCCGAGCAAGTGAGGCGGCCCCGCATCCACCATGCCGACGGCGCAGTAGCCGTATTTCACCGGAAATGGAAAAGCGCCCTGCTGGAGAGGGGCCCGCATGCGCTCATATTCGCTCTCGGGCACCCGGCCCTCGAACACCAGCCGCTCGGTGCCACGGCTGATCCCGCTCCAGAGCGTGCGCACCAGGCAATCGCCCGGCCCCGGCGCCGGCAGTTCTTCCGTGTTCAGGACGCATTCACGCGCGGCGGCATACCAGAGCGCCGTCGCCTGTGCGCTTGCTTCATTTGCAATTGCCGGCTTTACCACGCATCGCCCTCCGCGCCGTTCCCCGCCAGCCTTGTCGAGCCCATGACGGAAACCGCCATGAACCAGCGCCCCGCTCCGACCACGTTCCACGCGGTGGCGCAAGAGGACTTGAGGCTGACGCCGGCGGGCTTGCAGTCGGTATCGACCCTGCGGGCACGGCGCTGGCTCGTCGCCGGCGTGAACCTCGTGACGCTCGCGGCCCTGCTCTGGGGCCTCGCCCATGTGCTCTCGGCCGGCGGCTGGAGCCTCGCCGATATCGCGATCTTCATCGCCTTCGTCTTCGGTGCGCCCTGGACCGTGCTTGGCTTCTGGAACGCCGTGATCGGGCTCTGGCTGCTGCACGGCACCAAGGACGGGCTCGATCAGGTCGCGCCCTTCGCTGCCGCCGGGGATACGCCGACGCCACTCGCGGTCCGCACCGCCGTGCTGATGACGCTGCGCAACGAGGTCCCGGCCCGCGCCTTCCGCCGGCTCGAGATCGTCAAGCAGAGCCTCGACGCCACCGGCGAGGGCGCCTGGTTCGACTATTTCGTTCTCTCCGACACCAACGATCCTGATGTCGCCGCGGCTGAAGCAGAACTCGCCGCCGCCTTCGCCGCGCGCATCGGCGAGCAGGGCCGCCTGACCTATCGTCGCCGCAGCGACAATGCCGGCTACAAGGCCGGCAATGTCCGCGATTTCTGCGAGCGCTGGGGCGACCGCTACGAGTTGATGTTGCCGCTCGACGCCGATTCCGTGATGTCGGGCCAGGCCATCCTCGCCCTCGCCCGGATGATGCAGGCCTATCCGAAGCTCGGCATCCTGCAGAGCCTGGTCGTCGGCATGCCCAGCAAATCCGCGTTTGCGCGCATCTTCCAGTTCGGCATGCGCCACGGCATGCGGCCCTACACCATGGGCTCGGCCTGGTGGATCGGCGATTGCGGTCCGTTCTGGGGCCATAACGCCATGGTGCGGATCGCGCCCTTCCGCGATCATTGCCATCTGCCGACCGTGCCCGGTGGGCCGCCGCTCGGTGGTCCCATCATGAGCCATGACCAGGTCGAGGCGACCTTGATGCGCCGCGCCGGCTATGAGGTCCGCGTGCTCCCGGTCGAGGCCGGCAGCTGGGAGGAGAACCCGCCGACAATGCTGGAATTCGCCCGGCGCGACCTGCGCTGGTGCCTCGGCAATCTGCAATACCTCAAGATCATGGGCATCCCCGGCCTGAAGGCGATGAGCCGCTTCCAGCTGGCCTGGGCGATCCTGATGTTCATCGGCCTCCCGGCCTGGACGCTGATGATCGCGCTCCTGCCGCTGAAGGTGCTGGAGGATCGCGCCGTCGCCGATTACCCGGCCGGTTTCGCCGCCTTCCTCTATGTGCTGTTCTTCGCGATGTACCTCTCGCCGAAGCTCGCCGGCTTCGCCGACATCCTGCTGACGAAGGATGGCACCAAGCGCTATGGCGGAACGCTGCGCTTCATCGTCTCCTCGCTGATCGAGATCGTCTTCGCCTTCCTGCAGGGCGCGGTCTCGACCTTCCGGACCACGCTTTTCATGATCGGCCTCGCCTTCGGCAAAGCGAGGATCGGCTGGAACGGCCAGGCCCGCGACGCCCACGCCCTCTCCTTCACCACCGCCTTCGCCGGCCTCTGGCCGCACCTGCTGTTCGGGCTCTACATCTTCGGCACACTCGCCGTGCTCTCGCCGACCGTCCTGATCTGGTCGCTGCCGCTGACCGCCGGCTACCTCCTCGCCATCCCCTTCGCCATACTGACAGCGGCGCCGGCACTGGGCGCCTTGTTCGTCCGCACCGGCCTCTGCGGCATCCCCGAGGATTTCGACCCGCCGGCCGAGATCGTCGCAATCCAGGGCGGCGACGCCCGATGAAGCCGGTCGCCTATCCCAAGGGCACCGCCAGGAGCCTGTCGCGCTCGCTGCGCGTCTACCATGGCGACCATGTCCGCAAGGTCGCGATGGATTCGCTCTATGCCCGTTTCCTCAGGGCCGGCGACCTCGCCTTCGACATCGGCGCCCATGTCGGCGACCGCATCTCCTCCTTCCGCCGCCTGGGCGCCCGCGTCGTGGCGCTGGAACCGCAGCCCGGCCCGGCGCGGGCGCTACGGCTGATCCACGGCCGCGATCCCAAGGTGACTCTGATCGAGGCCGCCTGCGGCGACAGCGAGGGCAGCGCGACACTCAGGATCAACAGCGCCAACCCGACGGTTTCCACCCTCTCGGGCAAGTTCGTTGAGGCCGCCCACGGCCAGGACGGCTGGCGCAAGCAGGTCTGGGACCGCGAGCTCACCGTGCCCTGCACCACGCTCGATGCGCTGATCGCCGAGCACGGCCTGCCCGCCTTCATCAAGATCGATGTCGAGGGTTTCGAGGCGCATGTGCTCGCCGGCCTCTCGCAGACGCCGCCCGCCCTCTCTTTCGAGTTCACCACGATCCAGCGCGATGTCGCAGAGGCCTGCCTCGCCCGGCTCGCGGCGCTCGGCCCCTATCGCTTCAACGTCGCCCTCGGCGAGAGCCAGCAACTGGTCTTTCCGGAGGCCGTCGGAGCGGAGGCCATGAGCCACTACCTCCGCGACCTCCCGCATGATGCCAATTCCGGCGACGTCTACGCCCTGCTGTCGCGCTGAGAGACCTACGCACCGCTCTGTCCGAGCCAGGCGAGCCCCGCTGCCACAAGCAGGCCAAGCCAGCCAGGATGCCGCCCTCTGGTCGCGTAGAGCACAAGGACTGAGCCGGCGAGCGTTGCGATCGCGATGATCCGTATCTGAAGGGCGTGCGCCGACAGATCGGGCGCCATGGCGAACTGGATCAGCAGCGCCGCCAGCCCCCAGCCCAGCACCGAACAGAGGTGCCAGTTCGCCCAGAGGATCCTGAGGTGCCGCTCGCGCAGCGGCGCCGGCGCGAGGAGCGGTACGATCGCTCCTGCCCGCAATTGCCGGAAGATCAGGATCTCGCCGATCACCGAATGGGCGATGCCGATCAGGATCATCAGCACGCCGGCGGCCAGGACATAGCTCTGCATCGAAGGCAGTCCCTGCTCGTGAAGGGTCGCAGGAGGCGCCTCACGCAACGGCAATCTGATCTTGCCCGCGTCGATGGCGGAAGCTGCCACGGTGTCGCGCTTCCGTCCCGGCTGTATCGGCTCTATGACCCGGCTCAGCCTGCATTCATCTTACGCTGTCCAGGCTGACCACGAACGCAACCGACCAAGGATGACCATGCTCGCTCTCGTTCGCCCGCTCGCCATCTCCGTGACGCTTCTGCTGACCGCCTTCGCGGCCCATGCCGCCGGCGACGTCGCCGTCGAGGTCAAGAACGAGTCGGAGCAAGTCGCCTGCGCCGAGAAGGACAACGTCACGATCAAGGCGATCTCGCCCGAGGTCCGTCGCTTCCGCATCGAGGCGGCGCACCCGGCCTATATCGCCGGGCTGCTGCGCGACAACTGGGACGCCGACTGGACCGATTGCGACATGAGTGGCGATCCCGTCCACAAGGCGCCGGTGCCGCCGCAACGCATCACCTTCTACGAGAGCATCGAGTACTGGCTGGTCGGCTACACCTTCGAGAGCTTCTGGCGCCCGGCCGAGACGACCTTCAGGGTCGGCGATCGCGTCGAGAAGGGCCTGCATCTCGTCCAGCTCTGGAAGCTCGGCAAGACCGGCTCCTATGAGGTGCTGGTCGTCTATCCGCAGGACGGCTACTGGCGCGTCCGGCCGCTGCCGCCACAACAGCTCTCGGCCGCCGCCTATGGCTCCTCCTTCCTGTTCGGCCCGGTCGAGCAGGACGGCGCGCGGCCGGTGGTGAACATCAAGGAGATCGCCTTCGATCCGAAGACGCTCTCCTTCAACCTCGCCTTCAAGGATGGCAGCTCGGGCACGCTCAAGCTCGACAGCGTCGACGAGAACCGCATGGTGCTCGACGCCGTGCTCGACAAGCCGGTCACCGGTGGCAAGGCCTTCGCCGCGCTGCGCTCGATGTATGTCACCGAGTTCAACAACGACGTCGCCCGCATCGCCATCCGCGAGCCCGGAGCCAAGGGCTGGCGCGAGGAGGCTCTGATGCCGTTCGCCGGCGGCAAGGCGACCGATGTCTGGATGGGCCGCACCACCCATTCGCGCCACAACACCTCCTCACCCGACATGGTCTTCCGCAGCTTCTCGAAGGACCCGAACCCGCCGGCCAAGCCGGAGGCGAAGAAGTAGCTTCCGGCTCGCAAAAACCCTCCGCAATCATCCCGAACAAGCGGCGAAGCCGCGCCGATCCGGGATCCATTCCTGAGCCCCTATCGGATAGGTTCAGGAATGGGTCCCGGGTCTCCCTATGGTCGCCCGGGACGACCAGCACTTGATTATCGACACGAGTGATCGATCAGCCCGGCCCATGGACACCTCCACCATCCTGACCCTCGCCCTCGGCGCCGCTCTTGCCGGCTTCGTGCAGGGCCTCTCCGGCTTCGCCTTCAGCCTCGTCGCCATGTCGGTCTGGGCCTGGACGCTCGATCCCAAGCTTGCCGCGGTCATGGCTGTGTTCGGCGGGCTGACCGGCCAGACCATCGCGGCCGTGACGGTGCGCCGCGGCTTCGATTTCGCCCGGCTCTGGCCTTTCCTGCTCGGTGGCCTTGCCGGTATCCCGGTCGGCGTCCTGCTGTTGCCGCTGGTCGAGCCCAATCTGTTCAAGGCCGGACTCGGCATCCTCTTGGCCGTCTGGTGTCCGATTATGCTGTTCGCCCCGCATCTGCCGCCGGTCCGCTTCGGCGGGCGTCTGGCCGACGGCGCGATCGGGCTCGGCGGCGGCATCATGGGCGGCTTCGGCGGTTTCACCGGCGTCCTGCCGACGCTGTGGTGCTCACTTCGCCGGATGGACAAAGATACGCAGCGCTCCATCGTCCAGAACTTCAACCTGACCATGCTCGCCGCGACCATGCTCGGCTATGTCCTGGCAGGGAACGTCACGCGCGCGATGTGGCCGGCCTTCGCCATCGTCGCGCCGGCGATGCTGATCCCCTCGCTGCTCGGCGGAAAGCTCTATATCGGCATCAGCGAGCAGGCCTTCCGCCGCATCGTGCTGACCTTGCTGACGCTGTCGGGCATCGCACTGCTGGCCTCGTCCCTGCCGCGCCTGCTCGGCGTCTGACAGGACGGAACTCTCTCCCACCCAAGCAGGTTATCGATGACGGGCCCGTCCTGACGGGCTAGCCTGCCGCCTCGATCCGACTGACGAGACCGACCAATGCCGCGTTTTGCCGCCAATCTCTCGATGATGTTCAACGAGTGGGAATTCCTCGACCGCTTCAAGGCGGCAGCCGAGGCCGGATTCGAATCGGTCGAGTTCCTGTTCCCCTATGAGCACGCGCCGGAGAAGGTCGGCCTGGCGCTTGCCGGCGGCGAACTCGAGCAGGCGCTGTTCAACCTGCCACCCGGCGACTGGGCCAAGGGCGAGCGCGGCATGGCCGCCCTGCCCGGTCGCGAGGAGGAGTTCCGGGCTGGCGTCGAGACGGCGCTGGCCTATGTCCACGAGACCGGGGTCAAGCGCCTGCACATGATGGCCGGCCTCACCGATCCGAACGATCCCGCAGCCCAGACGGCCTATCGCGCCTCGCTCGCCTATGCCGCCGACAAGCTGGCCGAACACGGCATCGACCTCCTGCTCGAGCCGATCAACGGCAAGGACATGCCGGGCTATTTCCTCAACGATTTCGACCAGGCTGCGGCCTATGTCCGCGAATCCGGCCGGCCGAACGTCAAGCTGCAGTTCGACATGTATCATTGCGAGCTGATCCACGGCGATGTCGGGGCAAGGCTGGAAGCGCTCTACCCGCTGGTCGGCCATGTCCAGATCGCCAATGCCGAGGGCCGGCACGAGCCGGACGGCACGCGGCCCGACTATCCCGCGCTGTTCGCCCAGCTCGATTCGCTCGGCTATCCCGGCTTCGTCGGCTGCGAGTATCGTCCCCGTGCCGGCACGCTCGAAGGCCTCGGCTGGTTCTCGCCCTGGAAGAAGCACGCGTGAGCGGCCCCCGCTTCCCCCATCCGGTTCTCGTCGCCGATATCGGCGGCACCAATTGCCGGCTCTCGCTGGTGCCGACCCCCGGCGCCCTGCATGAGCCGCTGGCCCGGATCAGCACAGGTGCACATCCGACGCCCGAGGCGGCGCTGGGCTCGGTGCTGTCGACGCTGACGGTAAAGCCGCGCTCGGCCATCCTCGCCGTCGCCGGCCCGCTGGATGGGCGCAAGGCCCAGCTCACCAATGCCAGCTGGTATTTCGACGGGCCGGAGCTCGGCCGCGCGCTCGGCTTCGAGCAGGGCTTGCTGGTCAATGATTTCGAGGCGATCGCCGCTTCGCTGGCCGTGCTCAGGGACCGCGATCTGTTCAATCTCGTCCGCGGCCAGCCGGAACCCGAGGGCCCGCGCCTCGTGCTCGGCCCCGGCACCGGCTTCGGCGCTGCCGCCCTCTTGCGGCGCGGCGACACCGGCATGCTGGTGCCGACCGAATGCGGCCATATCGGCATCGGCCCGGAGGATCCGACCGAGGTGAAGCTCTGGCCGGCGCTGGCCGAGGGCATCCCGCGCGTCACGATCGAGGAATTGCTCAGCGGCAGCGGCCTCATCCGCTTCCATCGCGCGGTGATGCGCCAGTCCGACGTCGCCGAGCCCGATGTCAGCGCCGCCGACGTGAGCGCGCTGGCGCTAGACGGCAATCCCGGCGCACTGATGGCCGTGATCTGCTTCTGGCGGCTGCTGGCCCGCGTCGCCGGCGATCTCGCGCTCGGCTTCAAGGCGACGGGCGGCGTCTACCTGGCAGGCGGAATCGCGCCGCGCATCCTGCCGCTCGCCGACAAGGCGACGATCCACGCTGTCTTCGCCGGCAAGCCGCCGGTCGAGGATCTCGCCGCCCGCTTCGCGCTCAACGTCATCACTGCCGATGATCCCGCCGAACAGGGACTCGCCGCCATCGCCGCAGCTTCCGGCCGCTTCGGCCTCGACGATCCCGCGCGCTTGTGGTTTGCCTGAGCGCTCCCGCGCTCACCCGCCCCTATTCGAAGACGATTCCCAGCCTTGCCCCAGCTCTACGGCATCCAGGTCCTGCGCGCGCTCGCGGCGCTGATGGTCGCGGTCCATCACGTCCAGGCCGATGCCGGCTTTCTCGCGGCCAGGGCCGGCACCGCCTTCACGCCCTCGCATGCCTTGCCCTGGAGTGCGGGCGTCGACCTGTTCTTCGTCATCTCCGGCTTCATCATGGTGCATTCCTCGGCGGGGTTGTTCGGCAAGCCGGACGGAGCGCACCTGTTCATCGCCCGGCGCATCGCCCGGATCGTGCCGCTCTACTGGGCCGCGACCACGCTCTTCCTCGTCGTGCTTCTCGCCTCGCCCGCGCTGCTCAATTCCGGCGCGCCGAATCTCCAGCAGATCGCCGCCTCCTATCTGTTCTGGCCAACGGCGAATGCGGCGGGCGAGCTGCAGCCGGTCTATTCGCTCGGCTGGACGCTGAACTACGAGATGCTGTTCTACGTCCTGTTTGGCGCAGCGCTGCTCGCGCCGGGGCGGCTGGTCGTGCCGCTCGTGACTGTGGCGCTCGCCGGGCTGGTCGGAGCGCAGGCTCTGGCCGGACCGCTCGTCCTGCCCTTCAGCTTCTGGGGCCAGCCGATCGTGCTCGAGTTCGCCGCGGGCATGGCGGTCGGCCTGCTCCGGCAGAACGGCCTCAGGCTCGATGGCCGCCTGCGCTGGCTGATGGCGGCAGCAGGCATCGCCCTCTTCGTGCTCGCCTCTGGCGATGGCTGGGCCCAGACCTCCTGGGGCGCGCTTGCCCTGCGCGGTCCCGGTGCGCTGCTCCTCGTCGCAGCCGCGGCCTGCGGACGCAACGTCACCGCCCCGTCGGCGCTGGTGCGCTCGCTCGCACTGCTCGGTGACGCCTCCTATGCGCTCTACCTCGTCCACCCCTTTGCGATGCGGGCACTGCGCGAAGTCTTCGCCCGTCTCGCACCGAGCGCGACAGGCTTCTTTATCGTGCTTGCGCTGGTGGCAGCCGTGCTCGCGGCGCTCGCGGTCTACCAATGGTTCGAGCGGCCGATGACGAAGGCGGTACGGCGGGCGTTGCGGGCTTAGGTCATTCGAACCTCCCAAAGCCCTCATCCTGAGGAGCCGCGCAGCGGCGTCTCGAAGGATGCTCCAGGAGGCTCCGGAACCAGCTGGACCATCCTTCGAGACGCGGACTGACGTCCGCTCCTCAGGATGAGGGCTGAGGGGGATATTGGGCTCGATCGCCCTACTTCTTCAACCGCATCCCCTTCAGCGACTGCCCGACCACGCCACCATCGCGCCGGCGCTCCGGCCGCTTGGCGACGATCGTCTCGACATGCTGTTCCTGCGGGAAATAGCCGCGCTCCAGCACTTCGAGCGTATATTCCTCATAGGTGAGACCGAGCGCCTCGGCTCGCTCCTGCCGCCTGAGCGTGATCTCGCGCGGCTTCTTCCAGGCCTTGCGATGGGCGAAGCGCCAGTCGAAAGTGCGGCCGATCTCGCCTTTATCGGTCGCCGGCTTGCGCTTCTTCTCCTCGAGCGGCGGGCCACCATTGTCGCCGATGCGGGCGGTTCTGGGCTTGCGCAGGGCCGGCTGTCTCATGGCTCTTATCTCATATGAGATACAAAACGTATCTCATAGTGGATCAAGCTTGGTCGCGCTGCAAGGCCCGGCATGGTGACAGGCGGGCCGCCGCAATAGATCGCCGCGCGTCCGACAGGACGCGGTAACGGCGATCTATCGATTTGGTTTCGCATCGGGTTCTTCCGAAAAGTGGTTTCCACTTTTCGGCCCGATGCGATATCCCGCCCGCCATGGCTCCTTTGCTCCACCTTCGCGACGTCGCGCTCACCTTCGGCGGCCAACCCTTGCTGGAGGGCGCGGAAATCGCTGTCTCGGCCGGCGAGCGGGTCTGCCTGGTCGGCCGCAACGGCTCCGGCAAGTCGACCCTGCTCAAGATCGTGGCCGGCATCGTCGAGCCCGACAGCGCCGAACGGTTCGTCCAGCCGGGCGCGACCATCCGCTATCTGCCCCAGGAGCCCGACTTCTCCGGCTACAAGACCTCGCTCGCCTATGTCGAGGCGGGCCTGGGTCCCGGCGACGACGCCTATCGCGCGCAGTACCTGATCGAGGAACTGGGCCTGACGGGCGAGGAAGACCCCGCCAGCATGTCGGGCGGCGAATCACGCCGCGCCGCGCTTGCCCGCGTGCTCGCGCCCGAGCCCGATATCCTCTTGCTCGACGAGCCGACCAACCATCTCGACCTGCCGGTGATCGAATGGCTCGAGCAGGAGCTGAAATCCCTGCGCTCGGCCATGGTGCTGATCAGCCATGACCGCCGCTTCCTGAGCTCGCTCTCGCGCGCCACGATCTGGCTCGACCGCGGCGTCACCCGGCGCGTCGAGCGCGGCTTCGGCGAGTTCGAGGCCTGGCGCGACGAGGTGCTGGCGCAGGAGGAACTCGACCGGCACAAGCTCGACCGCAAGATCGCCCGCGAGGAGGACTGGCTGCGCTATGGCGTCAGTGCCCGGCGCACCCGCAATCAGCGCCGGCTCGGCGAACTGCATGGCCTGCGCGAGCAGCGCCGTACCGCCCGTCACGCCGTCGGCTCCGTCCGGCTCGAAGCGAGCGAGGCACAGGCCTCCGGCAAGCTGGTGATCGAGGCCGTCGACATCGCCAAGGCCTATGACGGCCGGCCGGTGGTCAAGGATTTCTCGCTGCGCGTCGCCCGCGGCGACTGCATCGGCATCGTCGGTCCCAACGGCGCCGGCAAGACGACGCTGATCAACCTGCTCACCGGCGCGCTGAAGCCCGATTCAGGCAAGGTCAAGCTCGGCGCCACCCTCGAAATGGTGACGCTCGACCAGCGTCGCGAAAGCCTCGACCCGGCGACTCCGCTTGGCGACGCGCTGACTGGCGGCGGCTCGGACCAGGTCATGGTCGGCGGCACGCCGCGCCATGTCATCAGCTACATGAAGGACTTCCTGTTCCAGCCGATCCAGCGCGGCACCGCGGTCGGCGCGCTTTCCGGCGGCGAACGTGGCCGGCTGATGCTGGCGCGCGCCCTCGCCAAGCCCTCCAACCTGCTGGTGCTCGACGAACCGACCAACGATCTCGACATCGAGACGCTCGACCTCCTGCAGGAATTGCTCGCCGACTATGGCGGCACCGTCCTGCTGGTCAGCCATGACCGCGACTTCCTGGACCGGGTTGTCTCCTCGACCCTAATCTCGGATGGCGACGGCGTCTGGACCGAGTTCGCCGGCGGCTATTCCGACATGCTGGCCCAGCGCGGCCGTGGCGTCGGAGCCAAGGCACGGGCCGTTCCGATGAAGGGATCGGCAACGGCGTCAGCGACGCCCGCTCCAACAGCCAGTACCGCTGCTGCGAAGCGCAAGCTCTCCTTCAACGAGCAGCATGCGCTGAAGACCCTGCCGCAGCAGCTCGAGAAGCTGCAGGCCGAAGCCGGCAAGCTCAATACGGCGCTGGCCGGCGACCTCTACACCCGCGATCCAAAACTCTTCGCCAAGGCGACGGCGAGGCTCGACGAGGTCACGCGCGAGATCGCGCAGACCGAGGAGCGCTGGCTCGAGCTGGAAATGCTGCGCGAGGAGATCGAGGCCTGAGACAGGCGTCATGCTCGGGCTTGACCCGAGCATCTCAGGCCGAGAGAGGCCCGGTCAGCGCCTTCTCGCCACGAGTTTCTCGGGTCTGCGCTTCGCTCCGCCCGAGAATGGCGCACACACCCCATACAATTCCGCTATCCGGCCAATCGCGAAAGCGTATTTATCTCGGCCGTCAAATCGCCCCACAGTCACTCGGCAAAATGCTTTCCGAGGGAACACCATGAGACTCAAGGGCAAGACGGCGCTGATCACCGGCGCGGCGCAGGGCTTTGGCCTCGGCATCGCCGAGACCTTCGTGCGCGAGGGCGCACGGGTCGCGGTGCTCGACATCAACGGCGACAAGGCCCGTGAGGCCGCCAAGGCGATCGGCCGCAAGGCCTTCGCCGTCGCCTGCGATGTCGGCAAGGCCAAGAGCGTCGATGCTGCAGTGGCCAAGGTGATCAAGCGCTTCGAGCGGCTCGACATCGTCGTCAACAATGCCGGCATCAGCCATCGCAACCAGCCGATGCTGGATGTCACCGAGGCCGAGTTCGACCGCGTCTTCGACGTCAACGTGAAGTCGATCTTCCTGATGGCCAGGGCGACGGTGCCGCATTTCCGCGAGCATGGTGGCGGCGTCATCCTCAATATCGGCTCGACCGCCGGCGTGCGCCCTCGCCCGGGCCTGACCTGGTACAACGGCTCGAAGGGCGCCGCGAACCTGCTCTCCAAATCGATGGCGGTCGAACTCGCGCCGGACAGGATTCGCGTCAACGCCATCGCCCCTGTCGCCGGCGAGACGCCGTTGCTCGCGACCTTCATGGGCGAAGACACGCCGGAGAAGCGCAAGGCCTTCACCGCGACGATTCCCTGGGGCCGTTTCTCGACGCCGCAGGACATCGCCAACGCCGCGCTGTTCCTGTGCTCGGACGAGTCCGAAATGGTCACCGGCTCGATCCTGGCGGTCGACGGCGGCCGCTGCGTTTAAGAAGCGCGTCATGCTCGGGCTTGACCCGAGTATCTCTCGCTGGAGGAGGCTCCGCTCAGCGCCTTCTCATCCTGAGATTCTCGGGTCCACGCTTCGCTCCGCCCGAGAATGACGGCTAGACCAGCCCTCCGCCCGTCAGCGGCATCGACTGCAGCAACTTGACCGTGCCGTCGAGATCGAAGGCACGGCGCTCCAGGCTGATGCGAGGGGCCGTCGGCGGCCCTTCGATGCGCAGCAGGTGCCAGCAGGCGAGTTCGGCATGACCGCCGCGCAGGCCGATTGAGGCCGAAGGCACGCCGACGATCGGCACGTCATGATCGAGGCCAGGTCGCCAGGCCAGCGAGAAGCGGTGGTTATGGCCGTGCAGGACGAGCTCCGCCCCCACCCGGCGCAGCATCGCCTCGAAGGCGTCGGCATCGACCAGCTCGCGCGTACGCCGCGCGCCGCCGACATAGGGCGGATGGTGGATCAGTACCACGCGGATCAGCCCATCGGCCTTGGCTTGCGCCAGCAGCTTCTCGGTGACGGCGATCTGAGCCGAGCCGACGCGCCC
The DNA here is from genome assembly GCF_902506165.1 of Bosea sp. 29B. Lineage (NCBI taxonomy): Bacteria > Pseudomonadati > Pseudomonadota > Alphaproteobacteria > Hyphomicrobiales > Alloboseaceae > Allobosea > Allobosea sp. 29B. The sequence continues at coordinate 160,528 of NZ_LR733817.1, forward strand.
GGTCGCCATCAGCGGCATGGTCGGAATGCCGGTGTTCATCCCGATCAGCGCGACCGGCCCGCGCTGGCGATACCAGGGATAGCCGGCTTCTCCGCCATCGCTGGCACACCAAGGCGCAAGCTCACGCGCCAGCGCCGACAGTGACGAGCGCGCATAGCAATCGTGATTGCCCGGCACGAAGCTGACCGCGTCGCGCGGGCCGAGCGTATCGAGGAAGGAGAGCGCCGTCTTGAACTCGGTCGGCAGGCCGATATGCGAGACATCGCCGGTGCAGGCGATGTGGTCGGGCTTCTGCGCCAGGATGTCGGCGACGATCAGCCCGAGGATTTCCATGTCATGGGCATGGCGCCGCTTGCGTCGCCAGTTGACATATCCGGTCGCACGCTTGCCGATCAGCTCGCGCAGCGAGAACTTGGTCAGCGGCCCCAGATGCGGGTCGGAGAGATGCGCGAGCGTGAACACACTCCAGCGCTTGCATTCAACGCCCGCGCCCCGTCAAGCGCGACGGTGGCGGCGGGCGAAGATGACGCAGCCTGAAAGGCTCAGTTGGCCGAGCCCATCAGCTCCGAAACGATGCGCGGATCGGTCAGGGTGACAGCCGGCTTCCAGACGAAGCGGGGCTTGGCGTTCAGACGGGCAGTGATGAAAGCGAGAAGCATGGTAATTTCCCCAGCGGTAACGGCGTGAGCTTGTGAACCCTATTTAAGGCGCGTTTGTGTTATATCGAGAGGGCAAACAGAGTTCCGTTATGCGTTCATTGCATAGACAATTAACCCGGCATCAGGATTTGCCCACATCGTGAGCAGCGAGGACGGATCCGGCCCGCGCTCCGGGGCATCGGCGATCGAACGGGTGCCGAGCGGGCTGCGGCGACTAGCCGGGAAGACCTTGCACCTCTATTTCCGTCTGCGCCGCGGTATGACGCTCGGCGTCCGCGCCGCCGTGCTGAGCGAGGCTGGCGAGGTCCTTTTGGTACGCCACACCTATACGCCGGGCTGGCATATGCCCGGCGGCGGCGTCGAGCCGGACGAGACGCTTCTCGACGCTCTCGCGAAGGAACTGCGCGAGGAGGCCAATATCGCGCTGACCGGCCCGGCGCTGCTGCACGGGGTCTTTCTCAACCGCCATGTCTCCGTGCGCGACCATGTCGCCGTCTTTATCGTGCGCGCGTTCACGCAGGGCGCGCCGAAGCAGCCGGACCATGAGATCGCCGAGGCGCGCTTCTTCCCGCTTTCGGCCCTGCCGGACAGGACAACACCGGGCACACGCCGTCGGCTGGCGGAGATCATCGAGGGAAACGCGCCGCCTGCGGAGTGGTGAGCCCTATTTCAGCCCCGGCAGCATCCGGCGCAGCACGCCGTCCTTGCGGATGAAATAGTGGAACAGCGCCGCGCCGATATGCGCACAGGCCAGCAGCGCCAGAAGGATCGCAAGCCAGCCATGGATGGAGAGCACGCGCTTGGCGACCTCCTCGTTCGGCGCAGTCAGCGCCGGCAGGTCGAACAGGTTGAACACCGTCAGCGACGGGAAGAGCGAGACACCGATCCAGCCGAGCAGCGGCACGATCAGCAGCAGCCCGTAGAGCGCCCAATGCACGAGATGCGAGGCGGCCTTCTGCCACCATTCCAGCGTCGGCTCGTCAGACGGTGCGCCATGGACCAGCCTATAGATCAGCCGGCCGGCGCTGAGCCAGAGCACGAGGAAGCCGATCGACTTGTGCGTCGAATAGAGCGCATCGGTCACCCTGTCCCAGATGTCGAGCGTGTTGCCGCGATAGGTCATGGCGAGCCCGAGCGGGATCATCACGAACACCGCCGCGACCGTGATCCAGTGCAGCGCGCGCGCCGCCGGACTGTAGACGGTGACGCGTCCCGCGCCTGGCGTTACCGGGTCATGCCCCTGCGTCATTTCCCTTACGCGCTCCCGCTCGCCATATCTGGTCAGGGCCCGCTGCCACGACTATTCATCTGGTGTTCAATCTCGCGCTTTTATAGGCCAGTCTGCAATCGGCTGCCGATCAGGCGGTTGCGGGTGCTGTCTTGGGAACCACGCCGGAACGGATACGTTATAGGAACGCGGTGTTGCATCGGATGCATCTGTCCAGGCGAGACGCGCGTAGCTAGCTCACATTCCTCCGCGCCTTCGGGCGCAATCTGACGGACTTTCCGATGCCTCAGTCGCGTAAGCTCTTCGACCGGCCGGGTGAAACCGATCTGGTCGCCGTCGACCGCGCTCTCGCCGAGTTCCGCGCGGCCCGCCCGGTACTGCTGCGCCAGGGCGAGGAGCTGGCGCTGGCCCTGTCGGCCGAGCTCGCCGAGGCCGATCTCACCGCCCGTCTCGATTCCCTCTCCGCCGGCAAGGCTCGCCTCGTGCTGAGCGCCGCGCGCCTGCGCCGTCTCGGCGCCAAGGGTCGCGCCGAGACCGGTATCCTCGCCATGCCGGCAATCGATCTTGCCCGCATCGAGACGCTCGCCCTGAAGATTGATGCCCGCGTCGATGCCCCCGTCGGGCCGGCGGGTGCGCTCGACAACGCCGCGCTCGAACTCGCCCGCCTCGCGTTGGTGCTGCCGGCGGTGATCCTCGTCCCGGTCCAGGCCGCGCAGGTCGCCGGCGAGCCGCTGATCGAGGTCTCGATCGAAGCCATCAACGGCTACCGCACAGCGCAGGTCGCGCGCCTTGCGATCGTAGGGCGCGCCCCGGTGCCGCTCGAGGGCGCACCGGAGACCGAGTTCGTCGTCTTCCGCGGCGGCGAGGGCCTGCGCGACCAGGTCGCGATCATCGTCGGCAAGCCGGATCTCTCGACTGCCGTGCCGGTGCGGCTGCACTCAGCCTGCCTGACCGGCGACCTGTTCGGCTCGCTGAAATGCGATTGCGGCGATCAGTTGCGCGAGACCGTGCAGTGGATGGCCGAGAACGAGGGCGGCATCCTGCTCTATCTCGACCAGGAAGGCCGCGGCAACGGCATCTCCAACAAGATGCGCGCCTACAAGCTGCAGAGCCAGGGCTGGGACACCTACGACGCCGACGAGGTGCTCGGCTTCGATCTCGACCAGCGCCATTTCGACTTCGCCGCCGCGATGCTGAAGCAGCTCGGCGTCTCCAGTGTCACCGCACTGACCAACAACCCGCTGAAGATCGGGGCAATCAAGGCCGCCGGCCTCGAAGTCGCCGCGACCCAGCGCGTTCTGGGCCGCCCGAACGTCCACAATGTCCGCTATCTCGCCTCGAAGCGTGATCGCGCCGGCCACTTCATCGATATGGACGCGTTGATGGCGCGTGCTGCGCCCAAGGATTGACCGGCGCGAGCATTGATCGCGCGCCGGACCTGGGGCAGGAAGCCCTCATGTCCGATGCTCCCCTGCCAGATCGGGACCACCACGAGACCGAGCCGCCGCCCGCGCCCTGGCCAACCGCCAGGGTGATGCTGCTGGTCTGCGCCGGCTGGCTCGCTCTGTCCTGGCCCTGGCTCTCCGGCGCGGTCACCGTGCCCTGGGACGCCAAGGCGCATTTCCATCCGCAGTTGCAATTCCTCGCCAGCGCCCTGCACAAGGGCCTCTCGCCGTTTTGGACGCCCTTCGTCTTCGCGGGATCGCCGCAGGTCGCCGATCCGCAATCGCTGATCTTCTCGCCGCCCTTCTTCCTGATGGCCCTGCTCAATCCGACGCCGGATTTCCGCTGGAGCGACGGCGCCCTGCTCGGCTCCTTGCTCGCCGGCGCGCTCTGCCTCGTCCTGCTCTTCCGCGATCGCGGCTGGCACCCGGCCGGAGCGGTCGTCTGCGCGCTCTCCTTCGCTTTCGGTGCAGCCGCCGCCTGGCGCATCCAGCATGTCGGCCAGGTGCTGAGCCTGTCTTATTTCGCGGTGACGCTGCTGCTGTTGTCGCGCGCGCTCGAACGCAGCTCCTGGCGCTATGGCTTCGCGGCCGGTGTCGCCGCCGGCTTCATGGTGCTCGGGCGCGACCAGGTCGCGCTGCTCGGCGTTTACGTCCTCGCCGGGCTGGTGCTCGCCGCCATCGCCATGGCCGACAAGCCGCTGGCGGCGCTGCGCGCCAGCCTGATGCCGCTGCTGCTCGGGGTGCTTGGCGCCACGCTGGTCGCAACGATTCCGATCCTGCTCACCGCCGTCCTGGCGGAAGAGTCGAACCGGCCGGTGATCGATCTCGCCGGGGCCGGCAAGGGCTCGCTGCATCCGGGCTCACTGCTGACCGGGCTGGTCGCCAATCTCTACGGCGCCTCGGGGCCGCTGGAGAATTTCTGGGGCCCGCCCAGCCCGGCCTGGGAGAAGCGCTTCGGCCCGCTCGACCTCTATCTCGCCCGCAATATGGGCGAGCTCTATCTCGGCCTCCTGCCGATCCTGCTCGTCGTCGGCGTCGGCATCGTCCGCGGCGCCCTGCTGCGGCGCGAGATCGTCGCGCTCAGCGCCGCTGCGCTCCTCGTGCTGGTCTTCGCGCTCGGCCGCTATACGCCGGGCTTTGCCCTGCTTTTCCATCTGCCGGGCATCGACTTCTACCGCCGCCCGGCCGATGCGCTCTTCACCCTCGGCGCGCTGCTGTCGATCCTCGGCGGCTATCTCACCCATCTCGTCCTGACCGATACGGCGCCGCGTCCGCGCCGCTGGCAGATCGTGCTCGAGAGCCTGCTGCTGCTGACGGGGTTCGCCGCCGCGATCTGGCTCGCCTGGACGATCGGCCGCCTGCATGTCGCCTTCGTGCCACTGGTAACGGCCGTGCTCTGCCTGATGCTGGTGGCAGGCGCGCTGGTCGCAGCACGTGGGCTCGCCTTGCAGGGCGCCGGCATGGCCGCGACGATCATCCTCGCCATCACCATGGTCGTCGACCTCGGCGTCAACAACGGCCCGAGCGAATCGACCGCCTTGCCGGCCGGGATGTACGAGGTCCTGCGCGCCGACAGCGGCAACGAGACCATCGCCTTGCTGAAGCGCGAGACCGCCCGCACAGCCGGCCCCGACCGGCGTGACCGCATCGAGCTCGCCGGCATCGATTTCCATTGGCCCAATGCCAGCCTCGTTCACGGGCTCGACAACACGCTGGGCTACAATCCGCTGCGGCTCGGCCTCTATAGCCAGGCCACCGGCGCCGGCGACCATGTCGCTTTGCCCGACCAGCGCACCTTCTCGCCGCTGATGCCGTCCTATCGTTCGCTGCTCGCCGACATGCTCGGCCTGCGCTTCATCGCCACCGGCGTCCCGGTCGAGGAGATCGACAAGCGGCTGAAGCCCGGCGACCTCGTCCAGATCGCGCGCACCAAGGACGCCTATGTCTACGAGAACCCGCGCGCCTTACCGCGCGTGCTCCTCGTCACTGAAGCCCAGCAAGCCGATTTCGACGCCATCCTGAAGAGCGGGCAATGGCCGGCCGGCTTCGATCCACGCCGCACCGTCCTCCTCGACAAGGCGCCGCCACCGCTGCCCACCGGCCCGGCCCAGGCGGGCAGCGTGCGCATCCGCAATTACGGCACGACCGAGGTGCTGCTCGATGTCAAGGCGCCGCGCGGCGGCTTCGTCGTGCTGAACGATGTCTGGCAGCCCTGGTGGCAGGTCGAGGTCGACGGTAAGCCGGCCGAGCTTCTGCGCGCCAATGTCATCTTCCGCGCTGTGCAGGTGCCGCCCGGCCGCTCGACCGTGCGTTTCGTCTTCCGCCCGCTCGATGGCCTCTATCGCGCGATCGGCGCGCGGATCCGCAAGGCGAACCCGCCGCCGGTCTGATCAGCCCAGCGCCGCCATCGCCGCGACCGGCAGCGGCCGATGCGCCGCCAGCACGCGTGCGAGCCCTTCGGGAACGACAGCGCCGTCGCGGATCGTCTCGTCGCGATGGATGCCGCCGGCGATGAACAGACTGTCGAAGCCCATCATCCTGGCGCCGGCGAGGTCGGTACGCACGGCATCGCCGATGACGAGCACGCGGGCGGGATCGACATCGCGCCCTCCCCGCGCCTCGCGGGCCGCCGCGAGCGCGAGGTCATAAGCCGGGCGGTGCGGCTTGCCGGCCCAGGCGACATGGCCGCCGAGCTCCTCGTAGATCGTCGCCAGCGCCCCGGCACAGGGCAGCAGATCATGGCCGACATGGACCACGAGATCGGGATTGCCGCAAATGAACGGCAGCCCCCGCTTGGCGAAGCGCGACAGCAGCGGCCGGTACTGCTCCGGCTGCTCCGTGCGATAATCGTTGAGCTCGGTCGCAACGACGAACTCCGCCTCATCCTCGCCGACGATCTCGACGTCGAAGCCCTCGAACACCGCCCGGTCCTGCGCCCAGCCGATATGGTAGGCCTTGCGCAGATGCGTCTCGGCGATCAGGGCGCGCGTCACATCGCCCGAGGTCACCAGCCGGTCCCAGGCGGCGCGCGGCACGCGCTTGCCGTCGATCACGTGGGTGACCTGCGCCGACGGGCCCGGCGCGTTCGAGAGCAGCACCACGGTGCCGCCGCCCTCGCGATAGCGCATCAGGGCGTCACAGGCCGGATCGAGTGCCAGCACGCCGTCATGGACGACGCCCCAGACATCGCTGATCAGCACATCGTAGCGGGCGAGCAGCGCGCCCGCTTCCATCAGGACTGGAACGCTCATGCCCGGCCGGCCGCCTCTTGTGTGATACGCGCTTCCACGTCGGCGCGGCGTGGCAACGGTGCTACCGCGCCGTAGCCCTGCGTCGACAGCGCTGCCGCGACATTGGCATAGGCGCCGGCAGCGAAGGCATCGCCCGTGCGGATGTATTCGGCCAGGAAGGCGCCGTCGTAGCAGTCGCCGGCACCGGTCGCGTCGATCGCATCGACCTTGATCGGCACGAAACGCTGGCGGCTATCCGGCGTCGCGACGAGCGAGCCTTCATGGCCGAGCGTCAGCGCGACGACCTTGGCGCCAAGCTTGAGATAGAAATCGACGATGGCGTCGGGCTGCTCCAGCCCGGTCAGCAGCTTGGCGTCGCCGTCGCCCGGCAGGACGATGTCGGCCATCTCGCAGGCGGCGTGGACGATCGCCCGCGCCCGCGTCAGCGGCCAGAGCTTGAGCCGCAGATTGGTGTCGTAGGCGGTGAGCACGCCGTTCTCGCGCGCAATCGCGAAGGCTTCGAACACCGCATCGCAAGCGCTCGCCGAGATCGCCTGGCTGATGCCGGAGGCCTGGATCACCTTGGCCGAGGCGATCAGCTCCTTCGGCAATTGCGCGGGGCCATAGAGGCTCGCGGCCGAGCCGGCGCGCAGATAGGAGAAGACATGGCCCTGCGGGCCGTGGGAGACGAAATAGAGCCCGGTCGGCGCGGTGGGGTGCGTCGAGACATGCCTGTCGTCGACGCCCTCTTCGGCCCACACCGTCCGGAACGTGCGACCCGGCTCGTCATCGCCGAGCGCGCCGATATAGGCGACCTTCGCCCCCTGCCGCGCCGCCGCGATCGCGCAATTGGAGGTGTCGCCGCCGAGGCCGAAACGGTAGGCGCCCGCTTCGCCCCGCGTCGCGTTGAACTCGCCGAGGGGCTCACCGATACAAACGATATCCGTCATCATCCCAACCGAAACCGCCGGCCGCGAAAACGACCGCCCCTTTCCCTAGAACATGTTCGGCAGAGGTGGAAAGCCCTGGCCGGCAAGTGCCTATTCCGCCGCCTCGCGGCTTTCCGACGCGACCAGCAGCGCATCGGCCAGCCGGACGATCTCCTGGCGCAAGGCGGCCTCGCCGGCAGCCTTGCCGCCATTCTGCTTGCGCAGCGCCGCGAGCTCGCGCTTCAAGCCCGCTCGATCGGCACGAGCCTGGTCACGGGCACCCTGGACAGTGCCGATCTCGGCATGCAGCGCCTCGGCCATCTCATCGCGCTCGCGCAAAGCAGCACGATGAGCAACCGCCTCGCTCGCCATCTGCTCCTTCAGGCGGGCCTCGGTCGCAGCGGCAGCCTCGATCCTGCCCTCCAGCGCCTTGATCCTGGCCAGCGTCTCAGCATGCTCGGCGGATGCCTGCGTCATCGCCGCCTCCTGTCTTGCGATCTCGGCGCCGAGCTTGATGGCGTTCGCATCGGCCGTGCGCAGAGCAGCTTCGGCTTCGTTTGCCCGCGTCGAAAGCGCGTCGGCCCGCAATCTCTCGCTGTCGCGGTCCAATCTCATGGTGGAAAGATTCATACGCGCCTCGGCCAGCGCCGTCTCGGCCGTGGTGAGGCGAGTCGAAAGATCGTCGCGCCCGGCCTCCAGCGTGAGCCTGAGCGTACCGGCCTCGACCAGGGCGACACGCTGTCGGTCATGTTCGCTGGTGAGCGCCGACAGCGCCTGGTCGCGCTCGGCGAGCGTCGTCCCGGCCTTGTCGTGCAGCGTCCTCAGCTCGGCAAGCTCATGGCTGCGGGCGGCGAGGTCGGCCGAGGTGCCGCTGAGCGCTTGCCGCGTCTCGGCCAGCTGCGCCTCCACCGCTGCGAGATCGCTGACGCGGCTCGACAGGGTCGCCTGCGTAGTCTGGTGACCGGCGCTTTCGCTGGCCAGCGTCTCTCGCGTCTGCGCCAGATCCTGCGTCCTCTGTCCAAGCTCGCTCTCGAGTGCCTCGATCCGCTGCTTGCGCTCGCCGAGGTCGGTTTCCAGCCGGCCGATCGTCATGTCGCGCCGGCCGATCTCGCTCATCGCACCGGCCTTGGCGGCAAAGCCGCTCTCGGCCTTCTGTTCCAGCACCCGTTCGCGGACCGCCAGTTCGGCGCGCAAATGGTCGCGGTCGGCGGCGATCTCGGCGAGCGACAGCGGGAATGCGGCCTCGGCCCGGCGCCGAGCCAGCCGGTCGGCTCTGCGGCTCAGCGCCGGCAAAGCCGCAAGGGCGAGCAGGCTTGCCGACAGGAAGCCGAGCGCGACGAGCATGGCGGCTTCGATCAAGGCGGGGCGGCTCCCATGTCTGTGATCAGCCCGAGCTCAGGCTGCCATGCCTTGATAGATAAGGCCAGCAGCCGGCAATTATCAGGTCAGAACGGGTTCCAGGTCGCCTCGGGCGTGAACTTGAGATAGCCGAGGTTGACGCCGAGCCGCCAGCCGACGCCGGTGCGGATCGGCACGACCATGACGCCTCCGGCCGTCAGCGCCGTGAAGCCGAACCCGCCGACGAAATAGACCGAGCCGTCGACGCCGCCGAAGCGCTGATAGAGCGCGCTGACGCTCGGCAGGTTGTAGACCAGCATCATCGTGCGGGCGCCGTCGCCGCCGAAATCGAAGCCGACCGACGGTCCCTGCCAGAACACCTTGCGGTCGCCGGCATTGCGGGTGAACAGCGTGCCCTCGCCAAAGCGTAAGCCACCGACGAAGGCGCCCGATGCCTCCTGGCCAAGGACATAGCCGTTCGGCTCGCCCCAGCGGCGCACGGCTTCCTCGACCGTCAGAGCAAAGCCGCGCGAGACATTGCCGAAGAACTGGTGGCCGGAGCTGACCAGTTCGTTCTGGGTGAAAGAGCGCTCGGCCGGCTGGGCGGCAGCGGGGCCGGCGGCAAGGCCTGCGCCGAGCAGCAGGGCGCTGGCGAGCAGGGTGCGGCGGGTAAAGTTCATCTCATCGTCTCCAGGCAAGCGCCGGGCATTGGGCATTCGGCCTCCTGCCGGGATGGCGTCGACGGCGGATCCGCGCGAATCCACGCGGTCACGGTAACCTCTTGGATACGCCGTATGTGTATCCAAGCGGTGAACTGCGGCGCAGGACGCGCCGTGACGCGACTAACGACCAAGGATTGGTGGGCGATGAAGGCCGCAGCAAGGCATGCCGGGATTGTGATCGCCGGCATCATGGCAGGCTGTGTCATCCTCCTTGCCGCGCAGGTGAGCCGGGCGTCCACCCTTCCGCCAGGCCTGCCGGGGCTCCCCGGTGTTGGCGAAGCCATGCAGCGCGACAACCGCACCGGCCTTGCGCTCTCCGGCTTCGATCCCGTCGCCTATTTCCTGAGCGATGCCGCAGTGCCAGGGCTGCCCGACTACGAACTGCTCCATGGCGGCGCGGTCTGGCGCTTTGCCAACGCCGCCAACCGCGATGCCTTCCGCGAGGCGCCGCAGGTCTACACGCCGCGCTTCGGTGGCTTCGATGCCAGCGGCGTGGCGGATGGGCGCGCGGTCGATGCCGATCCGCATCGCTTCGTCGTCATCGGCTCGCAGCTCTATTTCTTCCGCAGCGACGAGAACCGCCGACGTTTCCTCACCGAAGCTGCCTTACGGGCCAAAGCCCAGGAGCGCTGGCCGGCCGTCGCGACCTCGATCGCGCGCTGAGTCGGGTCAAGCGCAGCGACAGGTCGCCGCCTTCTCGATCGCAAGCCGGGCCAAGCGCTCGCAGCTCGCCGCGACGAAGGGCGGATTGCGGAAATCCCGCTCGGCATGGCCGTAGCCGGGTTTCTCCCCGTCGAGGGTCAGCACCACGCCGCCGGCCGCGGCCAGGATCGCGTCACCAGCGGCGATGTCCCATTCCATGGTCGGTCCGCCGCGCACATGCAGGTCGGCCTCGCCCGAGGCGATCAGCCCGAACTTCACCGCCGACGACACCGGCGCGCCGTCGCCTTTCGCGACCGCGGCTGCGACGCCGGCGCTGACCGCGTCGCCATGGAAGCGGCTCACCAGCATCAACGGCCCTTCCGCCGGCTCGGTCCGGACATGGACCTGCCGCGCCGAGCCGAGCGGCTGCGCCTCGGCACCAAGGTCCTGGCTGAAACTGCGCTCGCCGCCAAACCAGAGTCGGCCGATAGCGGGCGCGGCGATCGCCCCGGCGAGTGGGCGTCCGTCCCGGACCACGGCGATGGCGACGCAATAGCTGTCGCCGGACGCGAGGAATTCACGCGTGCCGTCGAGCGGATCGAGCAGAATGAAGACGGACGCCGGCGCGACCTCGCCAACGCTCTCCTCGCTGACCACCGGAAAGCCTGGCAGCAGCTCGGTGAGCGCCTGCTTGGCGGCGAGATCTGCGGCAAGGTCGGCGGAGCAGACCGGCGAGCCGTCCGCCTTGAGCTTGACGTCTCGCGCCGCCCGCTTCGCCAGCAGGACGGCGGCCGTGCGCCGTGCCGCCTCGCCGAGGGCGCGCGCGAGCTCGTCCCGGTCGATCAGGCGTGGATCGTCGTGAGCGATGGCCATCGTTCGAACCAGTCTCGCCGGCGCCGTGTGCCATTCTCTGTTCCATGCCGGGCGGCGCCTCCGGCGATATCACACCATTAGCTAGTGCATGGGGCGGTAAAGAAAAAGCCGGCTCGCCTTCTGGCAGCCATCTTGCCGGGGCATGCCGGCAGGATACATCCGCATATTCCCGCCCGAGCGCGCCCCCGAAGCTATGGTTAACCAGCTGCAAACCAGCCTGGCGCATGCTGCACCACCGACATGGGGCGCACACCGCCCTGATTCTCTTGACCGCAGGACCGGATCATGACCGCCATCTCGCTTGAGCCGCTCGATCTGGCCGCGCTTCTCTGCAGCCGCGTCTGCCATGACGTGATCAGCCCGGTCGGCGCGATCGTCAACGCGCTCGAAGTGCTCGAGGAAGATGATCCCTCGATGAAGGACTTCGCGCTCGACCTGATCAAGAAGAGCGCGCGCAATGCCTCGGCCCGGCTGCAATTCGCCCGCCTCGCCTTCGGTGCCGCCGGCTCGGCCGGCGCGATGATCGACCTTGGCGACGCCGGCGCCGTCGCCAACGGCTTCCTCAACGACGAGAAGCTCTCGCTCGATTGGGAGGCGCCGCGCGCTTTGCTGCCGAAGAACCAGGTCAAGCTCGTGCTCAACCTGCTCGTGCTGGCGACGCAGGCGATCCCGCGCGGCGGCAAGATCACCAGTCGCTGCACCGTCACCGGCGAGCAGGGCAGCTTCGCCATCACCGCCACCGGCTCGCATGCGCGCATTCCCGCCCATGTCGAGGAGCTGATCGCCGGCCGTTCGGAGAGCGGCGCCATCGACGCCCATGCGGTCCAGCCGGTCTACACCGGCATGGTCGCGCGCGCCGCGGGCATGAAGATCGCCTTCTCGATCGAGGGCGACACGGTCAGCATCAGCGCCGAGCCGGCCTGACGTCTCAGGATAGGCCGTCCCGGCGCCAGGATTCCTTGCGGTTTCCGCTCGCTCTCAACTGATCATAAACCCTTGCGCCGCAATATCCGCGGCAGCATCGGTGGCGTGAGTGAGCGGTCCTTACATGGACGAGTTGCTGCAAGAGTTTCTGGGAGAGACCGGCGAGCACCTCGACATGGTCGATCGGGAGCTCGTCCGCTTCGAGCAGGAGCCGAACAACGGCGACATCCTGCGCAACATCTTCCGGCTCGTCCACACGGTCAAAGGCACCTGCGGCTTCATCGGCCTGCCGCGGCTGGAGGCGCTGACCCATGCGGCCGAATCCGTCATCGGCCAGTTCCGGGACGGCGCGAGCGTTTCCTCCAGCGCTGTCACCGCAATCCTCGAGACGATCGACCGGATCAAGGAGATCATGGCCGAGCTCGCCGAGAAGGGCCAGGAGCCGCCGGGCCATGACGGCCAGCTGATCGACGAGTTGCGCGGCCTGGCGGAACGGGCCAAGCAGGAATTGGCCAGGCGGCAGCCGCAGACCTCGCTCGATCCCGTCGCCGCTTATCTCGCCCGCACGGCCGAAACGAGATCGACAGAAGCGGCTATCCCGCCCGCCCCCGGCTCGATCCAGGACGAGATGGACCTGGTTTTCCGAACTGCGCCGAGCCCGCTCGACCAGCCCGGCATGGCCCATGGCGAGACCATCCGCGACGCCAGGGCGACCGGCCCGGCGACGCTGCGCGTCAATGTCGACACGCTCGAACATCTGATGACCATGGTCTCGGAACTGGTGCTGACCCGCAACCAGCTGCTCGAGATCGCCCGCCGGCAGGAGGATGCCGGCCTCAAGGCGCCGCTGCAGCGGCTCTCGCTCATCACCGCCGAACTGCAGGACGGCGTGATGAAGACGCGCATGCAGCCGATCGGCAACGCCTGGTCGAAGCTGCCGCGTATCGTCCGCGACCTCTCCACCGATCTCGGCAAGCAGATCGAGCTCGTTCTGGAGGGCGCCGAGACCGAACTCGACCGCCAGCTGCTCGACCTGATCAAGGATCCCCTCATCCACATGGTGCGCAACTGCGCCGACCATGCGATCGAGGAGCCACAGGAACGCGCCACGCTGGGCAAACCGGCAACCGGCACGATCCGCGTCTCCGCCTATCACGAGGGTGGCTCGGTCACGATCGCGATCTCGGATGACGGCCGCGGCATGGATGTCGCCCGCATTCGCAGCAAGGCGATCCAGCGCGGCCTGGCGACCGAGGCCGAGGCCGAGCGGATGAGCGAGTCGCAGCTCCTGCGCTTCGTCTTCCACCCCGGCTTCTCGACCTCCGATTCCGTCACCGCCATCTCCGGGCGCGGCGTCGGCATGGATGTGGTCAAGGTCAATGTCGACGCGATCGGCGGCATGATCGACATCGCCAGCATCGCCGGCACCGGCACCACGATCACGATCAAGATCCCGCTGACGCTGGCCATCGTCTCGGCCCTGATCGTCGCGACCGAGGGGCAGCGCTTCGCCATTCCCCAGGTGGTCGTGCGCGAGCTGGTGCGCGTCAAGGCCAATGGCGAGCACCGAATCGAGCGCATCAACAACGCGCCCGTGCTGCGCCTGCGCGAGCGGCTGCTGCCGATCATCGCGCTGGCCGGAGTGATGAACCGGACGACGGACGCGGCCATCGCCGATGACGGCTTCATCGTGGTGACCCAGATCGGCGAGCGCCAGTTCGGCATCCTCGTCGAATCGGTGTTCCACACCGAGGAGATCGTGGTGAAGCCGATGTCGACGCGGCTGCGCCATATCCCGCTGTTCTCGGGCAACACCATCCTGGGCGACGGAGCCGTGGTGCTGATCGTCGATCCCAACGGCGTCGCCCGCCTCGTCGGCGTGGCGGCGGCGCAGGACGAGATCACCTCGGACGATCCCGTCGAGATGGGCTCTCCCGTCGAGCGCACGACGATGCTGGTCTTCCGGGCCGGCAAGGACACAGTGAAGGCCGTGCCCCTCTCCCTCGTCACCCGGCTCGAGGAGGTCGAAGCCGGGCTGTTCGAGAACGGCGGCGGACGCGCGTTGCTCAATTACCGCGGACGGCTCATGCCGGTCGTCCCGGTCGAGGGCTGCGCCCTCCGCCAGACCGGCCTGCAGCCGATGGTGATCTTCTCCGAAGGCGATTTCAGCATGGCGCTGGCGGTCGACGCCATTGTCGACATCGTCGACGAGGTGCTCGACATCGAGATGCTGGCCATGCCCGAGCAGGGGCTGCTCGGCTCGGCGATCATCCGGGGCCGCGCCACCGAGATCCTCGATCTCGCGCATTATTTGCCGAAAGCCAACCCCAATTGGCTGCACCTGCGCCGCGGTGAGGCCGGCTCGCCACGCGTCCTGCTGGTCGAGCCCTCCGAATTCCTGCGCGAGATGCTCGCCCCCGTGCTGAAGGCGGCGGGCCTGCAGGTCGTCCACGCCTCCGATCCCGCCATGGCCGCTGGCCTCGCTTCTGGCAGCGCCACCCTCGATGCCGTCGTTATCGACATCGATCGCGACGCCGAGGCGGCTTTTGCTCTCGCCGCGCGGCTGCGGGCCGAAGCTCGCCATGCCGGACTGCGCATCATCGGGCTGACCAGCCTGCCAACCCCCGAACTGCATGTCGCCGCGATCCACGCGCAGTTCGACGAGGTCGTCGCCAAGTTCGACCGGCGCGCGCTGATCGCCGAGCTGGCCGAAACCCGTCCCAGACTGAGGCGAGCCGCATGACCGAGCCGCGTGAAGACAGCCCGTCCGGTCTTGCCGCCTTCGAGGACTCGCTCGACTACGTCACCGTCACGGTGGGCGGGCAATTGCTCGGCCTGCCGATCGGGCGCGTGCAGGACGTGTTCATCGCCACGCGCATCACCCCGGTGCCGCTGGCCCCGTACGAGATCGTCGGCCTGATCAATCTGCGTGGACGCGTCGTCACTGCGATCTGCATGCGTCGGCGCATGCGCCATGCCGACACCGGTGCCATGCCGAGCGGCACCGAGGAGCACGAGCTCACCGCGGTCGGACTCGATCAGGGCGGCGAAGCTTTCGCCCTGATCGTCGACGCCGTCGGCGAGGTGATGCGCCTCAGCCGCGCGACCTTCGAGCCGGTGCCGATCCATCTCGACCGCGCCTGGGCGGCCATCGCCAAGGGCGTCCACCGCCTCGACGATCGTCTCCTGGTCGTCATCGACGTCGACGCCGTCCTCAACATCGAATTGCCGATCGCCGCCTGACGATCCGCCGCCTGGAGCCATGTCATGAAATATTGCCTCGTCGTCGATGACTCCGCGGTCATCCGCAAGGTCGCCCGCCGTATCCTGGAAGGACTGCAGTTCCGCATCGCCGAGGCGGAAGACGGCGCGCGCGCCATCGACGCCTGCAAGGGCGAGATGCCGGACGCCATCCTGCTCGACTGGAACATGCCGATCATGGACGGCTACGACTTCCTGCGGAACCTCCGCCAGATGCCCGGCGGCAAGCGACCGAAGGTCGTGTTCTGCACCACCGAGAACGACATCGCTCACATCGCCCGCGCCATGCATGCCGGCGCTGACGAGTACATCATGAAGCCGTTCGACAAGGAGATCGTCGCTTCGAAGTTCCACCAGGTCGGCCTGCTCTAGAGTCCGAGCTGCATCCGACAGCCCCGCTCTCCCATCGCGTGCCCCCATGATCGCCACGCCGCATTTCGCCGACCGGCCAGCAGCGCGCCCGAGCACCGTGGTGATCGCCGATGATTCCGTCGTGGTGCGGGGCCTGTTCGCGCGCTGGCTCGGCGAGAGCGGCCGCTTCCATGTCGTCGGCGTCGCGGGTGATGGCGAGGCCGCCATCGAGCATGCCGGGCGCCACCATCCCGACATCATGGTGCTCGACCTCGACATGCCGGTGCTCGACGGCGTCGAAGCACTGCCGCGGATCGTCAAGGAAAGTCCACGGACAGCCGTGCTGCTGACGACCACGCTCACCGAGCGCAATGCGCAGCTGGCGCTGCAATGCATGAACATGGGCGCCATCGACGTCCTGCCCAAGCCCGACAGCCGCAGCGGCCTGACGCTCTCCCTGGACTTCCGCAGCGAGTTGCTCGGCAAGCTCGGCAGCATCGCACAATCCCGTCTCCGCAACGGCGAGGCCGTGCCCGATGCAGGCGCAGCCGGCGCAATGCCGAACGGGGTCGCCGATCTGCGCTCGCTGGTCTCGGTGATGCCGCGCTATCTCGTGATCGGCGCCTCGACCGGCGGACCGCGGGCGGTCGCGCGCGTGCTTGGCGACCTTGGCGAGGCCCTCGCCAACCTGACCACGCTGATTGTCCAGCACATGCCGCCGCTCTTCACGGCCTCCTTCGCCGACCAGATCGCGCTTCAGCTCGGCGTGCCGACGCGCGAGCCGCATGACGGCGAGCGCCTCGCCCGCGGCACGATCTATGTCGCGCCGGGCGGACGCCATCTCGGCATCGAGCGTAAGCTCGGCCACATCGCCGCCAGCATCAGCGACGGCCCGCCGGTACATTTCTGCCGCCCGGCGGTCGACGTCCTCTTCGCCGAGGCAGCTCGCCATCTCGGCCCGGCCGCACTCGGCCTGATCATGACCGGCATGGGCAGTGACGGAACCGACGGGGCGGCCGCCCTCCGCCGCGCCGGCGGCGCCGTCATCGCCCAGGACGAGCTCTCGAGCACGGTCTGGGGCATGCCGGGCTCGGTGGTGCGCGCCGGCCAGGCCAGCGCCGTGCTGCCGCTCGGCGGCATCGGCCCCGCCATCCGCACGCTCGTCGGCGGGAGCCGTCCCGCATGACCGAGCTCGATTTCGACTTCCTGCGCGTACTGCTGCAGCGGCGCTCCGGCCTCTTCCTCAGCATCGAGAAGCGCTATCTGGTCGAGAGCCGCCTCGGCATGCTCTGCCGCCGCCGTGGCATCGCCGGCATTCCGGCGCTGGTCCTTCAGCTGCGCACGAGCCCCGCCTCCGACCTCGAGGCTGCCGTCATCGAGGCGATGACGACCAACGAGACGCTGTTCTTCCGCGACCGCATGCCTTTCGACCTGTTCCGCGACGTCGTCCTGCCGGAGAAGCTCGCGGCCAATGCCGAGAGCCGGACGCTGCGCATCTGGTGCGCGGCGGTCTCGACCGGCCAGGAAGCCTATTCGCTCGCCATGCTGCTCGACGAGGCTGCCGACCGCTTCGCCGGCTGGACGATCGAGATCCTCGGCACCGACATCTCCGTCGAGGTGCTCGACCGGGCGCGCCAGGGGCTCTACAGCCAGTTCGAGGTCCAGCGCGGCCTGCCGATCCAGCTCCTGCTCAAGCATTTCCGGCAGGAGGGCGACAAATGGCGCCTGTCCGAGCGCATCCGCGACATGGTCAAGCTCAGGCAGCATAACCTGCTCGAGCCAAACCATCAGCTCGGCCAGTTCGACGTCATCTTCTGCCGCAACGTGCTGATCTATTTCGACGTCCCGACCAAGGCGCGGGTGATGGCGGCGCTCGCCGAGCGGCTGGCCCGAAACGGTGCCTTCATCCTCGGCGCGGCCGAGACCGTGATCGGCATCACCACGACCCTGGTGCCTGACCCGCAGCACCGGGGCATCTACCGCGACGCCGCATCGACCCCGCAGGCACGGCGGCCGACCTTCCCCGCCCCTGCCGAGACAAGCAGCGCCTTCTCCTCGCGGAAAATCGCGCGGCCCTGAGCATCTCGCTTTCGGGCCCGTTTTTATGGGTCAAGCCCGCCCCGGCGTTCCAGGGTTGAGCTCGGACTCCAGGGCCGAGACGGGGCTGGGAAAAGCGCATCTGCCGCAACGCCACCATGACAACCGGCATCGGTTCTGGCTTCCGGGCTCGCTGCGGCGCAGAGCCTCGAAATGACGCGATAGGCAGGCGCAAACAAAAACCCCGCCTCGCGGCGGGGTCCCCGTTCACCTGTCGTGTACATCCGACGATCAGGCGATCTAACTCTTGGGCGTCGATCATGACGCCCTGATGACTGGCATCAGGCGGGAATGCGCTCTTCCACCTCGCTGGGCTCGCGCAGCACATAGCCGCGGCCCCAGACCGTCTCGATGTAGTTCTTGCCGTCGGAGGCGTTGGCGAGCTTCTTGCGCAGCTTGCAGATGAAGACGTCGATGATCTTCAGCTCGGGCTCGTCCATGCCGCCATACAGGTGGTTCAGGAACATTTCCTTGGTCAGCGTCGTGCCCTTGCGCAGCGAGAGCAGCTCCAGCATCTGGTATTCCTTGCCGGTCAGATGCACGCGCTGGGCATCGACCTCGACGGTCTTGGTGTCGAGGTTGACGACGAGGTCGCCGGTCGTGATCACCGACTGGGCATGGCCCTTCGAGCGGCGCACGATGGCGTGGATACGGGCAACGAGCTCGTCCTTGTGGAACGGCTTGGTCAGGTAGTCGTCGGCGCCGAAGCCGAGGCCCTTCACCTTGTCCTCGATGCCAGCGAGGCCGGAGAGGATCAAGATCGGCGTCTTGACCTTGGCGACGCGCAAGCTGCGCAGCACCTCGTAGCCCGACATGTCCGGCAGGTTCAGGTCGAGCAGGATGATGTCGTAATCGTAGAGCTTGCCGAGATCGACACCCTCTTCGCCCAGATCGGTCGTGTAGACGTTGAAGCTCTCGGACTTCAGCATCAGCTCGATGCTTTGAGCGGTCGCGCTATCGTCTTCGATCAGCAGAACCCGCATGTCACGTCCCCAATTTCGCCCCGAGGCCAGCGATCCCGTTCATTCCCCCAGAACCCTCGTGGCCCTGGAGACGAACGCTTGCCCGATGAAACGCCACGCGACACGCTACGGGGAAATGGTTAACAAACCCTGATTCCCGGGCGCAAGCGCTTCTTGGCAGAAGGTTGACGATCCTTGTCGAGGTGAGTCGAATTTGACACGGATCGTTCGAGCTTCGGCCGCGAAAGCACCTTTCGCGTAAGCTCGCGTCGAGGAAAACAGGCGTTAATCGCCCGGCTCTCCGACGCAGCTTCGAAACGTAGTGTTAATCACTCGGGTAAACGAAAGGTTTACGGCAGCGAATCATGAACGGCGCACGACCAGGCCAAGACCGGTTATCCACACTCGCCACCATGATCGGCGAGCTCGATGCGACGTCCGTCTATGGCCGCGTCACCGCCGTGCGTGGCCTGCTCGTCGAAGTCTCCGGCCCGATCGCGGCGATGAGCCTTGGCGGCCGGGTCGGCATCGAGATCGCGGCCGGCGTCCGTGTCCCCTGCGAGGTCATCGGCTTTTCTGGCGAGAAGGCGCTGGTCATGCCTTTTGGCGGGCTCGACGGCGTCCGCCGCGGCTGTCCTGCCTATGTCGACCGCACCGTCGCCGGCCTGCGCCCGACCATGGCCTGGCTCGGCCGCGTCGTCGATGCGCTGGGCCGGCCGGTCGATGGCGGCTCGCCCCTGCCGCAGGGCGAGCTCACCATTCCCTTCCGCAATGATCCGCCGCCGGCCCATTCTCGCCGCCGCGTCGGCCCGCCGCTCGACCTCGGCGTGCGCGCCCTCAACACCTTCCTGACCTGCTGCCTCGGCCAGCGCATGGGCATCTTCGCCGGCTCCGGCGTCGGAAAATCGGTGCTTTTGTCGATGCTGGCGCGTTATGCGCGTGCCGACGTCAATATCATCGGCCTCGTCGGCGAGCGCGGCCGCGAGGTCCAGGAGTTCCTGCAGGATGATCTCGGGCCGGATGGGCTTGCCCGCTCGATCGTCGTCGTCGCGACCTCGGACGAGCCGGCGCTGATGCGCAAGCAGGCGGCGCTGACCACGCTGACCCTCGCCGAATTCTTCCGCGACCAGGGCCTGCAGGTGATGTGCCTGATGGATTCGGTCACGCGCTTTGCCATGGCGATGCGCGAGATCGGACTCGCTGGCGGCGAGCCGCCTACGACCAAAGGCTATACCCCGACCGTCTTCGCCGAACTGCCGCGCCTGCTCGAGCGGGCTGGCCCCGGCACCGGCGACGGCGCGATCACCGGCCTCTTCACCGTTCTGGTCGACGGCGGCGACCATGACGAGCCGGTCGCCGACGCGGTTCGCGGCATCCTCGACGGCCATATCGTCATGGAGCGCTCGATCGCCGAGCGCGGCCGCTATCCGGCGGTCAACATCCTGAAATCGGTGTCGCGCACCATGCCGCGCTCCTGCGACCCACTCTATTATCCGGTCGTGCAGAAGGCGCGTGCCACGCTCGCCACCTATGCCGACATGGAGGAACTGATTCGGCTCGGCGCCTATCGCCAGGGCGCCTCCGCCGAGGTCGACGAGGCGATCCGGCTCAATCCCGAGCTCGAAGCCTTCCTGAAACAGGCCAAGGACGAAGCGACGCCGCTGGGCGACGGCTATGCCCGGCTCGCCCGAATCATGGGGATGTGAGCGGCGCTACAGCGTCCCGACATGGTCGAGCAGCGCCAGCGCCGCAGGTGAAGCCCAGTCCGCCTCGCCGAGCATGTAGCCGCGCACGCCGCCGCGCCGATCCGTAACGTAGATCACCGGCAATCCTTCAGCGGTCGACAATGGTTGCCCTGCCCCCGATCCGGCGATGACCTTGCCGCCGCGATCATGGAAGACCGGCAGTCGCTTGACGCCGACGCGCTTGAGATAATCCCGGACATGCGGAAGCTCGCGCTCGTCGGTGCTGATCGAGACGATCTCGACGTCTTGGGCCCGGAAATCGGCGAGTTGCCGCTCGAAGCGCGGCAAGGTGATTCGGCAGACCGGGCACCATGTCGCCCAGAGATAGATCAGGTTGACCTTGCCCGGCACCGGCCTTGCGATGGCGGGCCTGCCGTCGAGACCCTGCAGGGTGAGCGGCGCCATCGGCTCGACCGGATCGAGCTCGATGAACTGGTAGCGCGCCGTCCGGAATTGCGGCAGCCGCGCCTGCGCCAAACCCGGCCCTGCGAGCAATCCGAGCGAGGTCTGCAAAGCGAGGCGACGGGTCATCGAACGGGAAAGCATTTGATCTTGTGCTGGCACTCGTCTGGAAGGGTAGCGTGATAGGCTGGAGCGCGCTCCGCGCCCACGCACGATCGCGTCAATGGCGCAGCCAACCATGTCGCTTGCGAGGCGAGATCAACTCCGCAGCCGCCGAACCAGCGTGATCATGGCCAGCAGAGCAAGGCTCTGGATCGCAGCCGACACCATGAGCGTGCCGGATGCTCCCAATCGCTCGATCATCAGCGCGAACAGCAGCGGCGCGGCGGCGAAAGTCAGGTTCTGCGGCACGGTCAGGCGGCCGAGCATCTCACCGAAGCCTTTGCGGCCGAACAAGGAAAGCGGCAGGGTCGCACGCGCAACGGCGATCACGCCCATCGCGGCGTTGAACAGCATGACGAAGACGATCGCGACTGTGCTCGATCCCGGCGCCAGCGACAGCAGCAGGCAGGCTATCGGTCCAAATATGAGCCCCGCCAGCGCCACCTTCTCGACCGGAAGGCGCTCGCCCGCCACCGCGTCGACGGCTCGGGCCACCATCGTGGCCGGACCGCTCAGCGAAGCGATCATCACCGCGGTCGCGCCTGATATTCCCGCACCCTGCATCAACCCGATGATGTGCAGCGGCAGTCCCCAGGAGACGAGCCCGCTCGCCGAGAAGCTCAGCGCCAGCAGCCAGAAGATCGGCCGCCGCTGCCCGGGCGGCACCCTGCCCTGCTCCTCGACCGGCGCAGCGGCTGGGCCGGGGTCGGCCAATGGCTTGGCACGGTAGGCCGGGATCGCCAGATGGATCGGCAGCACGATCACGAGCTGGATCGCGGCGAACACGAGAAGGCAGGCTCGCCAGCCATAATCGGCGCTGAGCCAGGCGGCCAGCGGCCAGAACACGCTGGAGGCGAGCCCGGTCACCAGCATCATCAACCCGATGACACGGCGCGTACGCTCGCCCATCAATTGCGCCACCGTGACGTTGCCGGTGTTGGCAAGCTGCATCGCATGGCCGACGCCGATCACGAGCCAGGTCGCAAGATAGCTGATCGGCCCTTGCACCAGTGCCAGCAATGCCAGCCCCAGCGCCGAGATCAGCGCGCCCAGCGCCATGACCTGGCGCGTGCCGCGACGATCGAGATGGCGCCCGAGCAGGGGCGAGATCAACGCTCCGATCACCAGCAGGATAGTGATGCCGCCAAAAACAATTGTCGGGCTGAGGCCGATATCGCGCTCGAGATAGGCCGCCAGCACCGAGGGCGAGTAATAGATCGAGCCCCAGCCGATGATCCGCGTCAGGGCGAGGCCGGCCAGCAGCAGGCTGTGTTCGGGGAGGCGGCGCGAGGCGGGCAAGGACGTGTCCGGCGCGCCGGCATGCGCGCCCCTTGTTTTGATTCGCTTGAGATTAGCGCGTGCCGTGCTCCGCCGGCAGAGCACGGCACGCACCCTTCGCATGCATCGAAAGCGAACGATCCTGGTAAGGAACGATCAACCTCCTTGCCCCATTGTACTTTTCGTCTCGCGGAGTGTTCCGGCGGCGAGCCGAGGGGTCGGCGCACTGCCATGCGTAATCAGGAGTTCGGCACGACATGAAGTCGCGAGAGACCCTTTTGCGTCTCAAACGCTTCCAGGTGGACGAGAAGCGCCGCCGGGTAAGCCAGATTGAGATGATGATCGCGGAATTCAACCGTATGGCTGGAGATCTCGACCGAGAGATCCAGAATGAAGAGACGCGCGCCGGCATTTCCGATCCGGCCCATTTCGCCTATCCGACCTATGCCAAAGCGGCGCTCGGCCGTCGCGACAACCTGCGCCAGTCCGCCGACAACCTGCAGGGCCAGCTCGACGAGGCCAAGGGCGAACTGCAGGAAGCCTTCGAGGACATGAAGAAGGTCGAGATCCTCGACGATCGCGAGCGCGCCTCCGAGCGTGCCGCCGAGGCCGCCCGCGACCAGGCGATGATGGACTCGATCGGCCTGCGTACGCGGGCCTGAGGGCCAGCCCTCTTATTCGATCACCGGACAATGCGGGACGGCGCTGCGTGGCATCGCCCCGCCGAGGCGCGGATCGTCGACGACCTCGACCCCGCGCCTGAACGCCGAAAAACCTGAACGCTGGTAGAATTCGACTGCGCCCTGATGGTCGAGCGTGCAGGTGTGCACCCAGAAGCGGCCGATCGGCCTGCCCCAAGCGCGCTCCAGCGCCCGGTTCATCAGCCAGCGCCCTGCTCCCTTGCCGACGACGCTCTCGTCGAGGCCGAAGAAAGCAAGCTCGCCCTCGCCTTCCACCCGGAAATCGAGCTCGAGCAGGCCGACATCGCGCCCGCCGAAGCGGACCGCGAAGAACTCGACCAGCGGATCGGCCAGGATTGCCTGCAGCTCGGCCACCGGCTTCACCAGCCGGCTGAACCACATCCAGCGCTCGCCGAGCAGGCGATAGACGGCCAGATAGCGCGCCACGTCATCGCGCCCGATCTCCTCGAGCGAGAAGCCCTCGACACCTGGCGGGTCGGCCCGTCGCTCCGGCGCGGAAAACATCTCGAGCGAGGTCACGATCGCGGCGATCTTGCCGGCGGGCAGATCGGTGGTGCCGTTCAGGCTGATGGCGAAGGTCTCGGACATGGGCTTGGGCGCGGCTTCCTGCATCGGCAGCCGCATCGGCACGGCTGCACCCTTCTGCTACCGCTTGGCGCCAATTCCGTCGAGCAGGGTCGTGATGGCCAAAGCCGCGACTTGCTCGCTGCTGGCGCCGCTGGCCCGCATCCATTCCGGCACGCGGTTCAGCCCGCCGAGGAAATACGGCACCAGCAGCTGCAGATCCTGCCCATTCGCAGCTTCTCCACTGGCCACGCCGCCGGCGAAGAGATCGTGCCAGAGCTGGGCGTATTTCTCGCGCATCTTGCGGCTGCGCCGCTTGATGATCGGCGGCAGGTGCTCGTAGACGTGCATGTACTTCTGGTCCTTGCCGACCAGGCTCGAAACATGCACCCCGACCGCCGCGGACAGCCGGTCTACGAACGGAGCCTCCTTCGGCAGGCCGCGCATCGTCTCCGCCAGGCGAGCATAGAGCGTCTCGATGCCCTGGTTGAGGATTTCCTCGACGATCTCGTCCTTCGACCTGAAATGGTAATAGAGGCTGCCGGCCTTCATATCGACGAGCGCAGCCACCGCCCGCATTGTGCAGGCGTCATAGCCCTCTCGCACGATGATCTCCGCCGCCGCGTCGAGGATCTCGTCCCGCATCGTCCTTTGCTTCGTCGTCGCCGAACCGGCCGCCACCGGCTTTCCCGCATTGCGCGCTTTCATCCTGGATCCGCCCGTCCCCAGCATTCGCGACGACCCGCCCCCTTTCGGGTCGACCATGCGTCCATCCCGGAAGCGCATGATTGCCGTCACTACTTTCCCTTGCGCCGAGGATCAAGGTGACAACCTTTCCGTTCAAGCTGAAATTCCATAGTCATCGCGTAAATATTAAACCGAACGATAGTTTGATCTATCTTGCCGCGAGGATTTCCGGCCAGCTTTTCAGCGCCGAAATCCTCGCTGCGCGATCGCGTTCAGCGGAACGCCCTGAGCATGATGAATTGACCGCCGGAACAACGCCGGCGTTGCATGGGCCGCATAGCCGTGGGGCCCGACGCGTCAGCGCTTGCCGGCGACGTCCTCGCGCTGGTGCTTGCCTGCAGCCAGGCCGTCGGGGTCATCCGGCTCGTAAGGGGCATGTGGCCCGGTCGGGTGGGCGGAGCGGGGATTGGGGCCCGCCCGCCGCTGCTCAGGCGCGCCGGACTGGCCGGGGCGCGGTGCAGTCACGAAAGCAGCGGGGGTATCGGTCAGGCGATTCTCGCGCTTGTTCGACATGAGGCGATCCTCTCGGGGAGAGAACCGCCTCGTGCCTCATGAGTTCCACCGTGCAGGCTAGCCCGCCATGGCTGCGTCGACATGCAGCGCAAAGCCGCGCGCCTCCGGCTCGCCCAGCTCGGGTCGCAAGGTCATCGCCGGGATCAGGTAGTCGCCGAAATTCTGGCGGCGATAGCGGATCGGCGCAGTCGTCTCCAATGTCCGCATGCGCTCGCGCAGTTGCTCGGCTGCCCATTCGAAATCCGCCTCCTTAAAGCGATCGACCCGGTAGACGACGTGAGGCGGCAGCACCTCGTAGCCGGGATAGTAGAGGATGCCGTGATTGATCGGGAACAGCAGGTCCTCGATCGGCCCGTTGATGCCGCGCTGCGAGTAGTGCTCCTCCCAGCCGCCGGCGGTGACGAGCAGCATGGCCCGCTTGCCCGCCAGCGTGCCCTCGCCGAAGCGATTGCCCCAGCGCTTG
Organism: Bosea sp. 29B; assembly: GCF_902506165.1. Lineage (NCBI taxonomy): Bacteria > Pseudomonadati > Pseudomonadota > Alphaproteobacteria > Hyphomicrobiales > Alloboseaceae > Allobosea > Allobosea sp. 29B. The sequence continues at coordinate 185,764 of NZ_LR733817.1, forward strand.
TCGCTGTGCTCGCCGACGCCATAGGCGAAACCATAGGCAAAGACCCGGTCGACCCAGCCCTTGAGGATCGCCGGCATCGTGTACCACCACAGCGGAAACTGCAGGATCAGCGTGTCGGCCCAGAGCAGCTTCTCGATCTCGGCCTTGACGTCAGCGGTCAACGTACCCTCGCCGAAGGCCTGCTTCGAGGCGGCGCCGGCAGCGAAACGCTCACCGTCCGGCCAGCTCGGGAAATCGGCGCGATCGACCTCAGACTTCCAGCCTTCGGCGTAGAGATCACTGACGCGAACCTCATGGCCCCGGGCTTCCAGTTCGGCAACGGCGACATCGCGCAGCGCGCCATTGAGCGAGCGGCATTCGGGATGGGCGAAAACAAGCAGGACCTTCATGGCGGAGCCTTTCCGAGAGGATGAGGCTTTCCAGCTAGGCGCTGTTCCGCTTCTGCACTATAACGGCGCAATGGATATAATCATGCCGTTTCATGGATAAATCAGACATCACGCTGGAACGCATGCGCAGCTTCGTCCGTGTCGCCGAGCGCGGCAGCCTGTCGGCGGTGGCGCGCGAGCTCGGTCTCGGCCAATCCTCGGTGACGCGGCATCTCAACGAGCTGGAAGACGCGCTCGGCATCGCCCTGCTCAGCCGCACGACACGGCGGGTGACGCTGACCGAGGAAGGCAGCCGCTACTATCAGAATTGCCTCGCCATCCTGCGCCTGGTCGAGCAGGCCAGCGACGAGGCCCGCAGCGCCGGTGACGCCCCTGCCGGCACGGTGCGTCTCTCCTGCACCGCCTCTTTCGGTGTCCTGCATGTCACGCGGCTGCTCTTCGCCTTCCAGGATCGGCACCCTGGGATCGATATCGACCTCAGCCTCAGCGACGAGCGCATCGACCTCGTCCGCGAGGGCATCGACATCGCCATCCGCCTTGGCCCGCTCGCCGACAGCACGCTGAAGCTGCGACCTCTCGGCCGATCGCAAAGGCTGTTCGTCGCCGCGCCGCATTATCTGGCCCGGCATGGCATCCCGACCTCAGCGGACGAGCTCGCCAGGCATCAGGGCATCCGCATGACGAACGTCGCCGGCAGCGCCATGCTCGCCTTCGCGGGCAAAGCCGGAGAGCATTACAGCGTCCCGTTCGACGGGCGATTGCGGGTCGATCATGGCCTGGCCGTGCGCGAGGCGCTGCTCGCCGGCCGCGGCATCGCGCCCACCCATCGCTGGCTCGTCGACGATCTGCTTGCCTCCGGCCAGCTGGAGCCGATCCTGACCGATTACACCCTGCCGAGCGTGCCGCTCAGCATGCTGATCGTCCCGGAGCGGGCGGCCGTGGCCCGCGTCCGTCTGCTGATCGATTTCCTGGCAGCGGAGATCGCCACGCTCCCCGGCATGGCGCCGACCTGAAGCCTGCTCAGCGCAGCAGAGACTGGCCGGTCATCTCGGCCGGCTGCTCCAATCCGAGCAGCGCAAGCAGCGTCGGCGAGACATCGGCGAGACGCCCCTCTGCCAACCCCTTCGCCTGCCCGCCGATCAGCATCACCGGCACCGGAAAGGTGGTGTGGGCGGTGTGCGGATTGCCGGTGACGGGATCGACCATCAGCTCGGCATTGCCGTGATCGGCGGTGACCAGCAGCGCTCCGCCCTTGGCGAGGATCGCGTCGGCGATCTGGCCGAGACTGGTATCGATCGTCTCGACCGCCTTGATCGCCGCCGGGAGGACGCCGGTATGGCCGACCATGTCGGGATTGGCGAAGTTCAGCACGAAGAGGTCGTACTGCCCGCTCTCGACCGCGGCGACGACCTTGCCGGTCAGCTCCGGCGCCGACATCTCCGGCTGCAGATCATAGGTCGCGACCTTCGGCGAGGGCGTCATGCTGCGCTCCTCGCCCTCGAACGGCTCCTCGCGCCCGCCATTGAAGAAATAGGTGACGTGTGGGTACTTCTCGGTCTCGGCGAAGCGGATCTGCTTCAGGCCCGCCTTCGACACGGTCTCACCGAGCCCGTTGGCGAGGCTCTGCGGCGCAAACAGCGCCGGCATGATCGGATCGAGCTCGGAGCTGTAGGAGGTCATCCCGACCGCGCCGACGAGCTTGGGCATGCGTGGCCGCGGGAAGCCGCTGAATGCGGCGAAGAGCAGCGGCGCCAGGATCTCGCGGATGCGGTCGGCGCGGAAATTGAAGCTGAGCAGACCGTCGCCATCGGCCATGCCGCTGTAGCCGCCGATCACTGCCGGCTTGATGAACTCGTCGTTGATGGCAGCGGCATACGCCGCCTCGATCGCCGAGCCTGCGCTCGGCATCCGCTCGCCCTCGCCGAGCGCCAGCGCCTTCCAGGCGAGCTCGACGCGCTCCCAGCGATTGTCGCGATCCATCGCGTAATAGCGCCCGGACAGCGTCGCGACCTTGACCTCAGGCGGCAGTGCAGCTTCGAGCGCTGCGACATACTCGGCGGCCGAGCGTGGCGGCGTATCGCGGCCATCGGTAAAAACGTGGATCACCGCCGGCACGCCGGCAGCGACGACGAGCTTCGCCAGCGCCACCGCATGATCCTGATGGGCATGGACGCCGCCTGGCGAGACGAGGCCGAGGATATGGCAGGTGCCGCCGCTGGCCTTGAGCCTGCCGATCAGCCCGCTTTCATCGAGCGCCTGCTTCAACGTGCCGTCCGCGACCGCCTGGTTGATCCGCGGCAGGTCCTGCATCACCACGCGGCCGGCGCCCAGGTTGAGGTGGCCGACCTCGGAATTGCCCATCTGGCCCTCGGGCAGGCCGACATCGAGGCCGGAGGTGCGCAGGAAGGCGTGCGGCGAGAAAGCCCAGAATCGGTCGAAATTCGGCGTCTTCGCCAGCAGGACGGCGTTGTTGTCCTTGTCGTCGCGCCAGCCCCAGCCATCGAGGATCATCAGCATGACGGGGCGGCTGGACATGCGCGTATCCTGTGCATCTGCGAACAAGTGCTTGTGCGGATATCACGCTCCGCGCGACCAAGGCGAGCGCTATCATCCAGAGGAAAGTCATCCCGGCCAAGCCGCGACAGCGGCGCAGAGCCGGGATCCATTCCGGAACGGTTCAGGCATGGATCCCGGGTCTTCCTGCGGTCGCCCGGGATGGCGAAGCAGGGTGACGAAAGGAAACACCATGCCGATCAAGGCCGTCGTCTTCGATGCCTATGGAACCCTGTTCGACGTGCAGTCGGTCGCCGGCGTCACCGAGGATGCCTTTCCCGGCCATGGCGAGACCGTCACCCAGATCTGGCGGCTGAAGCAGCTCGAATACACCTGGCTGCGCGCCCTGATGGGCCGCTACGAGGACTTCTGGAGCGTGACGCAGGCCTCGCTCGACTTCACGCTCAAGACGCTCGGGCTGGAAGCCACGCCCGACCTCCTTTCCCGCATCGCCGCGGCCTATGATGCGCTGGCGCTCTATCCGGAGGCGCTGGCCGCGCTGCAGGGCCTTGCCCCGACCCGCCTCGCCATCTTCTCCAATGGCAGCCCGGCCATGCTGACCAATCTCACCAGGCAGGCCGGCATCGACGGCCTGCTGGAAACTGTGATCAGCGTCGACGAGATCAGGACCTACAAGCCCGACCCGCGCGGCTATCGCCTGGTCGAGGACCGGCTAGGGCTGGCGAAGGAACAGATCCTGTTCGTCTCCTCCAACGGCTTCGACATCGCCGGGGCCAAGGCCTACGGCATGACGGTCGCGCGCATCGAGCGTGTAACCTCGCAGGCCCTGCGCGACGAATTATCGGGCGCAGCGGTGATCGGGCCAAAGAGCCTGTTCAAGGCGCTGCGCATGCAGGAGGAGCAGCTCGGCGCGGGCGCCGATCTCACTATCTCGGCCCTGACCGAACTTATCCCCTACGTCGCCGCGCGCTGCTGAGCCTTCCACCCAGGAGACCATCGATGATCCGCTTCTATTACCACCCCTCGCCCAACCCGGCGAAGATCGCACTCTTCCTGGAGGAGGCCGGCCTGCCCTATGAGCTCATGCCGGTCGATACCCGCAAGGGCGACCAGTTCAAGCCCGACTTCCTCGCCATCAACCCGAACGGCAAGACCCCGGCCCTGACCGACGGCGACGTGAAGATATTCGACAGCAACGCCATCCTGCTCTACCTCGCCGAGAAGACCGGCAAGTTCCTGCCGCCGGACACGCCCGAGATGCGCGGCCAGATGCTGTCCTGGCTGATGTTCATCGCTACCGGCATCGGCCCCTATACCGGCCAGTCCGTCCACTTCTCGCGCATGGCTCCGGAAAAGGTGCCCTATGCGATCAATCGCTATGCCCGCGAGGCCGAGCGGCATTGGGGCCTGCTCGACGACCAGCTCGGCAAGCATCGCTACATGCTCGGCGACGACTACACATTGATCGACATGGCAGTCTGGGGCTGGGCGACGCGGGCGCAGTTCGCGCTCGGCGACGAGGCCTTCGCCAAGCTCACCAACGTCCGCCGCCATCTCGACGAGATCTCGGCCCGACCGGCGGCGCAGCGCGCCGTCGCGCTCAAGGACAAATTCACCTGGAAGACCGAGGTCGACGACGAGGCGCGGAAGATCCTCTTCCCGCAGAATGCGTTCTTGAAGGCTTAGGCCGGATCCGCCCTCATGCTCGGGTCAAGCCCGAGCATGAGGGCAGTTGGTTCACACCACCGCGGTCAAACCGCCATCGACCATCAGCAGGTGGCCGCTGACATAGTCGGAGGCTTCCGAGGACAGGAAGATCGCCGCGCCTGCCAGTTCCCTGGTCTCGCCCCAGCGGCCGACCGGGGCGCGGCTCTTGACCCAGTTCGAGAAGGTCTCGTCGGCGAGCAGCGCCTGGTTCAGCTCGGTGACGAAATAGCCCGGCCCGATCGCATTGACCTGGATGTTGTGCTTGCCGAGCTCGGCGGCGAGCCCCTGCGTCATCAGGCTGACCGCGCCCTTCGACGCGGTGTAGGGCACGATGCTCGGCCGGCCGAGCTTGCTCATCACCGAGCCGATATTGACGATCTTGCCGCGCCCGCGCGGGGCCATGCGCTTGGCGACCGCCTGGGTGACGTAGAACACCGAGTGCAGGTTCGTCGCCATCAGGAAGTGCCAGTCCTCGGCCGGGAACTCGACGAAGGCGCCGCGCTTCTGCGTGCCGGCATTGTTGACCAGAATGTCGATCGGCCCGATCTCGGCCTCGACCTTGGCGACGCCGGCCTCGACAGCCTTCTGGTCGGTGACGTCGAAGGCGGCGACGGAGGCCTTGTGGCCAGCCGCTGCGATGGCACTGCGTGCCTTCTCCAGCTTGCCGGCATCGCGTCCGTTCAGCACGACATGGGCACCGGCGGCAGCGAGGCCCTCGGCGATGGCAAGGCCGATGCCCTGGCCGGAACCGGTGACCAGCGCGATGCGCCTGTCGAGCTTGAACAGATTGAGCGACATCCTATCCTCCCGGTCCGTAGCGTGATCTTGCCGCTTGTGAGTGTCTCAAGGGTTGGGTAAGCGGTTTAAAACGATTAGACAACCGGCCAGACGTGCCGCAGCCGCATGGCTGCCGCCCTATCAGGAGTTCCGCCATGCGCGCCGTCGTGATCCATGCCGAGAAGGACCTGCGGGTAGAGGATGCAGCGGTGCCGGAGCTCGGCCCGCTCGGCGTCAAGGTCGCGATCAAGGCCGGCGGCATCTGCGGCTCCGATCTCCACTACTACCTCCATGGCGGTTTCGGCACGATCCGCGTGCGCGAGCCGCTGATCCTCGGTCACGAGATCGCCGGCATCGTCGAGGCGGTCGGCACCGAGGTCAGCCGGGTCAAGCCGGGCGATCTCGTCGCGGTCAACCCGAGCCGGGCCTGCGGCCGCTGCCGCTATTGCCAGGCGGGCCAGCAGCAGCACTGCCTCGACATGCTCTTCTATGGCAGCGCCATGCGCTTCCCCCATGTCCAGGGCGGCTTCCGCGAGATTCTGGTGATCGAGGAGCGCCAGGCGGTGAAGCTGCCGGCTCATGTCGGCGCGGCGCAGGCCGCCTTCGCAGAGCCGCTCGCCGTCTGCCTGCATGCGGTCAAGCGCGCCGGCGCGCTGCTGGGCAAGCGCGTCCTCGTCACCGGCTCCGGCCCGATCGGCGTGCTGACGGTGGTCGCGGCCCGCGCCGCCGGCGCCTCCGAGATCGTCGTCACCGACGTGGTCGACGGCCCGCTGCCGACCGCCCTCAAGATGGGCGCGACGACCACGATCAACGTCATGGCGCAGCCGGAGCGGCTGAAAGCCGATTACGGCGCCGAGAAGGGCGCCTTCGACGTGATGTTCGAATGCTCGGGCAACCAGCATGCGCTGACCGGCGCCTTCGATGCGCTGCGGCCTGGCGCGGTCATCGTCCAGATCGGCGTCGGCGGCAATTTCACCATTCCGATGAACGTCGTCGTCGCCAAGGAATTCGACCTGCGCGGTTCCTTCCGCTTCCACGAGGAGTTCGACTGGGCGGTCGAGCTGATCGCATCGGGCCGCATCGACCTCTCGCCGCTGCTCACCGCCTCGATCCCGATCGAGCGCGCCGTCGAGGCCTTCGACCTCGCTGCCGACAAGTCGAAGGCGATGAAGGTGCAGTTGACGTTCTGAGGAAGACCGTCATGCTCGGGCTCGACCCGAGCATCTCTGAATCCAGCTACTCGTCATGAGATTCTCGGGTCTGCGCTTCGCTCCGCCCGAGAATGACGCCTACCCAACCTGCCGCAACATCGCACCCGTCTCATCAATCGCGACGCCGTCGCGGCCGCCGTGCTTGACGCGGTAGAGTCCCGCATCGGCGCGAGCGGCAGCATCGGTCAGGCTGTCCTCGGGCAGCGCCATGGCCGCCCCCAGGCTCGCCGTCATCGGCACCGCTTGCCCGTCGCTGAGCACGATCGGTGCCTCGCGCAGCAGCGCCGCGATCTTGTTCGCGATCACCGCCAGCGACCGCGCCGTGCAGTCGCTGATCAGCAGGATAAACTCGTCGCCGCCCCAGCGCGCGCAGGCGTCGTAGCTGCGCAGGGCCGGAAGCATCCGGCGCACGCAGGCGACCAGCACCTCGTCGCCGGCGCGGTGACCATAATCGTCATTGACGAGCTTGAAGCGGTCGAGATCGACGATGATCAGGCCACAGGCCGTGCCGTTGCGCTGCGCCCGGTTCTGCTCACGCGCAAAGGCCTCCTCGAAGCCGCGACGGTTCAGCACCGACGTCAGCGGATCGTGCTGCGCCAGCTCTTCCAGTTTCTGCGTGCGCTCGCGCACCATCGCCTCGAGCCGGCCGGTATTGTCGCCGACGGCCTGGGCCATCTCGTTGAAAGCGCGCGACAGCCGGGCGATCTCATCATTGCCGTCTTCCTTGGCGACGGCGGTGAAGTCGCCGGCGCGGACTCTGGTGACGCCCTGCTCGACCCATGCCAGCCGGTCGAGCACCTTGCGCTTGAACAGGAAGGTCATCAGCCCGGCCACGGCAACGAGGATCGCCACCATCAGCCCGGCGATCGGTGCGAACAGCTTGCGGTCGATAATGGCGTCGACATCCATCACCGTGACGTTGAACCAGCCGAGCCGGTCGAGGAAGCCGACGCCGACCAGCACCTCGTGCCCGTCCATCTGCATGAAGCGGGAGAGCACCAGAGCCTCGCCCTTGGCGACACGCTGCATCATCTCGGCGAGTGCCTTGCGGTCGCCCTCCTCGTCGAGCAAGCGGAAGATCGTCTTCTTCGCCGTGGCGTCCTTGGTCAGGCTGTGGAAGTCGACGACGCGCGGATCGCGATGCGCCTGCACCGCGCCCTGCAGGTCGACGAACATGCTCTGCACGCCGGTCTGCGGGAACTCGACGACCTCCTTGATGAACTGGGTCAGGTCGACGCCGGTGCCGATCAGGCCGAGGACCTTGCCATCCTTCTGGATGATGCAGTTGATCCAGACCTTGGTGACCGACAGCACCTCATCGCGATTGACATTGAGATGGCAGCCCTTGCCGAGCGCGCGGGTCTTGAAATACCAGACGTCCTGGGGAGCGTCCGGCGAGACCGTGTAGCGCAGCCGGTTGCGCTCGTAGGTGTTGTCCTTGTCGTTGAAATAATAGTGGCCGCTCTTGTCGACGACAGCGAAATAGCTGCGGTCGGTGAAGGAGAGCCGGTAGTGCTCGAGCTCGGCGAGACCGCGCTTGGCCTTCTCCGGATCGGTCTCGTCCTGCGCCCATTCGACGATCACCGGGGCGCGAGCCACCGTCTCGGCCAGCGAGACCTCGCGCATCAGCGCTTCCAGCCCGCGATAGCGATCGAACAGGATCTGCTTCTCGGCGAAGAGCGTGCCGAGCTTCACCACCGTGCCGTTGACGATCCAGAGGAAGATGCCGGACGCCGGCACCGCGATCGCGACGAGTGTCGCCAGGACGAGCACGAGCACGCGCGCCTTCAGGCCCGAATTGGTCCAGGCGGTCAGCAAACTCATCTCGTCGGCATCTCCCGCGCTTTCCGACATGCTCGGAATCGCACGGGACGCATGGTGGCCGCGATATGGTTTACACTTCGTTGACGAATGTGGCGGGCGACTAGAACAGCCCCTCGATCTGGCCATGCGCGTCGATATAGATCCGCTCCGCCGCCGGCTGCCGCGGCAGGCCGGGCATGGTCATGATATCCCCGCAGATCGCGACGACGAAGCCGGCGCCGGCCGAGAGCCGAAGCTCGCGCACCGGCACGGTGTGGCCCGAGGGCGCCCCGCGCAAGGTCGGATCGGCCGAGAAGGAATACTGCGTCTTGGCAACGCAGACCGGCAGGTTGCCATATCCGGCCGCCTCCAGCTCGGCGAAGCGGGCGGTCACTTTGGCGTCCATCGAGATGCCGGCCGCACCATAGATTTCACGCGCGATCGTCTCGAGCTTCTGGCGCAGCGGCATCGCGTCGGGATAGAGCGGCGCGAAATCCGCTTCGCCACCGTCGGTCAGCGCCGCGACCTTGGTCGCGAGTTCGGCGGTGCCCGCCCCTCCTTCAGCCCAATGCCGGCAGATCACCGCCTCGACGCCGAGATGATTGCGGCAATAGTGCTGGATCAGCGCATGCTCAGCCGGCGTGTCGCTGGTAAAATGGTTGATCGCGACGATCGCCGGCACGCCGAACTTTCTGATGTTCTCGACATGACGGGCGAGGTTGGACAGGCCCGCCTCCAGCGCTTTCAGGTTCTCGGTGCCGAGCATGTCGCGGGCGACACCGCCATGCATCTTCAGCGCCCGCACGGTCGCGACCACCACCGCGACATCCGGCTTCAGCCCGGCCTTGCGGCACTTGATGTCGAAGAACTTCTCGGCCCCGAGATCGGCGCCGAAGCCGGCCTCGGTCACGACATAGTCGGCCAGCTTCAGCGCGGCGCGCGTCGCGATCACCGAATTGCAGCCATGGGCGATATTGGCGAAGGGCCCGCCATGGACGAAGGCCGGCGTGCCCTCCAGCGTCTGCACCAGGTTCGGCATCAGCGCATCGCGCAGCAGCACGGTCATCGCGCCCTGGGCATTGAGCTCGGCCGCGGTGACCGGGCGCTTGCTGCGGGTGCGGCCGATGACGATGCGGCCGAGCCGCTCCTCCAGATCGGCAAGGTCCTTGGCGAGGCAGAAGATCGCCATCACCTCGGAGGCGACGGTGATGTCGAAGCCGTCCTCGCGCGGGAAGCCGTTGGTCGCGCCGCCGAGCGAGGAGACGATCGAGCGCAGCGCCCGGTCGTTCATGTCGACCACGCGCCGCCAGGCGACATGACGCTCGTCGAGATCGAGCCCATTGCCCCAGTAGACATGGTTGTCGAGCATCGCCGCCAGCAGATTGTGGGCGCTCGTGATGGCGTGGAAATCGCCGGTGAAATGCAGGTTGATCTGCTCCATCGGCACGACCTGGGCATAGCCGCCGCCGGCCGCCCCGCCCTTCTGCCCGAAGCAGGGGCCGAGCGAGGGTTCGCGCAGCGCGATCATGGTGCGCTTGCCCAAGCGCTTCAACCCGTCGCCGAGGCCGACCGTCGTCGTGGTCTTGCCCTCGCCGGCCGGCGTCGGGCTGATCGCCGTGACGAGGATGAGCTTGCCGTCCGGCTTCTCGGCGAAATCGGGAATAGCGCCGGTATCGACCTTGGCGATGTATTTGCCATAGGGGTGCAGAGCCGCATCAGGGATGCCGGCCGCCTCGGCGATCGTGCCGATGGGCTGAAGCGTCGCCGCGCGGGCGATCTCGATATCGGTCGACATCTCGTCCCTCATCGTCTCGTCGGATGGAACGCCTCTGCCGGCCAATTCCTCGCGGGGCGGACTACAGCATCGGACCGAAAAGTGGAATCCACTTTTCGGAAGAATCCGATGCGACAACAGTGCGATAGATCATCGTGACCGCGTCCACTCGGACGCGCGATGATCTATGCCGAAAAGCGCCGGCAATCGCCAGCGCCCGGGCACATGGGCGCAATGTGCCCACAGAAGACTTCACGCCCTCCCCGCCATCACAGTTCGGCGAGGCCTCGCCTCTGCCCGAAATCCGACATCGCCGGCATGGCAAGAATGGCGATGCAAGGTGCAAGGGAGACGCCATGACGGACGGTCCAAGTCGCCGCGACCTGCTCGCACGCCTCTCGGCGGCGGGCTTCGCAAGCCTCGCCCTCCCGGCCGAGGCGTTGGCACAGGGCGCTGAGCTCCTGGCGACGCCGGCCTGCGCAGGACACGCCAACGCAACCCCGCGCCAGACCGAAGGCCCCTATTTCACGCCATCCTCGCCGCAACGCGCCGATCTGCGCAGCGATGGTGACGGCACGCTGCTGGTGCTGAGCGGCTTCGTGCTGACCCGGCAATGCCGGCCGCTCCCCGGCGCCCTGCTCGATTTCTGGCACGCCGATACGTCCGGCCAATATGACAATCGCGGCTTCCGCTTCCGCGGCCATCTCTTCGCCGACCGGCAGGGGCGCTACCAGCTCGTCACCCGCACGCCGGGGCTCTATACCGGCCGCACCCGCCATCTCCATGTGAAGGTGCGAGCAGGCGGCCAGAGCCCGATCCTCACCACCCAACTCTATTTCCCCGACGAGCCCGGCAATCGCCGCGACGGCCTGTTCGACCAGAAGCTGCTCATGAGTCTGCGTCCGGCCGAAGGCGGCCAGCTTGGCCGCTTCGATTTCGTTCTGGCAGGCTGAAGGCTATAGCCGCACTTGCGGATCTGGGTGGCCGTCGATCCGCATCTGGAACAGGAAATAGGTCGGCGAGCAGAAGCCGTAATCCCTGACCGTCGTGGTCGCGCCCGGCACGTCGTCCGGGATCGCCTGACACATATAGTCCTCGCGGCAGAAACTGGTGGCGCTGCAGGTGCCACGATTGCCACGCGTCACCGCCTTCGACAGGCAGTCGTCGAAACGGTTGGTCGCGACGCAGTCGTCGAAGGCCTTGCCACCGGCGAGCCCGCAAATCTCATCCGGTACCTTGCCATTGGCGAAGCCCTCGAAGGTCCTGTCGCCCGGGGTGCACTGGCGATAAGCCATCCCGGCGGGAACGCCAATCTTGGCAGGTCGGCAGTTGAAGGCGGTCTGCGAGAAGCCCGTTGCGAAGGCGCCGAACTGCCCAGTCTTGCGGTAGCGGTCGAGATAGGGCCTGCCGACGGCGGTGGTGATCACACCCGTCAGGCAGGGCTGGCCGGAGAAGTTGCGGGCCTCCTCCAGCCTGACGCATTGGCCGAACTCGATCCCGACCGCCTTGCTCTCGACCAGCGGCTTGCAGGCCGAGCCCGCTGCGCAGCCCCAGCCCTCGCCGAAGGCTTTCGCACTCTCGCCCGTCAGGCAGGGCATGGTCAGCGCCGCCTGCCGATACGCGAAGCTCCGGCCCGCCTGCCAGGTTGCCGGCGGCGCGAAAGACGGTGGGCGATAACGCTCCGGCTCGGAGCCGTCGGCGACCGCTGCGACATAGGCCGCGCGGCGAAAACCTTCCGCGTAGAAGTGCGGCGAGATGCCGGTCTTGATCCGGTTCAGCGCCGAGGTCGAGCCGTCGTCGAGCCCGAACATGTGGAAGCCGGCGGTGGCGCCGGCCTGATGGCAGCCCATGCAGGAGCCGTTGTCGAGCCGCTCCAGCAGCGCCTTCTCGTTGCGCACGAACCGGGTGGCGCGAAAATCGAGCCCTGTCAGCGCGCTCGCCGGAACGGCCTCGGTGAAGGGGTGATTGGCCAGCCGGGCGCTGCCGAAGGTCGAGTAGGAGATCGCTTTCGTCGCCAGGAAGCGCTCAGGAATCTGATAGACGCCCCGGTCGATCGCCGGGAGATTGGTCCGGACGTAGTCGATCAGCTCCTGTCGGAGCGCGGCATCGCTCTTCAGCCTTGCCACATCCGGCGTGTTCTCAAGCGGCTTGGGCTTGAGCGTGAGGCCGCCTTCGCCTTTGGAGGCCGCAAAGATGCGCTGCAGATAGGCCGCCTGCCCGCCGAACTCGGTCTCCATCCCGGACGGGAAACGCACGATCTGGGCGTTGAGCTCGACTTGCTTGAGGCTGATCCGCTGCTTCGAAAGCGGCCCGCTGGCGAGTTGCCGCGCCAGCGCGGCCGGGTCGCCGCCGGGCGCGATCTGCCAGGCCTGCGCGGCCTCACGGCAGGAGCCACCCCCTCCCGCCTTGACGCTGAAGACGGCGTTGAGTGTGAACGGCAAGCGCGAGGCCAGCCGGCGCTTCAGCTTCGCATCGTCGAAGGCATAGGCGAGCCGGTAGATCAGGCGCACCTCGCCGCAGCTGCTCTCCCCTAACAGCGCCGCGAAGTCCTGCCGGTCGAGCCGGTTGACCACGGCGGCCAACTGGAAGCGCGCGATCGGCGAGCGCAGCCAGCGCAGGTCGATCACCCGCCCGACATTGCCGTCGGTGACCTCGTAGAGCCGGCGGCCATTGACCAGCATCTCGGCGCGCAGCGCCGTGACGTCCTCGCCGACCTGGCCAGCAATGGTCCGAAAAGCCGAACTGTCGCGGGCGAGATCGGCCGTGCTTCCAGCCCGGCCACTGCCAAGCACATCGGATAGCGCATAGCCGGTTGCTTCAAGGCGCCGCAGCGTGGCGACATCCTGGACATCGAGCAGCGGCTCGGCCGCGCCGGCGGACGCGCTCGCAACGACACAGGCCAGCATCGCCAGACTAAGCCTGCGCCGACCAGCCCCCCGCATGGCGTCCGTCTCCGGCAGATTCGCGCCGCATTGCGCAAGGGAAGGATAGCGCCACGCCCGCCAGCGTCCAGCGGCGCCGATGGCAGCTAGCTGCCGGCGCGCTCCTGCGCCTTTTGCAGAAAGCTGCGCACGGCCGGATCCTCGGCAAGGCCGATGGCTCGGCTATAGGCTTCCCGCGCCGCAGCAGCCTTGCCGGCTCGAACCAGCAGATGCGCCTTCAGCGCCCAATAGGGCTGGTAGCCGGCAGCCTGCACCTCCGGCAATTCGGCCAGCAGTAGCAGCCCGCGCTGCGGCCCGAATGCCTCGGCGAAGGCGGCGGCGCGGCCAGTCAGCGCTCCGAGCGTCGGCGCGAGTTGCACAAGGCCTTCATAGAGCTGCGCCAGCGCATGCCAGTCGGTCCGGCCGGTGCGGGCGCGACCAGCATGGACCGACTGGATCGCCGCCTCCAGCTGAAACGGGCCCAGGCGCCCCAGACGCGAGGCGGCGGCCAGTTCACGCTCGGCCTCAGCGATCAACTCACCCGACCACAGGTGCGTATCCTGCTCGGACAGCGCCACGAAGGCGCCTTGCGCATCGCGTCTTGCCGCATGGCGGGCCTCGCAATGCAGGATGAGCGCGAGCAGGCCCCGCGCTTCCGGTTCGGCGGGCAAGAGACTCGTGACCAGCCGCGCCAGGAAGATCGCCTCCTCGGTCAAGCCCTGGCGCTTGCGATCAGCGCCCGCGACATCCTCCCAGCCGCTGCCATAGGCGGCGTAGATCGCCTGCAGCACGCAATGCAGCCGCTCCGGCAGTTCCGCCTGCTCCGGCACGGCGAAGACGAGCCCGGCATTACGTATCCCCGCCTTGGCGCGGACGAGCCGCTGGCCGAGCGCGGCCGGCGAGGTCAGGAAAGCGGCGGCGATGCGCGCGGCATCGAGGCCGAGCACGGTCTGCAGCATCAGCGCCGGCCGCACCGCGGCATCGATCTGCGGATGGGCACAGATGAAGAGCAGCTTCAGGCGCTCATCCGGGAACAGGCTCGCCCCCGCGGCCTCGTCCGCTTCGGCTAGCAGCGCCAGCGTCGGCGCCGCGTCAAAGCGCACGCGGCCGCGGCGGACGCCGTCGATCAGGGCGTTGCGGGCGCTGGCGAGCAGCCAGGCCTCCGGCCGGGCCGGCACGCCCGCTGCCGGCCAGTGCTCGATGGCGGAGCGGAAGGCATCGGCGAGCGCATCCTCGATCGCGGCAAGGTCCCGCCATTGCCGGGCAAGCGTGGCGAGGAGCCGCCCATAGGAGCTGCGGGCGGCATGCTCGGCTGCCGCCCGCGCTTCGTCCGGTCGCCGCTCAGGCAAACTCGGCCGTCCCCGGCACGATCAGGATCGGCCTGATCTCGACCGAGCCCTGGCTCGCCGCCGGGCTGCGCGCCGCCCAGTCGAGCGCGACGTCGAGATCGTCGACCTCCAGCACATAGTAGCCGCCGAGCTGTTCCTTGGTATCGGGATAGGGCCCGTCCTGGACTTGCCGCTGGCCGTTGCGAACGCGGACCATCGTCGCGGTCTGCGGCGGCTGCAGGCCGCGGCCGCCGACGATGATGCCCGCCTGGTTGAGCGCCTCGATATAGGCCGTCCACGAGCCCCAATAGGCCTGGGCCCGTTCGGGATCGTTGCGCGGATGAGTGTCCTCCGTGCCTTCACGAAAGATCAGCATGTACTGCATGGCATGGCTCCTCACGGCCCGCGGCCGCTGCGGGAGGAAGGACCGATTTCCCTCTTCCGCAACCTCGACGCGCGACGAGCCGTGATTTCGACAGGCTCAGCGAAAAAATCTCAAGCCGAACTGCTCTTCTCGCGAGCGGCTCGCGCCTTGCGCGCCAGCTCCTCGAACTCGGCCCGCATCTCCTCGAGCTTGTCCTCGTCGAGCTCCTCGAGATCGAGCAGCTCCTCGCGCGCGCCTTCGAGCTTGTTGATCAGCTCGTCGAGCTTGATCTGCATCGCCGCCGTATCGCGGTTCTGGCTGTTCTGGATGATGAACACCATCAGGAAGGTGACGATCGTCGTCGAGGTGTTGATCACCAGTTGCCAGGTGTCGTTGAAGCCAAAGAACGGACCCGACACAGCCCAGACGACGATGATGGCGAGCGCGACGAAGAAGGTCTGCGGCTTGCCTGCCCAATGCGCCGTCGCTTGCGACAGGCGGGTGAAGACGGAGCGGCTGTTCCCTGCTGCGATATTGATTGCCATGATTGCCCTCCGGATGCACCTGCACCGATCAACCCCGATCGCGTGCAGGCGTTCCCGGAGGACGAGGTCGCTGCCTCAGTAAACGACGACCGAGCGGATCGACTTGCCCTCGTGCATCAGGTCGAAGCCATGATTGATCTCGTCGAGCGAGAGCTTGTGGGTGATCAGGTCGTCGATGTTGATCTTGCCCTCCATGTACCAGTCGACGATCTTCGGCACGTCGGTGCGCCCGCGCGCGCCGCCGAAGGCCGTGCCCTTCCAGACCCGGCCCGTGACCAGCTGGAACGGCCGGGTGGCGATCTCCTTGCCGGCCTCGGCGACGCCGATGATGATCGACTCGCCCCAGCCGCGATGGCAGCACTCCAGCGCCTGGCGCATCACATTGGTGTTGCCGGTGGCGTCGAAGGAGAAGTCGGCGCCGCCGCCGGTCAGGTCGACGATCGCCTGCACCACCTTGTCGTTGCCGATCTCGGCCGGGTTGATGAAGTCGGTCATGCCGAACTTCTCGGCCATGGCGCGCTTGGCCGGGTTGATGTCGACGCCGATGATCTTGTCAGCCCCGACCATGCGGGCGCCCTGGATAACGTTGAGGCCGATGCCGCCGAGCCCGAAGACGACGACATTTGCGCCGGGCCAAACCTTGGCGGTGTAGATCACCGCGCCGATCCCGGTGGTCACGCCGCAGCCGATATAGCAGATCTTGTCGAAGGGCGCGTCCTCGCGGACCTTGGCGAGCGCGATCTCCGGCAGCACCGTGAAGTTCGCGAAGGTCGAGCAGCCCATATAATGGAAGATCGTTCCGTCGCTTTGGCCGCCATCGCAGGAGAAGCGGCTCGTGCCATCGGGCATCAGTCCCTGCCCCTGTGTCGCCCGGATCGAGGTGCAGAGATTGGTCCGGCGCGACAGGCAGGACTTACAGCTGCGGCATTCCGGCGTGTAGAGCGGGATGACATGGTCGCCAGGCTTTAGCGTCGTCACCCCGGCACCGACCTCGCGCACGATGCCGGCGCCCTCATGGCCGAGGATCGCCGGGAACTTGCCCTCGGAATCCAGGCCCGACAGCGTATAGGCGTCGGTATGGCAGATGCCGGTCGCCATCACCTCGACCAGCACCTCGCCGGCCTTCGGCCCGCCAATCTCGATGGTCTCGATCGTCAGCGGCTTGCCGGCCTCCCAGGCCACGGCGGCACGTGTCTTCATCTCAGCATCCTCCTCCAGTGCGTCGCCCGCGCCTATTTCAGATAGGTGCGCAGCATCCGTATGATTCCGTCGAGCTCGGCTTCGGGTTCGAAACCGGCCTCGTCCTCGCCGCGGCGTCCGTTTCCCAGCGCAAGGCCGAAGGTCTCGCGCAGATGGCTTTCCAGAACCTCGGCCATCAACCCGTTGGCAGCCCCGCGCAAAGCGGCGATCTGCTGCAGAAGCGCACTGCAATCCACACCCGACTCGACCGCGCGTTCGAGCGCCTCCGCCTGGCCCTTGATGCGGCGCAGGCGAGTGACGGCACGTTTCTTCTCGTCGGGGCTATGCGGCATGGCGCTTCATGCCATACGGCTAGGATACTCCATGGGAGTATGTCAACCGCCAGCATGACTCCAAAACAAAAGCCGCGCGAGCATGGCTCGCGCGGCCTCTTTTTCCGAATGGTCGGACTGGTCAGTACTTGCGGACGACCGGGGCCGGCGCGTAGGCGACCGGGCGCTCGACCGGGCCACAGCAATCGGGCTCGCCGAAGTTCCAGCGCATGCCGATCTTGATGTCGTGGCTGTCGATGTCCTTGATCTTGAGCGGCCCCTGCACCTGCCCG
Source organism: Bosea sp. 29B (assembly GCF_902506165.1). Taxonomy (NCBI): domain Bacteria; kingdom Pseudomonadati; phylum Pseudomonadota; class Alphaproteobacteria; order Hyphomicrobiales; family Alloboseaceae; genus Allobosea; species Allobosea sp. 29B. The sequence continues at coordinate 202,901 of NZ_LR733817.1, forward strand.
CCATAGGCGTTGACGAGGCGGCCCGACTGGGCATCGCCGAGGTTGAGGTAGCGATAGCCGACTTCGAGGGTCAGGTTCTTGTTCACCTCGTAGCCGACGCCGGCCATCAGCGCCCAGGCGACGCCGCTCTTGGTGCCCGCATTGGCGGTGCCGAGCGTGCTGTAGCCGGGACCCCAGCCGCCAGGGTTCAACGTGCTCATGACGCCCTGGTCGGTGACGCCGTGGATACGGTTGCTCGCATAGCCGATACCAGCCCCGATATAGGGCGTCAGGCAGTTCCAGGTGCCGAGATCGACATAGGCGTTGAACAGGGCGACCATCGAGCTGATGCTGCCCTTGTATGTGTTGTGCAGGACGGTTCCGCCGCCCAGGTCGACCTGGTCGGTCGCGCCGAAGCTGCCGCCGCCGCGATACTCGAACGTGCCGTCGACGCGGAACCAGTTGTTGAAGCGATAGCCGATGCCGACACCGCCGAAGAAGGAGGTCGAGCGATCTTCCTTGGCAGGCCATGTCCCGTTCGCCTGGCGGACGTCTTCCTGCTCGTACTTGCCGAAATTGGTGACGCCGACACCGATATCGCCGCGCAGATAGATGCCCGACGAGATCGTGCCGCGCAGTTCGGGCGGCGGCGGAGGAGCGGGCTGCGCCATCGGAAAGTCTGCGGCACTGGCGATGGCGGATGCGCTCACGGCCATGGCGCCTGCAAGCGCAAGGGTCTTCAGGCTGCGCATGGCAGGCCCCTTCGAGTTTGCATGCAGCTGGACTCAAGTGCACGCGAGTTACCGATGGGGAAACCTTGCCATGGATTTCTTAAACGACACTTAACCTTAAAAACTAAGCCTATCGATCCGTAAACGGCAGCATTGGTCCTGAGAGGTCAGTGTCCGCGAAGGCCTTCATGGGGCCAAACCGGGCGACCTCTCCAGGACAGCGCTCCGTCATTCCGGCCGGAGTGCAACGGAGTGCCGAAATCCATCATAGCGCTCGGCGCCCTCCGATAAATTCAGCGCTGCGAGCCTTCGGCACTCGCCCGGGATGACGACGCAGGAGCCGCGGGATACGCTCAGGCGGCCGCCTTCGTCACGGCATCGACCACCTCGTCGACCGCTCGCAAGACGAGATCGCGGTCATCGCCCTCGGCCATGACGCGGATCACCGGCTCGGTACCGGAAGGACGGATCACCAGCCGCCCGCCTTCGCCGAGCAGCTGCTCGGCTGCCTTGATCGCGTTGACAACCGGCTTCTCCTCCAGCGGACGGCCCTGCTTGTAGCGGACGTTCTTGAGGATCTGCGGCAGCGGCTCGAAGCAATGGCAGACTTCGGAGACCGGTTTCTCCTGGCGCTTGACCACGGCGAGCAACTGCAGCGCCGCGACCAGCCCGTCGCCGGTCGTGCCGTAGTCGGAGAGGATGATGTGACCGGACTGCTCGCCACCGAGATTAAAGCCGTTGGCCCGCATGTGCTCGAGCACATAGCGATCGCCCACCGCGGTACGCGCCATCGACAGGCCGAGGCCCGCCAGATAGCGCTCCAGGCCGAGATTGGACATCACGGTAGAAACGATCCCGGGCGCCGAGAGCCGGCCGTCCTCCTGCCAGCTGCGTGCGATCACGCCCATCAGCTGGTCGCCATCGACGATCTGGCCTTGCTCGTCGACGATCAGCACCCGGTCCGCGTCGCCATCGAGCGCGATGCCGAGATCGGCACGCAGCTCGCGCACCTTCTGGCTGAGCGCCGCCGGCTTGGTCGAGCCAACATCCTTGTTGATGTTGAAACCATCGGGCTCGTCGCCGATGGTGATGACTTCGGCACCGAGCTCCCAGAGCGCCTCGGGCGCAACCTTGTAGGCAGCGCCATTGGCGCAATCGAGCACAATGCGCAAGCCGTCCAGGCCAAGATTGCGCGGCAAAGTGCGCTTGGCGAACTCGATATAGCGGGCATGGGCACTCTCGACACGCTTGGCCCGGCCGAGCATCGCCGAAGACGACAGCTGCTTGCCAAGATCGGAATCGATCAGTTGGGTGATCTCCGCCTCGACCTCGTCGTTGAGCTTGTAGCCATCCGGCCCGAACAGCTTGATGCCGTTGTCCTCGTAGGGATTGTGCGAGGCCGAGATCATCACGCCGAGATCCGCCCGCATCGAGCGGGTCAACATCGCCACCGCCGGCGTCGGCATCGGGCCCAGCAGCAGCACATCCATCCCGACGGACGTGAAGCCGGCGACCAGGGCGTTCTCGATCATGTAGCCCGAGAGCCGTGTATCCTTGCCGATCACCACGCGATGGCGGTGATCGCCGCGGCGGAAGGCAATGCCGGTGGCCTGCCCGACCCGCAGCGCCAGATCGGGCGTGATCACGCCATTGGCGCGTCCGCGAATGCCATCTGTGCCGAAGTATTTGCGTGTCATGAGGTCAATCCTCGGAGCCTTGTCCGGCTCGTTGCTTTTGCAGCTCATACAGGCTCTTTGCCTGCTCAGCTTCTCACAAATTGTGTCGGACCGTATCCGCTAGAGCATTTTCGAGCGAAGTGGGCACCGGTTCGCGTGAAGAAAATGCGATAAAATAAAGATGTGGAGCACTTCCGCGATTCGGAGAAACGCGGAAGTGCTCTAGGCGTCGGCTATCCCCAGCCCCCGTGGCTGGCTAAGACCAGCATGACAAAGGGCGGCCAGAAGGCCGCCCTTTGATCGTTCAAGGTCTGGTCGCGCCGTCAGGCCAGCGGCTGCGGCTCCAGCCCGGCATCCGGCTCGTCGCGCTTGCGGCCCTTGCCGGCGCTCGGCACGGCCGAGCCACGCGGCGCATGCGGCGTGTCGGCGTCGTCGCGCGAGGGGCGCTTGCCCGCGATCAGGTCGCGGATCTCGTCGCCGGTCAGCGTCTCGAACTCGAGCAGCGCCTCGGCCACCGCGACAAACTGCTCGTGGTGTTCGGTCAGGATCGCCGTGGCGTCGAGATAGCCCTGATGGACCAGCTTGCGCACCTCGGAATCGATCTTCTGCGCGGTTGCCTCCGACAGGCTCTGCGTCCGGCCCATAGACATGCCAAGGAAGACCTCTTCCTGATTGTCGCCATAGGCGACCATGCCGAGTTCCTTGGAATAGCCCATCTGGGTGACCATGGCCTTGGCCATCTTTGTCGCCTGCTGGATATCGCCCGTCGCGCCGGAGGTCACGTTCTCCATGCCGAAAGTCATCTCTTCCGCCACGCGTCCGCCCATGGCGACCGCGAGCTGCGAGGTGAACTCCTTGAACTTCATCGAGTAGCGATCGCCCTCGGGCAGGAACTTGACCATGCCGAGCGCACGGCCACGCGGGATGATCGTCGCCTTGTGGACAGGGATGCCGGCCGGGACATAGAGGCCGACGATGGCATGACCGGCCTCGTGATAGGCGGTCAGCTTCTTCTCCTCTTCGGACATCGCCATGGATTTGCGCTCGGCGCCCATCATGACCTTGTCCTTGGCGTCCTCGAACTCGGCATGGGTGACCATGCGCTTGCCACGGCGGGCAGCGAGCAGGGCGCCCTCGTTGACGAGGTTCATCAGGTCGGCGCCGGAGAAGCCGGGCGTGCCACGGGCCAGCACCTTGAGATCGACGTCCGGAGCGAGCGGGACCTTGCGCACATGGACGCGCAGAATCTTCTCGCGGCCGGCGACATCCGGGTTCGGCACGACGATCTGGCGATCGAAGCGGCCGGGACGCAGCAGCGCCGGGTCGAGCACGTCCGGACGGTTGGTCGCGGCGATGATGATCACGCCCTCGTTCGGCTCGAAGCCGTCCATCTCGACCAGGAGCTGGTTCAGCGTCTGCTCGCGCTCGTCATTGCCGCCGCCGAGGCCGGCGCCGCGATGGCGGCCGACCGCGTCGATCTCGTCGATGAAGATGATGCAGGGTGCGTTCTTCTTGGCCTGCTCGAACATGTCGCGCACGCGGCTGGCACCGACGCCGACGAACATCTCGACGAAGTCGGAGCCCGAGATGGTGAAGAACGGCACATTCGCCTCACCGGCGACGGCGCGCGCGGTCAAGGTCTTGCCGGTGCCGGGAGGGCCGACCAGCAGCACGCCGCGCGGAATCCGCCCGCCCAGGCGCTGGAACTTCTGCGGATCGCGCAGGAACTCGACGATCTCCTGCAGGTCTTCCTTGGCCTCGTCGATGCCGGCGACGTCCTCGAAGGTGACGCGGCCATGGGCCTCGGTGAGGAGCTTCGCCTTGGACTTGCCGAAGCCCATCGCCCGGCCGGCGCCGTTCTGCATCTGGCGGGACATGAAGATCCACAGGCCGATGAAGATCACGAAGGGCAGCGAATTGACCAGCAGCGCCATGAACCAGGGCGTGCCCTCGGACGGGGCGCGGGCCGAGACCTGCACGCCCTTCTGCGCCAGCGTCCGGACGAGCTGCGGGTCGTTGTACGGCGCATAGGCGACGAAGTTGCGGCCGTCCGTGAACGTGCCAGTGATCTCGGGTCCGGCCACCACGACATTGGCGATACGGCCGGCCTCGGACTCGTTGATCAGCTGGCTGAAGGGGATTTCATTGGTGCTGGCACGCTGGCTCGGGCTCTGGAACAAGGTGACCAGCGCCAGGACCAGCAGGAAGATCACCACCCAGAGGGCGAAATTGCGGAAGTTCGGATTCATTACGGTTCCGATCCGCTCGCCGGCGGGATTGCCGCGCGAGCCTGTGGTTTTCGCTGCTTAATCTAGGGCCGCCATGCCCCCTTGCCAAGGGAAGCCTGACCCTTCTTAGGGTTATACCGTCGCAGGGTGAACGCCCCGGCGCCTCTCGCCTTCGCGCATCAGCGTCAAAACGCCATCGCCGGCCAGCGACAGACGAAAGCCGCCAAGCGTGCGCCGCAGCGCCCTGCCCTCGCGCGCCGCGGCGATCAGCACCTTCGCGCAATCCTCGAGCCGCGCCAGACGCAGCGGCACACCGGCTTGCGCTTCGCCATCCTGCGCCGCGGCAAGTGCGAGCCCCAGGCTCCGGATAACGATCTCCTCGGGCTCCGGGCAGAGCCGCGCGAAATCGAACCAGCGCTTGCCGTTCTCATCCCCGGCCGGCACGCTCGCCAGGGCACGCGCCGCCAATCTGTCGAGCGCCTCGTCGGCCCGCGCCAGCCGATGCGCAAGCTGGCCGAGGCGCAGGGCGGTCAGTCCTTCACGGCCCAGGGTCGGCAATAGTCCGCGCCAGCGGATGCGGGCGAAACGCGGATCGTCATTGGACGGATCGCGGATGAAGGCGAGCCCTCGCGCCTCGCAGGTCGCGACCAGCCGGGATTTCGCGATCCCGAGCAGCGGCCTCGCCAGCACGATCCCGTTCACCGCGCTGCGCGGCGCCATCCCGGCCAGGCCGGCGAGACCGGAGCCCGCCGCCATGCGCATCAGCAGGGTCTCGGCCTGGTCGTCCGCCGTGTGCGCGGTGACGATCGCGGTGGCGCCCGGCACCCTCGCCTCCTCCGCCAGCAGCGCATAGCGCGCCGCGCGCGCCTTCTCCTGCACTCCGGCCTGCGGTTTCGGGCCCTGCCAGCGCCGCGTACGATGCTCGACGCCAAGCTTCGCACACAGCTCGCCGACCATCATCGCCTCCTGCGCCGCCTCTGGGCGCAGGGCGTGATCGATGGTGACCGCCAGGAGCCGCGGACGGCCTCGCCCGCTCCATTCGGCCAGGAGGGCTAGGAGAGCAATGGAATCCGGCCCGCCGGACACTGCAACGATGAGCGCGTCCTCGTTGGCGAGCAGGCGGAACAGGGCACCGGCTTCAGCCGCCGTCAGCGGCTCGGATTCGGCAGGAGCTGCGGGCGCCGCGGTCAAGCGCAGCGGGCGCGCTGCCGCTCGCGCTCGACACCCTGGCGCACCGCATTCGAGGCGGCGGGATAATCGACGCCGACCTTGGCGAAGGTGGCGCAGGCCTGGTCACGCGCACCGAGCCCGTTCAAGGACATGCCGAGCTTGAGCAGGCTGTCGGCGCCCTTACCGGCTTTCGGAAAATCGCGCGAGATCTTCAGGAACTGCTCGGCTGCCTCGCGATAGCGCCGACGCTGGTAATAGCTCTCGCCCAGCCAGAAGGTGGCGTCGGCCGCCAGACGATCGCGCGGATAGCTCTGCAGGAACTCGCGGAAGCTCATCTCGGCGCGCTCGTACTCCTTGCGCAGCACATGCGCATAGGCGAGGTCGTAGAGCTCGCGCGGGCTGGCCGCCTGTCCGGTCGCGGCGACGCTGGTGCCCTGCGCCGCCGCTGGCGGCAGCGCCCCTCCCGGAGCCGGGCGCCCGACGCTGGAGAGGTCCATCGGACCCTGCCCCTGGTCGCCGGCGAACTCCTCGTCAATGATCTGGCCAAGCTGGCGCGGCCCGCCAGCGGCTCCCGGCTGGGCGGCGGGATCGAAGGCATCGCCGCGGCGCTCGCGGCCGGGCGCCGGCTGGGGGGCTGCCGGACGGGGCGTCTGCGGCGCGGGCGCAGCTGCTGCGCCGCCACGCTGCCCGCCGCGCTCGGAGAAGCGGAAGTCGACATCTTCCTGCATCTTGCGCAGCTGTTCGGTCAGGCGCCGGTTCTCGAACTGGAGTTGTTCGATCTGGCCGGAGAGCTGGCGCAGCTGGTTCTCGAGCCGGCTCGTACGGACCACGAGATCGGCCGCATCCTGCGCGGCGGCAGGCTGCGTCAAGCCGATCGCCAGCAGCGAAAAACCTGCAAGCAGGGCATGCCGCAGCGAGAGCCGCTTCAGGCTCGGAATCGAAATCGTCGCAAAGATCATGTCAGGCAAACCGCATCGCCCCGGGGACTGTTCTTATCACACGCGAATACCGCGGCCAAAATATGGAAAAGCCGGCGCTTTCCTTGCGGTAAGCGCCGGCCACGTCAAGCGTTTATCAAGCTGTCCGGTTCAGACGCCGCCGGCGCCGTCGAGCACCGTCACGGCGCGCCGGTTCTGCGACCAGCAGGAGATGTCGTTGCAGACGGCGACCGGCCGCTCCTTGCCGTAGGAGATGGTGCGGATGCGGTTGCTCGGGATGCCGCGCGAGGCGAGATAGTCCCGGACCGTCTGGGCGCGGCGGGCGCCGAGCGAATAGTTGTACTCGCGGGTGCCGCGCTCGTCGGCATGACCTTCGATCGTGAAGGTGTAGCGCGGATAGCGCTGCAGCCAGCCCGACTGCTTGTCGAGGGTCGCGACCGCGGTCGGCGTCAGATCGGTCGAGTCGGTCTCGAAGAAGACGCGGTCGCCGACATTGACCACGAAGTCCTGGGCGCTGCCCGGGGTGGCGGCGCCGCCGGCACCGAAGCCGTCGGCGTTCTGGTCCTTGGCGCATGCGCCGAGGGCGAGCGCACCCATCAGGGCGGCGGCGATGCGCACGGTGCGGGCGCTGGCGGCAAAGGAGGCGAGCATGTCAATTCTCTCCGAATTTCGGACGCGGAGCGCGCCGGGCGGCGTCACGCGGTCCACCATCAATGAAGTGTCAACCTAAACGAGACCTTGCCAGAACAAGGCGAAGTGGCGGCATTGCGGCTTATGGTTAACCAAATATGGCCGGAACCCGACGGTTCGATGATGTTGCATTCCTGCATCAGCGCGGCACGCGCTAGCGCGCCGCCGTCAGCAGTGGCGACCAGGTCGGATCGGAGGCAAAGGACGGCGTCGGCACCGGCACCTCGACCCTGCCGGTGATGTCGACCATGTAGAGCTTGCCGCCGGACTGCCCACCGGGATCCCGGAAGAACATGATGTACTGGCCGTTCGGAGCCCAGTTCGGCGCCTCGTTGTGGAAGCTCTCGGTCAGGATGCGCTCGCCCGAGCCGTCGGGCTTCATCACGCCGATCCCGAAGGTGCCGCCACCCTGGCGGGTGAAGGCGATGAGGTCGCCGCGCGGCGACCAGGACGGCTGCGAATAAGAGCCCTGGCCGAAGGAGATGCGCTTGCCCTCGCCGCCGCCGGCGCCCATCACATAAAGCTGCTGCGAGCCGCCCCGGTCGCTCTCGAAGACGATCTGCGATCCATCGGGCGCATAGGACGGCGAGGTGTCGATCGCTGCCGTCGAGGTCAGCCGCTGCGTGGTGCGCGAGCCGATGTCGATCGCATAGAGATTGGCATTGCCACCTTGTTGCAGGCTGAGCGCGATGCGCGCGCCGTTCGGCGAGAAGCGCGGGCTCGTGGTCATGTCGGGGAAGTTGCCGACGACCTGACGCTGGCCGGTCTCGATGTTGAGGACATGGACGCGCGGCTGCTCGCCGGTGCGCTGTGCCATGTAAGTCACCTCCTGGGCCACCGGCGAGTAGCGCGGCGTCACCACCGAAGTCGCGCCATCGGTCAGGTAGCGCACATTGGCGCCGTCCTGGTCCATGATGGCCAGGCGCTTGCGCCGGGCCTCCTTCGAGCCGGATTCGTCGACGAAGACGACGCGGGTGTCGAAGAAGCCGCCGACGCCGGTGATCTTGGTGAAGATCGCATCGGAGATGATGTGGCCGACCCGGCGGGAATTGTTCGGGTCGGTGAAATATTGCTGGCCGTCGATCTGCTGGCCGGCGACCACGTCCCAGAGCCGGAACTCGGCCTTGAGCCGGCCGCCGTCGCGCGAGACCCGGCCGATCACCAGCGCCTGTACGCCGGCCGCCTTCCACGCCTCGAATTGCGGCGCCGCGTCGAAGGGCGGGTTCTTCTCGGGATGCCGCGCCTTCTCGATCGGCACGAAATAACCGCAGCGCTTCAGGTTGTTGGCGATGATGCCGGAGACCAGCCCGCCGCCTTCGCCGGCGAAATCGGCAACCGCGATCGGCATCGGCTGGAAGGTGCCCTTGCGCAGGTCGATCACCAGCTCGGCAAGCGCGGGCGTGGGGAGCAAAGCCGGCAAGGCCAGTCCCGCGCCGGCCAGCGCGAGCGCATGGCGGCGGGTCGGCCCGGGAGCCCGGCGATTGGTGGAATGATCAATGCGGTCCATGGCGGTCACAGCACGTCCCTGGCGTCGAAATTCACGATGACGTCGCGCCAATCGTCGTAATATGCGGCAAATTGCGCGGGAATGCGCAGCGGCGAGCAGCGGCGCGTCGCCGTCAGCGCCGAATCCGCCGCGACCCGGAAGAGCGGGTCCGACGAGGAATTGGTCACGCTCGCCTGGCCGATCAGCGAGCCGTCGGTGTTGAGCTTCATGCGCACCTGCGGCACCACCGGCTTCGAGGCGCTCTGCAGCGCGATCGGCACGTTCCAGCACTTCTGCAGCTGTTCCTGGATAATGCCCATCAGCTGGGTTCGCAGCGACGGCGAAAGCTTCTGCGCGGAGCCGGTCTGGGTGCCAAGCGAGGCGGTACGGTTGATCTGCGGCGCACTCGATCCCGAGGACTGCGCCTGCTCCTTCGATTGCAAGAGCTTCGCGATGTCGTTCGGGTTGAAATTCTTGGCGATCTCGGCCTCGCGCTTCGCCTTGGCTTCCGCCTCGCGCTTCGCCTTGGCCTCGGCGGCGATCTTGGCCTTGGCTTCAGCCTCCGCCTTTGCCTTGGCTTCCGCCAATGCCTTCTCCTTGGCGGCCAAGGCCGCCAAGGCACGCGCCTGCGCCTCCGCTTCGGCCTTCGCCTTGGCGGCGGCCTTGGCCTCCTGCTCGGCCTGCTTGGCCTTGCGCTCGAGTTCCGCCTCCTCGGCGAGCTTTGCCAATTCCTCGCGGCGCTGCTCGGCTTCCTGGGCGGCCGCCTGCTCGGATTTCTGCGGCGGCTGCTTCACCGGCTCGGCCGGCGGCGTCGGCTTCGGGGTCGGACGAGCAGGCGGCAGCGGCGCAGCGGCATTGTCGTCGGCGACCTTGAGCTCGGGCGGCCGCGAGGGCGGCGCAGGCGTATCCTGCTTGGCCTCGCCCGCTTCCTTGCGCTCGACGATCTCGGACTGACGCTCAGCCCGCTGCTGCGGCTTCTCCTGCACCTTCTCGGCCTGGCGCTCGCCCCGGGTGACCTGGTTCAGCGCCGACGGATCGATCACCTCGACGGCGATCGCCTCCTGATGCTCGGGCAGCGGCGTCGCACCGGCAAAGGCCAGCAACCCCGCGACCAGGACGGTCGCGTGGCCCAGGGCGGAAACCGCCAAGCCCGGCTCTGAGCGCGAAAGCATCAACGCGACGGCACCTTCTCGTTCAATGCGAATTCGGCTCGGTGACCAGCGCCACGCGCTTGAAGCCGGCGCTGGTGATCGTCGCCATCACCGAGGCGACGCGGCCATAGTCGACCTGCTTGTGGCCGCGCACATAGATCCGGTCCTCGAAACCCTGCTTGGCGAGGCCTTGCAGCTTCTGCACCAGATCGGGCTCGAGCGTCGGCTGGTCCTGCAGGAAGATCTGGCCCTTCTCGTCGATGGCGATGGTGATCGGCTTCTGATCGACATTGATCGGCTTGGCGCCGGTCTGCGGCAGGTCGATCGGCACGCCGGTCGCGATCAGCGGCGCAGCGACCATGAAGATGATCAGCAGCACCAGCATGACGTCGATGAACGGCGTCATGTTGATCTCGGCGATGGCTCCGTGACGGCGCGGACGACGCCCACGGCGTCCCCCGGCCTTCCCGCCGGCTGCGGCTGACATGCCCATTGTCTAAGCCCTCACGCCGCCAGACGTTCGTCGATCTGCCGCGACAGGATCGCGGAGAATTCGTCGGCGAAGGCCTCGAGCCGGTTCTGCGCCTTGGCGACCTCGGCCTGCAACTTGTTATAGGCCATCAGCGCGGGAATCGCGGCGAACAGGCCGATCGCGGTGGCGAACAGCGCTTCAGCAATGCCGGGGGCGACGACGGCGAGGGAGGAGTTCTTCGAGACCGCGATCGCGGTGAACGAGGTCATGATGCCCCAGACCGTGCCGAACAGGCCGATGAAGGGCGCCGAGGAGGCGATGGTCGAGAGCACGAGCAGCTTCGACTCGAGCCGCTCGGCCTCGCGCTGGATGGTGACGTCGAGCACCTTGTCGATGCGGGCCGACAGGCTCGCGACCGAGCGCCCGCCATTCTCGAACGAGCGCTTCCATTCGCGCATCGCCGCGACGAAGACGGCGGCCATGTCGTTGACCGGGCGGTTGGAGAGGTCGCGATAGAGCTCTTCGAGCGAGCGCCCCGACCAGAACACCTCCTCGAACGCGTCCATGTCCTGGCGCGTGCGGCGGTAGAGCAAGGTTTTGTCGATGATGATCGACCAGCACCAGATCGACGCGGCCAGCAGACCCATCATCACCAGCTTGACGACGATATGGGCGTGCCAGAACAGCGTCCAGAACGACATGTCGATCTGCGGCGCGGCCTGCGCGATCTCCACGGCGGGGTTCATCCTGTCATCCTTCTCTCTCGAGCCCGTACCGAACAGGCCGTCACGGCCTGATCAAATGCGGCTCTGGCCGACGCGAAACCGAGTGCGGCCCCGCGCAGCCTGTTCTTCGCGCCGCGAAGCTCGCGCCGCCGCCCGTTTCTGCGCTCCGGGGATATGCCACTGACACCAATTACCGCTGAATTCGGCGAAAGATGGGCCAAACGGCGATGTTCCCGTGCGCCAAAGGCCTTGTGTCCCGTTAAGTCACCGTCAAGGTTAAGGGCCTGCATGGTTAACATCGCGTTATGACGGCCTTGCGGCCGTCGGCGGGCGACGCAGCGGCGACCGGGGGTTGGGGGCGATGCGGTTTGGCGAATGGCTGGCGGGCCAGGCCCGGACCTATGTCTGGAATCGCACGACGCTCAGCGCGGTCCTGATCGCCTCGCCGGCGATCCTGTCCTCGATCGCGACCTTCGCCATATCGAACTCGCTCGACCGGCGCAGCGCCCGCTTCACCGAAGAGCGCGATGCCGTCACCCGCGACCTCGGCGCGCTGGACGGCCAGGTGAAGAGCTTCGAGACCTTGCAGCTCGGGCGCGGCGCCCTGCTCCTGGTGCTGAACGGCTCGCAGGCCGACATGCAGTACAAATATCTGCTCGACCGGCTGTTCCGGCTAAATGCCAAGCAGGCGGTGCGCCGCATGGCGGCGATCGTCCATCCGCAGGACTGGCAGAGCCGGATGGCGCCCTATGACGCCCTCGTCGATCAGGACTACAGCGACGCCGGGACGGTCCAGAGCATCCAGGCGATGGAGAACGCGATGGTACTGGAGGCGAGCGAGCGACTGACCGCGCTCCAGCTGCGTCACAACGTCATTGTGGGACGTGTCGCCAAGATCGAAAGCCTGAAAGCCCAGATCACTGCGATCCTGGCTTCGCTGACGTCCGCTCTCACCATCGTGATCTTCTTCGTGACCACCAACAAGAAGACGCCGGCGTCGCCGCGCGCCTCGGCTGCCGTGGAAAAACGGCAACGGCCCGCCTCCGTGAGGAAGCGGGCCGCCGACGGTCGATAGCTCCTAAAAAGGGGCGATCAGGCGCTTTCGACAGTATCCGTGCCAGTGCTGGGGCGGCGCGTATTCATGAACTCGTCGAACTCGGCCTTGTCCTTGGCCATGCGCAGCCGGCCGAGGAAATCGTGGAACTCGCGCTGCTCGTCCTCGAGACGACGCAGCGTCTCATCGCGGTACTCGTCGAAGGCGCGGTTGCCGCTCGACGACGGGCCACGGCCCCAGCCGCCACCGAAGCCGCTACGGCCCCACTGCTGGGCCCCGCCCATGCGCTCGCGCAGGCGCTCCATCTTGTCCTGCAGGCGATTCATCCGGTGCTCGTAGCGAGCTGGTCCGCAACCATGTCCCATGCGTCCACTCCAGAAAAGAAAGGCCAGGGTCGCCAGACCCAGCGGCCAGAAGATGATGAAGCCGAGCACCGCGAAGGCGATCCAGGCTCCCTTTCCATATTCGTCAAGCTTCGCGACGATCGGCATCGATCCCTCTCGAACTCGAAGGGCAGCGGCGGATGCCGCTGCCGGCCAACCTCCCGATCGACTCCGTCTTGGAGAGAGGGACGGATTCGCCGATCAGCCTGATCGGATCCGGCCCTCGCCGACCGTGTGAATGTAAATCACATTCACATATCTGGCCGCAACTGCCAAGGCTTTCAAGACGGCGACGTCAAAAATTTCGAAGTGAGATCAGGTCTGCTGATCGGGTGGCAGGCCCAGGCCCTTGAGATAGATCAGCATTCCCGCTTCGAGCAGGTCGGACGCCGACATTGGCAACGGCCGCCGGCCGGCATCGGCGCGACCGAACAGCGCCGCGACGCCATGCGACATCGCCCAGATGTGCAGCGCCATCATCAGCGCCGGCGGGCGCTTGCCCTGCGGCAGCGCCGCGATCAGCGTCTCCGCCGCCTGACGCAATTGCTGGAAGGAGCGATCGGCGGCGGCGCGCAGTTCGGGACTGGCATCGAGCGGCACCCCAGCCTCGAACATCGCCGAATAGAAGGCCGGCTGGTCATGGGCGAAGGCGAGATAGGCCCGGCCGAGACGGTGGAAGGCCGTCTCCGGATCGGGCCGGCCATTGTCCCAGGCCTTGGCGAGCGCAGCCTCGAAGGCGGCAAAGCCGTGGACCGCGACATCGGCCAGCAGTTCGTCGCGGTCGCGATAGTGGCGATAAGGCGCCGCCGGGCTGACGCCGGCCATGCGAGCGGCCTCGGCGAAGGTAAAGCCGTTGGGGCCCTTCTCGCCGATCAGGCCGAGGGCGGCGCGGACCAGCGCCTCCTTGAGATTGCCGTGGTGGTATCCCCGCGGCTGCTCGGGCTCGTTGCGTTTCCAGCTCATGTTACGGGCCCTAACATGGCGACCCACCAGCGTCGATGCCAGCGCGCACGAGCGATCAGAGGATTTCGAGACCCAGGCGATGCCTTAGGACGTCGGGGATGCGCCGCGCCTTGCCGCCGCCGACGCAGGCGACCTTGACCTGCGCCGTCACCAGCACCTCCTCGCCGCGCAGGATGCGCTGGTCGAGTTCCATCGTCGCGCCGCGTGCCAAAGTCGGCTTGGTCTCGATGGTCAGGAGATCGTCCATCACCGCCGGCCTGACGAAATCGATCAGCATGCGCCTGACTGCGAAGCCGAGCGCCGCGTCGCCGTCGAAGAGCTCGCGCTGCTCAATTCCGAGGTCGCGGATCAGCTCGGTGCGACCGCGCTCCATGAAGCGCAGATAGGAGGCGTGGTAGACGACGCCGGAGAAATCGGTGTCCTCGTAATAGACTCGGACTGAGATCGCATGAGCGTCGGCCATGGTCATCCTTCTGCAAGTTGGCGCGGGCGTTCTAGACTGCCGCGCGCCAGCCGGACAACCTCGCGGGAGCCTCGCGCCACTCAGCGCTTGCAGGGCTTGCCCATGAACGAGCCGCAATCATAGGGCTGCGACAGATCGCGGCGGACCGAGTTCTTGCCAGTACCGATATCGTCGATGCGCCAGCCTCCGCCCTCCTCGACCATGCGGAACGGCACGGACATGGCCTTGCCGAAGCTGCGGAAGCTCGCGGTCACCAAGGCCTTGCCGCCGGCCGGTGCCTGCGTGACCGTGACCTTGAGGCTCTTCACCTCGCCGTCCTGCCCCTGGATGAACGGATCGGCACCGATATGGCCGATATCACCGCTCTCGTCCTGATAGCGATCGTCACGGGCGAACAGCGCCGCCAGGCTCTTGCTCATCAGCGCGTCGCGATGCGGCGGCCGCCAGGGCGGCTCACCGCCACCATCCAGTGTCTTCTGCGTGACCGCATAGGCCTTGCGCACGGTGGCATCGGGCGTGGGCTCGGCGGCAAAGCCTGCTGCGACATGCAACAACCCGAGGGAGATGATCATCGTGCGGAGCGGCAAGTGCCTGTGCATCTCTAAATATCCATCAGAGTCGCGTAATCCTGTCCGCCATAGAAGACACGCACGATCCTGATCCGCGTCATCTGAATACGGTAGGCGATCACGGCCCGTCGATAGGGAAATATCCGGATTCCCGAAACGAGGTCGTCCCGCTCCACGCCCAATTCGGGAAACTCGCAGAGCAGCTCGCAACGCTTTTCGATATCGGCCACCCACTGCCGGGCCGCACGAGGATTGTCGAGCGCAATATAGAGCAGGATCGCTTCGAGATCAGAGAGAGCAGATGCCGAATAGACCAGCTCAAGCCGCATCGGGGGCGGTTTTGGCGATCGAGGCCGCAATACGGTCCAACCTGGCCGAGACCTCGGCTGCGCCGATATCGCTCGGGTCGGTATCGCCCTGAGCGATCTTCTCCCGGATCAGGCGCAGGCTCTCCTGCCGCTTTTGCTCAGCCTCCAGCCATGGCCGCATGGCATCGCGGAGCACCTCCTCCGCAGTTGCGAACCCGCCGGCATCCGCCCGCGCCTGCACGAGGGCGTCGATATCTTTCGGCAGCCTCAGGGTCATGAAACGTCCTCTCGCTGCCTGCATGTTAGCAGCCGGATGCGACGGACCAAAGCTTAGTCCTCGTCCCCGTCCCCGAACAGGCCGAACTGCGCGCCCTCCCGGTTCGGCTCGGGCATGCCGAGATGCCGGAAGGCATGCGGTGTCAGCAGCCGCCCACGCGGCGTACGCTGGATGAAGCCCTGCTGCAGCAGGAAGGGCTCGATGATCTCCTCGATCGCATCGCGCGGCTCGGAGAGCGAAGCGGCGATGGTCTCGATCCCGACCGGGCCGCCGCCGAAATTGATCGCCACCGTCGTCAGGTAGCGCCGGTCCATCTGGTCGAGGCCGATGGCGTCGACATCGAGCAGGCCGAGCGCCTTGTCGGCGACCTTGCGGGTGACGATCGCATCCCCGTCGACGATGGCGAAGTCGCGCACGCGCCGCAACAGCCGGCCAGCGATGCGTGGCGTACCGCGCGCACGACGGGCGATCTCGTTCGCCCCGTCATCGGACATCGGTACGCCAAGCACCCGCGCGCCGCGCGCGACGATGCCCTGCAATTCCTCGACCGTGTAGAACTGCAACCGGATCGGGATGCCGAAGCGATCGCGCAGCGGCGTCGTCAGCAGGCCGGCGCGGGTGGTGGCGCCGACCAGCGTGAACTTCGGCAGGTCGATCTTGACCGAGCGCGCCGCCGGCCCCTCGCCGATGATCAGGTCGAGCTGGTAGTCCTCCATCGCCGGATAGAGGATTTCCTCCACCGCCGGGTTGAGGCGGTGGATCTCGTCGATGAAGAGCACGTCGCGCTCTTCGAGATTGGTCAGCTGCGCCGCAAGGTCGCCGGCCTTGGCGATCACCGGCCCCGAGGTCGAGCGGAAGCTGACGCCGAGCTCGCGCGCCACGATCTGCGCCAGCGTGGTCTTGCCCAGCCCCGGAGGCCCGACGAACAGCACATGGTCGAGCGCGTCGCCGCGCGTGCGGGCGGCGTTGATGAAGACCTGGAGATTGGCGCGAGCCGCCGCCTGCCCGGTGAAATCGGCGAGCGACAGCGGCCGCAGCGACGCCTCGCTGTCGTCGTCGCGCTTGTCCGCCGTCATCAGGCCGGGACGCTTCGGCTCGCTCACAACTCGATCTCCAGCTCCAGCGCGTCATGCACCGGAATGTCCTGGTAGCCGGTCTTGATGATCGTCGGAACCATCGCGCGATAGGCGTCGATCGCTTCGATATAGAGGCCCGAGAAGCGGAAGCCATGCTTCTGGTAGAAGATCAGGGCCGGCATATTGTCATTGGTCAGCATCGCTCTGAGCTTGCGCGCGCCGGCCGCCTTGGCCGCTGCCTTCACTGCTTCCAGCATGCGCGAGGCCGCACCCTCCCCTTCCTTGAGGGAGTGCAGGGCGCACAGCACCGCGATATCGCCGTCACGGGCCCAGCTCGCCACCGCCAGCAATTCGCCCTCGGCCGTGAACATGCCGATCAGGGGCAGCTCGGCGCAATCATAGAGCTTCGAGCCGATCATCATGCGATGCGAGCCCCAGTGCCGCATCATCAGCGCGAGGAAGGTCGACTTGTCGGCGATCTCGCGGAAGATCACCGTCGGTCCCTTGCTCATTTCGCCAGCTCCTTCAGGCCGAGCCGGATCAGTTGCGCCGTGCCGGCGCCCTCCCCTGCCTCACGCGAGGCGGCCGCGACCGCCGCAACAGCCTGCGCCTGAGGATAGCCGAGATTGGTGAGCGCCGAGACGGCGTCCGCCACCGGCTGCGGCAGCCGCTTGTCCTCGAGCGCGCCGGAGAGCTGCGCCAGCGCCGGGTCGACATGGCCGAAAGCGGGCGCCTTGTCCTTGAGCTCGGCGCAGATGCGCTGGGCGAGCTTGGGGCCGACGCCGGGCGCGCGCGCCACCGCAGTCTTGTCGTTGGTTGCGATCGCGGTCGCGAGCGCGCCGGGCTCGAGCGTCGAGAGGATGGCGAGCGCCACCTTGGCGCCGACGCCCTGCACCATCTGCATCAGCCGGAACCAGTCGCGCTCATTATCCGACATGAAGCCGTAGAGCCGGATCGCGTCCTCGCGGACATGCGTCTCGATCGACAGCGCCGCCGCCTCGCCGATCTTGGGCAGGCGCTGCAGCGTGCGCGACGAGCATTGCACGACATAGCCGACGCCCTGCACGTCGACGATGACATGGTCCTCGCCATACGAATCGATGAGGCCCTTGAGCTTTCCGATCATGCCTCCTGTTAGCACGGCGGCAGCCGGCCGCCAGACCGGATCAATCAGGGTGGCCGCGCGTTCTCCACCGCGACATGGAGGGCTCTGGAACGTGCTGACGAAACAACGAGACCTGCGGACCGGTCGCTCGGTCTGGCAGGGCGAGCGACCACCGCGCTTCCCCAAGCAAGACATCACGGCGGACACGGAGAGCGACGTCGTGATCATCGGCGCCGGCATCTCCGGCGCGATGCAGGCCGACATGCTGAGCGAAGCGGGCTTCAGCGTCCTCGTCGTCGACCGCCGCGGCCCCGTGCGCGGCTCGACGCCTGCGAGCACCGCCCTGCTGCAATTCGAGGTCGACCAGCCCCTGATAAAATTGACGCGCCAGATCGGCGAGGAAGCGGCCATCCGCGCCTGGCGCCGCTCACGCCTCGCCGTCGATGGGCTCGGAGCGCGGATCAGGGCGCTGTCGATCGCGCCCGTCATCCGTCGCGACTCGCTCTACCTGGCCGGCGACGTGCTGGATGCCGAAGGGCTCGGTCGCGAGCATGAGGCGCGCCGCCGCGCCGGGTTGGAAACGGCCCTGCTCGATGCCGCCGCGCTGAAGGAGGACTTCGGCATCGATCGCGATGCGGCCTTGCTGGGCTACGACAATCTGGAAGCCGATCCGGTCGTGCTCGCCACCGGGTTCCTTCGCGCCGCGGTCGCCCGCGGTGCCCGCATCGCCTGGCCTGTCGAGATCGTCGATCTCGACGCCAGCCCGCGCTCGGTCAGCTTGCGCACCAAGGACGGCCACCGCATCCGCTGCCGCCACCTGATCTTCTGCACTGGCTACGAACTGCCGTTCGGCGAGATGCCGAAAGGGCACGGCGTGCTCTCGACCTGGGCGCTCGCCACCGCGCCGCAGAAAGGCAGCCTCTGGCCGCGATGCTGCTTCATCTGGGAGGCCTCCGACCCCTATCTCTATCTTCGTACGACCCGGGACGGCCGCATCATCTGCGGCGGCGAGGACGAGGATTTCGTCGACGAGGATAAGCGCGATGCACTGCTCGGACAGAAGGTCGCGGCCCTGCAGCGCAAGCTCGGCAAGCTCCTGCCTGAGGTATCGACCGAGGCGGATTACAGCTGGACCGGCACATTCGGCGCCTCGACCACCGGGCTGCCGACCATCGGTCCGATGCCTGGCCTCAAGAACTGCTGGACGGTGATGGGCTTCGGCGGCAACGGCATCACCTATAGCCGCGTCGGCGCCGAGATCGTCCGCGCCGGTCTCACCGGCAAGGGCGACCCCGACGCCGAGCTCTACGCCTTCCGCAGCTGATATTGTGCCAGCAGCGCCCGGGCGCCGCGGTGCTGGGCATGGCAGATCGCGACGGCAAGAGCGTCCGCCGCGTCGGCGCTGCGCGTCTCTGCCCTGGGCAGCAGCACGCGGATCATCGCCTGCACCTGCTTCTTGTCGGCATGGCCGACGCCCACCACGGTCTTCTTCACCAGATTGGCGGCGTATTCGGCGACGTCGAGCCCGGCCAGCGCCGGCACGACCAGCGCGATGCCGCGTGCCTGTCCGAGCTTCAGCGCCGATTGCGGGTCGCGGTTGACGAAGGTCTCCTCGACTGCGACCTCCTGCGGCTGATGCCGCGCGATCACGTCGGCGATGCCCTCGTGCAATTGCCTGAGACGATCGGCCAAGGGCTGCTTCTCGTCGCTTTCGACCACACCGCAGGCGACGAAGGACAGCTTCGTCCCCTCGCTGATGATGAGGCCCCAGCCGGTCTTCCTGAGACCGGGATCGAGGCCGAGAATGCGAATCGGATCGGACATGCGCGAACGCTATGCCCGATCGCACCCCGGCGCATCCAGTCGATTGATGCAGGACCGGGCTGAAGCCCGGCCCCCCTTTTCGCGGTACGGATCGAAATTGGCGCTTAGGCGCCCTTCAGCCGGGTATTGCACTGGCTGTAATAGCCGCCACCCTTCTGGATCCATTTCAGCTCGCCATTGCCGCCATTGGCCTTGTTGGCGTCGTACTGGTCGTTGCAGGTCTTGAAGCGCTGCTTGCCAGCCGAGAGCGTCGAGTACTTCGGATCGACCTTGTTCGGGAACACAACATTGCCGGCTGCGACAGACTTGGCGGCAGCGGCAGGAGCGCTGGCCGCGGGCTTGGCCGCAGCCGCGGGGGCCACGGCGACCGGCTTGGCCGGGGCGGCCGTTGCCGGAGCCGCCGTCGCGGCGGGGGTCGCCGCAGCGGGGGCAGCGGCATCGCCGCATTGCGCCTTGCGGAAATCGTTCCAGGACTGGCCGCCGAGCGTGTTGCCCGTCTTGGCGGCATTATACTTGGTGCTGCACTCCTTCATCGTCAGCGCGAGCGCCGGCGACGATGTCTGCAACATGAAACCGCCGCTGAGCGCGAGAAGGCCGGCGGCAAGCGCGAATCTGGTGCGTGTCATGAGCGTCATCCCCTATGGGGCCGGGTGGGCGCTGCGTCGGCCTGGCGGGACATTCCGGGAGGTCACGCGGCGAGAGGACGCTAGGACCGCCAAGATGAACGCGAGATGATGGGCCCCATTAAAGTTTCGTAAGGTATTGCCACCGCCGCGCCGGCCATCCACCCTCGCACAAGAGCCCGTCCAACCGGGAAGCAGAGCGAAAGACGGAGACGCAGTCGAGGCATCGATGAACGGGAATCATCACTGTCATCACTGCAACGGGGGTTGATCGCTTCGCTGCTTGCGTGAAGGAAAGAAAATCCTTCTCCGGCGGCGTGATGACCGATCTCCTTCCCCTGCTCTTTCCCGGTGTCACGCTCCAGGGCATCGCCATCCTCCTCGTCGCGACCTTTCTCGGCGGGCTGGTGCGTGGCTTCACCGGCTTCGGCTTCGCCATGGTGTTCATGCCGCTCGCCTCGCTCGTGCTCGGTCCGGTCGCGGCGCTCGGACTGATCTGGGTGATCGACATGCCCTTTGCCCTGCCCATCGGGTTCAGGGCGGCAAAGCGCGCGGAGTGGGGCGAGGTCATCCCGCTGCTGATCGCCGCGACACTGACCCTGCCGGTCGGCATCGCGCTGCTGACCTGGCTTGATCGGGAAACGATGCGCTGGATCCTGGCGCTGCTCGTGCTGACGGCGGTCGGCCTGATGGCCTCGGGCTGGCGCTATCACGGCAAGCCGGGCATCCCGCTCTCGCTCGGGGTCGGCGCGGCGTCGGGCCTGTGCAATGGCCTCGCCAGCATCGGCGGCATGCCGCTCGCAGTGTTCTGGCTCGGCGCCCAGCGCAACGACCGGCACAAGACCCGCGCCAACCTCCAGACCTATATCGGCCTCAGCACCTTTGTCAGCGGCGCGATCCTGGCGCTGAAGGGCATCATCACGCTCGCCTCGGCGCTGATGGCGCTACCGCTCTTTGCGATCTACGGCATCGGCCTCTGGCTCGGCACACATGCCTTCGGCATCGCCTCCGAGCAGACCTTCCGCCGTATCGCCTATCTGACGATCTTCCTGAGCGCGCTCGTCAGCCTGCCGATCTGGGACGGGCTGATCGGGCGGTAGCAAGGCCGTCATGCTCGGGCTGAGCATGACGGCAGAACGGCCTCAGCCGCCGAGCTTGGCCATGATGTCGTCGGCGATCTCGAAATTGGCGAAGACATTCTGGACGTCGTCGTCATTGTCGAGCGCTTCCATCAGCTTCATCATCGACGCCGCCTTCTCTTCGTCGAGCGGCGCCGTCGTGGTCGGCCGCCAGACCGGCTTGGCCGAAGCCGGCGCTCCGAGCGAAGCTTCGAGAGCCTTGGAGACCTCGTTCAGAGCGTCGAAGGCACACAGGATGGTGTGGCCGTTCTCATCGGAGATCACATCGTCGGCGCCGGCCTCGATCGCGGCTTCCATCACCTTGTCGGCGTCGCCGGCCTCCGGCGCATAGCTGATCTCACCGACGCGGTTGAACATGAAGGAGACCGAATTGCTCTCGCCCATCGCTCCGCCGGACTTGGTGAAGTAGGAGCGCACCGCCGAGGCCGTGCGGTTGCGGTTGTCGGTCAGCGCTTCGACGATCACGGCGGTGCCGCCGGGTCCATAGCCCTCGTAGCGGACCTCGTCATAGTTGTCGCCCTCGCCACCGAGCGCCTTCTTGATGGCGCGCTCGATATTGTCCTTCGGCATGTTCTCGGCCCGCGCCGCCAGCACGGCCATGCGCAGACGCGGATTCATGTTCGGGTCGGGCATGCCCAATTTGGCGGCGACGGTGATTTCACGGGCCAGCTTCGAGAACAGCTTGGAGCGCACAGCGTCCTGCTTGCCCTTGCGGTGCATGATGTTCTTGAACTGTGAATGGCCGGCCATACGCCCTGATCTCCGCTGTAATGCGCCGGCCGGCTTATACTCAGCCGGCTCGGCGCGAGGCAAGCGCA
Organism: Bosea sp. 29B; assembly: GCF_902506165.1. Classification (NCBI taxonomy): domain Bacteria; kingdom Pseudomonadati; phylum Pseudomonadota; class Alphaproteobacteria; order Hyphomicrobiales; family Alloboseaceae; genus Allobosea; species Allobosea sp. 29B. The sequence continues at coordinate 224,749 of NZ_LR733817.1, forward strand.
GCCGCAGGCTTTCCAGCCTATCCGCTCTTGGCCCCATGCTTAAGCGTTTGTTGGCGAACTGTCCGCAATGTCCCTGTCGGACCTCAAGCGGAATCGAACACAGCGCGCATGACCAACGCCATCGTCGAGCATACGGCGCGCCTGCGGACCTTCCGGATCGACGCCACCGATATCGGCCAGCTGCGGCAGCAGGCGGACTTCGCGCGCCAGCGCCTGCCCACCCTGTTGCCGGAACTGCACCCGCATTTCGAAGCGTGGCCCGAGATCCTGAGCGCCATGCAGCGGCCGGACGTGCATGAGCTCAGGCTCGCGCACTGGATCAGGCTGGTCTCGGGCGAGTTCGAGGACGGCTACCTGCAATCGGCACGCGCCCTCGCCAGCGCCTTCAACGACAATGGCGTCCCCGCCCATGCCGTCGCGATCTGCCATGCGATCGTCGGCAACGCGATCGGTGCCGAGCTCGGCCTGCTGCGCGACGGCCTCGCCAAGCTCAGCCATGTCTGGCAGGCCAAGGAATACAACCGGCGCATCGCCCTGCGCGCCGCCCTGAACAAGGCTGTGCAGCTCGACCTCGAACTGCTGCTCGAGACCTATGCCCATGTCCAGCGCGAGAGCCGCGAGATTACCCGGCGCGAGATCTCGGCCTTCGAGGTCACGATCCGGGAGGTCGTCGGCGCCGTGACGGGCAGCGCCCGCATCGTCGAGGACATGGCCCATACGATGAACGGGCTCGTCAGGGAGACCGGCGTGCAGGCCGTCGCCGCCGCCCGGGCTTCGGATGAGGCCTCCGACAATGTCGGCAGCGTCGCCAGCGCCACCGAGGAGCTCTCCATCTCCCTCAGCGCGATTTCCGGGGAGGTCGCCAGCGCCACGACCAAGGCTCACCATGCCAGCAACGCGGCGCTGCGAACGGAAGCGATCGTCAAGGGCCTGGCGCAGTCGGCGCAGACGATCGGCTCGATCGTCGACCTGATCCGCGACATCGCCGCCCAGACCAATCTGCTGGCACTCAATGCGACCATCGAGGCGGCCCGCGCCGGCGAGGCCGGGCGCGGCTTTGCGGTCGTCGCCCAGGAGGTGAAGCAGCTCTCCGCGCGCACCGCCAGGGCGACCGACGAGATCGCGGCCCAGGTGCCGGCCATGCAGGCCGCGACGCAGGAAGCCGTCGAGGCGATCGAGAGCATCGTCGGCTTCGTCGGCGACATGGACCAGACGACACTGACGATCGCGAGCTCCGTCGACGAGCAGCGGGCGGCGACCCAGGAGATCGCGCGCAGCATCAGCTTCGCCTCGCAGGGCACGCAGGAGGTCGCGCAAGCCATCGCCAGCGTCAACGACTCTGCCCAGGCCGCCGGAGCCGGCGTCGGCGAAATGCTCGGCCTCGCCCAGACGCTGGCCCAGCGGGCCGGGACCCTGACCGAAGCCTTCGAGAATCTGAGCAGGCAGAACCGCGTCGCCTGAACGGAACGCGCCGCACCGGCCTGTCCGGCGCCTTCTGAAACGAGAAACGCCCGGCCTGAGCCGGGCGTCCTTGTTCTGTGAAAGCCGGAGTATCGGCCTACAGGATCGTCACGCCGCCTTCTTGGCGCCGAAGGTCGGGTCGAGCTCGCCCTTGGCATAGCGCTTGGCCATGTCGGCCAGCGTGATCACACGCTTGATCTTCGAGGCCTGGCCGGCGGTGTTGAACTCCTCCAACCGCTTCTTGCAGAGCGCGGTCATCGCCTCCATCGCCGGCTTCAGATACTTGCGCGGATCGAACTCGCCGGGGTGCTCGGACAGGATCTTGCGGATTTGGCCGGTCATCGCCATCCGGTTGTCGGTGTCAATATTGATCTTGCGCACGCCGTGCTTGATGCCGCGCTGGATCTCCTCGACCGGCACGCCCCAGGTCTGGGGCATCTTGCCGCCGTACTGGTTGATCACGTCCTGCAGGTCCTGCGGCACCGAGGAGGAGCCGTGCATGACGAGATGCATGTTCGGCAGCTTCTTGTGGATCTCCTCGATGACATGCATGGCGAGGATCGCGCCGTCGGGCTTGCGCGTGAACTTGTAGGCGCCGTGCGAAGTGCCCATGGCGATGGCGAGCGCGTCGACCTTGGTCTCGGCGACGAACTTCACGGCTTCGTCGGGGTTGGTCAGGAGCTGGTCATGGCTGAGCTTGCCCTCGAAGCCGTGGCCGTCCTCCTTCTCGCCCTCGCCGCTCTCGAGCGAGCCGAGCACGCCGAGCTCGCCTTCGACCGAAATGCCGCCGAGATGCGACATCTCGGTGACCTGCCTGGTCACGCCGACATTGTAGTCCCAGTCTCCCGGGGTCTTGCCGTCGACCTTGAGCGAGCCGTCCATCATCACCGAGGTGAAGCCGGCCTGGATCGCGGTCATGCAGGTCGCCGGCTCGTTGCCGTGGTCGAGATGCACGCAGACCGGGATGTGCGGGTAGATTTCGGTGACCGCGTCCATCATGTGCTTGAGCATGATGTCGTTGGCGTAGGAGCGCGCCCCGCGCGAGGCCTGGATGATCACCGGCGCGTCCGTCGCGTCCGCCGCGGCCATGATCGCGAGCGCCTGCTCCATGTTGTTGATGTTGAAGGCCGGAACGCCGTAGTCGTTCTCGGCGGCATGGTCGAGCAATTGGCGAAGCGTGATGCGGGCCACGATGATCCTCCGGTTGGGCTCTGCTTTATCCGGAGGGTTTAGAATCGAACTGTGGCGGACGCAAAGCGAAACCGGCCAAAAAAGTGAACGCGATCAGCGGCCGGGTGCTTTCAGCACCCCGACACGCTCCTCTCGCTCAGCTCTTCCGCAACGCCTCGACGCCCGGCAGCGCCTTGCCTTCCATCCATTCGAGGAAGGCGCCGCCGGCGGTCGAGACATAAGTGAGGTCCTCGGCGACCTCGGCATGGTTCATCGCTGCAACCGTGTCGCCGCCACCGGCGACCGCGACGAGCCTGCCGTCGCGGACGCGCTCCGCCACCGCTTTGGCCACGGCGACCGTCGCCGTGTCGAAGGGCGGCAGCTCGAAGGCGCCGAACGGCCCGTTCCAGACCACGGTCTTCACGGTGTTGAGCTTGAGCACGACCTCGGCGACGCTGAGCGGGCCGGCATCGAGGATCATCTCGTCGGGCCCGACTTCGCCAATCGAGACGACGCGATGGCCGGGATTGGCCTTGAATTCGCGCGCCACCAACGCATCGACCGGCAGAATGATCTCGCAGCCGGCCGCCTTGGCCTTCGCCTCGATCTCGCGGGCGGTACCGGCGAGATCGTGCTCGCAGAGCGACTTGCCGACATTGACGCCGCGGGCGGCGAGGAAGGTGTTGGCCATGCCGCCGCCGATGACGAGCACATCGACCTTCTGCACGAGGTTCCCCAGCAATTCGAGCTTGGTCGAGACCTTGGCGCCGCCGACGATCGCCATCACCGGCCGGGCCGGGTTGTCGAGACCGGCGGAAAGCGCCTCCAGCTCGGCCTGCATGGTGCGCCCGGCATAGGCCGGCAGCAGATGCGCCAGCCCTTCGGTCGAGGCATGGGCGCGGTGCGCGGCCGAAAAGGCGTCGTTGACATAGAGATCGCCATTGGCGGCGAGCGCCTTGACGAACTCAGGGTCGTTCTTTTCGTCGCCGGCGTGGAAGCGGGTGTTCTCCAGCAGCAGGATCTCGCCGTTCTTGGCGGCGGCGATCGCCTTCGGCGCCTCCTGGCCGATGCAGTCGCCGACGAAGATCACCGGCTGGCCGAGCGCATGCGCCAGCGCCGGCACGACCTGCCGCAGGCTGTTCTTCTCGTCGCGCCCCTTCGGCCGGCCGAAATGCGCCAGCAGAATGACCTTGCCGCCCTTCTGCGCGATCTCGCGGATCGTCGGCAGGATCCGGTCGATCCGGGTGGTGTCGGTGACCCTGCCCTCCTCCGTCGGCACATTGAGGTCGACACGGACGAGGACGCGCTTGCCGGCGAGATCGGCGTCGTCGAGGGTGCGGAAAGCAGGCATGGAGGGCGCTCTCTTACAGGCGTTGGAACAGACAGGGATAATCCATGACGAGGCCGTCCTCGTCGACCGGGAGCTCGGCGGTGAAACTGCCATCGGCCGTCTCGAACCGGAAGAGCCTTGGCTCCAGGCAAGTGTAGATCTGCTCGGTGACGAACGGCTCGAAGCTGTCGAACGGCACGAAGAACATGGCGATGCGGCGCTGCTGGCCCGGCTGCCACGAGCAGCGGCGGATCGGCAAGGTGTTGGTGAAGGGGGTGGCGGAGAGGTCGATGTCGACGCAGGCGTCGAAGGCCGGCAGATGGCCACGCTCGCCGTCATGCCAGGCGCCGTCTCGGCGCATCATCGCGAGACCACGGCCATCGGTCGTCGCGATCTCGAAGGAGCGCACCGTGAAATCGGCGGCGCAATCGATCCGATAGCTTGCGCCGAAGCGCCGCCCCTCGCGCTCACCGACCAGCGCGGCATCGGCGCGAAAGCCATCCGCCTGCGCGCGCAATGTCAGATGTTCAAGCCCGTCGCCTTCCAGCGCCCGCCAGCGGACACTGCGCCCGTCCGCGAGATCGGCGGCCGGGCGGAAGCTCATCGCGGCAGGATCGGCGGCAGAACGCCGGGAACGCCGCTCTTCAGCACGATCACCGTCAGGATGACGGTCAGAACCGCCGTAACGATGCCGGTCAGCAGCAGCGCGCCGAAGCGCGGGGTCGAATTGACGCGCTGGCGCAGGGCCGAGAGCTCCTCGCGCAGGCCGGCGAAGTCCATGGTGCCAGCGGCGAGATCGACCTTCTGGGCGCTGCGCTCCAAAGAGGCTTCGGCGCGGGTCAGCACCGCCTCGTAGCGCGCGAACTTCTCTTCGATCCGGGCCGTCTTGTCCTCGATCCGCGAGAGCTGGTCGAGCTTGCGCGGATCGCTCGGCGCGAGCGGCTCGGCCGGCTTCGCCTCGGTCGTCCGCGCTGCAGCGATCTCGGCCATGCTGGGCGCCGGCGGCACGGCGATGGTCTCGACGGTCGACGTGGCGACGGTCGGCTCGATCTTGTTCATTGCGCGGTCCGTTCCTCGGCAGTTTTAGGCGCAGCCGCGCCAGTCCGGCACGGCTGCGAAGGGAGTATGCGTCAGATCAGTTTCGCCATGGCGACGGCAGTGTCGCTCATGCGGTTCGAGAAGCCCCACTCGTTGTCGTACCAGGTGAGGATGCGGACGAACTTCTCGTCCAGGACCTTGGTCTGGTCGAGCGCGAAGGTCGACGACGCCGGATCGTGGTTGAAGTCGATCGAGACGTTGGGCTGGTCGGTGACGGCGAGGATACCCTTCAGGGCGCCGCGCTTGCTCGCCTTGATGATGGCCTCGTTGATCTTCTCGACCGTGGTCTTGCGCTTCGAGATGAACTTGAAATCGACGACCGAGACGTTCGGCGTCGGCACGCGGATCGAGGTGCCGTCGAGCCGGCCCTTGAGCTCGGGAATGACGAGGCCGATCGCCTTGGCGGCGCCGGTCGAGGTCGGGATCATCGACATCGCGGCGGCGCGGCCGCGGTAGAGATCCTTGTGCATCGTATCCAGCGTCGGCTGGTCGCCGGTATAGGCGTGGATCGTGGTCATGAAGCCCTTGTCGATGCCGACGGCGTCATGCAGCACCCGGACCACGGGGGCCAGGCAGTTGGTCGTGCAGGAGGCGTTCGAGACGACGATGTGATCCTTGGTCAGGGCCTCGTTGTTGACGCCGAAGACAACGGTCAGGTCAGCGCCGTCGCAGGGGGCCGAGACCAGCACGCGCTTGGCGCCGGCGGCGAGATGGGCCGCCGCCTTGTCGCGGGTGGTGAAGATGCCGGTGCATTCCAGCGCGATGTCGACGCCGAGCGCCTTGTGCGGGAGATCCTTGGGATCGCGGATCGCGGTCACCTTGATCGGGCCGCGGCCGACGTCGATCGTGTCGCCGGAAACCGTGACGGTGCCGGGGAAGCGGCCATGCACGGAGTCGAAGCGGAAGAGATGGGCGTTGGTCTCGACCGGGCCGAGATCGTTGATCGCCACGACCTCGATGTCCTTGCGCTTCGACTCGATGATCGCGCGCAGAACGTTGCGCCCGATACGGCCGAAGCCGTTGATCGCCACCTTGACCGTCATCTCAATCCTCTCCTTCGCCGTTCACCGGCAGGGCCGGGTCATTCACGCGGGCAAATCGGCCAAACCATGGCGGAACGCAAGGGCAGGCCTTAAAAATTTCAAGGAAGTCAGCCGTTGTGGCGCTTGATCGCAGCCTCGGCAACCGCCTCCGGCGTGATGCCGAAATGCTTGTAGACCTCCTTGTAGGGGCCGCTCGCCCCGAAAGAGGACATGCCGACGAAGCTGCCATCGGCACCGATCACGCCATCCCAGCCGAAGCGCACGGCAGCCTCGACCGCGATCTTGATCGGGGCATCGCCGATGATCGCAGCCTTGGTCGCCTCGTCCTGCTCCAGCAGTGCCTCGAGCGAAGGCACCGAGACGACACGGGCGCGAATACCCTTCTCGGCCAGGAGCTTGCGGGCCGCGACCGCGATCTCGACCTCGGAGCCCGAGGCGAAGAGCGAGACCTGCGCCTTGCCGCCTTCCGCCGCCAGCAGCTCGTAGCCGCCCTTGGCCGAACGGTTCGTCGCCGTGCCCTCGGTACGGACCGGCGCCAGGTTCTGGCGGGAGAGCGCCAGAACGGTCGGGCCGTCGGTGCGCTCCAGCGCGATCTGCCAGGCTTCCGCCGTCTCGATCGCGTCGGCGGGACGTAGCACACGCATGTTCGGCATGGCGCGCAGCGAGGCGATCTGCTCGACCGGCTGGTGGGTCGGACCGTCCTCGCCGAGGCCGATCGAATCATGGGTCATGACGTAGACGACCGGCAGGCCCATCAGCGCGGCGAGCCGCATCGACGGGCGGGCATAGTCGGCAAAGACCAGGAAGGTGCCGCCGGCGGTGCGGAAGCCGCCGTGCAGGGTGATGCCGTTCATCGCCGCGGCCATGCCGTGCTCGCGGATGCCATAGCGGACATAGCGCCCCTTCGGGGTCTTCGGCGTGAAGTCCTCGAAGCCCTTGGCGCGGGTGTTGTTCGACGGCGTCAGGTCGGCCGAGCCCGAAACCAGCTCCGGCATCACTGGCACGATCACATCCAGCGCCAGTTCCGAAGCCTTGCGGGTCGCGACCGTGACCGGGTTCGCCGCCAGCGCCTTCTTGTGCGCGACCAGCGTCTTGGCGAGCTTGGCCGGCACGGTGTGGGCCAGGCGGCGCTCGAACTCGGCGCGCTTGCGCCCGGAGGTCGCCGCCAGCCGCTCGTTCCATTCCTTGCGCTCGGCGAAGCCGGTGGCGCCGAAGCCGCGCCAGGCCTTGAGCACGTCGGCCGCGACCTCGAACGGCCCGCCGGTGATGCCGAGCGCGTTCTTGGCGGCGGCGAGTTCCTCGGCGCCGAGCGGCTCGCCATGCGCCTTGGAGGTGCCGGCCTTCTTCGGCGCGCCGAAGCCGATCACGGTCTTGCAGGCGATCAGCGTCGGCTTGTTCGACTTCTGGGCGCGGCGGATCGCCGCCTCGATCGCGTCGGGATCATGCCCGTCGACGCGCTCGGCCTTCCAGCCGCAGGCCTTGAAGCGGGCGAGCTGGTCGACCGAGTCGGAAATCGAGAGCGGCCCGTCGATCGAGATGCCGTTGTCGTCCCAGAGCACGATCAGCTTGTTGAGCTTCTGATGGCCGGCGAGAGCGATCGCCTCCTGGCTGATGCCCTCCATCAGGTCGCCATCGGAGGCGAGGACGTAGGTCTTGTGGTCGACCAGCTTCTTGCCGAACTCGGCGGCGAGCATGCGCTCGGCCATCGCCATACCGACCGCGGTCGCCAGGCCCTGGCCCAGCGGGCCGGTGGTGGTCTCGACGCCGGCGGTCATGAAGTTCTCGGGGTGGCCCGGCGTCTTCGATTCGAGCTGGCGGAACTTCTTGAGGTCGTCGAGCTCCATGCCGGGCGTGCCGGTGAGATAGAGCAGCGCGTAGATCAGCATCGAGCCATGGCCGGCCGAGAGCACGAAACGGTCGCGATCAGGCCAGCGCGGCTCGGCCGCATCGTATTTCAGGATGCGGGTGAAGAGCACGGCCGCGACGTCGGCCGCGCCCATCGGCAGGCCGGGATGGCCGGACTTGGCCTGCTCGACGCCGTCCATGGCGAGGGAGCGGATGGCGTTGGCGAGCCGCTCGTGCTGGGCGCGGTCGATCGCAGGCGTCGTCATGGAATCTCTCCGGCGGAGGCGGAACGAGGCTCGCGCCGAAGCTGGCCGGCGGCGAGCAGCGAACTCTTGAGAAAAAGGTCGCGCGTTCGATAGGCCGCCCGCTCAAGCGGAGTCAATTCGCCTGCAAGGACGCAGATCTCGACTTTTCCCCACGCTTCGATCAGATCGAACCCGTCGAAGCGCTTTCCACGGAGATATTTGTTAAACTAGGCTTCCGAATCGGATGAGCCGGCTTCCCCGGCACGCAAAGGAAGAAGCGTGGCGTCTCCAGCACTGGATCACGCCCTGTCGCGCCTCGAAGGCGCGCTCGGCCAGCTCGAAGCAGCCGCCCGCAGGCGGCTCGAGGTCGAGCGTGGTCGTGCCAATCTCGAAACCGAACTCACCCTGATGCAGGACGATCGCGCCCGCCTCGCCGTCGAGCTCGACGGCGCCATGGCCCGGATCGGCCAGGTCGAGGGCGTCGCGCAGGAGGTCGACCGCAAGCTCGACCGCGCCATGACGGCGCTTACCGAAGTGATCGCCCGCGTCGAGGCCCACCCCGACGAAGAAGCCGAGCAGGACGCCTGATGCCCCAGGTCAACGTCACCATTTCCGGCAAGGCCTATCGCATGGCGTGCGGCGAAGGCGAGGAGCCGCATCTGGAGGCGCTCGCCCAGCTCTATGACGGCAAGATCGAGGAGATGCGCCAGGCCTTCGGCGAGATCGGCGACATGCGCCTGCACGTGATGGCGGCGCTGATGGTCGCCGACGAGGTCACCGAGCTGAAGAAGAAGATCGAGACGCTGGAAGGCCGTCTGCAGTCGCTGCAAGGCGATGCCGGCTTCGCCGACCAGCGCGCCGGCGATGTCGAGGAGAGGGCCGCTGCCGCGCTCAATACCGCAGCCGAGCGCATCGAGACCGTGGCGAGAAGCCTGCTGCCCGGGCAGGTGGGATAGGCGGCGAGCTCCGCAACGCCGTCATGCTCCCTTAATCGCGATGGAAGAGCGAACGCTTCCCCGCCGCCTTTGCAATTCCTCAATCATGCCTGATTGACGCTTCCAGGCAGAAGCGAATCGATGAAGGCGGCGACAATGGGCGACAGGGTTCGGGTGGCGATTCTCCTCGGCGGCAGGTCTTCCGAGCACGAGGTCTCGCTGATGTCCGCCACCAATGTGGTCAAGGCAATCGACAAGGCGAGATACGACGTCGTGCCGATCCTGATCACCAAGGCCGGCGAGTGGCGCGAGCTCGAATTGCAGAACGGCGTGATGCCCGATCCGATCCCGCAGGACGGCGCCGAGCTCTGCCTGCTGCCGGGTGGGAACGGGCGCCTCCTGCGCCTGCAGGACGGCGCGGCACCGCAGACCTTGCCGAAGATCGACGTGCTCTTCCCGGTGCTGCACGGTCTCGATGGCGAGGACGGCTCGGTCCAGGGGCTGGCCCAGGTCGCCGGCATCCCGCTCGCCGGCTGCGGCATCGTCGGCTCGGCCAATGCGCTCGACAAGGACATCGCCAAGCGGCTGCTGCGCGAGGCCGGCCTCGGCGTCGCCCGCTCGCTCACCGTCCGACGGGGCGAGGCGCTGAGCTTCGAGCAGGCCAGCGCCGCGCTCGGCCTGCCGCTCTTCGTCAAGCCGGCGCGGCAGGGCTCCTCGGTCGGCGTCAGCAAGGCGATGGATGCCGAGAGCTTCGCAGCGGCGCTCGCCGAGGCCTTCCGGCACGACAGCGTGGTGCTGGTCGAGGAGTTCATCGCCGGCCGCGAGATCGAGCTCAGCGTGCTGGAGCAGGCCGATGGCGAGACCATCGTCTCGCTGCCGGGCGAGATCGTCGCCGCCGCGAGCCACGGCTTCTACACCTACGAGGCCAAATATCTCGACGAGGATGGCGCTCGCGTCGAGGTTCCGGCCCATCTGCCGGAGGAAACCATCACCAACCTGCAGGAGCTGGCGAAGCGTGCCTTCTACGCGCTCGGCTGCGACGGCATGGCTCGCGTCGACTTCTTCCTGCGCCCGGACGGGAGTGCGCTGGTCAACGAGATCAACACCATTCCCGGCTTCACCGACATCAGCATGTTCCCCAAGGCGCTCGCCGCCAGCGGCGTCGCCTATCCCGACCTGATCGACCGGGTGATCCGGCATGGGATGGCGCGCGGGGCCGGGGCATGACGACGACGGACATGGCGGTGCTGCGCGACGCGGCGCGAGGCGACGGCGCGGCGGTCTTCGAGATCACGCGACGCTCGGTCGCCGCGCTGGCGTCGGAGCATTATTCACCGGAGCAGATCGCCGGTTGGATGGGCGAGCGCACGCCGGCCTATTACGAGGCGCTGATCGCCAAGGGCGGCATGGTGGTGGCCGAACGCGCGGGGGCGGTTGTCGGCTTCGTGGACGCCGAGCCCGGCGAGGTGACCCGGCTGTTCCTGCTGCCGGAGGCGGCGGGCACCGGGCTGGGAAGGCGGCTCCTCGATATCGGCATCGAACGCGCGCGCGCCGGGCATGTCGGAGCGATCAGGCTGGAATCCACGATGAACGCCGAGGGCTTCTACCGGAAGCATGGCTTCCGCAGCATCGGCCGCGGCCATTTCTCGCACGGCCTAGGCGGGCAACCGATAGAGATCGTCCACATGGAGTTGTAGCGACAATCGCCACTGGCGCTTCACCTGCGCTTTCCCTACATTGAGCCGGCGGGGCTGCCTGGTACGTGCGAGTCATGTATTCCCGGGCCCATACGACTCCCTAGGGAGCTGTCCCTGACCGGGTCCCTGGACCCGGACACACGGCGCCCACCTACTTTGTAGGTGTCCCGGGATCGAAATCTCCACGGCCGAGGTGGCTCCGCACCCTATGACCGACAACGTCTCTCTCGCCCCCTCCCCGCGCAAGGCCGCGCTGCGAGCCGAAGCGCTCGCCCGGCGCGACACACTCGAACTGGACGATCGCCTGCTCTGGGACGAGGCCATCGTCGCGCGCGTGCTGGAGCTGCCGGGGTTCACTCAGGGACCGGTCTCCGCCTATTGGCCGATGCGCTCGGAAGCCGATCCGCGCCCGATCCTGGAAGCCCTGCACGAGCGCGGCCTGCCGCTCTGCCTGCCGGCGATCGTCGAGAAGCGCATGCATTTCCGGCGCTGGGCGCCCTGGGAGCCGATCGTGCCCGGCGGCTTCGGCACGCTGGTGCCGGCTCCCGAGCAGCCTGAGGTGAAGCCCGCCATCCTGATCGTCCCACTCGCCGCCTTCGACCGGCGCGGCTATCGCATCGGCTATGGCAAGGGCTATTACGACCGCGCCATCACCGAGCTCGAACCGGTCCTGACCGTCGGCATCGCCTATGCGGCGCAGGAGATCGCGGACGTTCCCGCCGAGCCGCATGATCGCCGCCTCGACTGGGTCGTCACGCAGGACGAGGCGATCCGCTGCGGTTGATTTCGCCGCAGCGATCACGTCATTAGCGGCTGCGCCTTTCCTTCAAGACGCCGCCGTCCTGCCGTGTTTTTCCGGACCGCACAATCGTACCGCGCGGCCTGGGGAAAGCCGGGACGGCTGTCTTGTGCGGAGATGCGAAATAACGGGCCGTGATGCACGGCCCAAGCGTTGGATAGTGACATGCGTCTGCTCTTTCTCGGTGACATCGTCGGGCGCGCCGGCCGCCTCGCCGTCCAGGATCGCCTCCCCGGCCTGCGCGAGCGCTGGAAGCTCGACTGCGTCGTCATCAATGGCGAGAACTCCGCCGGCGGCTTCGGCATCACCGAGGCGATCTGCGACGAGACGCTCGCCGCCGGCGCCGATGTCGTGACGCTCGGCAACCATTCCTGGGACCAGCGCGAGGCGCTGGTCTTCATCGAGCGCCAGCCGCGCCTGATCCGTCCGGCGAACTATCCGCCCGGTACGCCCGGCCGTGGTGCGACTGTGATCGAGGCGCGCAACGGCGCGCGGGTCCTCGTCGTCAACGTCATGGGCCGCCTGTTCATGGACGCGCTCGACGACCCCTTCGCCGCGCTTGAGCGCGAGCTCGCCGCCTGCCCGCTCGGGGACGCCGCCGACGCCGTCATCGTCGACGTCCATGCCGAGGCGACCAGCGAGAAGCTCGCCATGGCCTATTATCTCGACGGCCGCGCCAGCCTCGTCGTCGGCACCCACACCCATGTCCCGACCTCGGACACGCGCGTGCTGCCCGCCGGCACCGCCTACCAGACCGATGCCGGCATGTGCGGCGACTACGAGTCGATCCTCGGCATGCAGAAGGAGGAGGCGATCCGCCGCTTCCTGCAGAAGACACCGGGTTCACGGCTGGAGCCTGCCCTCGGCGAAGGCACGCTCTCGGGCATCGCGGTCGAGACCGACGACCGCACCGGCCTCGCCAAGGCGGCCTGGCCGGTGCGCCTGGGCGCCACCCTCGCCGAGACCTGGCCGACTGCCTGGGACGAATAGACCCGCCGATGTCGCAGCTCTTCTCTGCTTTCGTCGCCGTCTTCGTCGGCTACGCGGCCTCGGTCGCGGTGATCCTCGCCGCCGCGCAGGCGGTCGGCGCGACGCCAGGACAAACTGTCTCCTGGCTCGCCGGGCTCGCCATCGCCAAGGGGCTGTCCAGCCTCATCCTGTCCTGGCGGCATCGGATGCCGATCATCTGCGCCTGGTCGACGCCCGGTGCGGCGCTGATCGCGGCGGTGAGCGGCGTCGACATAGCCTCGGCCGTCGGCGCCTTCCTCGCCGCCGCCGTGCTGATGATGGCGACCGCCGCCTTCCGCCCGCTGGGGGCGTTGGTCGAGCGGATCCCGATGAGCATCGCCGCGGCCATGCTCGCCGGCGTGATCTTCCGCTTCGTCGTCGCCGTCTTCGACGAGATGCGCCTGCAGCCGGCTTTGGTGCTGACGCTGCTCATGGTCTTCCTGCTGGCGCGATTGTGGAACCCCTTCCTCGGCGTCATCGCGGCGCTCGGCGCGGGGCTCGCCCTCGCCTTCGCCACCGGCACAGCGACACTGCCCGCCGGCCCCGTCGCGCTGACGCATATCGAGCTGATCGTCCCGCATCTCGACCTCACCGCCATCGTCGGCATCGGCATCCCGCTCTATCTCGTCACCATGGCGGCGCAGAACCTGCCGGGCTTCGCCGTGCTGCGCGCCTCCGGCTACCAGCCGCCGACGGCATCCTGCCTGTTCGTCACCGGGCTGATGTCGTTCCTGACCGCCCCGACCGGCGCCCATATGGTCAACATGGCGGCGATCAGCGCCTCGATCTGCACCGGTGCCGACACCCATCCCGATCCGAAGGAGCGCTGGAAGGCCGGGATCTGGTACGCTTTGCTCTGGCTTGTCGTCGCGGCGACCGCTGGCTTGCTGCTGTCGCTGATCCTCGCCATGCCGAAGGCGCTGATCGTCGCGGTCGCCGGCCTCGGCCTCGTCGGCTCGCTCACCGGCGCACTCAGCCAGGCAATGGGCAGCGACAAGGACCGCTTCGCCGCGGTCGTCACCTTCGCCGTCGCGGCCTCCAGCCTGTCGCTGTTCGGCGTCGGCTCCGCTTTCTGGAGCCTCGTCGCCGGGCTTATGGTCTTGACATTGGACCACGCCGCGGGCCGTTTGCGCGGACGATCATGAATACATCTGTCCCCCGCACCCGCCTGATGCTCGTCACGCCGCCGATCTTGGATCCCGGCGCACTGTCCTTTCGCCTGATGCAGGCCTTCGCGGGCGGCGATGTCGCCGCTGTGCTGCTGCGGCTCGCGCCCGGCGACGAGCGCAGCCTCACCGAACGGGTCAAGGCCCTGGCCCCGCCGGTGCAGGCGCAGAATGTCGCCCTGGTCGTCGAGGCCTCGGCGCAGGTTGCCAGCCGCGGCGGCGCCGACGGCGTCCATCTGACGGCGGGAGCCGAGGCGGTCGCCGAGGCGCGCTCCAGCCTGAAGCAGGAACGCATCATCGGCGCCGGGGGCCTGCGCTCGCGCCATGACGCCATGGATATCGGCGAGACCGGCGTCGACTACGTCATGTTCGGTGAGCCGCGGCCGGACGGCTCGCTGCCGGCGCTGCCGGCGGTGATCGAGCGCGCTTCCTGGTGGGCCGAGATCTTCGAGACGCCCTGCATCGCCTACTGCCCGGATGCCGAGTCGGTTCCGGCGCTGATCGAGACCGGTGCCGAATTCGTCGCCCTCGGCGAATGGGTCTTCGCCGAGGATGTCGACATCCGCGCCGCGGTCGCACAGGCCGATGCCGCGATTGCGGCGCAGCACGCCCGCAGGATGGCACGATGAGGCTTGCGCTCGTAGCGCTCGCCCTGACGTTCGCCCTCCCTGCCACCGCGGCGGAGCCGGACTTCGCCTATGGCGCCTATCAGACCGGACACTACCGGCGCGCCCAAGCGGACGCCTTGAAGCGGCTCGAGGCCGATCCGAAGGACGCCGCGGCGATGACGCTGCTCGGCGAGATCTACCGGCAGGGGCTCGGTGTCCGCATCGATCCCAAGGCCGCCGCCGACTGGTATCGCCTCGCGGCCGACAAGGGCGACGTCAATGCGATCTTCGCCCTCGGCATGGCGATGCTGGAAGGTCGTGGCCTGACGCGCGATCCGAAGACCGGCGGCGCCCTGCTGGAGAAGGCCGCCGCCGCCGGACATCCCGCCGCCAACTACAATCTCGCCCTCGCCTTGCTCGCGACCGGGCGGCCGCAGGACGACCAGCGCGCCATAGCCTGTCTCAGGATCGCCGCAGCGGCCGATCTCGCCGACGCCCAGCACGCACTCGGCGTGCTCTACAAGATTGGCCGCGGCGTCGCGCAGGACGATGCCTTGGCGGCCGAATGGATGGGCAAGGCTGCCGCCAACGGGCTGATCGCCGGCGAAGTCGAGTATGCGATCATGCTGTTCAACGGCGACGGCATCGCCAAGGACGAGCGCGCAGCAGCCAAGCTCTTCATCCGCGCTGCCAATAAGGGCAACGCTATCGCCCAGAACCGCCTGGCCAAGCTCTACCAGTTCGGCCGCGCCGTTCCGCCCGACCTGTCGGAGGCGGCCGCCTGGCACCTCGCCGCGCGCGCCCAGGGCCTTGCCGACGCCACGCTCGACCAGGTGCTGGAGCGGCTTTCGCCCGAGCAGCGTGCCCGCGCCGCCCGCCTCGCCGCCGACCGGATCGAGGCCACGGCCTTGACGACGCCGAGCCAACCGAGCAAGTGACGGCGAAATTCGTGGCGCAACGCTGGCGCCACCCCACCATCGCTCTTTGATAGCCTGTTCTCTTCCGCCGCGCGTCGCGCGCCTCGAGGTTTGTACAATGATCCGCTCCCCCCTGATGACCGTGATGACCGACGCCGTGATGAAGGCGTCGCGTTCGCTGAAGCGCGATTTCGGCGAGGTCGAGAACCTGCAGGTCCTGGCCAAGGGCCCGGGCGACTTCGTCTCCAAGGCCGACCACAAGGCCGAGGAGATTCTGCGCGCTTCGCTGGAGAAGGCCCGGCCCGGCTACGGCTTCGTCATGGAAGAGAGCGGCGTCGTCGCCGGCACCGACGAGAGCAATCGCTGGCACATCGACCCGCTCGACGGCACCCACAACTTCCTGCGCGGCATCCCGCACTGGAACATCTCGGTGGCGCTGGAGCGCGACAACCAGTTCATCGCCGGCGTGATCTACGACGCCGCCAAGGACGAGCTCTTCATCGCCGAGAAGGGCAAGGGCGCCTATGCCAACAACCGTCGCCTGCGCGTCTCGGGCAGGCGCGAATCGGCGGACATGCTGATCGGCATGGGCGTGCCGCATATCGGCAAGGGCGGCCACCCGCTCTTCCTGAAGGAGCTCGGCGCGGTGATGAGCCGTTTCGCCAATGTCCGCCGCATGGGCTCGGCCGCGCTCGACATCGCCTATGTCGCCGCCGGCCGCATGGACGCCTATTGGGAACGCGGCCTCAACACCTGGGATTTCGGCGCCGGCGCCGTGATGGTCCGCGAAGCGGGCGGCACCTTCGGCACGCTCGACGGCAAGCAGCCGACCTCGGCCAAGGACGTGATCTGCGGCAACGAGGCCGGCGAGCCGGCGTTGCGCGCAGTCCTCAAGACCGTTCTTTGACGAAATCGCGGCGGTTTTCAGCTTGATCCCGGCGTGGCGGGAGGCGACAGTCGCCGCCGCGACGAAACCGGATCGGATGAGCAGGCATGGCCAATGACGAGGCGGCCCCGGAGGTCCCGCCGCTGGAGCCCCCAGCGACGAGCCCCAATCGGCCGCAGACGTTCCGCTTCTCCCGCCCGCTGCGCTATTTCCTCCGCGCGCTGGTCTTCCTCGCGCTGATCGGCTTCCTGATTTTCATCCTGCAGGCGGGCTTGCTCACCGCCTTCATGACCAATCCCGGTCTCAACGGCCTGATCACTGGCGCGCTGGCAGTCGGCGTCCTCCTGTCGCTGCGGGAGCTCTGGCGCGTCGACAGCGAGGCGCGCGCCGCTACCCGCCTCGCCGCAAATCCGGCCGGGGCGACGATCCGGCGCAACCAGGTGATCAGCCCGCTCGCCCCCGTGCTGCCGGCGCTGGAGCAGCGCAACCTCGCTTCCAGCCAGGCGGCGAGCCTGCTCGAATCGATCGCGGTCCGGCTCGACGACGGGCGCGAGGTATTGCGCTACCTTGCCGGCCTGCTCGTCTTCCTCGGCTTGCTCGGCACCTTCTGGGGCCTGCTGGAGACCGTCTCCTCGGTCGGCAACGTCATCAAGAGCCTGCGCACCGGCGCCGAGGCCGGCGTGCTCTTCGACGAACTCAAGGCGGGCCTTGCCGCGCCGCTCGCCGGCATGGGCCTGTCCTTCTCGTCCTCGCTGTTCGGCATCGCCGGCTCGCTGATCCTCGGCTTCCTCGACCTGCAAGTCGGCCAGGGCCAGCGCCGCTTCCGCAACGAAATCGAGGGCTATCTCGGCACCGCCACGGCGCATTCCGCGACGATCCCGCTGGCGATGTCGGTCGCCGGCCCGACGGTTGCCGGCGACGTCGTGGTCGAGCGCCTCGACAAGCTCCAGGCCGCCATGCAGGACGGCTCCAACAACCGTGCGGCGACGCAGGCGCTGGCCAATCTCGCCGAGGGCATCCAGGGTCTCGTCCAGCACATGCGCTCCGAGCAGCAATTGATCCGCGACTGGGTCGAGGCGCAGGCCGTGCGCGAGAAGGATCTGAAGCGCCTGATCGAGCGCCTCGCCGCCGAACGGGTGAGCGAGTCATGAGCCTGCCATGGTGCTGCGGCATCGCGGGCACTGATCGCAGGAAAGGCTGAGCATGGCCCTGTCGCGCTCGCATCGCCGGGAAGAGGTCAATTTCTGGCCGGGCTTCGTCGATGCGCTCTCGACGATGCTGATCGGCATCGTCTTCCTGCTGTCGGTCTTCGTCCTCGGCCAGTTCTTCCTGTCGCAGGAGATTTCCGGCCGCGACACAGTGCTCGACCGGCTCAACCGCCAGATCGCCGAGCTCAGCGACCTGCTCGCCCTCGAGCGCTCGACCGGCAAGGAGGCGAAGGATTCGCTCGCTTTGCTGCAATCCTCGCTCGCCGGCGAGCAGGCCGAACGCGCCCGTGTCCAGGGCCTGCTCGACGGCGCCGCCCGCACCAACGCGCCGACCCAGCTCGCCGAGACGCAGAAGGCGCTCGACGCCGAAAAGCAGCTCTCCGCCAAGGCGCAGGCCACGGTCGAGCTGGTCAACCAGCAGATCGTCGCCATGCGCCGCCAGCTCGCGGCGCTGGAGGAGGCGATCGCCGCCGCCGAGGTCAAGGACAAGGAATCCCAGACGCGCATCTCCGAGCTCGGCTCGCGCCTCAATGTCGCGCTGGCCCAGCGCGTGCAGGAGCTGGCGCGCTACCGCTCAGACTTCTTCGGCCGCCTGCGGCAGGTACTCGGCACAAGGCCCGACATCCGTGTCGTCGGCGACCGCTTCGTCTTCCAGTCGGAGGTCTTCTTCGACGCCGGCCAGGCCGTGCTGAAGCCGGAAGGCCGCGGCGAGCTCGACAAGCTGGGCGCCATCATCGCCGATCTCGCCCGCGAAATGCCGCCAGACCTGCCCTGGATCCTGCGCGTCGACGGCCATACCGACAACCGGCCGATCCGCTCGCCGCAATTCCCGTCGAACTGGAGCCTGTCGACCGCCCGCGCCGTCGCCGTGGTCGAATACCTCGTCAGCAAGGGCATTCCCGCCGACCGCATCGCCGCCACCGGCTTCGGCGAGTTCCAGCCCCTCGACGTCGCCAACAATGACGACGCCTGGCGCCGCAACCGCAGGATCGAGTTCAAGATCACCGAGCGGTGAGAGAGCTTTTCCTGGCGACACTCCCTCAATGCCGCTGGGCGATCTGGATCAGGTTGCCGCAGGTGTCGTCGAAGACTGCTGTCGTGACCAGGCCGAGATTTACCGGCGGCTGGGTGAAGGCGACGCCCAGACCCGCAAGCCTCCTATGCTCGGCATGGACATCCTCGACCCCGAACGAGGTCGCCGGGATTCCGTCGGCGACGAGCGCGGTCTTCCAGGGCTTCGCCGCCGGATGTTCGTCGGGCTCGAGCAGCAGCTCGACGCCGTCGGGATCGCCTGATGAGGTCAGGGTCAGCCAGCGATGATGGCCCATCGGGATGTCGTCCTTCGGCTCGAAGCCGAGAATGTCGCGGTAGAAGCGCAGCGCCTTCTCCTGGTCATCGACCAGCAGGCTCGTCACGACGATCTTGATCGGCATCGCTCGTCTCCTTCTCCGGCGGCTCGGCCAGCGGCCGCATCCACACATCCCACATCTGCCGCAGCGGCGAGCGTTCGAGGAAATGGTGCTTGCTGCGCCAGCGCCATTCCGTACGGA
Source organism: Bosea sp. 29B (assembly GCF_902506165.1). Lineage (NCBI taxonomy): Bacteria > Pseudomonadati > Pseudomonadota > Alphaproteobacteria > Hyphomicrobiales > Alloboseaceae > Allobosea > Allobosea sp. 29B. The sequence continues at coordinate 243,715 of NZ_LR733817.1, forward strand.
GAAGGCCCGCCTCCTCCAGCACCTGCAGGTGTTTCGACAGGGCCTGCCGGGACAGGCTCGCCCCGTGCCAGCTGATCAGGCGCACATGCAATTCGAACAGCGTCTGGCCGTCCCGCTCCGCCAGCTCGTCCAGCATGCGCCGGCGGGTCGGATCGGCCAGCGCCCGGAAAAGGCGGTCGAAATCCATGGGCGGTTGTTAGCACGAGGGTAGATATCATGCAATCAAATGATTGCATGATTAGATCGCCACAGGCTGCGCCTGCTCGTCTGGAAAACCTATGCGCGCAAGCCCCGCGAAAAGCTGCGAAGCGCCATGCCTTTGCGATGGGTGCGCGCTCTCGTGTCCGTGCTAGCATGCTGGCTGGTATGGTAGTATACCACACGAAAAATACCGCACGCTTGGCGGACAGGGAGCAGCATGATCGATATCCGCGTCACCCCCGACAAGAACGAGCTCGGCCGGCAGGCCGCTGCATTCGGCGCCAAGGCGATCCGCGCGGCGATTGCCCGCCATGGCGAGGCGACGATCATCGTCGCCACCGGTGCGAGCCAGTTCGAGATGCTGCAGAACCTCGTCGTTGCCGAGGGCATCGACTGGTCGAAAGTCACCGCTTTCCATCTCGACGAATATGTCGGCCTGCCCGAGAGCCACCCGGCGAGCTTCCGCGGCTATCTCAGGGAGCGTTTCCTTGCCCCGCTCGCGGTCAAGCCGGCCTTCAATTTCGTCAATGGCGAGGGCGATCCTGCCGCCGAGACGAAGCGCCTCAACGCGCTGATCGCCGGCCGCCGCATCGATCTCTGCTTCGCCGGCTTCGGCGAGAACTGCCACCTCGCCTTCAACGATCCGCCGGCCGATTTCGAGACCGAAGAGCCTTATATCGTCGTCACGCTCGACGAGGCCTGCCGCAACCAGCAATTCGGCGAGGGCTGGTTCGAGACCTTTGAAGCGGTGCCGGAACAGGCGATCTCGATGAGCATCCGCCAGATCCTGAAGAGCGAGTTCATCGTCCTCTCGGTGCCGGACGCCCGCAAGGCGCAGGCGGTGAAGGACGCACTCGAAGGCGAGGTCACGCCGCTGCACCCGGCCTCGATCCTGCAGCGCCACCCGAACACGGTGCTGTTCCTCGATCCGCCGGCGGCATCGCTGCTGAAGCAGGGCTGAGCGGCGATGCCCGTCTCGCCCGGCCTGGTCGACCTCCAGATCAACGGCTTCGCCGGCGTCGACTTCAACGACCCGGCGATCACCCCGGCCGATCTCGACCGGGCGCTGGAGGCGATGCTCGCGACCGGCGTCACGCATTGCCTGCCGACGATCATCACCGCCCATCCGCACGAGCTGGTCGAGCGCTTCCGGGCATTGGACAAAGCCGCCGCCGGCAGCAGGCTCGGGCCATTGATGTGCCCGGGCTACCATCTCGAAGGGCCGTTCCTGAACCCGGCGCCGGGCTATCATGGCTGCCATCCGCCGCAGGCGATGACGGCGGCAAGGCCGGAGCTGATCGCCGAGATCGAGCGCGGCCTGACGCGGCCGATCCTGATGGTGACGCTCGCCGCCGAGAGCGAAGGTGCGGTCGCGCTGACGAAGAGCCTGGCCGATGCCGGCAAGATCGTCGCGATCGGTCACTCGGCCGCCGATTTCGAACAGGTTTCTGCCGCTGCCGATGCCGGACTCTCGCTCTCGACCCATCTCGGCAATGGCGTGCCGCAGACGCTGCACAAGCTCGCCAACCCGATCTTCGCCCAGCTCGCCGAGGACCGGCTGATGGCCGGCTTTATCGCGGATGGAATCCATATCCATCCCAGGGCGCTTGCCGCGCTGATCCGGGCCAAGGGCTTCGAACGCTCGATCCTGGTCACCGATGCGGTGGTCGCCGCCGCGGCGCCGGTCGGCCGCTACCATTTCGCCGGCATGGCCGTCGATCGCATGCCAGATGGCTCGGTGCGGCAGGAGGCTGGCCTGCTCGCCGGCTCGGCGCTGTGTCTGGATGAAGCTGTCCGCAATGTCGTCGCCTGGGGCATCGCGACACCCGCACAGGCTTTCGCCATGGCCTCCGACCATGCGCTCGCCGCGATCCGGCCGGCGCTCAAGGCACATGGCATCGTGCTTGCCGAGGGTGAGATCGAATGGTCGGATGATCTCTTCGTCCGGCGCGTCCGCCTCGCCGATCAGGAACGCCGCTACGACGCATGAGCGCCACCAAACGGCGCAACAACAAGAGGGGAAGGCAATGACCAAGCATCTCAAGGGCATCGACCGCCGCACCGTGCTCGGCGGCCTGGGCGCGCTCGCGGCCGGCGGGCCGGCGCTCGCCGCCTCGCCGCCGCTGCCGACCAGCCCGGTCGTGATCAGCGTCATGGACGTCGGCGGCGCGCTGGCGCTGATGCAGAAGGCTTTCGAGGACTATCGCACTGCCAATCCCAAGCTGGTCTCGCGCATCGCCTTCGTGAAGGCCCCTGCCCCCGAACTCGCCAGCAAGCTCAAGGCGCAGCAGGATGCCGGCAAGGTCGACCTCGACCTGATCCTGACCGGCAGCGACGGCCTTGCCGCCGGCCTCGAGCAGAAGCTCTGGCAGAAGATCCTGCCCGACTTCGCCGACAAATTCCCGAACATCGAGGCCAATTACGAGCCGGCCGCGCTCAACCTGCACAAGGCGCAGGGCGACGGCTTCGGAGTCGTCGTCAACTACTACCCCTCCGGCCCGCTGCTCGAATACATGCCGGACCGGGTCAAGAATGTCCCGACCACGGCCGAGGAATTGCTCGCCTGGGCCAAGGCCAATCCGAACAAGTTCATGTATGCGCGCCCGACCAATTCCGGCCCGGGCCGCACCTTCATGATGGGCCTGCCCTATCTCCTCGGCGACAAGGACCCGCAGGACCCGGTCGGCGGCTGGGACAAGACCTGGGCCTATCTGCAGGAGCTCGGCCAGCACATCGAGTACTATCCGGCCGGCACCGGCGCGACGATGAAGGAGTTCGGCGACGGTTCGCGCGACATCATCATCTCGACCACCGGCTGGGACATCAACCCGCGCGCGCTCGGCATCGTCCCGAAGGAAGCCAAGATCCAGACGCTGAAGGGCTTCCACTGGGTCTCCGACGCCTTCTTCATGTGCGTGCCCAAGGGCTTGCCCAATGACCGGCTCGCCGTCGTCCTCGACATCATGGCGCATGTGCTGACGCCGAAGATGCAGGCCTATTCCTATGACGAAGGCTATCTCTATCCCGGCCCGGCGGTGAAGAACGTGCCGCTCTCGCTGGCGCCGGAATCGAGCCAGAAGGTCATCGCCGAGTTCGGCCGGCCGGAATATGCCGACCTCATCGCCAACAACCCGATCGAACTGCCCCTGAAGCCCGACAAGATGGTCGTGGCGTTCCGGAAGTGGGACGAGCTGGTGGGTGCGAAGCGGGCGAAGTGAGTCCAGGCGTCATTCTCGGGCGGCGCATCGCGCCGACCCGGGAATCTCTGGACGAGAAGGTGCCAGTGGAGACACCTTCGGCCTGAGATGCTCGGGTCGAGCCCGAGCATGACGGCAGATGGCTGGCGCGCATTGACTTCGCCGTTGCCATGCGCTTTTCATCAGCGCAGAGCGCATGGGGCGCCACCAGTCCGCGGCAAGGGAGCCTGCTCCCACCCATATTCAAGCGACGACATTGCATCATCGCTTTCTTCCGGCCTGTCGAGCGGACATCAGGCTTTCCTCGGAAGGAAGACCCATGTCTGACGCGACCCGCGAACTCACGTCCCGCTCGACCCTCGAAACGATCCGCCGCCAGGCCAAGCGCTGGCTGAAGGAGATCGAGGCCGGCGATACAGAGACCATTGCCCGCTTCCGCAAGCTGATCCCCAACCATGCCGGCGCGCCGAAGCTGCGCGAGGTGCAGCATGCCCTCGCCCGCGATTACGGTCTCCCGAACTGGGCGGCGCTGAAGCAGGAGCTGATCGCGCGCGAGGCGGCGGCGCGCGGCCATGCCACGCTCGTCGCGCTGTTCCTGGAAAAGTCGGCGCTGCGCTATGGCGTCAGGCCGGGAACGCAAAGCTGGGGCGAGTACGAGGCCGACCGGCCAGCGCGCGGCGCGCTGGCGCAGCGCCTGCTCGAACGCCATCCGGACATCGCCCGTGACAGCATCCACACGGCCGTTGCCGCGCATGATCTCGATGCTGTCAGCGCCCTCCTGCGCAAGGATGCCGCGCTCTCAAACAAGCCGAGCGAATTCGATGGCTGGACGCCGCTCGTCCGCCTCGCCTTCACCCGGCTGCCGAACGAAGCCCTGTCACGCAACGCTGTCGCGATCGCGCAGCTCCTGCTCGACCATGGCGCCGACCCAAATGCCCTGTTCAGCGACGGCAGCAACCATTTCACCCCGCTGACCGGCGTCATCGGCGGCGGCGAGGGCAACCAGCCCCCGCACCCGCGGGCAGAGGCGCTGGCGCGGCTCCTGATCGCCCGCGGCGCCGATCCGCTCAATGGTCAGGCGCTTTACAACTCCTCGCTCGGCGCCGACGACGTCACCTGGCTCGACCTGCTCTGGAACGAGACGGAGAAGCGCGGTGAGATCGGGCGCTGGCGCGAGCCGGTGAGGGAGCTGCCGGCGCCGCCGCTCGACTACCTCCTCGGCAACGCCGTGCCGCGCCAGCCAAAGCGCGCCGCCTGGCTTCTCGCCCATGGCGCCGATGCCCACGCGCTCAACGCCTATTCGCAGCAAAGCCTGGTCAAGCAAGCCATGCTCGACGGCCGCAGCGATCTCGTGCGCCTGCTCGTCGACAATGGCGCCAGCCCGGTCGAGCTCCATGGGCAGGAGGCCTTCACCGCAGCGGTAGCTCGTGGCGACGAGATACAGGCGCGCCAACTGCTCGCCGGCAATCCTGAGTTCCTGCTCAGCCCTGCGCCCCTGTTCGTCGCAATCCGGCAGGGCAAGCCAGAGATCGCGGCGCTGGCGCTCCGCTTAGGCGTCTCGCCGGATGCACAGACACGCGACGGCGTCCGCGCTTTGCACGAGGCGGCAGGGAGCGATGCGATCGAGATCGTTGCACTCCTGGTCGAGGCGAGCGCGCAGATCGATCCGATCGAGCGCCGCTATCGCTCGACCCCGCTCGGCTGGGCGCGGCATCAGGGCGCCAGTGCCGCGCAGATCTATCTGGCCTCGCGCAGCAGCGACATCCAGGCTCTGTGCGAAGCCGCCGAGATCGAGCGGCTGGAGGCGCTCATCGCTGAGGAGCCGGCGCTGGCCACTGCGCCGGCCCGCTCCGGCGAGGCGCCGCTGTTCTGCCTCCCCGACGACGACATCAGCGCCTGCGATCTCGTCGACTTCCTGCTGGCGGCCGGGGCCGATCCGAAGGTACGCAACGCGGAAGAGCTGACGCCGGCGGAAGTCGCGCGCAAGCGAGGGCTGCTGGATGCCGCAGCGCTGATCGAAGCCTCCCTTCTCCCCTCGGGGGAGAAGGTGGCAGCGCGAAGCGCTGACGGATGAGGGAAGGGCTGCGCAAGCGGCCCTTTTTCGTCTCACCCGGTCGAACCGCCCTCATCCCCTGCCGGACCTTCTCCCCCGAGGGGAGGAGGAGGCTCCAGGGAAAAGGAAGCTTAGGCCGCCTCCAGCCCGAACTGGAGCGCCGCAAGCCGCGCGTAGAGCCCGCCCTTGGCGACGAGGGCGGCGTGGGTGCCTTCCTCGACCACCCGCCCGTCCTCCATCACCAGGATACGGTCGGCGGAGAGGATCGTCGCAAGGCGGTGCGCGACGACCAAAGTGGTCCGCCCCTGCATCAGCCGGTCGAGCGCATCCTGCACGGCGCGTTCGCTTTCCGAATCGAGCGCCGAGGTCGCCTCGTCCAGCAACAGGATGGGGGCATCCTTCAGCACGGCGCGCGCGATGGCGAGGCGCTGGCGCTGTCCGCCCGACAAGGTGACACCGCGCTCGCCGATGATGGTGTCGTAACCCTCGGGCAAGGCCCGGATGAAGCCGTCGGCGGCGGCGAGCTGAGCGGCGTCCTCGATCTCAGCCCGGCTCGCTCCAGGACGGCCATAGGCGATGTTGTCGGCCACCGAGACGCCGAACACGGTCGGCTCCTGCGGCACCAGCGCAAAGCGGCTGCGCCACTCGGTCGGATCGGCCTCGGGCCCCGCGACGCCGTCGACGACGACGCGACCGGCGAAGGGGTCGTAGAAGCGCAGCGCCAGTTGCAGCACCGTGCTCTTGCCGGCGCCGGAAGGCCCGACCAGCGCGACCCGCTCGCCTGGCTTGATCGAAAGGTCGAGATCGGCCAGCGCGAGATTGCTGCGGCCGGGATAGTGGAAGGAGACGCCCTCGAAGGAAAGCGCGCCCACCGGTGGTGTCGGCAACGCCTTCGGATGCGGCGGCGCGGCGATCGCCGGCTTGGTCGCAAGGATCTCGCCGAGCCGTCCGGCTGCGCCGGCCGCGGCGGAGATATCGCCATAGACTTCCGAAAGCTGGCCGAGCGAGCTTGCCGCCAGCACAGCATAGAGCACGAACTGCGACAGGCGCCCGCCACTCATCCGCCCGGCGAAGACCTCGGTCGCGCCGACCCAGAGCACCAGCACGACGCTGGCCGAGACCAGGAAGATCGCGATGCCGGAAAGCCAGGCGCGCGAACGCGTCGCATCGCGCGAGGCGTCATAGGCGCCGTCCGAGGCGCCCTGGAAGCGCTGCGTCGTCGCGCGCTCGGCGCCGAAGGACTGCATGGTCCGGATCGCGCCGATCGCTTCCGAGGCGAAGGCGGAGGCGTCGGCGAGCCGGTCCTGCGCGGCACGGGCACGCTTGCGCACGCTGCGGCCCGAGAAGACCAGCGGCAGCACGACGAGCGGAATCGCGCCGATCACGATCGCCGAGAGCTGCGGGCTGGTCGCGATCATCAGCGCCAGCGCACCAAGGAACATGATGCCGTTGCGCAGGGCGATCGAGGCGGTCGAGGCGAAGGTCGACTTGATCTGCGTGGTATCGGCGGTCAGGCGGGAGACCAGGTCACCGGCGCGGCTGGCATCGAAGAAGGCCGGCTCGAGCCGGGTCAGATGCGCGAAGACGTCGGCCCGCAATTGCGAGACGACACGCTCGCCGACCGTCATCACCAGGTAAAAGCGAAACGAGCTCGCCAGCGCCAGAACGGCGACGACGCCGATCAGGATCGCGAAATAGGAATTCGCCAGCTGCTGTTCGCCGCCGGAAAAGCCGACGTCGATGACGCGCCGGACCGCCATGGGCAGCGCCAGGGTCGCGACCGAGGCGACGATCAATGCAACCAGCGCGAAGGCGATCCGCTGCTTCTGGGCCAGCGCATAGGGCCAGAACGAGCGCAGCGCGCTGAAATCGGGCCGCGCCTTCTGGTCTTCGTTGTTCTCGTTCGCCACGCTCACTCATCCTGAAAAGCTTGCACCGTCGCTGCGGCTGCGCTATGGGCAGCCCACTTCACAACAGGCTCATACGAATTGTTCGAAGAGCCGGCGATGCGCGCCGAGTTCCGGCCGCCAGCTTTTCGAATTGAGGATTTCGCCATGAAGACCGGCATTCATCCCGACTACCACACCATCAAGGTCGTCATGACCGATGGCACCGAATACTTCACGCGTTCGACGCTGGGCAAGGAGGGGGACACCCTCAACCTCGACATCGACCCGAAGACCCACCCGGCCTGGACCGGCGGCACCCAGCACATGCTGGACCGCGGCGGCCGCGTCTCGCGCTTCAACTCGCGTTTCGGCGCGCTGGGCGCCCTCGGCAAGAAGTAATTCTCGGGTTTCGCGGCCTTTCGGGCCCGCGAGCACGACAGAAAAGCCCGGCCTCACGGCCGGGCTTTTTGCGTTGATGGCGACGATAGGCCGCGGTCAGGCTTGGCGTCATTCTCGGGCGAAGCGAAGCGTAGACCCGAGAATCTCAGGACGAGAAGGCGCTATCAGGAGCCTCCTCCGGCCTGAGATGCTCGGGTCAAGCCCGAGCATGACGTCTGGAATTTTCAGCGCAGCAGGCCGAGCCGGGCCTGCAGGCTCTCGATCTGGCCGCGCACTGGATTTGCCAGCGCGGGGCGAACGGCGCCCGACATCTGCTGGTCGAGATTGCGGATGCGCTCCTGCAGGCGGATCGAGTGAGCGACCAGATCGCGCAGGCGCTGCGGCAGACGCGCCGCCTCGGCGCTGCTCGGCTGCAGCATCGGCTCGGCGATGCGCACCTTGTTGTGTTCACTGCGCGCCTGATCGGCGCTCATCTCGCCCTCGGCGACGGCGCGCTGCACCAGGAGCCAGGAGGCGATCTGCATCAGCCGCGTCGTCAGGCGCATGCTCTCGGTCGCATAGGTCAGCGAGACCTCGCGCGGCAGAGCGGCCGATTCGGCCCGCCCCTCGCCATCGAGATAGGAGGCGGTGGCCTCGACCAAACCCATGCCTTCGCGGAACAGCTGCATGAACGCGTCAGACTTGACGAAGCTGCGCGCAAACGGGATCGCGCCATCGTCGGCCTCGGGCCTCAGCATCGTCAAATCGGTCATCCCATGTCTCCAATCGGCACAGTGGCGCGCGATCGAAGGACGCGACGCCGGACTGGCCGGGACATCGCAAGGATAACGCCATCACTCTGTCGGCGCCGCGGTAACATATCATTAAGGTTAACGGTGCCATGGTCCGGCCCGGTGGCGCCCCGCCCTTGCCCGATAATCCGGGCAGCAGACCAAAAAAAGAGCCGCCCCGAAGGCGGCTCGAAGGTCAACAGGGAGGCGTCAAACAGAGTGGGCAGGAGCCACTCGACATCCAGACAAACTGGATGATGCGATTCATACTTTGGAATCGTTAAGCGGCCGTTAACGCCGCCCGAAAATGCGACAAATTCGAACGATCCTGACGCATTCCAGAATCTCAGCGCGTCACCGTCAGCTTCAGGCCGAAACGCTCGCTGACGAAGCGCTCGCCGAGCGAATAGCGATAGGTGCCTCCCAGGCTGACGCTGGGCGCGATCTCGCGCCGGATCTCGATGCTGTGGCCACCGAGCACCGTGACCGGCGCCTGCATGATCACGGTGGTCTGCGGCCAACGGAGCTGGAAGGCTGCGAGCGGCTTGCCGCCATCCTCGCGCAGCCCGATCCTGGCAGTGTCCTCAACGGCGAGAGCCGGCATGGCGGCGAGCAAGGCTATGGCGAGTGCGACGAGGCGCATCGTCTTGTCTCCTGTCGAAAGCAGGCGCGCGATCGGGGACGGCGTGCAGCCGTCTCTCCGCTCGTTTCCACCTGTTGTCATTGTCGGAAGCGGCCCCGGCCGAGACGTTGCGTCGGCGCGGGCGGGCGGCGTTCGGCCGCCTTCTGTCCACGTCCTCAGGATAGGCGCTTCGGCTCGCGCTGCGAAGATGAATATCCGTTCATCGGCTGGTGCATCTTGTCGCGTGGCGGGAAGGACTCACCCGCCAGCGGAAATGCCGCCCTGCCCGTTGCCGCTCTTGACCGCCGCGGTTTCGCCTCAGGCCTTCTTGAAGAAGGCGTCGGCTGCCGAGCGCGAGGCCGACTTCTTCTCGCGCGCTTCCTTCAGCCGCTCGATCTCCGCTTCCAGAACCGCGATCCGCTCGCTGAGTTCGGTGACCGCGAGTTGCGACAGATCCTGCCCGATCTCATGGGCCCGCTTCGGCACGGGGCGATCATCGTCGAGAAATCCAGCCATCATAGCCTCGCCTTGCATCCTCGGAGCGCGGGAGCTTAATCGCAGCACAACGCCAGCACCACAGGCGAGGAGACACCGCATGACCGCCCTGCCCGCGACAATGACCGCCATCGGCTTCGATGCCCCCGGCGGCCCCGATGTGCTGAAACCGCAGCAGCGCCCGGTGCCGCAGCCCGGTCCCGGCCAGGTTCTGGTTCATGTCGCGGTCGCCGGCGTCAATCGGCCCGACGTGTTGCAGCGCATGGGCGGCTATGCCCCGCCACCCGGGGCGTCCGACATTCCCGGGCTGGAGATCGCCGGCCGGATCGTCGCGCTCGGCGAAGGTGTCTCGCGCTACGAGGTCGGCGACCAGGTCTGTGCGCTCGTCGCCGGCGGCGGCTACGCCGAATACGCCGTGGTCCATGAGGACAATGCCCTGCCGATTCCCTCCGGGCTGTCGCTGGAAGAAGCCGGCGCGCTCCCCGAGACCTATTTCACCGTCTGGACCAATGTCTTCCAGCGCGGCGGGCTGAAGAAGGGCGAGAGCTTCATGGTGCATGGCGGCACCTCGGGCATCGGCACCACCGCGATCCAGCTCGCCAAGGCTTTTGGCGCGACCGTGCTGGCGACCGCGGGATCGGACGAAAAATGCGCCGCCTGCCGTGATCTCGGCGCCGACCATGCCATCAACTATCGTACCGAGGATTTCGTCGCAGCGGCGAAGGCCGCGACCGGCGGGCGCGGCGTCAACCTGATCCTCGACATGGTCGGCGGCGACTACATCAACCGCAATTACGATGCTGCCGCCGAGAGCGGCCGGATCGTCCAGATCGCCTTCCTCAACGGGCCGAAGGCCGAGGTCGATTTCCGCCGCCTGATGATGAAGCGGCTGACCCATACCGGCTCGACTTTGCGCCCGCGCACGATTGCCGAGAAAGCCGCGATCGCGCGCGAGCTCGAGGACAAGGTCTGGCCGCTGCTGACGGAAGGGCGCTGCAAGCCGGTGATCCACGCCCGCTTCCCGCTGGCACAGGCAGCACAGGCGCACGCCTTGATGGAAAGCAACGCCCATATCGGCAAGATCGTGCTGACGATCTGAGCGATCGGATTGATTGGACAGCCTTCCCGGCTTTGCCTATAAGGCGGCCTATCCTCCTCATCGTTGATGATTTGGATGACCGGCCGGGGCGGCCGGTCGGCGCCTGAGAGCTATTGCCCGCGACATTCCAGGAGACGGCCCGTGTCACAAACGCCGCTGATGCCGAAAGCCACTGCGGTCTGGCTGGTCGAGAACACCTCGCTGACCTTCGAGCAGATCGCCGAGTTCTGCAAACTGCATCCGCTCGAAGTGCGCGGCATCGCCGATGGCGAAGTCGCCGCCGGCATCAAGGGCCTCGACCCGATCACCTCCGGCCAGCTCACCCGCGAGGAGCTCGAGCGCGCCGCCAAGAACCCGTCGCACCAGCTCAAGCTGGCCGAGCGCAAGGTCAAGGTGCCGGAGATCAAGCGCACCAAGGGCCCGCGCTATACCCCGGTCTCGAAGCGCCAGGACCGCCCGAACGCGATCCTCTGGCTGCTGCGCAACCATCCCGAGCTCAAGGACGCGCAGATCATCCGCCTGATCGGCACGACCAAGACGACGATCGCCCAGATCCGCGACCGCACGCACTGGAATACCCAGCAGCTGCAGCCGATCGACCCGGTCAGCCTCGGCCTTGCCTCGCAGATCGACCTCGACTTCGAAGTGGCCCGCGCCGCCAAGGAGCGGCCGGCCATGGTCCTGCAGAACACCGGCTCGACCCTGCTCCCGGCCGAGGTGACCACCGCGCCTGAGCCGGCCCCGTCCTCGCAGCCCTTCGCCGACATGAGCCGGCCGAAGCGGCAGGACGAGGAGAAGATCGACGTCGATTCGGTCTTCGCCAAGCTGAAGCAGCTCAAGCGCCCGGCCGACGAGGACGACGACGGCGGCTACTGAGCCCGGCCGACCGGACCACGATTGGAGGCGAGTGACGATGACAACCGGCCTCGCCTTCACCTTTCTCGGCAGCGGCGCGCCACCCGTCAGCCTGCGCCGCGCCGGCCCGGCCCATCTCGTCGAGGCGGGTGGGGTCAAGGTTCTGGTCGATTGCGGCTCGGGCGTCAGCCAGCGCCTCGTCGCCGCCGGCCATGCCGGGGCGCAGATCGACGCGCTCATCGTCACCCATGAGCATTCCGACCATCTGGTCGATTTTTACCAGCTGATCGTCTCGTCCTGGCATCAGGGCCGCAATCGGCCCTGGCGCGTGCTCGCGCCGGAGCCGGCGCTCGCCAATATGCGCGGGCAGTACGAGGCTTTCGCTCGCGAGCGCGCTTTGCGCATCGCCTTCGAGAAGCGCCCTGATGCGACCGGCCTGGAAGTCGTGTTCGAGGAGCTGCGGGAAGGCCCGGTCGCCGGGCTCGGCGCCCTCGCTGTCGAAGCCTTCCTCGTCGACCACAAGCCGGTCGAGCCGGCCTTCGGGCTCAGCCTCTCGGCCAATGGCAGCCGTATCGTCTTCTCCGGCGACACCCGCCTGACGCCGTCGCTCGAACAGGCCGCGCAAGGCTGCGATCTCCTGGTCTGCGAGGTCTTCATCGACAGCCAGATGCCGGTCACCGCCGGCGTGCGCTCGGCGCAGACGGTGGCCTCGGTGCAGAGCTATCACATGACCCCGGCGGTTGTGGCCGGCCTCGCCCGGCGCGCCGGCGTCAAGACGCTGGCGCTGACCCATCTCGTCCCGCCGGGGGCCGACACCGCGGCGCTCTTCGCCGAGCTCCGGGCCGGCGGCTATGCCGAGCCGCTGATCGTCGGCGAGGATCTGATGCGGCTGGAGCTGCCGGCGCGGCTGCTGCGCTGGAATGGCGCCGCGATCGGGTTCTGACCGCCCGTGCGGCTCACGCCGCCCGGCGCAATCCGGCGCCGGCCTGCGAACCATCGAACCGGAAGCCCCCCGCCAGCCTCGTAACCGCTTCGGCCGCCTCGGCCATGCCGCGCCCGGCGGCTGCGGTGCGTTCCGCCGCCCGGGCATTGTCCTGCGTGGCGGCATCGATCTCGGCCAACGCCCGCTCGATCGCGCCGACGCCCTGCGACTGTTCAGCGGTCGCCTGGTTGATCTCGCCGAAGGCCTGCGCGACCTCCTCGACCTCGCCGGAGATGGCGGTCAGGCTGGCGCCAGTCTCGCGCACCAGCTTCACGCCCTCGTCGACATGGACCTTGGTCTCGCTGATCAGCGCCCGAACGTCACGCGCCGCATCGGCCGATTGCTGGGCGAGCCGGCGGACCTCGGTCGCGACCACGGCGAAACCGCGTCCGCCCTCGCCCGCCCGCGCCGCCTCGACCGAGGCGTTCAGCGCCAGCAGATTGGTCTGGAAGGCGAGCCCGTCCATGACCTCGACGATGTCGACGATCCGGCGCGCTTGCTGGTCGATCTTGTCGATCGCCTCGACCGCGCGCCCCGCCACCGCGACGCCGGCCCCGGCGTCGTCGGCGGTCGAACGCGCCTTGCGCGCTGCCACCTGGACGATCTCGGAGGTCTGGCGCACCGTCGCCGCGATCTCCTCGACGACGCTGGAGGTGTCCTGCAACGCATTGGCCTGGCTCTGCCCGCGCTGCGATAGATCGAGCGTCGCCGAGAGGATGTCGTCTGCGGCGCTGCGCGTCTGCGCGGCGTTGCTCGCGACCGCTGCCAGCGCTCCGGCGAGCGCCTCGGCCGAGCGGTTGAAATTGCCGGCGACGGCAGCCAGACGGCCTTCGAAACGGATCGACATCCGTGTGCTGAGGTCGCCATCGGCCAGCGCCGAGAGCGCGTGGTCGGTCTCGTCCAGGAAGGATTCGCAAGCCTGCGTCAGTTCGTCGATGCCGCTCACCAGTGCGCTGAACCGGCCGAGATCATCGGTGCGAACGGTCCTGGCCGAGAAATCGCCGCGCTTGGCCGCATCGACGACGCCGGCGACGGCCTCGAGCAAATGCGCTTCGACCGCGGCGCGCTCGGTCTCGCTCGCTTCGCTGTCATGCCGGAGTGCTTCGGCACGCTCCTGATTGGTCAGTGCCGTCGAGGCTGCCTCGTCAGCCTGGCTGAGAGCCGCCGCCAGCCGCTGCGCGATCCAGATCAGCGCACCCGCCTCGGCCAGCAGGATGACGGCGTGGACGATCACACGGGCGAATTCGCTGCCATCGGGGAACACAGCCGCGGGATAGACGAAGTTGAGCACGAGATGGTGCACCGCCACGACCACCGTCGCGGCCAGGATCGAGCGCCAGCAGCACCAGGCCGTCATCACCGCCAGGGCGGCGAAGAAGGCCATGTGCATGTCGATCTGGTAGCGCGTGCCCTCGGCAGCGAAGACCAGCAGTGCCACCTGCCCGTTGATCGCGATGGTCGAGATCAGGCGAGTCGACAGGCCGATCCCGTCCGAGCGCCAGGCCAGGGTGGTCGCCGCGGCGAGCAGCATCGAGACCAGCCCGATCGCGACGAGCGCCGGGTGGCCGGCGAGCCAGCCGACGGCGCAGGTCACCGGCACCAAGAGCCATTGCCCGGTCATCAGCGGCTTGGCGAAGGCGTGGCGGAACGTCTCGAGGCTCTGGCTCATAGGGACCGTCTCGCTGGAATGAGGGGATCGCGCGCCTGGCCGGTGCAGCCGCCGCCCAGGCCGGCGAGGACGAGCGCGGCGCCGGATTGATAGAGGCGCACCGAGAAACCGGGAATATCCGAACGGGCCAGCAGGCCGAAGCGGCCGATCGGTGCCAGGATGACGCCGTTCGCCCGGCTCACCGCTTCGGCGGCCGTGGCGGAACTCGTGGCGAGCACGACGACAACAGCTCCGTCCCGCGGGGCGAGGACGACGCCGATCGGCGCGAGCAGCGCGCCAATCGCCAAGGCCAGCAATCCGATGCGTGGGCGAGGCGCCATCGTTTAAATCCGGCGGGATAAGCGCCTGCGATCCTGAACGATTTTGTTTAAAGCAACGTAAAGTTGTACTTTCGTCGAACTGCTCGGCAGCGCCTTCAGCCGAGTCCCCTGCCCTTCAGCGCGGTCCCGATCTCGCCCAGCACGGCCGGGTCCTCGATCGTCGCCGGCATCGCATACTCCTCGCCATCGGCGATCTTCTTCATCGTCGCGCGCAGGATCTTGCCGGAGCGTGTCTTCGGCAGCCGCGCCACGGTGATTGCCAGCTTGAAGGCGGCGACCGGACCGATCTTGTCGCGCACCAGGCCGACCAGCTCCTTCTCGACCTCGGCCGGCGACTGCGTGACGCCTGCCTTCATCACCACGAAGCCGCAGGGCTGCTCGCCCTTGAGTGCGTCCCTGATGCCGACCACGGCGCATTCGGCCACCGCCGGGTGCGAGGCCAGCACCTCTTCCATGCCGCCGGTCGAAAGCCGGTGGCCGGCGACGTTGATGATGTCGTCGGTGCGCCCCATGATGAAGACATAGCCGTCCGCATCGATGAAGCCGGCATCCGAGGTGTTGTAGAAGCCGGGATAGGTCTCGAGATAGGCGCTGCGGAAGCGCCCATCGTCCTGCCACAACGTCGGCAGCGCGCCGGGCGGCAGCGGCAGCTTGGCGACGATCGCGCCCATCGTCCCGGCCGGCACCGGCCGGCCGCCCTCGTCGAGGCACTGGATGTCGTAGCCGGGCAGCGGCACGCTCGGCGAACCGTGCTTGATCGGCAGCAATCCTAGTCCGACCGGATTGCCGACCATGCAGGCGCCGGTCTCGGTCTGCCACCAATGGTCGACCACCGGCACCTTCAGCACCTCCTCGGCCCATTTCAGCGTATCGGGATCGGCGCGCTCGCCGGCGAGGAAGAGCGTGCGGAACTGCGAGAGATCGTAATCCTTGAGATGGGTCGCCTGCGGATCTTCCTTGCGGATCGCCCGGAAGGCGGTAGGCGCAGTGAACATCGCCACCGCCTTGTGCTCGGCGATCACGCGCCAATAGGCGCCGGGATCAGGCGTGCCGACCGGCTTGCCCTCGTAGAGGACCGAAGTCGCGCCCTGGATCAGCGGCCCGTAGACGATATAGCTGTGCCCGACGACCCAGCCGACATCCGAGGCGGTGAACATCACCTCGCCGGGCCTGACGTCGTAGAGCTGGGTCATGGTCGCGACCAGCATGACCATGTGCCCGCCATTGTCGCGCACCACGCCCTTGGGCCGGCCAGTCGTGCCGGAGGTGTAAAGCACATAGAGCGGATCGGTCGCAGCGACCTCGACGCAGTCAGCTTTGCGCCCGTTTGCACGGGCTGCGGCGACGAGCGTACGCCAGTTCTTGTCGCGGCTGACATGCATGGAGGCATCGACCTGTGGCCGCTGCAGCACGATGCAGGCATCGGGCTTGTGCGTGGCGAGATCGATCGCCGCGTCGAGCAGCGGCTTGTATTCGACCACGCGGGTCGGCTCGATGCCGCAGGTCGCGGTCATGATCAGCTTCGGCGTGGCGTCGTCGATGCGGGTCGCCAGCTCCTTGGCGGCGAAGCCGCCGAACACCACCGAATGCACCGCGCCGATCCGGGCGCAGGCCAACATCGCGATGGCCGCTTCCGGGATCATCGGCATGTAAAGGATGACGCGATCGCCTTTGCCGACGCCCTGGTCCTGCAGCACGGCAGCAAGTGTCGAAACCTCGTCGAGCATCTGCGCGTAGGTGAAACGCTGCTTGGTGCCGGTGACCGGGCTGTCGTAGATCAGCGCCGTCTGCTCGGCGCGACCATCACGGACATGCCTATCCAGCGCATTGAAGCAGGTGTTGCAGCTCGCATCAGGGAACCAGCGGCCATAGATGCCGGCGCTCGCATTGAAGATCTTCTGTGGCGGCTTGATCCACTCGATGCCCCCGGCGATCTCGGCCCAGTAGGCTTCAGGGTCCCGCTGCCAGGCGGCATAGATCTCAGCATAGCGGCTTGCATGGCTGGCAGTCATGAAAAGCGTTCCTCTTCGCCGGGTATTGCGCCTAGAGCTGAACTCCGGGCTGGCCGTCTGCGGGCCGGATTTGGCGCGGGATCGTGCCCATGTCCGCCGCTTGCGTGCAAGCGCTCCTCTGTCAGACTTTCAGCGCAACCGCATGGGCTGTGCTGCACAGCCGGCTCAGCCGGCAGCCGCGCGGGACGATGACCTTCGACCTCACCTTCTTCGCCGCCATGGTGCCGGCCGTCATCCTGATGGGGCTGTCCAAGGGCGGTTTCGCGGGTTTGAGCCTGCTCTCGCTGCCGCTGATGGCGCTGATCGTCTCGCCGGTGCAGGCAGCGGCGATCATGCTGCCGATCCTGATCATCCAGGACGTCGTCTCGGTCTGGTCCTATCGCCGTGATTTCGACCGCCGGAACCTCGCAACGCTCATCCCCGGCATGCTGCTCGGCGTGCTCGCCGGCTACCTCCTGGCGGCGAAGGTCTCCGACGCCGTCGTCGGCCTCGCGGTCGGCGTGATCTCGATCGGCTTTGCGCTGCGCCGCCTCCTCGCCGGCAAGACCGCGGCCCAGCCGGTGACGAAGGCGAACTATGCGGCCGGCACGCTCTGGGGCGCTATCTGCGGCTTCACCAGCATGATCGCCCATGCCGGCGGCCCACCCTTCCAGATCTACACCATGCCGCAGCGCCTGCCGCCGGCGGTCTTCGTCGGCACCGGCGCGCTGTTCTTCGCGCTGATGAACTGGATCAAGGTGCTGCCGTATTTCTTCCTCGGCCAGTTCAGCCATCAGAACCTGATGGCTTCGGCCGCACTCGCGCCGGTCGCGATCCTCTCGACCGTCGCCGGCGTCTGGCTGGTCCGGCGCGTCCCGGCCGAGCGCTTCTACACCATCATCTACTGGCTGCTGATCGCGGTCGGCCTGAAATTGGTCTTCGACGGGCTGCGTCCGCTCTTCGGCTGATCTCGTCGCATCGCAGGTCGTTGCAGCGATAGCCCTCCCCCCGCTTGCGGTGGGAGGGTTGGGTGGGGGGCAGTGCCGCTTGGCGCTATGCCGAAGAATGTCCTCGCCCTGCTTTCCTGCCCCCCATCCCTAGCCCTTCCCCACCGCAAGCGGGGGGAAGGGAATTTTCGCGGCTTCTTCCTCTGCCAATTGCCCGTGACGGGGCGCGCTTCTAGGCTGTCCGGCAACAACCGCCGGGAACGCCGAACGCCATGCCGCTCTCTCCTTACGACACCGATCTCGATCGCAATCCGGCGAACTTCCAGCCGCTCTCGCCGCTGCCCTTCCTCGAGCGCGCGGCCAGCGTCTTCCCGAACCATGTCGCCGTCATCCACGGACCCCTGAAGCGCAATTACGCTGAGCTCTACGCCCGCACCCGCCGGCTCGCCTCGGCTCTGAGCAAGCACGGCATCGGCAAGAACGATACGGTCGCGGCGATGCTGCCGAATACCCCGGCGATGCTCGAATGCCATTACGGCGTGCCGATGTGCGGGGCGGTGCTCAACACGCTCAACACTCGGCTCGACGCCGCGGTCATCGCCTTCTCGCTCGACCATGGCGAGGCCAAGGTGCTGATTACCGACCGGGAGTTCTCGAAGACGGTCAGGGAGGCGCTGGCGCTCTGCAAGGTGAACCCGCTGGTCATCGACTATGACGACCCGGTCTATGACGGCCCCGGCGAGCGCCTCGGCAGCATCGAATACGAGGATTTCCTCAAGCAGGGCGATCCCGATTTCGACTGGCTGATGCCTACCGACGAGTGGGATGCGATCGCGCTGAACTACACCTCCGGCACGACGGGCGATCCCAAGGGCGTGGTCTACCACCATCGCGGTGCCAACCTCTTGGCGACCTCGAACGTGCTTACCGGCGGCATGGGCCGGCACCCGGTCTATCTCTGGACCCTGCCGATGTTCCACTGCAATGGCTGGTGCTTCCCCTGGACGATCTCGCTGCTCGCCGGCACCCATGTCTGCCTGCGTCAGGTCCGGGCCAAGGCGATGTACGACGCCCTGGCCGACCATGGCGTCACCCATATGTGCGGCGCGCCGATCGTGATGTCGGCGCTGCTCAATGCGCCCGATGCCGAGCGCCGCAGCTTCCCACAGAAGGTGAATTTCTTCACAGCCGCCGCCCCGCCGCCCGAGGCCGTGCTCGCCGGCATGGCGCAGGCCGGCTTCAACGTCGTCCATCTCTACGGGCTGACCGAGGTCTACGGCCCCGCCGTGGTCAATGAATGGAACAGCGCCTGGGACGCCCTGCCCGGCGGCGAGCAGGCGGCGCTGAAGGCGCGCCAGGGCGTGCGCTATCCGGCGCTGGAAGGGCTCGATGTGCTCGACCCGGAAACCATGCAGCGCGTGCCGCATGACGGCGAGACGCTGGGCGAGGTCATGTTCCGCGGCAATGTCGTGATGAAGGGCTATCTCAAGAACCCGAAATCGACCAAGGCCGCCTTCGAGGGCGGCTGGTTCCATTCCGGCGATCTCGGCGTGATGCATCCCGACGGCTACATCCAGCTCAAGGACCGCTCCAAGGACGTCATCATCTCCGGCGGCGAGAACATCTCTTCGATCGAGGTCGAGGATGCGCTCTACAAGCACCCGGCGGTGCAGGCCGCCGCCGTGGTCGCTAAGCCTGACGAGAAATGGGGCGAGACGCCCTGCGCCTTCGTCGAATTGAAGCCGGGGCAGACAGCCACGCAGGACGAGATCATCGCCTGGTGCAAGACACTGCTAGCCTCGTTCAAATGCCCACGGACCGTTGTCTTCACCGAAGTGCCGAAGACCTCGACCGGCAAGATCCAGAAGTTCAAGCTGCGCGAGATGGCGCGGGCGCTGTGATGGCGCGCGGGCAAACGGGCCACTCCACGACGCGCTGGAGCGGGCCTGCGGTTGCTCATGTGATCACGGCGCTGGCGCTCATGGCCATGCTGGCAGCGCCGGTTCGGGCCCAGGACGCATCCGCCGCACTCACCGGGAACTGGCAAGGCACCTATACCTGCGCACAGGGCAAGACCGGGCTGACGCTGACGATCGATCGACAGGAGGGCAGCACGTTTTCCGGCGTCTTCCAGTTCTACCCGCTGCGCGAGAACATCACCGTGCCCGAAGGCTGCTTCACGGTTTCGGGCCGTATCAGGAGCGGCGGAGCGTTCGACATCGCCGGCTCCGCATGGATCAAGCGGCCGGCCGGCTACATTACCGTCGATCTCCACGGTCGGGTCGGGCAAGGCGGCACCAATATGTCGGGAACCGTGGAAACGCCGGGCTATGGCAGGCTGTGCTCCAGATTCGACCTGACCAGAACGACCACCAAGCCATCGATCGACAACGCCTGCCGCATCGACGCTCCCGCAGTCAGCTTCGCGCCGCAGAGCCCTGGAATCTCTCTTGCTGCCGCTCCCTGAGACGCAAGGCCCCCGCACCGTGTCGACACCCGATTTCGTGTCATGGTGTCATGGCGCCAATGTCATGATCTGCTGCATCGATGCAGGTGTACTGCACCGCAGAATCGATACCTCTTCCTGAAACAGGCTGGAGCACTCGGGATGACGGGCAAGAACTGGGACAGGGTGCCTATCGAGGCGCAAAGCATCGACGCGCCCTTGTCGCGCGCCGCAATCTTTCTCGTGACTACCGTCGGAAGCGAGCAAGCCGCCCTGGCGAAGGCCTGCGCAGCACTCGACGGGCTCGATGACCTCGTCAAGACCGTGGGATTCCGCGACCTATCCGCCCGGCTGTCCTGCATCGTCGGCATCGGCCACAGCCTCTGGAACCGTCTCGATCCTGGCAACCGGCCGCGGGAGCTGAAGCCCTTCGCGCCGATCGCGGGAGCGGTCCACAATGCCCCTTCGACGCCGGGCGACCTGCTTTTCCATATCCGCTCGGAACGCCCCGATCTGTGCTTCGAATTCGAGCGCCTCCTGCTCGACAGCCTCGGCGACAGCGTCGCGGTCGTCGACGAGGTCTCGGGCTTTCGCTATTTCGACGCACGCGATCTTCTGGGCTTCGTCGACGGCACCGCCAATCCGACCGGCCTCGACCTGCCGGCATCGGCGCTGGTCGGCGACGAAGATGCCGATTTCGCCGGTGGCAGCTACGTCGTCATCCAGAAATACCTGCACAACCTCAAGGCCTGGGCGGCGATTCCGACGCCGCTTCAGGAAGCGATCATCGGGCGCACCAAGATCGACAACGTCGAGATCGACGATGATGCCGCGCCGCGAAAATCGCACAAGTCGCTGGCCACGATCGTCGATGCCGACGGCAACGAGCACGACATCTTGCGCGACAACATGCCGTTCGGCCGGCCCGGCCAGCGCGAGTTCGGCACTTATTTCATCGGCTACTCGCGCTATCTCTGGGTGATCGAGACGATGCTGGAGCGCATGTATGTCGGCGCCCCGCCCGGTGCCTACGATCGGCTGCTGGATTTCTCGACGCCGCACACCGGCACGACCTTCTTTGCTCCGACCCGCCCGACGCTGGAAGCGCTGGTGCAGGCGGCGCAGGAGAAGCTTGCCGCGTCCTGACCGGTCGAATTCTGCAAGGTCCGGAAGTTCGGGCTGAACGCGATGGCGTCGGTGTCGTGACCGCATGCTCGGCGCTGCCCGCTTCGTGCGCGGCCGAGAGCGGCACATGACCGGCAAATGCGCCCGGGAGCCACTCAGGCTCGCGAGGCCGCTCCGTCTTCGACGCCCTCGACCGCCTCCGAAACCGGCTCGCGCTTCCATCCGAGAAAGGCGAAGACGACGAAGGCAGTGACGACCGTGACGGCGCAGAGGATCAGGAGCAGCATGGTGAAGGCGTCGCCATAGCCGGCGATCAGGTCAGCGCGACTGGCTACCGGCATCGCCTCGGCCGCGCCGGTGAGGTTCCCTGTGACCAACCTCTGAGCAGCAGGCCCCGCCTGGCCCGCCGCCCCACCGTCGGCCGCCAGATGCTGTGCCGTCAGCGCCGACAGGACGGCGCCGACCACCGCCAGCGCGATGCCTTCTCCGGCGACGCGCGTGGTGCTGAAGATGCCCGTGGCCATGCCGGCCCGCTCCTTCGGCACGACGCTGACGGCAAGGCCGTCCATCAGCCCCCAGGGCAAGCTGATGCCGATGCCGATCAGCACCATCGGCATGATGACCACTGTGACATCGCCGCCAACCGGCACGCGGCTCAGCCAGAACAGGCCGAGCGCACAGACCAGCAGGCCGAGACCGCAGATCGTGGCAGGCGTGAGCCAGCGGGTCAGCAGTCCGGCCACGAGCGGCAGAATCAGCAGCGGCGCCGACAGCGCGATCATCAATCGGCCCGCTGCGATCTCACTCAGGCCCTCGATGCCGATGAACCGGATCGGCAACAGGATCAGCAGGACGACGAAAGCATAGGCCGGCGCCGCCGCCAGCAACTGCACGCCGACGAAGCGCGGATAGCGAAACAGCGTGAGATCCAGCATCGGCCGAGCGACACGTCGCTCGATCATCCCGAAGGCGACAAACATGGCGACGGCGCCGGCGAGCAGCCCAAGCGCGCTCGGATCGGTCCAGCCACGCTCCGGCACCAGCAGCATGCCATAGGTGAGCAACGCCAACGCGGCCGTAAAGCTGAGCGCACCCGGCCAATCGAGGCCGCGGGCTTGCGGATCGCGGGATTCGGACAGGCTCCACGCACCGAGCAGCAGGGAGAGCATGGCCAGCACGACGACAAGGCCGAATATGCTGCGCCAGCCGAACGCATCGATCATCATGCCCGATCCGATCGGGCCGAAGGCGAGGCCGAGTCCGAAGCTCGTGCCGACGATGCTGAAGGCGCGCACGCGCGACGCGCCGTCGAACTCCTGGGCGAGCGCGGCCATGCCTCCGGAGAAGGCCGCCGCCGCCGCCGCGCCCTGCACTGCCCGGCCGAAATCGAACCAGACGATGTCCGGCGCGGCGGCAAGCGCCGCCGAAACTGCGGCAAAGGCTCCAATACCGATCAGGAAGACGCGCTTGCGACCATAGGCGTCCGCCAGCGCACCGGCCGCCATCAGGCTCGATCCGAACGTCAGCATGAAAGCGTTGGTGACCCAGTTGAGGGCGATCGGGCTGCCGCCCAACGCCTTGCCGATGGCCGGGAGAGCGACCGCCGTCCCGGTAAAGGTCAGCGGCATCGCGGCAGCCGCGAGGCAGACAGACAAAAGTACGAGCGCCCGCTCGGCCGCGCGCGACCGCGTGATCTGATCCGTCATGATGAGCTGGTTCCGTTCGCTGTCGCGGAAGACGCGATGCACAACCGCTTCGTCATCTTCCGACTGAAAGCATGCTATGTCGGACGCAATCTCCCAATAAGATTGGCTGACTTCCAGTCATACTGGAATAAAACGCTCGAATTGATGCTGGCGAGAGGCAGGGCATGGACAGGCTGAGCGGGCTGTTGCCCTTCGTACGGACCGCCGATCTCGGTAGCTTCGTCGCGGCGGGGCGTGTTCTGGGAATCTCCGCCTCGGCGGTCGGCAAGGCGGTGTCGCGGCTGGAGGAAGAGCTGGGGGTCCGGCTCTTCCAGCGCTCGACCCGCAATCTGCGCCTGACCGAAGAAGGCCGCGCCTTCCATGAGCGCTGCCGGCGCGTTCTCGATGATCTCGACGATGCCCGCTCGATGGTCGCGCGAGCGGCGGAAACCCCGCGCGGCTCGCTGCGCATCAGCGCGCCGATCGTCAGCTACCATCTGCTGCTTCCGGTGCTGCCCGAATTCATGGCGCAGTATCCCGATATCGAGGTCGACATCGATTTCAACGACCGCATCGTCGACCTGATCGAGGAAGGGATCGATGTCGCGATCCGCAGCGGCGAGCTTCCGGATTCCCGCCTGATGGCGCGGCCGCTCCGCCCGTTCCAGATGCTGCTCTGCGCCGCCCCTTCCTATCTGGAGCGTCATGGCGTTCCTGCCTCGCCGAGCGATCTCGGTCGGCATCACGGCATCCGCTTCCGCTTTCCCAACAGCGGCAAGATTCAACCCTGGCCGCTGCGCCTTCCTCCCGGCCAGCAGGCGCCAACGCCGCGCACCGCCCTGGTCTGCAACAACATGGAGGCAGTCCGAGGAGCTGCGGTCGCGGGACTCGGCATTGCCTGCATGCCGGACTTCCTGGTGCGCGAACCGCTGATCAGCGGCGCGCTCCATACGCTCCTGGATACCGAGGTCGAGGGTCCCGGCCAGTTCAGCCTGATCTGGCCATCCAACCGCAATCTTTCCCCGAAAGTGCGGGTGTTCGTCGACTTCGTCGGACAGCGGCTGTTCTCGACGCGCTGCGACCTCATGGCCGGCGTCAAGGCGGGCTGAGCGTCGCTTGCCGCAGCCTCAGGCGCTGCTGCGGTCGACAGCCGCCCAGTCCCCAACGCGTGCAAGGAATTGATCCGCCGCCGCGAGCTCGGCGATGGCGATCCATTCGTTCGGCTGATGCGCCTGCGCGATCGAGCCGGGTCCGCAGACCAGGGCCGGTATTCCAGCCTGCTGGAAGAAGCCTGCTTCGGTCCCGAACGGCATCGCAAGCGGTGGCCACAGGCCACCGAGCTTACGCGCCACCGCCACGGCCGGGCTGTCCGCTGCGCAATCGAGCGGCAGGACACGCGCCAGCGGCAGTGTCTCGACACTTACCCCGTCAGGCAGTCCAGCTACGAAGTTCTCCACCGCTGCGAGCACGGAGCCAATGGCAATCTCGTCGGGCGGCCGGAACTCCCAGACGACCTCGCAGCGTTCGGGAACGATGTTGATCGCGCTGCCGCCCGCGATCTTGCCGATGTTGACGGTGGTCGCCGTCCGGTCGCCCTGCCTTCCGAAGCCGGCGAGCGCTGCGACGAATGCCGCCGCCGGCTCGATCGCGCTGGAGCCGAGGCGCGGGTCGCTCGAATGGGCGGCGCGGCCATGGAAGACGCTGCGATAGCCGTAGAAGCCGCGATGGCTGAGCCCGATCCGCACCTGCGTCGGTTCGCCGATGATGGCGAGCGCGGGAGGCGGGCAATGCGCGAGCATGTCGGCGATCAGCGAGGGAACGCCGAGGCAGCCGACCTCCTCGTCATAAGACAAAGCCAGATTGATCGGTCTGCCCAGCTCTCGGGCCCGCCAGCCCGGGACGGCTGCTAGGCAGGCCGCGACGAAACCCTTCATGTCGACGGCGCCCCGGCCGTGCAGACGCCCATCCCGGCTCGCGAGCTCGAACGGGTCGCTCGCCCAGTCCTGATCATCGACCGGAACGACATCGGTATGCCCGGAGAGGACGATGCCACCCGGTTCATCCGGCCCGATCATCGCCAGGATGTTGGTTTTTTCGCCAGAGGCATCGCTGGTCAGTCGGACCCGCACGCCCGCACGATCGAGATAGTCGGCAGTCCAATTGACCAGATCGAGATTGGAGCGCCGTGAGGTGGTGTCGAAGGCGACGAGCCTGCGCAGGATCTCGACGGTATCCATGTCTGCCTAAGCGCCCCGCTGCCGTGCCGGCTGAAACCGGGCGCCGGCCCATCTTCCGGTTGCGACGAAGAATCCGGCGAGGATCAGAGCCATGCCGACGAGGTGGAAACCACGTACCGGCTCGCCCAGCACCACGACCGCGAGCAGGGCTGTGAACAGCGCGACCAGATGGAACGAGACGCCGGTGACGCTCGGCCCGAGGGTCGCCACACAATGCCCCCAGAGGATGAAGGCGAGGAGCGAGGCGAACACGCCGATATAGAGAACGGCTGCGACCGAGCCCGCATCTGTCGGGATGCGCGCGCCTTGCGCCAGCTCGAAGGCCCAGAACGGCGCGAGCACCAGCAGGCCGGCGGCCATAGTCGCGGCCAGGAAGACCAGCGGGCTCAAGGCTGCCGGCTTGCGCCGCAGCAGGACGGAATAGATCGCGTAATTGGCGACGGCGATCAGCACCAGGAACTCGCCGCCATCGGCCCGCAATCCGCCGAGCTGCTGCAGGTCGCCGCGCGCGACGATCCAGACGACGCCGGCGAAGGACAGTGCGATGCCGGCGAACGTCCGGCCAGAGACACGCTCGACGCCGAGTGCGAAAGCCGCAAGCGGCACCATCAGCGGCAGGGTCGAGTTGAGGAAGGCGACGCTGGCGGCCGGCGTCGTCCGCAAGGCGAGATATCCGAGCGCGTTGTAACCGGCGATGCCGAAGGCGCCGCAGGCGACGATGAGGGCAAGATGCTGCCGCAGCAGCGCCCGCTCCCGCCAGGCCTGCCGGCCGATGAAGGGGGCAAGGCAGGCCAGCGCCACGAGCCAGCGCCCGACGGCGAGCGACACCGGTGGAAAGCTCGGCCCCAATGCGCGGCCGAGCACGAGATTCCCCGCCCAGAACAGCGGCGGCAGCCAGAGCAGCAGGAGCGGACGCGCCCAGAGCCTTTTCAACAGCGTGGACATGGTGGCCTCACAGACCGTCGAGGCCGATGCGCAGGCGCCGGTTGTGCCGCCCCTTATTGTCGATCTTCAGGATGCGCAGCGGCCGCGACGCCCCCGTAGAAGCCAGATGCGTGCCGCCGCAGGCCTGGCGATCGAGCCCGGCGATCTCGACGACCCTGATCCGGCCATCGGCCGTCGGCGGCGGCGTCACCGAGCGCGAGCGGATCAGGCCAGGCTCGTCGAACGCTTCGTCCTCACCGACATAGGTTTCGCGAACCGGCAGGTCCTGCCTGATCACGTCGTTGATGGCGCCCTCGAGGCCGCGCAGGCGCTCATTGTCGGCCTCGGGCAGGTCGAAATCGATCCGCGCCGTGCCGTCCTCGTTCATCTGGACGCCGGTGACGAGCGCACCGTCGAAGCCCTGATAGACCAGCGCATTGACGATGTGCAGGTCGGTATGAAGCTCGCGCATGAGCTGCCGGAACGGGCGGTCGACCTCGGCGACCACAGCCCCCGAGAGCAAGATCGGCTCGGCCAGAAGATGCCAGATGCCATCGCCTGTATCCTCGAAGCCGGCGATCGCGACCTCGCCGCCCGACCACTGCAATGCGCCCTTGTCGGGAAGCTGGCCGCCGCCGCCGGGATAGAACGGCGATCGGTCGAGCCGGATACGGCCCGGCTCGGCGGCCGTCACGACGGTTTCGAGGGCGAACACCTCTGGCTCGTCCAGGCAGAAATAGCGCGTCACACGAAGACTCCTTTTCGAAGAAGTCTGGCGATCGGGTTTAGCGCGGTATTGGCGGAAATTGAGGAATCAGCGGGCGAGACCGACAGCACCTGCTCGCTGGTACTGCAGGGGCGTGATGCCGAACGAGCGCTTGAAGTGTCTCGTCAGCGCGCTCTGGTCATAGAAGCCGCTGGCCAGCGCCGCGTCCGCGATCGGCGCGCCGGCCTTCAACTGCCGAATCGCCGATTTCAGCCGGAGCTGGGTCAGATAGGCGTGAGGCGTCAGGCCGGCCGTGCGTTTGAACAGGCTGATGAGCTGGAACGGGGTCATATCGACCCAAAGCCCCATCTCGGTCAGGCTCAGCCCGCTTTCCGCATGCTGCGAGGCCATCCGCCTGGTCACGAGCGAAAGCGCAGCCTCGTCGCGCGGCGCAGTCGGGATCGCGTGGGCGCCGTCGCCATGGCGCGCGAAGAGCTGGCCGAAGCTGGCGACGAGGAGCTCGCGTTCTTCGAGCGGGTCATGGCCGTCGTCCAGGCTGCGGTGCAGCCGGCCGAAAGCCGCGATCAGATCGGCGTCGCCAACGACATTGCGCATGAAATAGGCTGGGCGGTCGATGCCGAGATCGGTCGTGACCTGATCGATGGCGGGCTGCGTCAGATAGAACGAGCGATAGCGCCAGCGTTTGCTCCAGCCCATGCGGCCGGAATGGGGCTCGGCGGGATTGAAGACGAGCAGCACGCTCTCGCGGGCCTCGTCGCTGCGGCCGCGGCTCTTGAACTCGGAGCCGCCACTCTCCGTCACCGCGACGACAAAGGCCTCGTGCTGGTGCGGCGCGTAGTCATGCGTGGTGAAGTCGGCGTGGAGGCAGCTGAGTCCGTCGACGCCGGTCGCGTTCCAGTAGCGTGCGGTGTTGTGTCTATCGACACGGGCCAACGGCGCATTCCTCTCGACTGCACGCATTCTCGCACGATCTCTCAATCGCGTCCAAGCCCGGCGTCCGTCAGGGCCACCAGCGCAGGTGGCAGGTCGCAGCGCTCGTGGTCACAAAAAACCGGCCCCTTTCGGGGCCGGTAAAGCGCGCCTTTTGCGCGAATTCGTCGCGGACTGCCGCAGTCCGCTCTGTCATTTCAGTGTAGTGTCGGTGCCGGCATGGTCAGCCGCACGCGCTCGATCTCATCCTTCAGCAGCAGCTTCTTCCGCTTGAGCTCTGCCACGCCAAGATCGTTCGACGAGGGACTGGCGACCGCCTGGGCGATGGCTTCCTCGAGCTGGCGATGCTTGCGTTCGAGCTCGGCGAGATGTGTCTGCAGCGACATCTGGATCCTCCTGATGAGCGTTCTAGCAAGAGAAGTTTGACACAGAGCCGGCTTCACGTCTGCGGGGCAGGCGTGCACTGCACCATGAGTTTCTGTGATCCCTTCCGAGACCTTTCCCGAGGCGCGTGAATGCAAGCGAGCCGGCCCGCATCGCGCCGACGACACCCTTGCCGGGCCGCCCGCGCCTGCGCATAGTCGGCCGCGATCGCGGCGATGATGAGACGGCTTCATGGGATTCGAACTGAGCCAGGAGGAGATCGAGGGCCTGCAGGCGGAACTCGCGCGTCTGCGCGAGGAACATCGCGATCTCGACAGCGCCATCGATGCGCTCGAACGCCTCGGCCCGATCAACCAGATCCAGATCCAGCGCCTGAAGAAGCGCAAGCTCTATCTGCGCGACCGCATCTCCCATCTCGAAGACCAGCTGACGCCTGATATCATCGCCTGATTGTCTCCACACACCGGGTCGTCCCGGGCGACCGGAGGGAGACCCGGGATCCATTCCGGAACCTCTTTCGGAAAAGCTCCGGAATGGATCCTGGATCGGCGCCGCTACGCGGCTTGTCCGGGATGACCACGGTTGGGTGGGAAATGCGGGACAATCTGCTGGGAGAAGCAGTCACAATACGATTCGGCGCTTGCCTGTGACGCTGCGGCCGGTCTAGATCGCGCGCTTCCCCCCTCCTGCCGGGAAGCGCCGATTTCATGGCCGAGCCGACCCCACCCGTCGCCATCATCATGGGCAGCCAGTCCGACTGGGCGACGATGCGCCATGCCGCCGACACGCTTGCCGAGCTCGGCATCACCTTCGATGCGCGCATCATGTCGGCCCATCGCACGCCGGACCGGATGTATGCCTTCGCCAAGGGCGCCAAGGCCGAAGGCTTCAAGGTCATCATCGCCGGTGCCGGCGGCGCGGCGCATTTGCCGGGCATGACGGCCTCGCTCACGCCCCTGCCCGTCTTCGGCGTCCCTGTCGAATCCAAGGCGCTCTCCGGCCAGGACAGCCTGCTCTCGATCGTGCAGATGCCCGGCGGCATCCCGGTCGGCACGCTCGCCATCGGCAAGGCCGGCGCGATCAACGCCGCTTTGCTCGCCGCCGCCGTGCTCGCCCTTTCCGACGAAGCAATCGCCGAGCGGCTCGACGCCTGGCGCGCCAAACTCAGCGCCGCCGTCGCTGAGCGCCCGAAGGATGAGGCAAAGGACGCGCAATGAGCCAGCCCGATCCGCGCGGCCTCGGCCTCGGCCCCGGCGCCGTCCTCGGCATCCTCGGCGGCGGCCAGCTCGCCCGCATGCTGGCGCTGGCCGCGGCCGATCTCGGCGTGCGCGCCCACATCTTCGCGCCTGAGCCTGACAGCCCGGCCTATGAGGTCGCCGCCCGCCACACCATCGGCGCCTATGAGGACGAGGCTGCGCTCGCCAGCTTCGCCGACGCCGTCGACGTCGTAACCTACGAGTTCGAAAACGTTCCGGCCGCGACCGCCGCCTTCCTCGCCGCCCGCACGCCGCTGCATCCGGGCGCGAGGGCGCTCGCTGTGACCCAGGACCGTCTCACCGAGAAGCGCTTCGTCGCCGATCTCCGCCTTGCCGTAGCGCCGTTCGAACCGGTCGACTCGCTCGCTGATCTCGAAAAGGCCGTCGCCAAACTCGGCCGCCCGGCCGTGCTGAAGACGCGACGCTTCGGCTATGACGGCAAGGGCCAGGTCAAGATCGCCGATGGCACCGATCTCGCGCAGGCCTGGGACGAGATCGGCCATTTCCCGGCGATCCTCGAAGGCTTCGTGACGTTTTCCCGCGAAGTCTCGGTCGTCGCCGCCCGCGCCGCCGACGGCTCCTTCGCCGCCTTCGACGTCTGCGAGAACGAGCACCGCGACCACATCCTGGCGCTGACCCAGGTGCCCGCCGATATCGGCACAGCAGCGGCGGACGCCGCGATCGAAGCGGCCCGTCGTATCGGCGAGGCGCTCGGCTATGTCGGCGTGTTCGCCGTCGAGTTCTTCCTGGTCGAGGGCAAGGGCGGCGAGCAGGTCGTCGTCAACGAGATCGCTCCGCGCGTCCACAATTCCGGACACTGGACCAGCGAGGGTGCCGAGACCTCGCAGTTCCACCAGCATGTCCGCGCCGTCTGCGGCTTCCCGCTGGGCGCGACGGCGCGACGCGGGCGCGTCACCATGCAGAACCTGATCGGCGACCAGGCGAACGACTGGCGCGCCATCCTGGCCGAGCCCGGCACGCATCTGCATCTCTACGGCAAGCGCGAGGCGCGGCCGGGCCGCAAGATGGGCCACGTCACCCGCGTCCTCCCCCACACCGACTGAACACTGGCGCGCTGCCAGCCCCCGAAACCCGCGTGTTTTCACGCGTTTTGCGGCGTTGCAGCGTGGACAGGCCCAGGGAATTCTGGTATCCGCACGACCCTCGCGGCGATCTCCCGGACGGGAGGTCGCCGCCCCGATTCCGGACCACCGACAACGACGGACTGAAGACGTGCAGGTTCTTGTTCGCGACAACAATGTCGACCAGGCGCTGCGGGCGCTGAAGAAGAAGATGCAGCGCGAGGGCATCTTCCGTGAGATGAAGCTCCGCGGCCATTACGAGAAGCCGTCCGAGAAGAAGGCGCGCGAGAAGGCCGAGGCCGTCCGCCGCGCCCGCAAGCTGATCCGCAAGAAGCTGCAGCGCGAAGGCCTGCTGCCGGCCCCGGTCAAGCCGAAGCGCCCTGAGCGCCCCGCTCGGCCGGCGATCTGACCACGCAAGGGTCCGACGACCACCGCCCGCTACTGTTCTGATATCTGCGCGCGCCTGGAGCTTCTCCAGGCGCTGCTGTTTTTGTAGGGTCGTTAACCAAACTTTGTCAGGGCTTGGGCGTTTTGGAGGATGGCGGCGCACCGGGGCGGTGGCGCCGCATGGCAGGCGAGAGTTCGAGGCGATGGATAAGAGCATGCTCACAGGCAGGAACTGGCTGATCGCGACGGGCCTGGCGCTCGCGCTCGCAGGCTGCGACACGGTGAGCATGAGCTCCGGCGCTGGCGTCGCCGAACTCCAGACCGAGAACACCGAGGCTGCGAGCGTCAACATCGGCTCGCTCAGCGAGGTGATCAACCGCAACCCGAACGATCCGCAGGCCTACAACACACGCGGCGCCGCCTATGCCCGGATCGGCCGCTATTCCGACGCCATCTCCGATTTCACCAGGGCGGTGCAGATCGACGCCAATTTCGCGCCGGCCTACACCAATCGCGGCCTGGCGCTGCGCCAGAGCGGGCGCAACGACGCCGCGCTGCAGGATTTCAACCGCGCCACCACCGCCAATCCGAACTACGCTCCGGCCTTCGTTGCGCGCGCCAACCTGCTGCGCCTGCAGGGCAACAGCCAGCAGGCGCTCGCCGACCTCAACACCGCCATCCGCCTCAATCCGGAAGCGGCCGAGGCCTTCCACGCCCGCGGACTGGTCTACCAGAAGGAAGGCCAGCATCAGCAGGCTGTCACCGATTTCGACTCGGTGATCGACCGCAATCCCTATACCGCCCCGCCCTATATCGCCCGGGGCGAAAGCCTGAACGCGCTCGGCAAATACGATTCCGCGCTGGAGGACTTCACCGCCGCGCTCAATGTCGACAACCGCAATGCCGCCGCCTGGGCCGGCCGCGGCTTCGCCTTCGAGAAGCAAGGCAAGAAGACCGAGGCGAGTGAGGCCTATCAGCGTGCCCTCGGGCTCGACGGCAACAACCAGATCGCTCGCGCCGGCTCCGCCCGCCTCGGCGGCGGCGGCATGTTCCGCCTCTGAGACAGTCCAACCTACTGCGCCGCTGCGGTCACCGCCTGGCTGCCGGCCAGCCGGCTGGTGCCGAGATCGGCGAGGAAGCGCCTGATCTCCGGCACCGAGCCATGCGCCGGCAGGTTCTCGTGATTGCCTTCCGGGAAGCGGATGAGGCGCTTCGGCGGATTGGCGAGCGCAAACAGCGCTTCGCCCTGGCTGAACGGGATGACACCGTCACGCTCGCCGTGCAGAACGAGCAGGGGCGCCTTGACCTTGTCGATGACCCGGTCGGAATGGAACTGATCGTGCATGAACAGCCCGATCGGGATGTAAGGATAGAGCTGCTGCGCAACCGCAGCGGTCGAAAGATAGGGCGCCTCCAGGATCACCGCCCTGAGCGGAGCCTCCGCCGCCAGCTTCACCACCACGCCGGTGCCGAGCGACTCGCCGTAGCCGACCAATCGCTCCGCACCGAAGCGCGCCACGGCCGCGGCATAGGCGGCGCGTGCATCCTGCGCCAAACCGTCTTCGCTGGGTGAGCCTGTCGAGCCGCCATAGCCGCGATAATTGACCGCGAACAGGCCTGTGCCGTCCTGCGTCAGGGCGCGGAAACGCGTCTGCCGGATCGCCCGGCCGAAATTGCCGGCATTGCCGTGAAAGAACAGCAGGACCGGCTTGCCCTCGCGCGGCGGCACCACCCAGGCGATCAGCGTCTCGCCATCGGCTGCCGTCAGCACCGTCTCCTCGACGCCCGGCAGATTGGCGCTGGCGATCTCCACCCGGGCCGGATTGCGCGGATACAGCAGCTCGCGCTGTTTGACGTAGAGCAGCGCCAGCACGGCGCCATAGGCGCAGAACGCGCCGATGGCGAGAAGCTTCAGGATCCTGCGCATCGCCCGCTACCTTCGGCCGCCGCCCAAACGAAAGGGCCGGCATCGAGCCGGCCCTTTACGACGTTCCGATGACGGATGCGCCGGCTCAACTGCACCAGTGCCTTGACGATTCCGTCAGTGCGAGGCCATCGCCGCTCAGTAGAGCAGCAGCGCCAGCAGCATGAGGACGAAGGGAACGAGCGTCGCGCGCCAGCCGATCGACGGGGCGGCGATGCCGATGCCGGTGCCGACCAGGGTCAGCAGCGTGCCGATGATGGCCGTGCCCCAGGCATGCTTGGTGCCGCCGACCGCGAGCGCCCCGACGATGGCGAGGCAGGCGAGCGTGCCGACCTCGGCGAAGTGCACGAAGCCCGTATAGGTGCGCTCATGCTCCGGATAGTCCATCTGCGGAATGTCGGCGGCGTGTCCGTGGTCGGCCATGAAGGAAATCCCGATTTCAAACCCTGTCCTGACGCCCTGTAGCGCACCTGAAAAGGGTCGGCAACGGAGGGCCGGAGTGGCGACGGCCATTTCCTGAGCCACAACGACACAATGCCCGGAAAAATGCACGGCTGACGCCGGTTGCGGCGGTTCAAGCCATGAACCGGGCAGCGCGACTTATGGCAGCAGCCCCGGATAGACAGGCGCCGGATCGCAGTTGCCCCGGCGATTCTGATCGTCAGGAGTTCTGAAGACCGGCCGCAGCCAGCGCAGCGCCCTGCTCGCTCGCCACTCTGGCGACGCTGAAGGCCTCGATCTCCTGCTCGAACAGCCGGTGGAAGTTGAGCTCGGCATCGAGATGCAGGAAGACGCCGCCAAGGCCGATCGCGGCGCGGTCCATGAAGACGAACTCGCGCGGCACCGTCACCGGCCCCCGCGCCTTCAGCGCCGAATGGACCTGGAAGGCCTGCTTGCGGCCATACTCCGACGGTTTGACGCCCTCGGCGATGCGGCGTGTGCGATCCTCCAGCAGCGGGCCGTAGATGAACTTCGCCCAGATGTTGAGGGTGTCGATCAGCTCCTTGGTCAGGCCCTTGAAGCCCCAGACCTCATAGGCATGGACGACGCGGGCCTCCTCGCCTTCGAGCAGGCCGCGATAGAGATCGACGACGCCGCCGACGAAGCTCGGCGGGAAGATGCGGATGCAGCCATAGTCGAGCAGGTTGATGCCCGCGGGCTCGCCGCCATCCTGGAAGACCGTGTAGTTGCCGAGATGCGGGTCGCCATGGATCACGCCGTGATGGCTGAACGGCCGCCACCAGGCCCGGAACATCGCGGTCGAGATCCGGTCGCGGACCTGCTGGCTCGCCTGCTTGTGGTTCAGGATCTTGTCGCCATCGAGCCAGCCCATGGTCAGGAGCCGGCGCGTCGACAGCTCCGGCACGACATCCGGCACGCGCACCTCCGGCGTCGCCGCCAGCATATTCTGGTAGAGCGCGACATGCTTGGCCTCGCGGCGATAGTCGAGCTCCTCGCGGACGCGGGCGCTGATCTCCTTGGCGATCTCGCTGGTGTCGATCACCGCGCCCATGCGCCGGTGCAGTCCGAACAGGATTTCGAGCTGCGAGATGTCGGCTTCGACAGCCGATTCCATGTCGGGGTATTGCAGCTTGCAGGCGACCCGGACGCCGTCGAGGGTTGTCGCCCGATGCACCTGCCCGAGCGAGGCCGCCGCAGCCGGCTTGAGGTCGAACTCGCCGAAGCGCTCGCGCCAGTTCGCGCCGAGCTCGGCCTGCATCCGGCGCTTGACGAAGGCCGCCCCCATCGGAGGCGCCTCCGATTGCAGCTTCTGCAATTCGGCGGCGTATTCCGGCGGCACCACGTCGGGGATGGTGGCGACGAGCTGCGCCACCTTCATCAGCGGGCCCTTCAGCCCACCCAGCGCCTTGGCCAGTGCTTCGGCATTGGTGGCGTTGCGGCCCTCCAGCCCAAACAGCTTGGTGCCGGCGATCCGCGCCGCCACGCCGCCGACATTGGCGCCGACGCGGGCATAGCGCGCCGCGCGGGCGGAGAATCGGTTGGCTTCGCTATCACGTTCGGACATTGAGGCTCACGAGCTGCAACGGGCTGCTACCCGATGTAGGCGCTCCGGCGGGGAAAGCCAGCCGGCACGCTGTCTCAGGACCGCCCGGCCTGCGCGATCGCCGCAAGGCTCGCCCTGACATCCGCCACGCTTGCCGGCCGGCCGCCGGCCGCCTCTACCTTGCGGACCATGTCGACGATCAGCTCGGCATTGCTGCGCGTCTCGCCGAATGGCGCGTCCTCCAGTCCGGCACGGACATGAACGCCGCGCGCGACCGCCGGGGCGACGATCTCGCTGAGATCGACGCCGAGCCCGGCGATCATCACCGGGGCCTGCGGCGCACACTCCGCCAGCAGAGCAAGATGAGCTTCCAGCGCATAAGGCTTCGGCGGAAAGCCCCAGGCAAAGGCGTCGGAAAACATCAGCTGGTAGATCGGCGTCGGCATGCCGGGATAGGCCTGCGCCAGCGCCGCGCCGAGCCGGGTGAAGCCGGGCTCGTAGATCGCGTAGCTCGGGTGGATCCTGTGCGCCTGCACCACCGCCATCCCCTCGCGGATATGCTCGCCGGGATTCTGGTAGATGAAGCCGGCCTCGCCGCCCGGAATGCCGGCGAAGGTCGTCCAGTTGCAGGAGCCGGGATCGAGCACGCCCCATTCGACGAGGCCCCGCTTGGCCAGTTCCTCCAGATGCGTGTAACGGCCCGAGCCGATCATGTCGCCGGCATAACCCGAGCCGAGGATGGGAATCGTCGGGTAGACGATCGCGTCGACCTTGGCCCTGATCCCTTCGATCGCCTGGGCATAGAGCTCCCAGTCGTCGCGCTGGCGGCCGGTCTCGACATCATAGACATGCAGATGGACGATCGCGGCGCCGGCCTCGACCACGGCGATCCCGTCGGCGACGATATCGGGTATCGCGATCGGAATGCCGGGCTGGCGCTCCTGACCCCAGGGCCCGTTGATCGCGGCTTCGATCCAGATCGGGGTCTTCATGCCGGGGCATCCTTCGGCCAGTTGTCGCGGATCCAGCGCGTCAGCCCCTCCTCCTCGACCTCGCCGGCTGCGAGCGCGAGGATGGCGGCAGTCGCTTCCGGTTCGGGCACGAGGAAGTCGATGCCGTTGAGCCCGAGGAAAACGATCATGGAGGCGAAAGCGGCCCGCTTGTTGCCGTCGACGAAAGGATGGTTGCGCGCCACGCCAAAGGCATAAGTCGCCGCGAGAGCGGCTAGATCGCGCTCGCCATACGCATATTTGTTCGGCGCGCGCGCCAGCGCCGATTCCAGGAGCCCTTGATCGCGAATGCCAGCCGGCCCGCCGAACAGCGCGAGCTGCTCGGCATGGATATCAATCACCAGCTCGACGCTGACCCAGACCGGTTCGGTCATTTCGCCAGAGCGCGATAGGTGTTCGCATAGGTCTTGAACGAACGTCGGGCGATTTCGAGCCCGCGCGCATGAGTGTCGTCATAGCGCGCCAGCTTGAGGCCGAGTTCCGGCTGCTCGACCACGGTCAGCTTGTCGCCTTCAGCCAGCTTCAGCCGCGCCAACAGCTCCTTGGGCAGGATGATGCCGACCGAATTGCCGATTTTGCGGACCTGCAGGACCATGGCCTGCTCGGCAGCGGGCTTCTCGGGCTTGTTCATGGCAGGCTCCGGGGCTCATCTGTTGTACGAAATGTATAACAGACAAACGCCCGGCCGTCAGCGCCGCACGAGATGGCAGTGGTCTTGGGCGGCCTGCGGCGAAGGGAGGCCGCCCAAGAGCGCTACAATCGCCTCACTCGCCCTTGTTGACCGAGATCGGCTTCAGCACGTTGCTCGGCTGAACGTACTTGGCGACCAGCGCGTCATAGGTGCCGTTCGCCTGCAGCCGCTCCAGCGCACCCTTGACCGCGTCGCGCAGCTGGCCGCCCTCGGCCGTCTTCGGGAACGGGATGCCGGTCAGCGAGCGGGTGAAGGGCTCGCCGAGCGGGATATAGGTGTTCGGCTCCAACTTCTGGAAATGCGTCATCGTCTCGCTGCCCTGGACGCCGCCCTGCAGGCGCTGCGTCTTGAGCTGGGTACGGGCGTCGACCGAGCCTTCAGTGCCGACCACGGTGATCGCCGGCTTGCCCTTGGCGACGCAGTTGGCATCGCTCCACTCGCCGATCTGCTTCGGCCAGTTGGTCGAACGGCTGGCGCCGACGCTCTTGCCGCAGAGATCCTCGACCGACTTGATCGTCGAGGCGAAGGCGGTGACGGTGTAGAACTGCGCGCCCGAGACCATGTAGTCGACGAAATCGACCGTCTCGCGCCGCGCCGGCAGGTCGCTCATCCCGGCCATCACCATGTCGACGCGGCCGGTGGTCAGCGAGGGCAGCATCTGGGCGAAGGCGGTGTCCTGCCATTCGGCCTTGACGCCGAGCTCCTTGGCGATCGCTTCGCCAAGCTCGTAGTCGAAGCCAGCCATCTGATTGGTCGCCGGGTCCTTGTAGACGATCGGCGCGTAGTTCGGCTGCGTCGCGATGACGATCTTGCCGGCGGTCTTGATCCGGTCCGGCAGGGCCTGGGCCTGGGCGGCGAGCGCGGTGCCGGCGAGCAGCGCAGCGGCGAGCGAAAGGCGAAGCATGGTGGTCTCCCTCTTGTCTTTGCTTGAATTCGATAGGCTTGGATTCACTTGAGGACGGCGGCGATGAAGTCGCGGGTGCGGGGCTGCTGAGGCGAAACCAGCACCTGCGGCGGCGGGCCCTGCTCGACGATCTCGCCTTTGTCCATGAAGACGACGTCGCTCGCGACCTCGCGAGCGAAGCCGAGCTCATGGGTGACGACGATCATGGTCATGCCGGTCGCGGCGAGATCGCGCATCACATTGAGCACCTCGCCGACCAGTTCGGGATCGAGGGCGGAAGTCGGCTCGTCGAACAGCATGACCTGCGGCTTCATCGCCAGTGCGCGGGCGATGGCGATGCGCTGCTGCTGGCCGCCGGAGAGTTCGATCGGATAGGAATCGCGCTTCTCGGCGAGGCCGACACGTTCGAGGAGGGCCATGCCCTCGGCGATGATCTCGCGCCGCGGCCGCTTCAGCACCGTGAGCGGGCCCTCGATGATGTTCTGCAGCACCGTCATGTGGTTGAACAGGTTGAAGCGCTGGAAGACCATGCCGGTCTTCAGCCGCTGGCGCGCGATCTCGACATCGCTGAGCTCGTGCAATTCGTTGCCGACACGGCGATAGCCGATCAGCTCGCCGGCAACGGTGATGGCGCCGGCGTCGATCTTCTCGAGCTGGTTGATGCAGCGCAGCAGCGTCGACTTGCCCGAGCCGGACGGGCCGATGATGCATTGCACAGCGCCCGGCAAGACCGAGAGCGAGACCTTGTTCAGCGCCTTCAGCGGGCCGAACTGCTTGGTGACGCTGGCGGCGACGACGATCGGGGACAAGGCGTTCACGCGGCGGCCTCCTCGGCGACCTGCGGCTTGGCGCGGCGCTCGCCCCTGCCCTTCGAGAAGGCGCGTTCGAGGAAGAACTGGCCGATCTGCAGGAGGGTGACGACGAGCAGGTACCAGCCGGCCGCGACGATCAGCAATTCGATGACGCGGGCATTGGCATAATAGACATTCTGCGCATTGCGCAGGATCTCGGAGAACTGGATCACGCTGGCAACCGAGGTCAGCTTGACCATGCTGATCACCTCGTTGCCCACCGGCGGGATGATCACCCGCATCGCCTGCGGCAGCACGATCCGGCGCAATGTCGTCAGCCGGGTCATGCCGATCGCCTTGGCGGCCTCGGTCTGGCCGAGATCGACCGAGAGGATACCGGAGCGAACGACCTCGGCGGTATAGGCGCCCTGGTTCATGCCGAGGCCGAGCAGCGTCGCCATGAACGGGCCGATAATGTCGATGGTGCGCCACTCGACCACGCCGGGGATGCCGATCGTCGGAAAGACCAGCGCCAGGTTGAACCAGAGCAGCAATTGCAGCAGCAGCGGCGTGCCGCGGAAGAACCAGATGTAGAACAGCGCGACGCCGCGCAGCACCGGGTTCGGCGACATGTACATGATCGCGAAGACCACGCCGAGCACGATGCCGAGCCCCATGGCGCAGACGGTCATGATCAGCGTGTTGACGAGACCGGCAAGGATCGCCGGCGCGGTGAAGAACTGCGCCACCACCGGCCAGGCGATCTGCCCCTGGGCAAATGCCTTCACGATCCAGGCGAGCACGAACAGGATCGCCGCGGCGGCGACCCAGCGCCCGTAGAACCGCTTGGGAACGATGGTCAGGCCGGCGATCTCGGCAAGGCCGCGATCGGGCATGGTCCGGGCTGCACTGCTCATGCCGCGCGCTCCCTCGTCCACTGGGCGAAGCCGGCGAGCCAGCCGCGGAAGCGGCCGATCTGCTCGACGACCCTCGCCGGCGCCGTGCCGCCATGGCCGCTGCGCGCCGCGACCGCCGCATCCAGCGTCAGCACCTTGAGCACGCTCTCGTCGAGACGCGGATCAATCGCACGCAGTTCCACCGGCTCCAGCCCTTCGAGCTCCCGGCCCATCTCCTCGCAATAGCGCACCAGCGCCCCGCTGATCTCATGCGCCTCGGCGAAGGGCACGCCCTTGCGGGCGAGATGATCGGCGACTTCGGTCGCGAGCGCAAAGCCGGCACCGGCCTGCGCCCGCATCACCTCAGGCTTGGCCTCCATCGTCGCGACCAGCCCGGCGAAGGCCGGCAGCACTTCGCCGAGCACGTCGACCCCGTCGAAGGCGGCGCGCTTGTCCTCGGCGAGGTCGCGGTTATAGGCGAGCGGCAGGCCCTTCAGCGCTCCCAGCATGGCGACAAGATCGCCGGTGAGGCGCGCCGCCCGGCCGCGCGAGATCTCTGCGATGTCCGGGTTCTTCTTCTGCGGCATGATCGAGGATCCGGTCGCGAAGGCATCGTCGAGGACGACCCAGCCGAACTGGCGCGAGGTCCAGAGCGTCACTTCCTCCGCCAGCCGCGACAGGTTCGTCGCCAGCATCGCCGAAACGAACAGGAATTCCGCGACATGGTCGCGCGCGCCGACCGCGTCGACCGAATTCTCGCAGGGGCCGTCATAGCCGAGCGCCCTGGCGCTGAGCTCTGGCGTCAGCGCGATCGCCGAGCCTGCCAGCGCAGCGGCTCCCAGCGGCGAGAGCGAGGAACGCTTTTCCCAATCCTGCAAGCGGCTGGCATCACGCGACAGCGCCTGGCCATGGGCCATCAGCCAATGGCCGAAGGTGACGGGCTGGGCGCTCTGCAGATGGGTGAAGCCCGGGCAAACCGAGGCCGCATGCCGCTCGGCCTGGCCGGCGATCGCATCGAGCAGTTCGGCCAGCATTGCGCCGATCGAGCGCGCCTCGGCGCGCAGATAGAGCTTGAGGTTGTTGGCGGCCTGGTCGTTGCGCGAGCGTCCGGCCCTGAGCTTGGCACCGGTCGCGCCGATCCGCGCGATCAGCACCCGCTCGATGAAGGTATGGACATCCTCGTCGCTCTCATCCGGCGCCAGCGTCCCTGCCGCGAGATCGGCAGCAATCGCTTCGAGCGCCGCGACGATGGTCTTGAACTCGTCCTGGCTGAGCAGCCCGGCCCGTTCGAGCTCAGCCGCATGGGCCTTGCCGCCGGCGATGTCCTGCGGCGCGAGGCGCGCATGGGCGCCGGCCGCGCTCGACAGCTTCATCATGCGCGGATCGGGCGACTTGCGGAAACGGCCGCCCCAGAGACGCGTATTATGGTTCATGATGCTCTCCCCTTGCCTGAAACACTGCCCTCTTGACCGCGCAACCGGCAAACGAAACGATCTCCTCAAGGGTAGTCGCTGAAGGAATATCTATTTGGCCGGTCGCAACCTCCCGCCGTCGACCACGGCGCTCCGGGTCTTTCTCGCTGTCGCCCGCCTCGGCTCGACGGCGAAGGCTGCCGGCGAAGTTCACCTGACCCAGAGCGCCGTCTCCAAGCAGATCCAGGCGTTGGAAGACCATCTCGGCACCGAGTTGTTCGAACGCAGCCCCGTCGGACTCAAGCCCACCGAGGCCGGCACGATCTATCGTCCTTATGCCGAGGCTGCGATCGAGCAGATGGAGCGCGGCGCCCGCCGCCTCGCCGAGCGTGCCGCGATCGGCCGGCCGATCCGGCTGCACATGATCGCCATCGCCGGCGAGCGCTGGCTGATGGAGCGCTTCCCGGAATTCGCTCAGGCCCATCCCGAGATCGACGTCCAGTTCACCAATTTCGTCAGCGAGAAGGAGATCGAGGAGGCCGACCTCGAGATCGTTCACGGCTTCGGCCCCTGGCAGGATCGCGAGTCGCATTATCTCTTCGGCCGCCGGGTCGCGCTGGTTGCAGCACCCGCAGCGCTCGAGCGCCTGGGCGGCTTTGCCCGTGCCGCCGACATCCAGAAGATGACGCTGCTGCAGCATTTCCAGATGCCGGCCTTCTGGGCCGAGTTCACCGAGGCGCATGGCCTGCGCGGCGCGGTGCCGGCCCATACCGTGCGTTACGGCTATTACTCCGTGATCATCCGCGCCGCCGTCGCCGGGCTCGGCGTCGCGCTCGCCCCACGCTGCTATGTCGCCGAGGAACTGGCCTCCGGCGCGCTGGTCAATCCGCTCGGCCTCGATTTCGACAGCGCGACCGGCTGCTGGCTGACCGTCAATTCGCAGAGCGAGCGCAGCCCGGCCCTCGACACGCTGATCGCCTGGCTCTGCGAGGAGGCCCGCCGCTTCGAGGCCGCGGGTTGAGCCCATCGGACGCATGCTCTAGACCGGCCGCCATGCTTCCGATGGCGAAGGCCCGATGCGCATAGCCGTGACCGGACGAACCGGGCAGGTCGTCCAATCCCTCCTCGCCCGCGCCGAGACGGCAGGCGTGACCGTCATCCCGGTCGGCCGGCCCGAGCTCGATCTGGCGCAGCCGGAAGGCGTTCGGCAGGCGCTCGCCGCGGCAAGCCCCGACTGCGTCGTCAACGCCGCCGCCTACACTGCCGTCGACAAGGCCGAGACCGAACCGGAACTCGCTCTGCGCATCAATGGCGCTGGTGCCGGCGCTGTGGCTGCAGCCGCTGCGGCGCTTGGCGTGCCGCTGATCCAGATCTCCACCGACTATGTCTTCGACGGCATGGCGCCGCAGCCCTGGCGCGAAAGCGACGCCACCGCTCCGCTCTCAGCCTATGGCCGCTCGAAGCTCGCCGGCGAGGAAGCCGTCATGGCTTCTGGCGCCGACTGGACAATCCTGCGCACGGCATGGGTCTACAGCCCCTATGGCGCGAATTTCGTGAAGACCATGCTCCGGCTCGCGGAGAGCCGGGGCGAGGTCGGCGTGGTCTCCGACCAGCTGGGTTCGCCGACCAGCGCACTCGATCTCGCCGACGCGATCATCGCTGCGGCGAAGGCTCTGGTCGCCCGACCCGGCGCGGCCTCGCTCCGCGGCGTCTTCCATGCCGCCGGCATGGGCGAGGCAAGCTGGGCTGATCTCGCCGAGACCGTTTTCGCCGCCTCGGCGGCGCTGGGCGGGCCTAGCGCCAGAGTCAGGCGCATCGCCACGATCGACTACCCCACCCCCGCCCGGCGGCCGAGCAATTCCAGGCTCGATTGCAGCCTGCTCGCCGCTCGCCACGGCCTGCGCCTGCCGCCCTGGCA
The DNA here is from genome assembly GCF_902506165.1 of Bosea sp. 29B. Classification (NCBI taxonomy): domain Bacteria; kingdom Pseudomonadati; phylum Pseudomonadota; class Alphaproteobacteria; order Hyphomicrobiales; family Alloboseaceae; genus Allobosea; species Allobosea sp. 29B. The sequence goes on from NZ_LR733817.1 coordinate 285,938, forward strand.
GGGTTCCGTGCAAACCTGCGTCGCCACATTGCTCGCGCCATCGCGAAGCTGAAGGAGCCATCCATGAAGGGGATCATCCTCGCCGGCGGCAGCGGCACGCGGCTTCACCCGATGACCATGGTGACGTCGAAGCAGCTCCTGCCTGTCTACGACAAGCCGATGATCTACTATCCGCTCTCGACGCTGATGCTCGCCGGCATCCGCGAGATCCTGATCATCTCGACGCCCGAGGACGCGCCGCGCTTCGAGGCGCTGTTCGGCAGCGGCGAGCGCTGGGGCCTCAAGCTCTCCTATGCGATCCAGGCGAAGCCGGAAGGCCTGGCCCAAGCCTATCATATCGGCGCCGATTTCGTCGCCGGCGGCCCCTCCGCTTTGATCCTCGGCGACAATCTCTATTACGGCGACGGCCTGACCGGCGTGCTGCACCGCGCCGCCGCTCGCCAGAGCGGCGCCACCGTCTTCGCCTATCGCGTCAGCGATCCCGAGCGCTATGGCGTCGTCTCCTTCGACGGTTCCGGCAAGGCGCTCTCGATCGAGGAAAAGCCCAAGGTGCCGCGCTCGCATTGGGCGGTGACCGGCCTCTATTTCTATGACGAGCAGGTGGTCGAGATCGCCCGCAAGCTGAAGCCCTCGGCTCGCGGCGAGCTCGAGATCACCGACGTCAACCTCGCCTATCTCGAACGCGGTGCGCTCAGCGTCGAGCGGCTCGGCCGCGGCTATGCCTGGCTCGACACCGGCACGCCGGATTCCCTCGTCGAGGCCTCGGAGTTCGTGCGCACGCTCGAGCGCCGCCAGGGCTTCCGCATCGCCTGCCCCGAGGAGATCGCCTTCGAGAACGGCTGGATCGACCGCGAGCAATTGCACTCGCTCGGCCAGGCGCTGTCGAAGAGCGGCTATGGCCAGTATCTCCTCGGCATCGCCGAGCGCGATCAGCAGGCCTGACGCCGCGCTTCCCCTGACGATGCAGAGCACTCATGCTGCATCGGCGATGGTCGAAGTCGATCGGCCGGCCGAGATTGCAGCCTAGCCGCGCCGAAGACGTGCACGAGGATCGAAGACCCGATGAACGCCCCCGCCACCACGTCCGGCACCTCTCGGCATCCCGCCCTCGACAGCCTGACCGCCTCGCTGCGCGACCTCCTCGGCCCGCGCTGCTCGACCTCGGACAGCGAGCGCGAGCATCACGGCCATGGCGAATCCTATCACCCGACCAAGGCGCCCGACGTGGTCTGCTATCCGCTGACCACCGAGGAGGTCAGCCAGATCGTGAAGCTTTGCCATCAGGCGAAGGTGCCGGTCATTCCGTTCGGCGCCGGCACCTCGCTCGAAGGCCATGTCGTCGCGCTGCATGGCGGCGTCTGCATCGACCTCTCGCGCATGAACGCGATCACCGCCGTCAATGCCGAGGATCTCGACTGCACGGTCGAGGCCGGCGTCACCCGCAAGCAGCTCAACGAGCACCTGCGCGACACCGGCCTGTTCTTCCCGGTCGACCCCGGCGCCGATGCCACCCTCGGCGGCATGACCGCCACACGCGCCTCGGGCACCAATGCAGTGCGCTACGGCACGATGAAAGACAATGTCCTGGCGCTCACCGTCGTGCTCGCCGACGGCACCATCCTGAAGACCGGCGGCCGGGCCCGCAAATCCTCGGCCGGCTACGATCTCACCCGCCTCTTCGTCGGCTCGGAAGGCACGCTCGGCGTCATCACCGAGATCACCTTACGGCTCTACGGCATCCCCGAGGCGAGCTCGGTCGCGGTCTGCTCCTTCCCGGACATCGCCAGCGCGGTCAATTGCGCCATCGAGACCATCCAGTGCGGCATCCAGGTCGCCCGCGTCGAATTGCTCGACGAGACCTGCATGCGCGCCATCAACCGCCACAACAATCTGAGCTATCCCGAGACCGTCGCGCTCTTCCTCGAATTCCACGGCACCGAGGCGGCGGTGGTCTCGCAGGCTGAGACCGTACAGATGCTCGCCGAGGGCCATGGCGGTGAAGGCTGGCGCTTCGCCACCAGCGCCGAGGAGCGCAACAAGCTCTGGCAGGCCCGGCACAACATGCATTACGCACTGCTCGCCCTGCGCCCCGGTGCCAGCAGCTGGGGCACGGACACCTGCGTGCCGATCTCCCAGCTCGCCGCCTGCATCACCGAGATCAAGGAGCACGCCAAGGACGCCCCCTTCCCGGTGACGGCGCTCGGCCATGTCGGTGACGGCAATTTCCACATGGGCTTCCTGATCAGGATGGATTCGCCCGAGGAGATCCGCGAGGCCGAGCGGCTGAACGGCCTCCTGGTCAACCGAGCCATCGATCTCGGCGGCACCTGCACCGGCGAGCACGGCGTCGGCTACGGCAAGGCGAAATTCCTGCGCAAGGAGCACGGCGACGCCGCCGTCGAGGTGATGCGCACGCTGAAGGCGAGCCTCGACCCCGACAACATCATGAACCCGGGGAAAGTGCTGCCGGCCTGAGAGGCGAAGCTCTATTCCCTTCCCCCCGCTTGGGGTGGGGAAGGGCTAGGGATGGGGGGCCGCAAAGCAGGGCGAATCCTTTCGTCCAGTCCGGTGCCGAGCGGCACTGCCCCCCACCCAACCCTCCCCACCGCAAGCGGGGGGAGGGCTTGAGCCCGGTACTGACCGCTCCGCACCCAGACGTGACCGCGGCGCACAACTGTTTTACATGCAAATGGAACGGTGACCCCTGAGGCGGATAGGCAGCGCATGGACGACGCGGCGGATGCGGAAACGCAGCACAAGAACCACGCGGTCTATTTCGTGCCCGGTCTGCATCGCGGTCTGCGTGTCCTCGAGATCGTCGCGGCGGCACGCCGGCCCCTGAGCATCACCGAGATCGCCTCGGAGCTCGGCCTGACGCGCTCCTCGGTCTTCCGGCTGATCTATACGCTCCGCCATATGGGCTTCCTCGAGGAGGAGCAGTCGAAGCAGTTCGCGCTCGGGCCGCGCGTCCTCAATATCGGCTTCGCCTTCCTGGCCTCGAAGGACATCATCGAGATCGCCCGTCCCGAGCTGGAGGCGCTGCGCGACGAGACGCTGGTCTCGGCGCATCTGGCGATCCGCGACGAGCGTGACGTGCTCTATCTCAGCTGCGTGCAGACGCGCTCGGGCTTCCTCAGCAACATGAATGTAGGCTCGCGTGTGCCGGCCTATGCCTCGCCGATGGGCTGGCTGCTGCTCGCCGGCCTGCCGCAGGCTGAGCTGGAAGAGCTTTTCCGTAAGGAGCGCTTCGTGCCGCTGACGAGCCAGACCCCGACCACGACGCCGGAGCTGATCGCCACAGTGGAGGCGGCGGCCGCGCGTGGCCATGTCGTCAGCCGCGGCGTGATGGAGGCGGCGGGCAGCTCGATCTCGGCCCCGATCATCGACCGGCGCGGCACGGTCGTCGCGGCGATCGACATCTCCGGGCCGGACTCCGCCTTCGACCTCGACCAGATCGACGGCCGCTACCTCGCCGCGGTCAGGGCCGCGGCCAAGCGGATATCCGAACGGCTGGGCTAGAGGCCGAGGATCGCCCGCGCCTCGGCCGGCGTCGCCAGCGCGCCGCCCAAGTTCTCGATGATCGTGCCGGCCTTCTCGACCAGCTCGGCATTGTCGCGCGCCAGAACGCCCTTGCGGATATAGACATTGTCCTCGAGCCCGACGCGGACATGGCCGCCGAGCAGGAAGGCCTGCGCCAGCAGCGGGAACTCGTGCCGGCCGATACCGAACGCCGCCCAGATGCAGTCCGGCGGCAATTGCGAGGCGAAATAGACCAGCGTCTGCGGATTCGGGATCGCGCCATAGCGCACGCCGAGCACGACCTGGATCAGCAGCGGATTGCGCAGCACCCCGTCCGCCTGCAACGCCCTGGCGAGCTGGAGGTCGCCGCCATCGAACAGCTCCAGCTCGGGCAGCACGCCGGCGGCATAGATGCGCCTGGCCATCTCGGTGACGTTGCGCGGCGTGTTGATCACCACCGCGCTGCCGGAGAACATCGTGTTGAGGTCGAGCGTGCAGATCTCGGGCTTCAGCGCCTCGACATGCGCGACGCGGCGCTCCGGCGTGGTCAGCGTCGTGCCTGGCGCCGCGATCTTGGGATCGTCGATCCCCGGCACGAAGCGCCCGCCCTCGCCGGTCGAGAGGTTGAGGATGACATCCGAGCCGGACTGCCGGATGCGGTCGACGATCTCCGCGAAAAGGCGAAGGTCCATCGTGCCCTTGGTCGTGGCAGGGTCGCGGGCATGCAGATGCACCACCGCCGCACCGGCCTTGCCGGCCTCGATAGCGGCGGCCGCGATCTCGGCCGGCGTCACCGGCAGGCCAGGATGCTGCTCGCGCGTCGTCAGGTTGCCGGTGACGGCGCAGGTCAGGATGGTCTTGCGCGACAAGGCAATCGCTCCTCAGGCGGCGCTGCGGGCGGCGGGCAGGGTCGCGGCCAGCGCGGCCCCGAGCTTCTCGACGATCTCGTCGACATGGCCGGCGTCGATGGTGAAGGGCGGCGCCAGCAGGACATGGTCGCCATTGACGCCGTCGGCCGTGCCGCTCGATGGGTAGCAGATCAGGCCAAGGCCCTGCGCCGCCCGCTTGATATTGGCGGCGAGCCCCTCCTTCGCCGCGAAGGGCTGCTTGCTGTCGCGATCGGCGACGAGTTCGAGCGACTGCAGCAGGCCCCGCCCCCGGATGTCGCCGACATGCGGATGCTGGCCGAAGGCCTCGCCCAGCCGGCGCCACAGCAGCGCGCCCATGCGCTGGACATTGTCGAGCAGCCCGTCCTCCTCGATCGTCTCGATCACCGCGATCGAGGCGGCGCAGGCGACGGCGTGGCTCATATAGGTGTGGCCATTGGCGAGCAGGCCCGAACCGGCCTCGATCGCCTCGGCGACGCGCTCGCTCGCCATGGTCGCGGCGATCGGCTGGTAGCCGGCTCCCAGCCCCTTGGCGATGGTGATGATGTCGGGCCTGACGCCCTCCTGCGCGCTGACGAACATCGCCCCGGCGCGGCCCATGCCGCACATCACCTCGTCGGCGATGAAGAGCACGCCATGGCGGTCGCAGATCTCGCGGATGCGGGCGAAATAGCCAGGAACGGCGGTGACGCTGCCGAGCGTCGCCCCGACGATCGGCTCGGCGATGAAGGCCGCGACACTGTCGGGGCCGAGGCGCCGGATCTCGGCATCGAGCTCGTCGGCGACGCGCAGGCCGTATGCTTCTTCCGTCTCGCCCGCGCGTTGGTCGCGATAGGCGTAGCAGGGCGCAATCTGCGAGGTCTCGATCAGGATCGGCTGGTACAAAGCCCGCCGGCCGGCATGACCGCCGACCGCGAGCGCCCCCAGCGTGTTGCCGTGATAACTCATGCGCCGCGAGATGAAGCGGCTGCGCTGCGGCTGGCCGATTTCGACGAAATACTGCCGCGCCAGCTTCAGCGCCGCCTCCATCGCCTCAGAGCCGCTACCGAGGAAAGCGACGCGGCCCTTGCCGAAACCGGCCGGCGCGCGCTCGACCAGCATCTGCGCCAGCTTCTCGCTCGGCTCGTTCGTGAAGAAGGAGGTGTGGGCGTATTCAAGCTTGCCGAGCTGGGCGATGATCGCCGCGGTGACACGCGGATGGCCATGACCGAGGCAGGACACCGCCGCGCCGCCGCTGGCGTCGAGATAGCGCCTGCCCTCGGCATCGACGAGGTGGACGCCGTCTCCCGCCAGTGCGAGCTGCGGCGTGCTGCGGAGATTGCGATGGAGGACCGCCGACGCGTTCGCCCGGGGGCTGGGTTGTGACATGGCGCGCTCCGCAACCACAAGAATTCTGTTGATATGCAAAACACATTTTCGTATGAGAAACAAGAACGGAGTGGCCGAGCCTTGAGCCCGCGATCTTTGAGCCCACCACGGCAGCGTCCCTTTCACGGCATCCGGGTGCTCGACCTCACCCATGTGCTCGCTGGTCCGTTCTGCGCCTATCAGCTTGCTCTGCTCGGCGCCGATGTCGTCAAGATCGAGCCGCCGCAGATGCCGGACACGGCGCGCGGCCGCGGGCCGGATGATGCCCTCAACGCCGCCGGCCTCGGCATCAACTATCTCGTGCAGGGCTCGAACAAGCGCTCGCTAGCGCTCGACCTCGCCACGGAGGAAGGCCGGGCGATCCTGCTCGATCTCGTCGACGGGGCCGATGTGCTGATCGAGAATTATCGCGCCGGCGCGCTGGAGGCTCTCGGCCTCGGGGCGCAGGCGCTTTGCGCCCGCAATCCCCGGCTGATCCATTGCTCTATCACCGGCTTCGCCCGCGGCCATCAACGCGAGGCGGTCAATGCCTATGACAACGTCATCCAGGCGGCCTCGGGCGTGATGGCGCGCACCACCGGGCGCTCGGGCGAACCGGTGAAATCCGGTGCCTCCTTCATCGACTACGCCACCGGCTATGCCGCGGCCTTCGCGATCTCGGCCGCGCTGTTCCAGCGCCAGGCCAGCGGCAAGGGCCAGGTCATCGACTGCGCCATGTTCGACACCGCCCTGACCTTGATGGCGCCGGAGGCCGCCGCCGCGCTTTATGAAGGCCCCGTGCAGCCGCGCCCGAAGGAAGCCGGGCTCGGCACCTATGAGACAGCCGACGGCCTGCTGATGCTCGGCGCCTTCAATGTCAGGCAGAACAAGCGGCTCTGGGAAGCGCTCGACCGCCCCGACTTCGCCGCCCTAGACGGCTGGCCGGCGCTCTGGGGCGCTGCGCAGGCGATGCGTGAGGCTCTGGTGCCGATCATGCTGACCCGCACCGCGGCGGAATGGGAGGACTATCTGCACTCCATCGGCATCCCGGCGGAGCGCGTGCGCACGCTGGATGAGGCCGCCCGCCTGCCACATCTGCGCGAGCGCGGCTTCTTCCATAGGCTCGATGCCACGCTGCCGGGCGCAGCCTCCGTCTCGGTGCCGCTCGCCCCCTTCTCGTTCGCCACACAGGGTCCGGCGATCGACTGCCCCCCGCCGCGGCTCGGCGAGCACAGCGCCGAGATTCTCGCCGAGATCGGGCGCTCTCCGGCCGAGGTCGAAGCCCTGAGAGCGCAGGGCGTGATCGCATGATCGCCGCCGCCTTCCCCCGGCACGAGGCCGAGCTGCTCACGCGTCTGCCCGACGCGCTGCACTGGACTGGCGAGCCGACCGACTGGGTCCGCATCACGCGGCCGGGCCAGCGCCTGCATTCCTTCCTGGAAGGCCCCTGCTTCGACGCCGACGGGCATCTCTGGCTGGCCGACGTGCCCTATGGCCGCCTGTTCAGGATCGCGCCGGATGGCAGCTGGCAGCTCGCCTTCCAGTATGATGGCGAGCCGCATGGCTTACGTCCGCGCGGCGACGGAACCTGGTTGATCGTCGACTACCGTCGCGGCCTGCTATCCTTCGATCCCGCAAAGAAGACAGTCACGACGCTCTGCGCTCGGGTGAACACCGAACCGTTCCGCGGTCTCAGCGACCTCACCATCGCGCCGAACGGCGATGCCTGGCTCACCGATTCCGGCCGCACCAGCCTGTCCGACCCGACCGGGCGGGTCTACCGGCTGCGCCAGGGCGAAACGAAGCCCGAGCTGATCCTGGCGAACGTGCCCTATCCGAACGGCATCGCGCTCTCGCCGGACGGCAAGCTGGTCTATCTCGCCGCGACGCGCGCCAATGCCGTCTGGCGCTTCATGGCCGAGGCGCCTGATCCGGCCTGGCCGATGGTCGGCACCTTCCTCCAGCTCTCCGGCGGCCTCGGCCCGGACGGGCTCGCGGTTGATGCCTCCGGCCGGCTCGCCATCGCCCAGGCGCAGGCCGGGCGGCTCTATCTCGTCGACGCCCTCGGCGACCCCGTGGCGGTGGTGCATACGCCCGGCGGACTCTGGACGACCTCCTGCGCCTTCTCGCCGGACCAATCGATGCTGTTCATCATCGAGGCGCAGACCGGCAGCGTCTTCCGCATTCCCATGGCCACGCTTCTCGCAGGCTCCGCTTCAGGACATCGCTCATGACCATGCTGACGAAGGACACGCTCAAGGGCTTCGTGCCGGCCATCGTCACGCCCTTCGACGCGCGCGGCGAGATCATGATGGACGCCTTCTCTGACATCGTCGAGCATCTGATCGGCATCGGCGCGCAGGGCATCTGCGTCGCCGGCGACAATGGCGAGAGCTGGGCGCTCGATCGCGACGAGCGCGCCCGCCTGACCCGCCTAGCCGTCGAGCGCAGCGCCGGGCGCGTCCCGGTGATGATGGGCTGCACTGCCCCGGGCTCAAGGCAGACGATCCAGTATGCGCAGGCGGCGAAGGAGGCCGGCGCCAGCGGCATCTTGGTCATGCCGCAGACCTATGTACTGAAGGCGACGCGCGAGGAATTGCTGCGGCGCTTCGAACTGCTTGGCAAGGCGGTCGACATGCCGATCGTGCTCTACAACTCGCCGCGCCGGGCCGTGATCGAGCTCTCGATCGACGATGTCGAGGCGATCACCGACGTCGCCCCGGTCGTCGGCATCAAAGAGTCCAACCGCGACATCGGCCATCTCACCCGGCTGATCCGCCGCATGGGCGACCGCATCGCGGTGATGGTCGGCCCGGCCTATTACATCCTGGTCGGTAGCGCGCTCGGAGCATCCGGCTTCATCGCCACCGGCCCCGAACTCCTCGGCAAGACCGCCGGAAAGCTGATGGAGATCGGCCGCAAGGCCCCTGATGCCGACTATGTCGACGCCCATCACAAGCTGACCATCGTCTACGAGACGCTGATGTCGCTCGGCACCTGGCCGTCCTCCTTCAAGGCCGCGCTGAACCTGCAGGGCCTACCCGCCGGTGTGCCGCGCGACCCGCTGCTGCCGCTCGGCGGAGCCCAGCTCGACAAGCTCCGCGCCACGCTGGGTGAACTCGGCCTGCTGCCCGGCCGCTGAGATGGCAAGCAACCTGCGCATCGGCTCCACCTGGGCGCGGACGGTCAGCTTCCGCTTCGACGGCGAGACGTTGACGGCGCCCGAAGGCGAGACGCTCGCCGCTGCGCTCTATGCGCAGGGGCGGCGTACCTTGCGCATCAGCCGCGACGATGGCGGGCCGCGCGGCGCCTTCTGCTTCATGGGCGTCTGCCAGGAATGCGTTGTCTCGATCGACGGCAAGGTGACGGAAGCCTGCCGCACGCCGGTGCATGAGGGCCTGGTCGTGGAGAGCGTGCGGTGAGCGACTACGATCTCATCGTGCTCGGCGCAGGTCCCGCCGGGGCGGCAGCCGCGATCAAGGCCCGCAGCCTCGGCCTCCGCGTCGCCGTGATCGACGAGGCTCAGGCTGCCGGCGGCCAGGTCTATCGCGCCCCCTCCCCCGCGCTGACTGCGACGCTGCCCGATGCCGACCGGACGAAGGGCGACCAATTACGGGCGAAGCTCGCGGCCAGCGGCGCCGTTCTCTACGCCAACCATCGCGCCTGGTCGCTGACTCCAGGCTTCTCCGTCATCGCGATCGGCCCCGACGGCCCGCTGACGCTCGAAGCGCCCAATCTCATCGTCGCAGCCGGCGCGGTCGAGCGACATATCCCGGTCACCGGCTGGACCTTGCCCGGGGTGATCGGGCTGGCGGGCGCGACCATCCTGCTCAAGGCTCATGGCGTGCTACCGGGGCGCCGTGTCGTCGTCGCCGGTTCCGGCCCGCTCCTTCTGCTCGTCGCCAGCAAGATCGTCGCGGCGGGCGGCGAGGTCGCCGCGGTGGTCGATGCTGCGCCTCGCTCTGGCTGGCTCGTCCGGGCCGGCGCCATGCTGGCGCGGCCCGATCTGATGGCGAAAGGCGCGGGCTGGCTGCTAGCGCTGCTGAAGGCGCGGGTGCCGATCCATTCCGGTTCTGCGATCCGCAGGGTCCACGGCACCGACGGCATCGAAGCCGTCACCATCGGCCCGGTCGATCGCGACTGGCGGCCGGTCGGCAATGCGGAGCGGACGGTTCGCGCAGACGCCGTCTGCCTCGGCTACGGCCTGCTGCCCGCGACCGAGGTCACCCGGCTACTCGGCGCCGAGCATCGCTATGAGCCGGAGCTGGGCGGCTGGGTCCCGGCGGTGGACGCGTCGCTGCAGACCTCCGTACCCGGCCTGTTCGTCGCCGGCGATGGCGCCGGCGTGCGCGGGGCCGATGCCGCCCCGCTCTCGGGGGAACTCGCAGCGCTCGGCGTTATCAGCCGGCTCGGACTTGGTAGCGATCTCGCCAGCGAGGCTGGGAAGATCGAAGCCGCCTGGCACCGATCGGCACGCTTCGGCGCCGCGATGTCAGCACTCGCCATGCCGCCGCCCGGTGCCGCCGAGATGATCGCCGCCGGGACGACCGTCTGCCGCTGCGAGGGCCTCGCTCGCGCGACGCTCGACGCCGCGATCGCGACAGGAGCCAGGACGCTCGCCGATCTCAAGGCGATGACGCGCTGCGGCATGGGTCCCTGCGGCGGCCGCGTCTGCGGCGAGGCGGCGGCGATGCTGATCGGCGCCGCGACCGGCTGGGACCGCGCGACGATCGGCCAACCGAGCGCCCGCCCGCCTTTGCGCTCGGTGCCGCTCGCCGCGATCACTGGCGCGTTCGACTATGACGACTTGCCCATCCCCGCTCCGGCCCCGCTATGAGCGCGCTCTACGACCTCGCCGTCATCGGTGGCGGCATTCTGGGCAGCGCCGTCGCCTGCCGCGCCGCGGAAGGCGGCATGCGCACCATCGTCATCGAGCAGCAGACGCTCGGCAGCGGTGCCTCTGGCGTCAATGCCGGCACGCTCTCGCTGCAGATCAAGCGCGTCAAGCTGATGCCCTATGCCATCAAGGGCCATGCGCTTTGGGAGAAGGCCGGCGAGCGCGTCGGCTTCCACAAGACCGGCGGCATCACCCTCGCCTTCAACCAGCGCGAGGCCGAGCTCCTGCATGAGCGCATGGCCCTGAAGCGCGAGGCCGGCGCGCCGATCGAGCTGATCACGCCGGCGCGCGTCGCCGAGCTCGAGCCCAATCTGTCGCGCAAGGTCGTTGCCGCAAGCTGGTGCGGCGAGGACGGCTACGCCAATGCCAGCCTGTCCGGCGCTTATTACCGCGCCTTGCTCGAAGCGGCCGGCGTCGACATCCGCGAGCGTACACCGGTCACGGCGATCGACCGCAGCGTCGGCGCCTTCCAGCTCGCGACGCCGACAGGTCCTATCCGCGCGACCCGGCTGCTGCTCGCCTGCGGCGCCTGGCTCAAGGGTGCCGGCGCGATGCTCGGGCTCGACCTGCCGGTCCGCGCCCGCGTCAACACCGTCTCGGTCACCGAGCGCGGTCCGGCGCTGGTCGGCACGGTGGTCGGCCACGCCACCGGCCTGCTCACCTTGAAGCAAAAGCCCAATGGCAGCGTCCTGATCGGCGGCGGCTGGCAGGGCACGGGCTCGCCGGATGAAGGCCGCGGCTCGGTCGATCCGGCGACGCTATTGCCGAACCTGCGGCTCGCCATGTTCGCCGTGCCCGGCCTCGACCGCTTCCGCGTGGTGCGCTCCTGGACCGGCTTCGAGGCCAATGTGCCGGATTTCTATCCGCTCGCCGGCGCTGCGCCCGGCATCGACGACGCCTTCCTGCTCGGCTGCGTGCGCGGCGGCTACACCATCGGCCCCTATATCGGCGCGCTGATGGGCGATCTCATTCTCGGCCGTGAGCCGGAGCTGCCGCTCTTCGATCCCGGCCGCTTCGCAACGGCAGCCGCGGCGGCGGTGGCGTGACCCCGTTTCACGGCGCCGCGCTACGTTGATCAAACAGAGTTTTGTATATAAACAAATCTGACCAAGGGAGGGACGGCATGCCGCAGGAATCGTCGATCGGGGTCGCACGATGAGCGAGGCGCCCGTCACCACCAACCGGCTCGCGCCGCTCGCCGAGGACACGGTCGGTCCCTACTACCCCTATTCCTTCATCGACGGCGACCGCAGCGACCTGACGCGCCTGCATTACGGGCTGAGCGTCGGGCCGCAGGGGCAGCAGATCATCCTGCGCGGCCGCCTGCTCGACAGCGACGGCGCCATCGTCGACGACGCGCTGGTCGAGTTCTGGCAGGCCAACGCCGCCGGCATCCTGCGCACGCCGGACAATGGCAGCCACCCGCTACTCGACCCGTTCTTCGACGGCTTCGGCCGGCTGATCACCACGACCGAGCCCTTCGCCTTCAGGACGATCAAACCCGGCGCGCTCCCCGCCGAGGCGGGCATGGCGGCGCGCGCCCCGCATATCACTATGACGATGTTCTCCGACGGGATCACCCGGCTGGTCACGCAGATCTTCTTCGACGACGAGCCAGAGGCCAACGCGCAGGACCCGCTGCTGTCGAGCCTTCCGGGCGAGCTGCGCGAGCGCTTGATCGCCAGGCGGGCGGAGGCGTCAGCCGAAGGCCCGGCGGTCTACGAGATCGCGATCGTGATGCGTGGCCCGGGCGAGACACCCTTCTTCGACGATCTTTCGAGCTGAGCGGAGGCGAAGCGATGTCCCTGATCATCGACCGCGGCCGCCTGATGCTGCCGGGCCCCACCGATGGCGCGGCGGAACGGCGCGTGCCGAGCGAGCGCTTGCACCTGATCCCGGAGGCTGCGCGGCGCAGCTTTGTGCCCTGGGTCAGCGACCTGCCCGGCCTCAAGCTCGGCGAGAACGACCTGACCCGGATCGCGCCCGGCCGGCCGCAAGCCGAGGGCGAGGTCATCGAGATCTCAGGTCATGTCCTCGACGAGTTCGGCCGCCCGGTCCGCAACACGCTGGTCGAGGTCTGGAACGCCAATAAATGGGGCCGCTACGCCCATGTGAAGGACCCGGTGCGCGAGCGGCTCGATCCGAACTTCCTCGGCTTCGGCCGGACGATGACCGACGAGGCCGGACGCTACCGCTTCCGCACCATCATGCCGGGCTCTTATCTGGCACGGCCCGACATCGACCGCTGGCGCCCGGCCCATGTCCATGTCTCGATCCGCGGCGGCTCGGCCAGGCTGATCGCCCAGATGTATTTTGCGGGCGACCCGCATCTCACCCGCGATCCGATGTTCATCCTGCTCGGCGAGGCGCAAGCCCGCCACTTCGGCAACCTCGTCGGGCAAGGTCCGGACGGCGAGGCGCTCTATCGCTGGGACATCGTGATCGGCGGGCGCAACACCGCCTATTTCGAGAACTAGGCTGCCGCCTTGCGCCGCTCGGTGACCGTGAGAGCAAGGCCGCCGAGCACCAGCAGCACGCCGAGCACGAAGAACAACCCCAGCTCGTCACCGAACATCACAGCCGCCGTGGCGACACCGACGACCGGCTGAAGATACTGAATGCCGGCGGCGATGCGTGCCGGCACCGTGCGCAGCAGATGCAGCCAGAGGAACAGGCCCGCCACCGTCACCACGATGCCGAGATAGACCGCCGTCGCGAGGCCCGTGGTCGTCACCTGGAACGGGACATGCCACATCTCCCAGGCCGCCCAGGGCAGGAGCGCGAGGAAGCCGAAGACGGTGCTCCAGGCGGCAACGGTGGCGGTGCCGTACTGCTCGGTCAACTCGACGCTCCAGACATAGTAGAAGGCGATCGTCAGCGCCGAGAGCAGCACCAGCGCCGCGCCGGTGAGCGTGGTCTGCGATGTCGCGACAGCCGCGTCGCCGCGCCCGGAGGCGACCAGCGCGATCCCGGCGAAGGCCGCGAGCAGCCCCAGCGCCTGCAGGCCGGACACCGATTGCCGCAAGCGCGCTGCGGCAAAGACGACGACGAAGATCGGGATGGTCGCGGAGATGATGGTTGCGACCGAGGCCGAGGTGCCGACGACGCCGAAGGTCTGCGCCACCTGCCCGATGCCGATGCCGAGGACGCCGAGGGCGGCGACGCGCGGCAGCGCCCGGCGCGGCAGGCGCTGCTTGCCGATGACGAGCAGGAACATCAGCGGCAGGGCGATGCCGAAGCGCAGCGCGGTCAGGGTCAGCGGCGGCAGCGTGAGCAGGCCGAGCTTGGTGATCGGGATCGAGACGCCCCACATCAGCGCGAGCAGCAGCATCGCTGCGAAACTGCCGACGGAGGGGCTGTAGCGGGTAGCCAGTGCGGTTTGGCTCATCGGGCGGTCTTCATGCGTTGGAGGCGCGCGACGAAGGCGTTGCGTGAGCGCAGGCTGTAGGTCTTCCACCATCGCCCGACAAACCATTTGTCGTCACGCCATGAGTGAGCAACACTCACGCATGATCTCGCCGTTCAACCGCCTTCCGCCACTGCAGACGCTCCGCGCTTTCGAAGCGGCCGGGCGGCTGTTGAGCATGACGCTGGCGGCGCAGGAGCTGAACCTCACCCATGGCGCGGTAAGCCGCCATGTGAAGACGCTGGAAGCGCATCTCGGCCTCGCTCTGTTCGAGCGCCTGACACGGCGGATCGTGCTGACCGAGGCGGGGGCCACGTTTCTCGCGGTCGTCGCCCGCAGCCTCGCGGAGCTGACGCGGGAGGCCGAACGCCTGCGCAGCCTGAACGTCGCGACGCGCCTGACGCTGAGCACGAGCGTGTCCCTCGCCAGCAAATGGCTGGCGCCGCGCCTGCATCGGCTGATGGTCCGTCTCCCGGACTACGATGTCCATCTCGATGTGACCGACATCAATGTCGATCTTTCCGACGGGCGCATCGACGCCGCCGTGCGCTACGGCGCCGGGCAGTATCCGAACGCGGTCGCAGAACGCATCCTCGACGAGACCGTCACGCCCGTCTGCAGCCCGGCTTACGCGAGCAAGATCGGCGCCCGGGCGGCGCCAGCAGAGCTGGCGCGCTGCACCTTGCTGCATGAGGATCGCATGCTGGCGAACTGGGAGCAGTGGTTCGCGCTAGCCGGCCTGGCACAGCTCCGCAGCCGCGGCCCGGCCTATAGCCATGGCAGCCTCGCGATCGAAGCGGCGCTACGCGGCGAAGGCGTGGCGCTCGGGCGCAGCATGCTCGTGGCGGAGGACCTCGCGGCCGGACGCCTCGTCGCGCCCTTTCCCGAGCTGACGCTCAAAGCCGAGCGCGGCTACGATCTGGTCTACCGTCCGGGCAACCAGGACCATCCCAAGGTCCGCGCAGTGCGCGACTGGCTCGCCGACGAGATCAGGCTTTTCCTGAGCAGCATCGGCCGATAGGCCGGCATCCTGGCCGGCGCGAGGATGGCGGCCACTCGGGAACGCCGCTCACTCGTAGCGCGCTTCCATCCGCCGATCGATCGTCAGCGCCGCCAGCGTGCAGAGCGCGCCGGAGAGTAGGTAGACGCCGACCCAGGCGAGGCCGAAGGTGCTCGACACCGTGAGCGCGACCAGCGGCGCGAAGCCCGCGCCGAGCAGCCAGGCAAGGTCGGAGGTCAGGGCTGCCCCGGTATAGCGGTATTGCTGGCCGAAGCTCGAGGCGACCGCGCCGGCCGTCTGGCCATAGGAGAGGCCGAGCAGCCCGAAGCCGATGATCACATAGATCGTCTGCCCGGCCTGGCTGTCGCCGAAGAGCAGCGGCGCGATGATGCTCGACAGGCTGAACAGCCCGATCATCGCGCCGGAGAGCAGCAGCGTGTTGCGCCGCCCGATCTGGTCGGCGATCAGGCCGGAGGTGACGATCGCTCCGGCGCCGACGACGCCGCCCGCAGCCTGGACCAGCAGGAACTCCGAGACCGAACGACTGGTGA
The DNA here is from genome assembly GCF_902506165.1 of Bosea sp. 29B. NCBI lineage: Bacteria > Pseudomonadati > Pseudomonadota > Alphaproteobacteria > Hyphomicrobiales > Alloboseaceae > Allobosea > Allobosea sp. 29B. Next base: position 301,545 of record NZ_LR733817.1, read on the forward strand.
AGAGATTGATCCAGCTGACCGGGAAGATGGTGACGAGATGGAAGAGCGCGAAGCTCGCCAGCGGCACGAAGGCGCCGAGGATGAGCGTGCTGCCATGGACGCGGACGAGCTCGGAGACCCGCACCGGCACGAGCTCGCGCGTTGTCATCAGCTCCGCGAATTCATGGGTCGCGACCATGCGCAAGCGGGCGAACAACGCGACGACGTTGATCGTCAGGGCGACGAAGAAGGGATAGCGCCAGCCCCAGCCGAGGAAATCCTCCTTCGAGAGCGCGCCCTCGAAATAGGCGAAGAGCCCGGCGGCGAGGATGAAGCCGAAGGGGGCGCCGAGCTGCGGCAGCATGGTGTACCAGCCACGCCGATTGGCGGGGGCATTCAGCGCCAGCAACGAGGACAGGCCGTCCCAGGCGCCGCCGAGCGCAATGCCCTGCAGCAGGCGGAAGGCGGCCAGAATGACGCAGGACCAGATGCCGATCGTCTGGTAGCCCGGCAGGAAGGCGATGGCGGCGGTCGAGCCGCCGAGCAGGAAGAGAGCCGCGGTGAGCTTGGTCGTCCGGCCGTAATTGCGGTCGATCGCGAAGAACAGCACCGAGCCGAGCGGGCGCGTCACGAAGGCGAGCGCGAAGATGCCGAACGCGTAGAGCGTGCCGGTGAGTCGGTCGACGAACGGGAAGACGAGCTCGGGGAAGACCAGCACGCAGCCGAGGCCGAAGACGAAGAAGTCGAAATATTCCGAGGTTCGCCCGATGATGACGCCGAGCGCGATATCGGCCGGGCTGACGTGGTCCTTCCCGTGATCTTCCGCCGGAAGGGCCGATGGCTGGATCGTCGCGTCAGCGCTCATGACCGCGAATTCCTAAGCTGGCGGCCGCCCGGAGAGACCGGACTTGCCCGCACCTCTGACAAATGGATACGGTGGATAGAAGCAACACGTCAAACTGCCGCAATGGGACAGATTGTCTTATGTGCGGCGCGAAAGAATGGACCTAGAGAACGTCAGTTCCCGGAACGGGGAGGCCTCGACTCTCTTGCGGATCTTTCGAATCATAGCGGTTCTGCCGCTTTTCGCGCTGCTCGGCGGCTGCCAATGGGTGTTGCTGGCGCCGTCAGGCGATGTTGCGCTGCAGCAACGAAACCTGCTGCTGGCCTCCACCGCGCTGATGCTGCTCGTCATCGTCCCGGTGATGGCGCTGACGATCTTCTTCGCCTGGCGCTACCGCGCCTCCGCCAGGGCCGCCTATGATCCGGATTGGAACCATTCGCTGCCGCTCGAGGTGGTGATCTGGTCCGTGCCGCTGCTGATCATCATCGTCATCGGCGCGATGACCTGGATGGGCACGCATCTGCTCGATCCCTACCGGCCACTCAATCGCATCGCCGCCGGCAAGCCGATCGTCGAGGCGCGGGCGGGCAGCAGCGCGATCAGGAAGCAGCCGCTGGTGATCCAGGTCGTGGCGCTCGACTGGAAATGGCTCTTCATCTATCCGGCGCAGGGCATTGCCTCTCTCAACGAGGTGGTCGCGCCGGTCGACCAGCCGATCGAGTTCCGCATAACCTCGTCCGCGGTGATGAACTCGCTGTTCATTCCGGCACTGGCCGGCCAGATCTACGCCATGCCGGGCATGCAGACCAAGCTCAACGCGGTGATCAATCACCCCGGCGAGTTCGAGGGCTTCTCCGCCAATTACAGCGGCGCCGGCTTCTCCGACATGCGCTTCCGCTTCCGCGGCGTCGACGATGCGGCCTTCGGCGAGTGGGTGCAGGGCGCGATCCGGGGCGGCAGCACGCTCGGGCGCGACGAATATCTCGTGCTGGAGCGGCCGAGCGAGCGCGAGGCGGTTCGCTATTTCCGCGACGTCCCGTCCGATCTCTTCACGGCCGTCCTCAACATGTGCGTCGACCGCGCCAAGATGTGCACGCGCGACATGATGGCGATGGACGCCAAGGGCGGCGGCGGCAAGGAAGGTATCCATACCGTCGCAGCCCTCGAATACGACAAGAGCGTGCGCCGCGGCGGTCTGCCGCTGCCGCCGCGGCCGTTCGTCATGGCGATCTGCACGCCGACCGATGTCTACGGCGCCGCGGGCCTGTCGGCCCGCGCCGTCAACTAACCTGATCCGCGCCGGCGAGCCGAGGGAAGCATGACCTCCTATCCCGACTGGTGGAAGCTCATCTTCGGACGCTTCACCCTAGAGGCGATCCCCTATCACGAGCCGATCCTGATCGGGACCTTCGCCGCCGTCCTGCTCGGCGGGCTCGTCGTGCTGGCGCTGATCACCCGCTACAAGCTCTGGGGCTATCTCTGGCACGAGTGGTTCACCAGCGTGGACCACAAGAAGATCGGGATCATGTACATGATCCTCGGCGTCGTCATGCTGCTGCGCGGCTTCGCCGACGCGCTGATGATGCGCGGCCAGCAGGCAATCGCCTTCGCCGGCAACGAGGGCTATCTGCCGCCGCATCATTACGACCAGATCTTCACCGCCCATGGCGTGATCATGATCTTCTTCGTGGCGATGCCGTTCGTCACCGGCCTGATGAACTATGTCGTGCCGCTGCAGATCGGCGCGCGCGACGTCGCCTTCCCCTTCCTCAACAATTTCAGCTTCTGGATGACCGTCGGCGGCGCCGTGCTGATCATGGCCTCGCTGTTCATCGGCGAGTTCGCCAAGGTCGGCTGGCTCGCCTATCCGCCGCTCTCGGGGGCCGCCTACTCGCCCGGGGTAGGCATGGACTACTATCTCTGGGGCCTGCAGATCGCAGGCATCGGCACGACCTTGTCCGGCGTCAACCTGATCGCGACCATCGTCAAGATGCGCGCGCCCGGCATGGACATGATGAAGATGCCGGTCTTCACCTGGACGTCGCTCTGCACCAACGTGCTGATCGTCGCGACCTTCCCGATCCTGGCGGCGACGCTCGCCCTGCTGACGCTCGACCGCTATGTCGGCACCAACTTCTTCACGAACGATCTCGGCGGCAACCCGATGATGTACGTGAACCTGATCTGGATCTGGGGCCACCCTGAGGTCTACATCCTGATCCTGCCGATCTTCGGCGTCTATTCCGAAGTCGCCTCGGCCTTCTGCGGCAAGCGCCTCTTCGGCTACGCCTCGATGGTCTATGCGACGGTGGTGATCACCATCCTGTCCTATCTGGTCTGGCTGCACCATTTCTTCACGATGGGCTCGGGCGCCAGCGTGAACTCCTTCTTCGGCATCACGACGATGATCATCTCGATCCCGACGGGCGCGAAGATCTTCAACTGGCTGTTCACGATGTATCGTGGCCGCATCCGCTTCGAATTGCCGATGATGTGGCTGCTCGCCTTCATGATCACCTTCGTCATCGGCGGCATGACCGGCGTCATGCTGGCAGTGCCGCCGGCCGATTTCGTGCTGCACAACAGCCTGTTCCTGATCGCCCATTTCCACAACGTCATCATCGGCGGCGTGGTCTTCGGCGTCTTCGCCGGCATCGCCTACTGGTTCCCCAAGGCTTTCGGCTTCAAGCTCGACCGGTTCTGGGGCGTCCTTTCCTTCTGGTTCTGGGTCATCGGCTTCTACGTCGCCTTCATGCCGCTCTACATCCTCGGCCTGATGGGTGTGACGCGCCGTCTCAGCCGCTTCGAGGACCCCTCGCTGCAGATCTGGTTCGTGATCGCGGCGCTCGGCGCGGTGCTGATCGCGCTCGGCATCCTCTGCTTCCTGATCCAGATCGGCGTCAGCATCCTGCGCCGCGAGCAGCTGCGCGATACCACCGGCGATCCCTGGGACGGACGCACGCTGGAATGGTCGACCTCCTCGCCGCCGCCGGCCTACAACTTCGCCTTCACGCCGATCGTGCACGACCTCGACGCCTGGGCCGACATGAAGAAGCGCGGCTACACCCGCCCGCTCGCCGGTTTCCGGCCGATCCACATGCCCAGGAACACCGGCGCCGGTATCATCATCGCCGGGCTGGCAACGATCTGCGGCTTCGCCCTGATCTGGTACATCTGGTGGCTGGCGGCGCTCTCCTTCGTCGCCGTGCTCGCAACCGTGATCACCCACACCTTCAACTACGACCGCGACTTCCACATCCCCGCCGACGAGGTGGTGCAGGCGGAAGATGCGCGCACGCAACTGCTCGGCCGGGCCTGAGGGGCGGATGATGGCTAAGGCGACAGCGCAGGCCGCAGGCACCGCCCCGGCGTTCTACGTCACCGAGGAGGAGCACGCTCACCCCGGCGGCTCGACCATGCTGGGTTTCTGGCTCTACCTGATGAGCGACTGCCTGGTCTTCGCAGTCCTCTTTGCGACCTATGGCGTGCTCGGGCGCAATTATGCCGCAGGGCCATCCGGCGCCGACCTGTTCGACCTGAAGCTGGTGGCGGTCAACACCGCCATGCTGCTGTTCTCCTCGATCACCTATGGCTTTGCCATGCTGGCGATGGACAAGGGCCGGCAGGCGGCGGTGCAGGGCTGGCTCGTAGTCACCGCGCTGTTCGGCCTCGCCTTCCTCGGCATCGAGCTCTACGAGTTCGCGCACCTGATCCATGAGGGCGCGACGCCGATGCGCAGTGCCTTCCTCTCCTCCTTCTTCACCCTGGTCGGCACGCACGGGCTGCACGTCACCTTCGGCCTGATCTGGCTGGCCGTGCTGATGACGCAGGTCTCGAAGCACGGGCTTATCGAGGCGAACCGGCGCCGGCTCCTGTGCCTCTCGATGTTCTGGCACTTCCTCGACGTCGTCTGGATCGGCGTCTTCACCTTCGTCTACCTGATGGGCGTGCTGAAATGAGCGCTAGCCAGACCCCCGCCGAGGCCCAGGGCGGCCACCACGACGCCCATCATGACGGGCACGACTCCCATGGTGCGGCGCATGGCAGCCTGCGCGGCTACGTCACCGGCTTCCTGCTCTCGGTCGTCCTGACCACGATCCCGTTCTGGCTCGTCATGAACGACGTGCTCGGCAATTCGACCCTGACGGCGATCGTGATCATGCTCTTCGCCGCCGCGCAGATCGTCGTGCACATGGTCTATTTCCTGCACATGAACGGCCGCTCGGAGGGCGGCTGGACCATGCTGGCGCTGATCTTCACGATCATCGTCGTCGCGATCGCGCTGGCCGGCTCGCTCTGGGTGATGTTCCACCTCAACGCCAACATGATGCCCGACATGCACAGGATGTGAGGCTGAGGCCGATGTCGGCCGGCGCGGCTGGACGACGTAGCGGCGTCGCCCGGGTCATCTTCATCGCGGGTCTCTGCCTCGCTAGCCTGGTCTTCGCCGGGCTCGGCATCTGGCAGCTCCAGCGGCTGAGCTGGAAGCTCGACCTGATCGCCCGCACCGAGGAACGCCTGCGGGCTGCGCCCGTCGCCGCGCCCGGCCCGGCGGACTGGCCCGCGATCACCGCCCGGGCGGACGAATATCGCCGCGTCACCCTGCAGGGCCGCTATCTCGACGCTCCGGAGACGCTGACCATGGCGGTGACCGAGCGCGGCCCCGGCTTCTGGGTGCTGGCTCCGTTCCGGGCCGATGCCGGCTTCACCGTCCTCGTCAATCGCGGCTTCGTGCCGGAGGACAGGCGTGCCCCCGAGGAACGCCGCAAGACGGCCGGCAGCGAGACGAAGCTGGTCGGGCTGCTCAGGCCGAGCGAGCCGGACGGCGGTTTCCTGCGCGCCAACGATCCCGGGGCCGGCCGCTGGTATTCGCGCGATGTGACGGCGATCGCGCTGGCGCGGCAGCTCGGCCCGGTCGCCCCTTATTTCGTCGATGCCGACGCCACCGCCGAGCCCGGCCCGTTGCCGCAGGGCGGCATGACCCAGATCGCCTTCCGCAACGCCCATCTCGTCTATGCGCTGATCTGGTTCTGCCTCGCTTTGATGAGCGCCGGAGCCGTGGCCTATCTGGTCAGGACCGGATCGGACGAGAGCCAGGCGGACTGACAAGCGGCAGGACAAGCGCGTACGATAAGGGGGAAAGGTCCTCGCTTGGCCGAATCCGCTCGCACATGCCAAGACACGCAGATCAAGACGTGCATGGCGCCGCAGCGTTGGGCGCCGGGAACAGGACGATGCGCCACGTGACCAGCCTGATCGATCGCATGCGGCATGAGGCGCCCGAGATGAACCGGGCCGAGCGCAGCGTCGCCGAGATCATCCTGGCCGATATCGACGGCGCGACCCGGATCAGCACCAAGGACCTCTCCACCCAGGCGCAGGTCAGCGAGCCTACTGTGGTGCGCTTCGCCCGCCGCATGGGCTGCGACGGCTTCACCGACTTCAAGATCCGCCTGGCCCAGGAATACGCGATCGGCCGGATGTATCTCGCCGCCGAGCGCCAGCAGCCGGCCGACACGGGCAACGAGGTCGCCGAGCACGTCTATAATGCGACCGTGCAGGCACTGGCGATGGCCTTCGCCCAGCACGACCCCAAAGCGATCGAGGAGGCCGTCGACCTGCTCGACAAGGCGCGCCGGGTGTTCTGCTTCGGCGTCGGCGGCAGCTCGGCCAATGTCGCCGCCGAGGCGGAGAACCGGCTCTTTCGCCTCGATGTCGCGGCGTCCTCGACGGCCGACCCCTATCAGCAGCGCGTCATGGCCGCGACCTGCGGTCCGGATGATGTCCTCCTGATCTTCTCGGTCACCGGCAAGCCGCGCTCGTTGCTCGACAGCGCTGAGATCGCCCGCAGCCAGGGCGCCGGGGTCGTCGCCGTCACCCATCCGCCGAGCCCGCTCGCCGAGCTCGCCAGCGTGCTGGTGCCGCTGGAGGCCTTCGACGAGGAGAAGTTCTTCTACATGCCCAATCGCGGCCGCTACGGGCAGCTCTTCCTGCTCGACTGCATGGCGACACTGCTCGGCGCGCGCCGCATGAAGATCGTCTCGAAGAAGCTCTGGCGCGCCCGTGCCACCCTGATCGCCCTGCACGGCAGCACCGAAGGCCAGCCGATCGGCGATTGATGTCAGTTTGGTAGTTTTACTACATTTACAGTTCCAATGAATGGAACATCGCTGCCATACGTGATCGGCATGAGCGCGAACCGTCAATAATAATGAATAATATCAATGAGATGAATTGAATCATCTTATCCAAGGCACGCCCTTGGCATCGCCATGCGCGCTCGCATGAAGCTCCGCTTCACAAGCAATCCATGCGCTGTTTGCGCGCACCTTCACCTTCTCGATTGACAATAAATGTAATTTAGCTACATAGCCTGCGCCGCGCCATGCGCCAATGACCAGAACACGAGCCGAGCCATGCAATCTGCCGACGGGACGATCGTTTCCTTCCAGTTTGACGAGGTCGTGGTTCCCGCCCATCCCGGCGTGATCAACTCGGACAGCCTGGCCAAGCCCCTGCACATGTTGCCCGTCGGCGGCAAGGCGAGCTGGAGCGTGCAGTTCGACGAATTGCCCAAGCTCATCGTCCGGATGACGCTGAAGAACGGCGTCGTCGGCATCGGCGAGTTCTACCGCGACCATGAATGGCCGCGCATCGAAGCGATCTGCGCCAACCTTCTCGGCCAGTCGGTGTTCGAACTGCCGCTGCAGGACCTCCCGCTGCCGCTCTGCCGCGAATATGACGGCTTCGAATGCGTGATCTGGGACGCCTATGCCAAGACGCTCGGCGTGCCGATGCACCGTTTGCTCGGCGGCGCCGTCCGCGACCGGGTCAATGTCAGCGCCTGGTCGAGCCATCGCACGCAAGGTGAGGTCGGCCCCTGGGTGAAGCGCTATTTCGAGCAGGGCTACAAGGTCATCAAGTTCAAATGCGACCTCGAGGACGACGTCGCCGGCTGGTGCGCGCGCATCAAGGAATGCGCCCCCGGGATGAAGGTGATCTTCGATCCCAACCAGCGTTGGGAGAATTCCGGCAATGCCCGCCCGATCATCCGGGAGCTGGAGAAGGTCGGCAACGTCCTGCTGCTTGAGGACCCGCTGCCGCGCTGGATGCTGCAGGACTTCGCGGAACTCCGCCGCTTCTCCTCGATCCCGATCGTGCTGCACGTCTCCCTACCTTACGTCTATCAGGGCCAGCGCGCGCATGACGCGATCAACGCCATCGCCCATGGCGCGGTCGACGGCTTCAACTTCAATTGCGGCCTCGCCAAGTTCCAGACGCTCGATCACATCGCCTCGACCGCCGGCGTCTATTGCTGGCACGGCTCGGAGGTCGATCTCGGCATCCTCGAAGCGATGTATGTGCATCAGGCCGCGGCGGCGAAGAGCTGCGTCTGGCCGAGCGACATCTTCGGCCGGATGATCCGCAGCCACGACCTGCTCGCAAGGCCGCTCGCCTTCGAGCCGCCGCATGTGCGCATCCCCGACGAAGGGCCGGGCCTCGGCATCACCCTCGACGAAGCCGCCATCGCCCGCTTCCGCGTCGGCGGCCGCACGATCTCCTGAACAGCGAGCTCAGAGCCATGCGTTGGGAAACCCTGACGACCAACGAGGTCGCCGCGCTCGATCGCGACATCCCGGTCGTGCTGAACGTCGCCGCGATCGAGCAGCACGGCCCGCATCTGCCGCTGGAGACCGACGCTGTCATCGGCGACCATTTCCTGCAGGTGCTGGAGCAGCGCCTCGGCGATCGGGTGCTGATCCTGCCGCAGGTGAAGGTCTGCTGCTCCGAGCACCATATGGATTTCGCCGGCACGCTCAGCGTCCGCCACGAGACCTTCCTGGCCTATGTCGGCGATATCCTGGAGAGCGTGGTCCGCCACGGCTTCCGCAACATCGTCCTGTTCAACAGCCATGGCGGCAACCAGGCGATCGGCCAGGTGCTGCTCGAGACCTTCGGGACGAAGCACCGCGACTGTCGCGTCGCCTTCCTGACCTGGTGGCGGCTGGCAGCCAAGGAGCTCGGCGCCATCCGCAAAAGCGCCTTCGCCGGCGTCAACCATGCCTGCGAGTTCGAGACCTCGCTGATGCTGCTCGGCGCGCCCGATAGCGTCCGCACCGCCCTGGTCTCCGGCATGAGCTATGTCGCGACCCATGACTGGGCCAATGCCGACATGATCCTGCCGGCCCGCGGCGCCCTCTTCCGCTCGATGCACGAGATGTCCGGCGGCACCGGGGTCGTCGGCGATCCCTCGCTGGCCACACGTGAGAAGGGGCAGGCCATCACCGCCGCCGTGGTCGAGCAACTGGCCCATGTCGTGGAGACGATCAGCCGACGCTGACAAACCACGCGCAATTTTCCGAAGACCAACAGCCAAGAAAACTGGGAGGACTTGAGATGTTGCAGAAATTGGCCCGAATTGGCGCAGCGGCGCTCGCCGTTGCTGTCGCTGGAGCGCCGGCTCTCGCCCAGCAGAAGGGTGGCGCGATCAACGTCGCCACGATCGGCGAGCCCAACACACTCGACCCGATGGTCGCCGCCGGCGACCTGCTGGGCATGATCACCCAGCACTTCTACGAGACGCTCTACACCTTCGACAAGAATTGGGCGCTGACCCCGCTTCTGGCCGAGACGCTTCCACAGATCAGCGACGGCGGCAAGGTCTACACCATCCCGCTGCGCCAGGGTGTCACCTTCCACAACGGCAAGGCGATGACCGCACAGGACGTCGTCGCCTCGCTGAAGCGCTGGACCGAATTGGCCTCGCGCGGCAAGCTCGTCGCCGACAACATCGCGGGAATCGAGGCCAGCGACGAGAAGACGGTCAAGATCACGCTGAAGGCCCCGTTCGCGCCGCTGACCGCGCTGCTAGCCTTCAACAACTCGGCCGCGGTGATCATGCCGGCCGACAAGATGGAGAACCCGATCAAGGAGGTGATCGGCACCGGGCCCTACCAGCTCAAGGAGCGCAAGCCCGACCAGTATATCCAGCTGACCCGCTTCGACGGCTACAAGCAGCGCCAGGGCGAGCCCGACGGCTTCGGCGGCGCGCGCAAGCAGTATCTCGACGAGATCCGCTTCGTGCCGGTGCCGGACGCCAATACCCGCGTCGAGGGTGCCCTCGCCGGCCAGTTCGACTTCGCCGACCTGATCCCTGTCGAGGCGTTTGACCGGCTGAAGGGCCAGGCCAAGACCGAGCCGGTGCTGATGCAGGGCTTCGGCTGGCCGATGTTCATCATGAACAACAAGCAGGGCATGATGACGTCAAAGGACATGCGCAAGGCTGTCCAGACGGCGCTCAACGCCGAGGACATGCTGGCCGCGGCCTTCGGCAAGCCCGAATTCTACAAGCTGGACGGCGCCATGTATCCGGAGGGCTATGCCTGGCGCAGCGACGCCGGCATCAAGGCCTACAACCAGGGCGACGCCGACAAGGCCAAGGCCCTGGCCAAGACCGCCAAATATGACGGCGCGCCGATCCGCATCCTGACCAGCCGCCAATACGAGTTCCACTACAAGATGGCGCAGGTCGCCGCCGAATACCTCAAGGCTGCCGGCCTGAAGGTCGACCTCCAGGTCGTCGACTGGGCGACCCTGGTGCAGCGCCGTGCCGAGCCGGCCCTGTGGGACATCTTCATCACTCACAGCCCGTTCCTGGCCGAGCCGGCCCTGATCGCACCGCTGCCGGACAGCTATCCCGGCTGGTGGGCGAGCGAGGCCAAGAACAAGCTGCTCTCGGCCCTCAACGCCGAGTCGGACGAGAAGAAGCGCGTCGCGATCTTCGCCGACCTGCAGAAGCTGATCTTCGACGAGGCACCCTTCTACAAAGTCGGTGACTTCGCCGCGCTCAGCGCCAAGGCGCCGCGCCTCGCCGGGTATACGGCCTCGCCCTGGCCGTATTTCTGGAACGCCTCGCTCAAGCCTTGAGGAGCATCGGGAGTAGTTTCTCGCTACTCCCAACCAAGTGCGGGTCGTCCCGGGCGACCGCAGGGAGACCCGGGACCCATTCCGGAACGCTTCAGGAATGGTTCCCGGATCTCCGCTTCGCTCCGTCCGGGATGACCGGAATTGAAGAACGCTCATCGGCGTTCGTCGTCTGCACCGGGCAGGCGGCGAACGCCTCAGAAAAACACGACAGGGAGGGTCGGCAGGCGATGACGCGATATGTGATGCAGCGCATCCTCGGCATGCTGGCGGTGATGTTCACCGTCGTGACGATCGTCTTCGTCATCGTCCGCGTCGCCCCCGGCGACCCGGCAGCGGTCATGCTCGGCCCCGACGCGACTGCCGCTGACATCGCTGGCTTGCGCAGCCGGCTCGGGCTCGATCAGTCCTTGCCGACGCAATACGTGCTCTTCTTGGGCCAGCTCCTGCGCGGTGATCTCGGCCAGTCGATCTTCCTCAACATGCCCGTGCTCAGCGCGCTCGCCGAGCGGGCCGAGCCGACCTTCTTCCTGACCCTATTCTCGATCCTGATCGCCAGCGCGATCGCGCTGCCGGTCGGCATCCTCTCTGCCTACAAGCGCGGCACGCTGTTCGACCAGGTCGCGACCACCTTCGCCATGTTCGCCGCGAGCATCCCGAGCTTCTGGCTCGGGCTGATCCTGATCCAGGTCTTCGCCGTGCGCTATGGCTGGATGCCGGCCTCCGGCTATGGCGGCCCGGACGCCTCCTTCCTCGAGCGGCTGCGCCATCTCGTCCTGCCGGCGCTGGCGCTGGGCATCGTCTCCTCGGCGCTGATCACCCGCTTCACCCGCGCCTCGATGCTCGACGTGCTCAATGACGACTATGTCCGCACCGCCCGCTCCAAGGGCATGGGCGAATGGGGCGTCGTGATGAAGCACGCCTTCAAGAACGCGCTGATCCCGGTACTGACCGTGATCGGCCTCACCGCGGCACTGCTGATCTCGGGCGCCGTGGTGACGGAGACCGTGTTCAGCCTGCCCGGCATCGGCAACCTCGTCGTCTCCGCGGTGCTGCGCCGTGACTACCCGGTTATCCAGGGCGCGCTCCTCGTCATCGCCGCCCTCTACGTGCTGATCAACTTCCTGATCGACATGCTCTATCTCGCGATCGACCCAAGGGTGCGCTACTGATGGCCGCCTCTTCCGCTCCCGCCGCCCGCCCGCGGCTCACCAGCCTGATCCTGCAGCGCAAGACGCTGCTGATCGGCCTCATCGTCCTCACCATCATCGCGCTGCTGGCGATCCTCGCCCCGCTGATCGCGCCCTACTCGCCGAGCCGGCTCTCGGTGATCAACCGCCTGAAGCCGCCGAGCGAGCGCTGGTTCTTCGGCACCGACGAGTTCGGCCGCGACATCTTCAGCCGCACCATCTATGCCGGCCAGCTCTCGCTGCTGGTCGGCGCGGCGGCGACGGTGCTCGCCGCGGTGCTCGGCATCACACTCGGCCTGATGGCCGGCTTCTTCCGCCGGTTCGACGGCGTCATCGCCCGCATCATCGACGCGATGATGGCCTTCCCCGACATCCTGCTGGCGATCTCGCTGGTGGCAGCGCTCGGCCCCTCGCTCGCGACCGTCATCGTCGCGCTCGGCATCGTCTACGCGCCGCGCCTTGCCCGCATCGTGCGCGCCTCGACGCTGATCATCCGCGAACTGCCCTATGTCGAGGCGGCGCGGGCGCTCGGCGTGCCGACCTGGCGGATCATGACGCGCCATGTCCTGCGCAACCTGGTCTCGCCGATCCTGGTCCAGGCCACCTTCATCTTCGCCTATGCGATGCTGGCGGAAGCGAGCCTGTCCTTCCTCGGCGTCGGCGTCAGCCCGGAGATCCCGACCTGGGGCACGATGATCGCCGGCGGGCGCCAGTACATCGGCCAGGCCGACTGGATGATGCTCTTCCCCGGCGCCGCGATTGTGCTGACCGTGCTCTCGCTGCAGCTCGTCGGCGACGGCCTGCGCGACCTGCTCGATCCGCGCCTGCGAAAGGATCTGTGACGATGGCGACCATGGAAACCGCCGCCGTCGCCGCAGCCCGCGCCGACGACGATATCCTGCTCAAGGTCGAGGACCTGCAGACCCACTTCCTGATCGGCTCGAGTGCGATCAAGTCGGTCGACGGCGTCAGCTTCTCGCTGCGCCGCGGCCAGACGCTGGCGGTGGTCGGCGAATCCGGCTCCGGCAAGTCGGTGACCAGCCTCACCATTATGCGGCTGCTCGCCGATCCCGGCCGCATCGTTGGCGGGCGCATCCTCTATCGCTTGCGCAGCGGCGAGAGCGTCGATCTCGCACAGCTGCCGGAGAAGCGCATGCGCGCCATCCGCGGCAGCGAGATCGCGATGATCTTCCAGGAGCCGATGACGAGCCTCAACCCGCTCTTCACCGTCGGCGACCAGATCATGGAGATGATCCTGCTGCACGAGAAAATGTCGCGCAGCCAGGCACGGGCGCGGGCCAAGCAGATGCTTGAGCTGGTCGAGATACCCGCGGCCGAGCGGCGCCTCGCGCAATATCCGCACGAGATGTCCGGCGGCATGCGCCAGCGCGTGATGATCGCGCTCGCTCTGTCCTGCAATCCCTCGCTGTTGATCGCCGACGAGCCGACCACCGCGCTCGACGTCACCATCCAGGCGCAGATCCTCGACCTCTTGCGTCGGCTCCAGGCCGAGATCGGCATGAGCATCCTGTTCATCACCCATAATCTCGGCGTCGTCGCCGAGATCGCCCATGAGGTGGCGGTGATGTATGCAGGCAGAGTCGTCGAGCAGGGGCCGGTCGGCGACCTGTTCGCTAGGCAGCGCCATCCCTATACCCGCGGCCTGCTCGCCTGCATCCCTGATGCCCGGCGCGACCGCATCCCCGGTCAAGGCCGGGCCCTGCTCAACGCCATCCCCGGCAATGTCCCGAGCCCGCTCGCCTTGCCGCCCGGCTGCTCATACGCACCGCGCTGCCCGCTGGTCGAGGAGCGCTGCGCTAAGGACGCGCCGCCGCTGATCGACGTTGCGGCCGCCCATCTCACCCGCTGCTGGAGGCATGACGCGCTATGACCGCCGCAAGCAATGTCCCGGCGGAAGCGCCGCTGCTCTCCGTCCGCAATCTCCAGAAGGTCTTCTCGACCCGTGGCGGCGATGTCCGGGCCGTCTCGGACGTCTCCTTCGAGGTCCGCCGCGGCAGCATCGTCGGCATCGTCGGCGAATCCGGCTCGGGCAAGACCACGGTCGGGCGCTGTATCCTGCGTCTGGTCGAGCCCTCCGGCGGCGAGGCGTTCTTCGACGGCACCGACCTGTTCGGCCTGCCGGAGAAGGCCCTGCGCGGCTATCGCCGCCGCCTGCAGATCATTTTCCAGGACCCGTATTCCAGCCTCAACCCGCGCATGCGCGTCGGCGACATCATCGGCGAAGCCATCGACACGCATGGCCTGGCCAAGGGCAAGGCCCGCGAGGCGCGCATCGCCGAACTGCTCGGCATGGTCGGGCTCAACCCCGACCATGCCAGGCGCTATCCACATGAGTTCTCGGGTGGCCAGCGCCAGCGCATCGGCATCGCCCGGGCGCTCGCAGTCGAGCCGGAGCTGATCATCGCCGACGAGCCGGTCTCGGCGCTCGACGTCTCCGTCCAGGCGCAGGTGCTCAACCTGATCCAGGAATTGCAGCGCGAGCTCGGCCTGACCATGGTCTTCATCAGCCATGACCTGTCGGTGGTCGAGTATCTCTGCGACGACATCGTCGTGCTCTATCTCGGCCGGATCATGGAAAAGGGGCCGGCGCAGGAGGTCTACGCCAACCCGCGCCACCCCTACACCAAGGTGCTGCTCTCGGCGGCGCCGGTGCCCGATCCGAGCGTCAGGCGCGAGCGCGTGATTCTCAAGGGCGATATTCCGAGCCCATTGAACCCGCCCTCGGGCTGCGTTTTCCGCACGCGCTGCCCGCATGTCATCGACGCCTGCGCCAGCGCGATTCCTCCGATCGAAGAGGTCGGCTCCGGCCACAGCGTCGCCTGCATCCGCCAGAAGGAACTCGCCGGCGCGGCGGCGTGAGCGAGGCCGCCCCCGGCGATCAGGCGAGCTCGCTGGCCCCGATCTCGTTGAGCAATGCGAGCTGGCGTGCCGGGTCGGCAGCGCTTCCGCCAACGGCCCTGCCGAGGAAATCGGTGAGCCGGTCCAAGGCCTGCGCCGCGATCCCGGCGGAGAGCGGCTGGCGGTCATAGGCCTCGACGAAGCGGCCGGCGCGATCGGCGAGCAGGCGCAGCAGCGCCGCCTGCTCCGGTGCCTCGGCGCGCAGGGCCAGCGCCCGGTCCTGGAATTCGACATAGGTGCGAAGGCTGCCCTTCTGCTGCTGCAGCCAGTTCAGAAGCTCGTTCATGTCATCCCCGCGAGATCGCGACCTTGTTCGTGGTGGGGTGGAATGGATTGCGGCTCAGTTGCGCGGCGCGAGCCGGGCGCGGCCGCCATGGCGGGTCGACCAGGCGACGGGATCGGCGAGGAAGCGCTCGATCTCGGAGCGATCCTCCGGCGCAAGTGCACGACCGACTTCCGCGCGCAGCACGTCGGCCCAGTTCGCCAGGGCATGCAGTGTGAGGCCTGCTTCCCGCAGCCGCTCACCGGCGCCGGGGAAGGCGTCGTGATAGAAGATCGTCAGGACGTGCTCGACCTCGGCCCCCGCAGCGCGCAGGCCGCGGGCGAAGTTGAGCTTGCTGCCGCCATCGGTGGTCAGGTCGTCCATCAGCAGAACGCGCAGCCCCTCGACCGACCCGCCCTCGACCTGGGCGTTGCGGCCGATGCCGAGCGGGCGCTTGCGGACATAGCGCAGCTTCAGCGCCAGCCGGTCGGCAAGCCAGGCCGCGAAGGGAATGCCGGCCGTCTCGGCGCCGGCGATCGCATCGAAACTACCGGGCGGAAAGGTCGTGGCCGCATAGCGGGCGGCAAGATCGCTGACCGCCTGGCGCAGATCGGGATCGCCGAGCAGCAGGCGGACATCGACATAGACCGGGCTCGCCCAGCCTGCAGCCAGGATGAAGGGCTGCTCGCGGCTGACATGGATGGCGCCGGCCCTGAACAGGAGCTCAGCGACCTCGCGGCCGATCTCGTTCGCGCTCATCGCACCGCCTCCCTGATGGCGTCCCGCATCACCGCGATCCCGGCGAGGAAATCATCAATCGCCATCGCCTCATGCGGATTATGCGATCCATGCTCGTTGCGCACGAAGATCATCGCGCTGGGGATGCCGGCATTGGCGAAAACAGCCGCATCATGGCCCGCCCCGCTTGGAATGTCCTCGTCGGGCAGGCCAAGATCGCGGGCGGCGGTCCTGAGCCGCGCGATCCAGCCTGCGTCCATCACGGCAGGGGCGGATTCGAGCCGGCGGTCGACGCGGAACTCGACCCCTCGCTCCTCGCCGATCAGGCCGCATTCCGAGAGGAAGAGGTCGTAGAAGGCCTCCAGTGTCTCGCGGTTCTGGCTGCGCACCTCGAAGGAGAAGCGCACCGTGCCGGGAATGCGCGCAATGGCGTGCTCCTGCGGATCGGTGCCAAGCACGCCCGCGGTCACGACGACATCGCGGCCGCGCTCCAGCAAGGTACGCCAGTGCCGGTCGAGATGGGTTATCAATTCGGCGGTGGCGAAGACCGCATCGCGCCTGAGCCAGCGCGGCACCGCGCCGGAATGGCCGGCTTCGCCGAGGCATTCGACCTCGCGGTGCCGGATATTGCCTCTGATGCCGGTGACGATACCGATCGGCAGATCCCGAGCGACCAGCACCGGCCCCTGCTCGATATGCAGTTCGATCCAGGCCGCGACGGTGGCGGGGTCGAGCAGCGGCTCGCCCCTCTCGACACGGACCATGTCGACGCCGACGGAGGCCATGCACTCCGCCAGAGTCCGCCCGCTGGCATGGTCGCGCACGGCAAGATCGGCGCCCGACAGTTTCCCAAACAGGGCGCTGGAGCCCATATAGGCCCGCCCGAAGCGGGAGCTTTCCTCACCGCGCAGGCCGTAGACCTTGATGGTCCGGCGCGGGACGAAGCCCTCCTCCTTGAAGCGGGCGATGATCGCGAGCCCAGCGATGACGCCGGCGGCGCCGTCAAAATTGCCGCCTTGCGGCACGGAATCGAGATGCGAGCCGCAGGCGAGGAAGGGCAGCTCCGGCTCGCGGCCCGGCAGCGTGACAACGAGATTCGCACCCGCGTCACGCTCGGCCACAAAGCCGAATTCGCGCGCCTTCGCCTCGACGATGTCGAGCGCCAGCGACTCGCGCTCGCTATAGGCTTCGCGGGTGATACCGACGCCATCGCCCGTCGCCTCGCGCAGGGCGTCAAACAGCGCCTCGGCGAGGGCGCGGTCGCCCGCGTCGCCGCTGAAGGCGTTGCGCATCTCGGCAGCCTGCGCGCTCACGAAACCGGATCCAGCCAAGCGAGATCGGGCTCGTCAGCCTCCTCGATCACGACGCCGCCAATCAGATCGGCGACGCGCGGGATCTCGCGGCGCAGGCAGAAGGCCGCGAGCCCGTCGATGATCGTCGTCATCGCGGCCGGCTGCAGGAAGGTCGCGGTGCCGACCTGAACCGCGCTAGCCCCGGCCAGCATGTATTCGGCCGCGTCCTCGGCGGTGGAGATGCCGCCGCAGCCGATCACCGGGATCTTCACCGCCTTGGCGCATTGGAAGACCTGGCGCAGCACGATCGGCTTGATCGCCGGCCCCGACAAACCGCCCATGATGTTGCCGAGGCAGGGCTTGAAGCTCTTCAGGTCGATCGCCATCGACAGGATGGTATTGGCGACCACGACCGCGTCAGCGCCCGCGGCCTCGGCGGCGCGCGCAACCTCGGGCACGTCGCCGGTATTGGGCGTGAGCTTGACCCAGAGCGGCAGCGTTGTCGCCCTGCGCAGTTCGCGCGTCACCTTCTCGGTCGATTCCGCCCGCATCGCGAAGGCCTTGCCGTCCTCCTCGATGTTCGGACAGGAGATGTTGGCCTCGATCGCGGCGATGCCGGGGATCGAGAGCTCGGCCGCGAGGCTGGCGAAGCCTTCCGCCGTTGGCGCCGAGATCGAGACGACCAGCGGCGTGTCATAGGCCGCGTAATGCGGCATGGTCGTCTCGATGAAATAGGGCACGCCCTTCGAGGGGATGCCGATGGCGTTGATCAGCCCGCCCGGCCGCTCGACCACCCGCGGCAGCGGATTGCCGGCGCGCAGTTCGCGCGTGATCGTCTTGGTGACGAAGGCGCCAAGCCGGTCGAAGTCCATCACCTTCTCGAGCCCTTCGGCGAAGGTGCCCGACGCCGGCATGACCGGATTGCGCAGGGTGAGCCCGCCGATCCTGACGGAGAGGTCGATAGTCCCGGCCGCGCTCATGGCAGCGCCTCCATCAGGTCGAAGACCGGGCCGTCCCAGCAGACGCGCCGGTTGACGATCTCGCCATTGACGTTGAAGTCGCGGACGCAGCAGTAGCAAAGCCCGATTCCGCAGGCCATCTGCTGCTCCATCGCGACCTGGCCGGGCAGTCCGAACTCACGCGCCAGGCGCTGCTGCACCCGCATCAGCCGGCTCGAGCCGCAGGTGAAGAAGGCATCGCAGCGGCCTTCGGCAATCTGGCGGCGCAGGATGCGCTCGACATTGGCGGGCCCGCTGGTCTGCTCGGCGTCGGTGACGGCGATGACGTCGGCACCATGACGATGGAAGAGCTCGACCGAGACGAGCAGCTCCGGGCGCCTCGCGCTGAAGACCGCCGTCACCTGCGTGCCATTGGCCTTCGCGGCCCTGGCGAGCGGGGCGAGCGTCGCCAGCCCCGCGCCGCGCCCGACAGCGACGATGTGGCGCCATTCCGGGTCGAGCGTGAAGCCGACGCCGAGAGGCCCCATGATGTCGAGCCGGTCGCCCGGCTTCAGCATGTCGAGACCGCGCGTGCCGGCGCCGGTCACCTTGTAGAGGAACTCGACCTGGCGCGTGTCGGGATCGGCGCCGTAGAGGCTCATCGGCCGGCGCAGGAAGGGCTGCTCGCCCGCCGGCTGCGGGCAGAGCAGCTGGAAGAACTGTCCCGGCTGCGCGGCCGCGGCCTCCTCGCTGCAATTGACCACGAGGTGCCGGTATTCGGCGTTCACAGCCTCGTTGCGGACGACCTCGGCGAGCTCGGCGACGATGCTCGCCTTCCACGGCGCAGCAGAGCAGACGCTGCCGCCCATGGCCGCACCGGATCGTGCGGCCGCCTCATGCTGATCGCGTTGGATCGACATCACGAAGTCCCCGCGCTCAGGCGAGTTCGGCGCCACGCCGCTCCGGAATCAGGAACCACATGGCGAGGATGTCGAGCACATAGAGCGTCGCCAGCAAGGCGATCGCCATCTCGAAGCTGTAGGCCGCTGCGATCGTCCCGACCACGAGCGGACCGAAGCCGCCGACGCCGCGCCCGATATTGAACAGCACATTCTGTGCCGTCGCCCGAGCCGCCGTCGGGAACAGCTCGCTGATCAGCGCGCCATAGCCGCCGAGCATACCGTTGACGAAGAAGCCCATCACCGCGCCCGCGACCAGGAGCTGGATCGGGTCGGTCAGCCGCGAATAGACGACGACCATCACGGCAGCGCCGAGCATGTAGCCGAAGAAGGCCGGGCGGCGCCCGATCCGGTCGGCGATATGGCCGAAGGCATAGATGCCGACCGCCATGCCGGCGATGGTCACCGAGGTCCAGACGGCCGACTGCGTCAGGGCAAAGCCGAAGCGGGTCGCCAGATAGTTCGGCAACCAGATCATCACGCCGTAATAGCCGAAATTCTGGACCGAGCAGAGCACGACCATACCGAGGCTCAGCTTCGTCGTGTCCCAATCCTTGACCAGCAGGCGCAGCGCCGATTCCTTCGGCCGGTCCTTGCTGCGGGCGACGAAGACCTCCGGCTCATGCAGTGAATGCCGGATGAAATAGGCGGCGACCGCCGGCAGGATGCCGATGGCGAACATGCCGCGCCAGCCGATGGTCGGCAGCAGGATCGGGGTTGCGATCGCCGCTGCGAGCACGCCGACCTGCCAGCCGAGGCCGACATAGGACGAGGCACGCGCCCGCTTCGAGGCCGGCCAGGCTTCGGCGACCAGGGCCATGCCGATGCCGAATTCGCCGCCAAGGCCAAGGCCGGCAATGGTGCGGTAGATCAGGAGGTCCCAATAGCCCTGTGCCAGCGCGCACATGCCGGTGAAGACGGCGAAGAGGACGATCGTCCAGGTCAGGACGCGGACGCGGCCGATCCGGTCCGACAGCATGCCGAAGCCGATGCCGCCGAGCACCGCGCCGATCAGTGTGGCGGTGACGAGAGAGGCAGCCTGCCCCTGGGTGAGTTGAAGGTCGGCGGAGATCGTCCGCAGCATGAAGCCGAGGATCAGGAGGTCGAAGCCGTCCATGGCATAGCCGATGGCGGCGCCCCACAGGGCCTTGCGGGCCTTGCCGTCGACTTCGGTCGGAGACGATAGGGCGATGGAGCCGCCCATGGCGGCCTGGTTGTCACTCACGGCGAAGTCCCCCGTTTCTGCTTTTCTTTGCGATGCACACCAAAACGCCAAAGCACCAGCGCGCGCTTCCGCACGCGGCTGCCGGCCGGTCTCAAGACTATTGGAGTTTGGGCGCTCGCCCGCTTTCCCAGGGCGCTTGGCTGCGCCGCTTGACGGCCGAGACATCAGGTTCGACCGCGAGAAATCCGCCACGGCACCGGAAAGCCGGCGCCATCGTGTCATCACCCTATGTCACGCGGAAATCTCAATTGCAAGAACAATCTCAATTTTGCGACAATACTCTAAGCCGGCGTCAGACCAGCTCCGAGGACGCCTCCTTCGGCGGCGACTGTGCGATCCCCGAGCGATCGAGCGCCGCCCGCAGCACTGCCCCGGCTTCGCTGCCCTTGAGGGCGCGGCGCCAGAGCCCATCGGCGATGTCCTCGTAGAGGCGTACCGGCTCCTCATCCGCGGTCAGCATGGCGATGCCGGACCGGAGATTCGGCAATTCACCGCCCAGGCGGAACGGGCTCAGTCCAAGCAGCGTCTTCTCCGCAGTCCGGAAGAGCTGGAAGGTGATGTTCGGCACCGCTTCCTCGATCAGGCCGATCTGCACGCCCATCGGCTCGCTCTCGATCAGCCCGATCAGATGCTCGACCTCCATGCGCGCCGCCAGGCGTCGCCGGGCCTGCTCGGCGGCCGGCAGGTTGAAGCGTCCGACCACGCCGAGCTTGAGCCAGCGCTCGATCTCGAGGACATTGACGAAATTGACGACGCTCAGCCGGCGGCGCTTGCGGGCATTCTTGCGCTCGTCGAGGATCGCGATGATCGCATCGATCTCGGCCACGGCCTGCTCGCGCGCGACATGGGGCGGCAGCGCCTCCACCAGGGTCTGTCGCAAATGGGCGGAGTAGCCGTCCGAGGTCAGGAGATAAGACAGGGGCGGGAAATGCGCGATGACCTGGTCGGCCTGCTCCTCGATCTGCCGCATGCGCTCGAAATAGCTGACCGGACTGGAGTAGTACTCGACCCCTGCCCCGAGCAGCGAGGCGACGGTCGTCTCCAGCAGCGTCGCCAGCCGCTCCAGGGTCTCGATCTTGACGACGCCCCCGGCCTCGATCCGGTAGACTGCCGCCCGCGAGATCCCGAGACGTTCGGCGACATCCTCGGCCTGGAGCCGGCGCCCCAGGCGGTAGGCCTTCAGCCGCTCACCGATTTCCTCGAACCGGATTGCCATCGAGCCGACCTCACCTGCCATATCATCTGAATCTCAGATTTTAGACAGCCTAGTCGATCCGGGATGCAATGCGAAGCGTGATCGGTTGTTTTCAACGCCCAGTATCACGCCCCAGTCGAGCGTGGACGCGCCGAACCTGCCCAGCCCTGCCGATCAGCCCGGCTTGATGCCGGCCTCTTCGACCACGCGGTTGGCGCGCTGGATCTCGGCCTCGATGAACTTGGCGAAGCTCGCCGGGTCCTCAGTCACGGCCTCCGCGCCGAGCGCCGTCAGCTTCTCGACGATCTCGCGATCCTTGGAAGCCGCCTGCACCGCCGCGTTGACGCGCTGCACCGTCTCGGCCGGCAGGCCCTTCGGGCCCCAGAGGCCGTACCAGAGCGTGAAGTTGAGATCAGACAGCCCCTGCTCGCCCGCAGTCGGCACGCTCGGCAGGAGCCCGCTGCGCTGCGCGCCCATGATCGCGAAGGCGCGCACCTTGCCGTCGGTGACGAAGGAAAGGGCCGAGCCGAGCGGAGCGACCATCAGCGGCACCTGCGCGGCGACGACATCGGTGATCGCCGGGGCCGTGCCGCGATAATTGACCAGTTCGGCGCTCGTGCCGGTGCGGCGTTTGAAGCTCTCGGTGGCGAGATGGCCCATGCTGCCCAGCGCCGAATTGGCGAAGGTGTACTCACCGGGCTTCGCCTTCATGTCGGCAATCAGCCCCTGCATGGTCGCGGGCGTCTTCATCGAGCCGATCAGCACCATCGGCGAGGTCGCGAAGCGGGAGATCGGCGTGAAATCGGCCAGCGGGTCATAGGACACGCTGCGCATCACATGCCTGGCCATGATGTGGATGTCGGCATTGGTCAGATAGGTCGCCCCGTCCGGCGCCGAGCGCGCGACCTCGGCCGCGCCCAGCGTGTTGCTGGCGCCGGCCTTGTTCTCGACCACCCAGGATTCATCGAGCGCCGGCGCAACGCGCTGGGCATAGAGCCGGCCGATGACGTCGATCGCCCCACCCGCCGCGGCGGGCACGACGAGCCTGACGATCTTGCGTTGGGCGAAGGCGGCACGGGGCGCGAGCGCGGCGCCAGCGAGCCCGGTCAAGGCGGCACGTCGTGTGATGATCACCTGGTTTCCTCCGGATTGGGCCGCGTTAGCCGCGGTTCTCGGCTTCAGTTCGAAAGGCCGTCTGCTGTCCTCGATCTCGACTTGCAGCGGAGCCCGGCGCGGCAAGGCGGTGCCGTCAGGTGCTTTTGCAGCTCGCTCTACAAGATAAGGACGCATACTTATTATCAGTATACATCGTATCTTGGCGCTGTCAAACGGCGAGCCGCCCGAACCCGGCGAAGCGGAGTTCGCGCGGCCGCTTTGGCCCCAATCGCGATTGCGGAAGAAGCCGCGCCCTCAGGCGGCGTCGGAGGAGCGAACTGCGTCCAGTCGCAACGGCACGCGGGAGGCTTCGTTGTTGAGCTCGACGAGCTGCCCGAGCATGCGCATGAAGATCTCGCGATCCCCTGGCGCGAGCGGGGCGAGGATACGCTCCTGGGCCCGCTGCGCCAACGGCTCGGCTTCCTTCAGGATGCGCTCGCCCTTGGGCGAGAGGTGCAGCACCTTGACGCGCTTGTCGTCCTTGCTGCCGGAGCGCTGGATCAGCTCCTTGGCTTCCATGCGCTCCAGCACGTTGCCGAGCGTCGAGCGGTCGAAGGCGACGAGGGCCGACAGGCGGGTCGCATCGATGCCGGGATTGTCGCGCACCGTGACCAGCGCCGCGAACTGGACGGGGGTGAGATCGACCGGCGCGCATTCCTCGAGAAAAAGCGAGACGGCGATCTGCTGCGCGCGCCGAATAAGATGGCCGGGCATATGATAGATATCGTCCATCGACATCGTCGCTTTGCTTTGCTTTGGCGGGACAACAGAAGATCCCGCCGCCTGAAGAAATTCGCCGCCAACTCTTCATTGGCGGCAGGATGGAATACAGTACCATCACTAGGTTTATTTCAATTATCGATTGTATACTTTCATTCTGTGAGCTGTCAAACGGCAACGGCCGGGGCGACTGATGTTCCTCCGCGCCGCGCCTGCCCGGCCCAAGGCAGTCCGGCCGGGTAACGCCTGGCTCGGGCGACGGAGAGCCTCAACCGCGCCTTTCGAAGCCTGCCCCGGCAAAAGCCGTTTGGAAGGCGGCTTTCAGGCTCGCAGCGTCGAGCGATTCCAGCCAGGGAAGTCGGCCTAGAATCCGGACCTCGCCCATCTTGCCGATGATGCGTTCCGTCTCGGGTTGCGCATGCCCGATGAACGCGACCCCGAGCACCGGAACGGAGCGCCGGCGCAAGGCGTCGAGCGAAAGCAAGGTGTGGTTGATCGTGCCGAGCTGTGTTCGCGCGCAGAGGACGACCGGCCGACGCCAGTGCGCGAAGAGATCGAGAAAGGTCCGGCGATCGGTGAGCGGAACCATCAGCCCCCCGGCCCCTTCGATGATCAGAGGGGCCGTGAGCCGCGGCACCGACAGTCGCTCCACATCGATGGCGACACCGTCAATCATCGCGGCATGGTGCGGGGATGCCGGAGTGCGCAGCCGGTAGGCCTCCGGAACGAGGTGATCAGCCGGCACACCGCCCAGCCGAACCACCGCCTCGCTGTCTGTCTCGCCATCGAGGCCTGACTGGATCGGCTTCCAGTAACAGGCGCCAAGATGGTTCGAGAGAGCTGCTGCAAATACCGTCTTGCCGATGCCGGTGTCCGTTCCGGCAATAACGATCACCTGATTCACGGCGCACCAGCCAAGGGAGCACTGGCAGCGGCTCCGCTCGCGTGAGCCGGGACCTCCATTTCGCCGGGCTCCGCTGAATGCTTGGTTCGCATCCCGAGCTTTTCGAGGAGCGCCGCGTCCTTGTCGCGACCGGGGTTGTTCGTCGTCAGCAGAACGTCGCCCGAAAAGATCGAACTCGCTCCGGCCATGAAGCACAGCGCCTGCATCTCGTCGCTCATGGCCTGACGGCCGGCCGACAGGCGCAGGACACTCCGAGGCATCAGGATGCGCGCCACCGCAACCAGGCGAACGAAGGCGATGGCATCGACCGGCCGTGCCTTGTCCATCACCGGGGTGCCCGCGATCGGCATCCACATGTTGAGAGGCACGCTCTCCGGAGGGCGCTCCAGCGCAGCGAGTGTCGCAAGCATCGCGATGCGGTCTTCGACGGCTTCGCCCATGCCGACGATACCGCCGCAGCAGAGCTTTATTCCCCCGGCGCGAACGCGCGACAGGGTTTCCAGCCGGTCGTCGATCGTCCGCGTGGTGATGATCTGCGGATAGAAGGCCCGGGAGGTATCGATGTTGTGGCTATAGAAGTCGAGGCCGGCCTCGGCGAGGCGCCCGACCTGCGGCTCGCTGAGCATGCCGAGCGTGACGCAGGTTTCCATTCCGAGGGCCTTCACGCCTCTGATCATGGCGCAGATGGCCGCCATGTCGCGATCCTTCGGGCTGCGCCAGGCCGCTCCCATGCAGAAACGCGTGGCGCCCCCGGCCTTGGCGCGGCGCGCTTCGGCAAGGATATCGGCGAGCTCCATCAACTTGGTCGCCTTGACGCCGGTCTGGTAGCGGGCGCTCTGGGAACAGTAGCCGCAATCCTCCGGGCAGCCTCCCGTCTTGACGGACAACAATGCGGCGGCCTCGACCTCGTTCGGGTCGAAATGCTGCCGGTGCACGCTCTGCGCCCTGAACAGCAATTCGGGGAAAGGCAGGGCATAGATCGCCCTCGCCCGTCCCTGCATGTCGTCCGTCTGCGGCACCCTTCCCTGCTCGCCGGGCGCATCGACGCGATGGGCCTCGGCCTTCATCGACCGACCCTCCCGATCAGCCGGGGCGGAACGAACAGCGCACCGACGGCCACCATGGCGATGTTGATCAGGTCGCCGAGGATGAACGGTGTGAAGCCGAGCGGAATGATCTGGTTCAGGGGCACGAAGAATGCGAGCCACGGAAGTCCCAGCGCGTAGGTGATGCCGAGGCCGGCCAGCATCGCGAGCACCCGCCCGATCGTGCCGCGGCCGATGGCGAGAGATCCGGCGACCCAGCTCCCCGCGAGATAACCGAGGAGGTAACCACCTGTCGGACCTACCATATAGGCCAGGCCGATGCCGCGCTCCGGCGATCCCGAGAAGACCGGCAGACCTGTCGCACCGACGGCGAGATAGGCAAAGAAGGTCGCGGTGGCGAGACGCGGCCCCGTGGCGACGGCAAGAGCCATCACCGCCAGCGTATGCAGGGTCATCGGCACCGGCCAGGACGGCACGCGAACCTTGGCGCAAAGCGTGATCAGGGCAACGCCGAGAATGATGACGCCCGCGCTCCTGGCGAGTGAGCGGACCGAGGTTTCGGCAAAGGGAGTGGATGAGTTCACGGTATCCTCGTTTATAGATAATTTTTGATTCGATCTATTAATTCTCACAGAATTCAGATCTATCGCAATAGTGCGATCGATAATCACGTCCGGTTCGGATGCTGAGGACGCGGGCGTAGATGAATAAATCCAGCAATTTTCGTCTGCTAGCATGACCTGAATAATTATAGATAATTTTGGAAGAATGAAGCCAGAAGCGCCCAGGTTGGATGCACAGCCCCCCTGCTGACCCGCGCCGACCGGCGGGCGCGACACTCCAGTTGACATCCGAAATTCAGCAAGTATCCTGTTAATCAGTATACGGACGATCTGATGGCGATCGCCGGATGGGAGGTTGGCGCGACGGTTCCTGATGCTGGACACCGGTGTCGCCTACGCAGGCTGAACAGCTTGCAGCCCGCCTGCCCCTTTGATCGTCTGGCTGGTCAGGCTGCTTGGCCGCCCATCGGCAAGGCCTGGCCTGTGGACATTCGACGAGGCGACTTCGGAGAGACCGACCTATGTGCACGTCTGACCATGGCACCCACCCCATCGCCGTCGACCTGGCCGACACGGCCACCGCCTCGGCCGCGCCCTCGCCGGAAATCGTCGCGGATCTCGTTTCGGCCAACCACATCCTGTTCGACCAGGGCGTCGTCGACGCGTTCGGCCATATCAGCGTGCGCCACGACAAGCGACCGGACCGCTTCCTGCTGGCGCGTAACATGGCGCCGAGCCGGGTCGCCGCCGAGGACATCGTCGAGTTCACGCTCGATGGCGAGGCGGTGAACGCCAATGGCCGCAAGGTCTATCTCGAGCGCTTCATCCACGCCGAGATCTTCCGCAAGCGCCCGGATGTGATCGCCGTCATTCACAGCCACTCGCATTCGATCGTGCCGCTCAGCGTGGTCAAAGGCACGCGGCTGAGGGCGATGTTCCACATGGCCGGCTTCGTCGGCCAGGGCGCGCCGGTCTTCGAGATCCGCGAGGCCGGCGGCGACGCCACCGACCTGCTGATCAGCAACAACCATCTCGGCCGGGCGCTGGCCGAGCATTTCGACGGGCATGACATCGTCCTGATGCGCGGCCATGGCTCGACCGTGGTCGGCGGCTCGATCAAGCAGGCGGTCTATCGCGCCGTCTATGCCGAGCTCAATGCGCGCTATCAGCTCCAGGCGATGCAGCTCGGCGAGGTCACCTATCTCACCGAGGGCGAAAGCCGGGCCTGCGTCGCCAGCATCGAGGCGCAGGTCCACCGCCCCTGGGAGATGTGGCTCGAACAGGCCCGCGCCCGCCGGCGCTGAGACGCCGGCCGCTTTCGATCCTCTCAATCGTCCTGCCTCACCGAAGGTCGCCGCCATGCAGTTCCATCTCAACGGCTTCCGGACCGGCGATCCTGCCGTCTCCGAGCCGGCCACCAATCTTGTTTCCTCTGCCCGGGACTCCCTGCCGCAGGAGGTCGACGTCCTGATCGTCGGCTGCGGTCCGGCCGGGCTGACGTTGGCGGCGCAGCTCGCGGCGTTTCCCGGGATCACCACGCGGATCGTCGAGCAGAAGCCCGGGCCGCTGGAACTGGGACAAGCCGACGGCATCGCCTGCCGCACCATCGAGATGTTCGATGCCTTCGGCTTCTCCGAGCAGGTGCTGAAGGAGAGCTACTGGGTCAACGAAACGGTGTTCTGGAAGCCCGACGCAGCCCGGCCGGGAGCTATCACCCGCAGCGGCCGAATCCAGGACGTCGAGGACGGGCTCTCCGAATTCCCGCATGTGATCCTCAATCAGGCCCGGATCCACGACTTTTTCCTCGACGTGATGCGCCGCTCGCCCAGCCGGCTGGAGCCGGATTATTCCCGGCGCCTCATCGACCTAGAGATCGACAGCGCCGCGTCGCACCCGGTGACGGTGCGGCTGGAGCGGCTCGATCCCGCGCATGAAGGCGAGATCGAGACGGTCAGGGCCCGCTATGTCGTCGGCTGCGACGGCGCCCGCAGCGCCGTGCGCAAGTCGATCGGGCGGGCGCTGGAGGGCGATTCCGCCAACCAGGCCTGGGGCGTCATGGACGTCCTCGCCGTCACCGATTTCCCCGATGTGCGGCTGAAAGCACTTATCCAGTCCGCCGGCGAAGGCACGATCATCATCATCCCGCGCGAGGGCGGCTATCTGATCCGCATCTATGTCGAGCTCGACAAGCTTGCCGAGAACGAGCGGGTCGCGAGCCGCAATATCGGCGTCGAGCATCTGATCGCGGCAGCGCGGCGCATCCTGCGTCCTTATACCTTCGAGGTGAAGGAGGTCGCCTGGTGGTCGGTCTACGAGATCGGCCAGCGCCTCTGCGACAAGTTCGACGACGTGCCGGCCGACGAGGTGGAACGGCGCCTGCCCTCCGTCTTCATCGCCGGCGATGCCTGCCACACCCACAGCCCGAAGGCCGGCCAAGGCATGAACGTCTCGATGCAGGACGCCTTCAATCTCGGCTGGAAGCTGGCCGCGGTCCTGCGCGGGCACTGCCCACCGGAGCTGCTGCACAGCTACTCGGCTGAGCGCCAGGCGATCGCCAAGGAACTGATCGATTTCGACCGGGAATGGGCGAAGATGCTGAGCGCGTCCCTGAAGACCTCGGAGACCGGCGACGGCGTCGATCCCAAGGAGGTCGAGGCCTATTTCGTGAGGCACGGGCGCTACACGGCGGGCACCGCGACCCGCTACGCGCCCTCCCCGCTAACCGGCGAGCCCACTCATGCCGATCTCGCGACAGGATTGCCGATCGGCGCGCGCTTCCAGTCCGCGCCGGTGATCCGGCTCGGCGACGCCAAGCCGGTCGAGCTCGGCCATGTCGCGCGGGCCGATGGCCGCTGGCGCCTCTACGCCTTTGCCGACCAGGCTGATCCGTCCTCGCCGACATCACACCTGCGCACGCTTTGCGATGCTCTCACGACCTCGCCGGCCTCGCCCCTGCGCCGCTACACCAAGGCGGGCGACGACATTGACTCGGTCATCGACCTGCGTGCGATCCTGCAGCGGCCGCATCGCGAGGTCGCCGTGGAGGCGCTGCCCACCCTGCTCCTGCCGCGCAAAGGCCGCCTCGGTCTCATCGATTACGAAAAGGTGTTCTGCCCCGACATTAAAAGCGGCCAGGACATCTTCGACCTGCGCGGCATCGACCGCGAGCGCGGCTGCCTCGTGATCGTACGGCCCGACCAATACGTCGCGAACCTGCTGCCGCTCGACGATCACGCCGCCCTGGCCGCGTTCTTCGCCGCTTTCATGCTGCCGCAATCCGCCACCGGCTAAGTGCGGTCGACGCGGTCCACTCACTCCCGCTGTGACCGAGATCATTTGCGCCATGGCTGGCCGTCGCGTCTTTTCCCGCTGACGCGGCTCGTCGGGCGGCCTCGCCGAGGCGAGACTGGCGTTCCCTCGCCGCCTCGATTGCCAAGCGCGGGCCAACTCCATATGTCCGGTGACGTCGGCTCTCCCGCCCGGCCAGGACTTCCGGTCTCGCTTTTCATGACACGCGACATCGCTGCGCGGCGGCATCAGGCCATCTTGGCCACTCTCGACCAGCAGGGCTCGGTGACCGTCGAGGAACTGGCCCAGTCGCTCGACGTCTCGCGCGAGACGGTCCGGCGCGATCTCAAGGCCCTCTCCGCGGGCGGCCTGCTCTCGGTCGTCCATGGCGGCGCGGTCCGGCATGAGCGCTCGGAGGCATCCTTCGCCAGCCGCCGAGCGATGAACCGCGCAGGCAAGGAGAAGATCGCCGATCTTGCAGTCTCGCTGCTCGGCGACGGCATGACCGTCCTGCTCGACTCCGGCACCACGACCGAGGCCCTCGCCCGCGCAATCGCGCGGTCGGACCGCAAGCGATTGATCGTGCACACCACCTCGCTCGAGAATGCCCGGCTGGTCAGCCGGCTGGCGGGCGCCCGCGTCTTCCTGATCGGCGGTGAATTCGACCGTAACGAGGATGCGACCGGCGGCGCCGAGACCTTGCGGGCAATCGCCCGCCTCTCCGCCGACATCGCCTTCGTCAGCGTCGGCGGCGTTGGTCCGGACGGGCGCCTGACCGATTATACTCGCGCCGGAGCGGCGATCCGCGGCGCCCTGCTCGGCGCGGCCGAGCAGGGCTTCCTGATGGCAGACGCCAGCAAGTTCGGGCTCGTCCTGCCAAGCCGCATCGGCGACGACGCGCCGTTCGCCGGCCTCCTCGTCGACCAGGCTCTGCCCGCGCCGATCGCCGCGAAGCTGGCGGAACGAGGGGTCAGTATACGCATCGCTTAATTTGACCGTTTTTGTGGTTTTTTGTTGTTTTATGATTCGAGCGCGCTAGACTGCGGTCCATCGCGGAGGCGCTCATGTCCATTCCCACCAAGTCTCGTGTCGTCATCATCGGCGGCGGTATCATCGGCTGCTCGCTCGCCTATCACCTGACCAAGCTCGGCTGGCGCGACGTGCTGCTGCTGGAGCAGGGTCGCCTGTCCTGCGGCACCACCTGGCATGCGGCCGGCCTCGTCGGCCAGTTGCGCAGCCAGTCCAGCATGACGCGCCTGATCCGTTATTCGACCGAGCTCTACGCCTCGCTGGAGGCCGAGAGCGGGCTCGCCACCGGCTGGAAGCGCTGCGGCTCGGTCTCGGTCGCCCGCACGCCCGAGCGCATGACACAGCTGCGCCGGACGATCTCGGCCGCCCGCGCCCAGGGTGTCGAGATCGAGGAGCTCAGCCCGAAGGAGGCCGGCGACAAATGGCCGGTGATGCGCACCGACGATCTCCTCGGCGGCGTCTGGCTGCCTGGCGACGGCAAGGCTAATCCGTCGGACATCACCCAGGCGCTGGCGCGCGGCGCCAGGAACGGCGGCGCGATCGTGCGCGAGGGCGTCCGTGTCACCGGCGTGGAAACGGAGAAGGGCCGGGTCAAGGCCGTGCTCACCGACCAGGGGCGCGTCGAATGCGAGGTGCTGGCGATCTGCGCCGGGCAGTGGTCGCGCGAGGTCGGGCGGATGTGCGGCGTCTCGGTGCCGCTGCATTCGGCTGAGCACATGTACATCGTCACCGGCAAGATCGCGGGCGTGACGCCCGACCTGCCAGTGATGCGCGATCCCGACGGCTACACCTACTACAAGGAGGAGGTCGGCGGCCTCGTCATGGGCGGCTTCGAGCCGGACGCCAAGCCCTGGGGCATGGAGGGCATCCCCTACCCGTTCGAATTCCAGCTCCTGCCCGACGACTGGGACCAGTTCGCGATCCTGATGGAGAACGCGCTGCAGCGCGTCCCGGCTCTGGAGACGGCGGAGATCAAGACCTTCCTCAACGGCCCCGAGAGCTTCACGCCCGACAACAACTTCCTGCTCGGCGAAGCCCCGGAGGTCGCCGGCGTCTATGTCGGCGCAGGCTTCAACTCGATGGGCATCGCCTCGGCCGGCGGCGCCGGCCGCGCACTGGCCGAATGGATCGTCGCGGGCGAGGCGACCAGCGACCTCTGGCCGGTCGACATCCGCCGCTTCGCCGACTTCAACAACAACCCGGCCTGGCTGAAGGATCGCATCAAGGAGACGCTCGGCCTGCACTACGCCATGCCCTGGCCCAACCGCGAGCTCGACACCGCCAGGCCATTCCGACGCTCGCCGCTCTATGACCGCCTCGTCGCCAAGGGCGCCGTCTTCGGCTCGAAGATGGGCTGGGAGCGCGCCAACTACTTCGCCCGCAGCGAGCACGAGCGCACGATCGGCTACTCCTTCGGGCCGCAGAACTGGTTCGAGACGGTCGCCGCCGAGCATCGCGCCTGCCGCGAGGCGGCCGGCCTCGTCGACATGAGCAGCTTCGCCAAGTTTCTGCTGCAGGGACCGCAGGCCGAGGCCGCGCTGCAGCGCCTTGCGGCCAACGACGTCGCCGTGCCGGTTGGCACCTCCGTCTACACCGCCTTGCTCAACGGCCGCGGCACCTTCGAGAGCGATCTCACCGCCGCCCGCATCGCGCCCGACACCTATCTGCTCCTCACCGGCACCGCCCAGGCGACCCGCGACGCCCACTGGATCCGGCGCCAGCTTCCTGTCGGCGTGACGCTGACGGATGTGACCTCGGCTTATGCCGTGCTCTCGATCTGCGGCCCGAAGGTGCCGGAGATCCTGGCTAGCGTCTCGCCGACCTCGTTCGATCCCGCCGACTTTCCGGCTAACGCGATCCGCCAGATCACGATCGGCTATGCCACCACCTGGGCCTGCCGCCGCTCCTATCTGGGCGATGGATTCGAGCTCTATGTGCCAGTCGAGTTCGCAGCCGCCATCTACGATACGCTGCACGAAGCCGGCGCCGATCTCGGCCTCGTCGATGTCGGCTACTACGCCGTCGACTCGCTGCGCATCGAGAAGGGCTTCCGCGCCTGGGGACGCGAGCTGACGCCCGACGTCAACCCCTATGAGACTGGGCTCGGCTTCGCGGTGAAGCTGAACAAGGGCGATTTTCTTGGCCGCGAGGCACTGGTGGCAGCCCGCGCGGCGCCGCGGAGCAAGCGTCTCATCGCCCTGGTCGGCCCCCGCCCGGACGGGCAGATGGCCTGGGGTGGCGAAGCCATCCTGGCCGACGGCAAGCCGGTCGGCGAGATCACCTCGGCGGCGTTCGGTGCGACCATGGACGGAATCGTCGCACTCGGCTGGGCCGAAAGCCACGAGCCGATCGACCAGGCCTGGCTCGACGCACGCAGCTGGACGATCGATCTCGCGGGCACGGCGACACCCGTGACCGCCAGCCTTGCTGCCCCGCTCGACCGCAAGTCAGGCCAGAGGACATAGACCATGGTCGACGTTCATTCCGCGCATGTCCCGACCCCGGTACAGGACTTCAAGGTGCAGAAGCCTGACCGTATCCTGACGCTGTCCTGCGAGGATCGCCCGGGCATCGTCCACGCCGTCAGCGGCGTACTCTACCGTCATGGCTGCAACATTCTGGAGAGCGCACAGTTCAGCGATCCGCGCGACGCCCGCTTTTTTATGCGCGTCGCCTTCGCGACGGGCGAGGGCTTCGACAAGGCCGCGTTCAAACGCGAGTTCGACGGTGTCGCCGGCACCTTTCGCATGGAGTGGGACGCGGTCGAAGCCGCCGCCCCCGCGCGAGTGCTCCTGATGGTTTCCCGCTTCGGCCATTGCCTGAACGACCTGCTGTTCCGGCAGGCCACGGGCAATCTCAACATCGAAATCCCCGCCATCGTCTCCAACCATCGTGATTTCGAGGCATTGGCGCGCAGCTACGATATCCCTTTCCACTATCTGCCGGTCACGCCTGTCAACAAGGCCGAGCAGGAAGCACGGCTGCTCGAAATCGTCGCGGGGACCAGTTCCTCACTGGTCGTGCTCGCCCGCTACATGCAGGTGCTGTCGAACGATCTTTGTCGCGCGCTCGACGGGCGGGCGATCAACATCCATCACTCGTTCCTGCCAAGCTTCAAGGGCGCCAAGCCGTATCATCAGGCCTATGATCGCGGCGTGAAGCTGATCGGCGCGACCGCGCATTACGTCACCCCCGATCTCGACGAAGGCCCGATCATCGACCAGGACGTCGCGCGAGCCGAGCACTCGCTCGCGCCGGACGACCTCGTAAGCGCCGGAAGGGATATCGAAGCCGTCGTCCTGGCCCGGGCCCTGCGCCTCCACATCGAACGGCGGGTGATGCTGGCCGGCCGGCGCACGGTCATCTTCCGCTAAACCCCTCCCCCCTCGCAGCACCACTCGCAGCCGGAGATTCACGTGAGCGCCCGCATCCTCGACGGCCGCGAGATCGCGCGCGATATTCGCGCCGAAACCGCTCTGCGGATCGCCGGGCTCACCACGAGAACCGGGATCGTTCCGCATCTCGTCGTGATCCTTGTCGGCGAGAACGCCGCCTCGCGCGTGTATGTCGAGAACAAGGTCCGCGCCTGTGCCGAGGTCGGCATCAAATCCACTCTCATCAGGTTCGACGCCGGCATTTCGGCGCAGGAACTCATTTGCGAGATCGAGCGCCTGAACCGGTCTCCCGATGTCCACGGCATCCTCGTGCAATTGCCGCTGCCGCCTCATCACGACATCCAGGCCGTCTTGCGGACGATCTCGATCCACAAGGATGTCGACGGCTTCCATCTTTACAATGTGGGCGGTCTGGTCGTCGGCAAGACGATCTTCTCGCCCTGCACGCCCTATGGCGTCATGCGCATGCTCGATCACGCCGCGATTCCGGTCGAGGGGCGCAATGTCACGATCGTCGGGGCCAGCAACATCGTGGGCAAGCCGATGGCGCTGATGATGATGGCGCGCGATGCAACCGTCTCGGTGTGCCATGCCAAGACGCGCGATCTCGCTCAATACACCATCCTGGCCGACATCCTGGTGGTTGCGGCCGGCGTGCCCAAATTCATCGGGGCGCAGATGGTCCGTACCGGAGCGGTCGTGATCGATGTCGGGATCAACCGCGACCCGCAGGGCAAGCTGCAGGGCGATGTCGACTTCGACGCCGTAAGAGCCAAGGCGTCCTATATCACGCCCGTCCCGGGCGGCGTCGGGCCGATGACCGTGACGATGCTGCTCGTCAACACGGTCTCCGCGGCGGAACGGATCGCTGCAAGCGCGAGTATGCACTCCTTGCGTCAGAGCGACCTCGCAGCGGATCTCTCAGTCGAGGTTGGCTGAGGGGAAGCTCAGGCGAAGGCTACATTGCGCGCCTGTGCCCGCAGCCGCGGATCATGCGAGCGGATCTGCACCAGTTTCCCCTCCAGGACCTCGAAGCAGCGCGCCAGCGTGTCGTCGGAGAGTCGCTGCATCGCCTCGGCGGTGAAGAAGGTCAGATGCGGGAACAGGATGACGTCGTCGCGCCCGAAGAGCGGGCTGAGCAGATGTCCTTGCCGGGTGAGCGGTTCCTGGCTGTAGACATCGAGGCCGACGCCGCCGAGCCGCTCGGCCAGTACCGCCTCGACCAGCGCCGCCTCGTCGACCAGCGCGCCGCGCGAGACATTGACGAGGATGGCGCCGGGCTTGAGGCAGGCAAGCTCCGCCTGGCCGATGACATGGCGGGTCGCGGCGTTCAGAACGCAGTGCAGGGAAACGAAGTCGCATTGCCGCAGCATCGCGTGGAGGTCGCAGGCCTTCTCGATCCCCGCCGCATCCATCACCTCGGCATCGACATGCGGATCGTAGCCGAGCACGCGGGCCCGGAAGCCCTGCCCCGCCATCCGCGCCATGCTGCGCCCGATCTTGCCGGCGCCGACGAGCCCGAGCGTCGCGCCGGCAATGTCCCGGCCGAGCCAGCGCTGCGCCGGCCAGATCCAGCCCTCGCTCTGCATGGCGCGGCCGATCTCCGGCATCCGCCTGGCGAGCGCGATCATCAGGGCAAAAGCGCCTTCCGCGACGGTTTCCTCGGCATATTCGGGCACGTTGACGACCGGAATGCCGCGAGCCATCGCCGCCGGGATGTCGATCGCGTCGATGCCGACGCCGTATTTGACGATGCCCTTGAGCCGCTTGGCTGCCGCAATCACCCGCGCCGTGATCGGCGTGTAGCACATCAGCAGGAGGTCGGCGTCTGCGACCTCCCGCGCCAGCGCCTCCTCTGAAATCCCGTCGGGCAAGGTGACGAGCTCGACGCCGCGGGCGCGCAGGCCAGCGTCGATCTCAGGGCATTCCAGTTCCCGGTCTGTGCGGACAGCCTTCATCACCGCCCCCTCAACCCGCCAGGATCGCCTGCTCGACGATGTCGAGCGCCCGGTCGAGCTCGGCCCGCGTGATCACCATCGGCGGCGACAGGGTGAGGACATTGCCCTGGCTGATCTTGAAGCTCAACCCGCCTTCGAGGCAGCGATAATAAACGCGCTCGGCGAGAGCATTGTTCGGCGTGAAATCGGCGCGATCTTTAACCAGCTCGACCCCGAACAGCAGGCCGCGCCCGCGGACATCGCCGATCGAGGGGCAGCGCTCGCTGAAACTCCGCAGCCGCTCCATCGCATGGGCGCCGAGCTCGGCGGCCCGCTCGGTCAGCCCCTCCTCGCGGATGATGTTGATCGTCGTCAGCGCCGCGCGGGTGGTGACCGGGTTCTTCTCATGGGTGTAGTGGCCGATGGCGTAGCCGCCGGCCACGTCGAGATCGCGGCGGGCGATGACGGCGGCGATCGGCAGGATACCACCGCCCAGCGCCTTGCCGAGCACGACCATGTCTGGCTGCACCTCGTCATGTTCATGGGCGAAGAAGCGCCCGGTCTTGCCCAGACCAGTCGGGATCTCGTCGAAGATCAGCAAGGTGCCGTGCCGGTCGCAGGACTCGCGCACGCTCTTCCAGAAGCCCGGCGCCGGCGGATAGGGCGTCGCCCGCATTGGCTCGGCCACGACGGCGGCGATGTCCCCTTCTTTCGCCAGCACATAGGAGATCATCTTCGCGCAGGCCCGAGCCGAATCCTCCAGGTTGTCGTGGCCATAGGCGCAGTTGCGGTTGCCCCAGGGCGCGACATGCTCGGCGCCGGGCAGCAGCGGGCCGGCGATGCCGGAGCGGAAGGTCGCCTCGCCGCCGACGCTGGAGGCGCCGAAGCCGGCGCCGTGGAAGGCGTCCCAGAACGACAGGGTCTTGAACCGGCCGGTCGCGGCGCGCGCGAGCCGTAGCGCCACCTCGATCGCATCCGAGCCGCCGGTGGTGAAGAGCACCTTGCCGAGATCGCCCGGCGCCAGCCGCCCGAGCGTCTCGGCGAGCTCGACCGCGGGCTCGCAGGTGAAGCGGCGCGGCGAAAAGCAGAGATCGTCGAGCTGCGCCTTGATCGCCTCCTTCAGGCGCGGATGGCCGTAGCCGATATGATGGACGCTGTTGCCATGGAAATCCATGTAGCGCCGCCCCATCGTGTCCTCGATCCAGATGCCCTCCGCCCTGGCGATGGCGGTGAGGCAGGGGCTCGACAAGCTCTGATGCAGGAAGGCAGCGGAGTCGCGCGCCAGCAGCTCGCGCGTCGCCTCGTCGCCGATGCCGGCGTTCCAGCCGCTGCGGGCCGCAGAGGTATTGGACTCGCCCTCTGTGTGGACGATCGCGGAAGCTTCGGCGCGCATGAGCTGTTCCCGTTTCACGCCCCAGCACGGCGCGACGGGAGGCAGAATGCCGGCAACCGAACGATCTGAAAAATCGTTAATTCATATCTTCATATAAATTCTAGCGATATCATGCCCGCTCGCTCTGAACGGGTCTTCCTCGCCATGCGCTATGTCCAGCTCCGTGCCTTCCACCAGGTCGCGCTGTCCGGCGGCTTCTCGAAGGCGGCGCAGGCGCTGCACCTCACCCAGCCGGCCATCTCCGACCAGGTCCGGCGGCTGGAGGAGGAATACGACGTCGCTCTGTTCAACCGACGCCATCGCCAGATCGTCCTGACCCCGGCAGGCCATCGGCTGCTGGCCGTTACCCATCGCCTGTTCGGCGCCGAGGGCGAGGCGCTGGAGCTGCTGCAGGAGGAGCGCTCATTGCGCACGGGCGCATTGCGGATCGTCGCCGATTCCGTGCAGCACGTGCTCGATGTGCTCACCGCCTTCCGCGAGCGCCATCCCGGCATCCAGGTCAGCGTCGCCCGCGGCAATACCGGCAGCATCGTCGAGATGCTGACGGGCTACGAGGCCGATATCGGCGTGCTCGGCGAACTCGGCGACGAGCGCCCGTTCGAGGTCCTGCCGCTCAACGTCTCGCCGATCATCGCCTTCGCCGCCCGCAGCCACCCGGCTGCCACTCGGGCGAACCTCTCGCTGGCTGAATTGAGCGACTGGCCGCTGATCATGCGTGAGCCGGGCTCGCGCACCCGCCAGATGCTGGAACAGCGGGCGGCGGAGAGCGGCATCACGCTCAGTTACGCAGTGGAAGCGGAGGGGCGCGAGGCCGTCGGGGCGATCGTGGCGGCGGGCGGCGGGATCGGCTTCGTCTCGGCGGCGGAGTTCGGCGAGGACGATCCGCGCCTTACCCGCATCGCGCTCGACGGCCCACCGCTCCTGATGCGGGAGACGCTGATCTGCCTGCATGACCGACGCAACAGCAAGGCGATCCAGGCCTTCTTTGCGACCGCACAGGCGCTGCACAGCCGATCCGGTCAGCCCGCAATCGCCTAGCGCGATCGCCTCACTCCGCCGCGCGCAGGAGCCGGCTGCCGATCAGGGCGCCCTTCTGCTCCAGCAGCCCATGCACGGTCGCGGCGATATGGGCATCGATCCGCTTGAGGTCGCGGGTGATGTCGAGCTGGAGAGCGCTGACGACGACGGCTTCGCGATGACCGGTGCGCATCTCGGCAAGGTGGGACTCGATCGCCTCGCGTTCCAGCTCGCGGAAGGTCTCCTTCTCGCGGATGATCCGGCGCGCCGTCGGCTCGTCCTCGGAAATGAAGACGGTGATCGCCAGGCGCAGGTGATCGCGCAGCCGCTGGTGCATGTCGGCGATGCGCTCCAGCGCCTCAGGCGGCAGCCGGCGCTGGTCGCGGATGCGCTTGCCGGCCATCTGCATCAGGTTCTTCTCGACGATGTCGCCGATATGCTCGAGGTTGATCGCCAGCACCAGCACCGCCGAGAGCCGGCGCTCATCGGCCTCCGACAGGGCCGCACGGGCGATCGCGCCGACATAGAGCTGGATGTGGTTGAACAGGCTGTCGAGCACGTCGTCGGTCCGGCTCACCGCAGCGACGCGGCTAAGATCGTCGCCTTCGAAGGCCGAGAGCGAGGTCTTGAGCATGTCGTCGACGACATCGACCATGCGCAGCACTTCGCGCGTCGCATTCGAGAGGGCGATGGTCGGCGTCGCCAGAGCGGACTTGTCGAGATAGCGCGAACGCGACGGGTCGGCCTCCGGAGCGGGCTCGGGCATGACGCGCATCAGCAGCCGCGCGATCGCCGGCAGCGGCACGAGGAAGAGCGCCGCCATCGCGAGGTTGAAGGCGAGATGGAACAAGGCCGCCGCCTGCGCCGGTGCAAGGCCGATCTGCCCGACGAGCTTTGTCAGCAAGGGCAATAGCGCCAGCCCGAGCAGGCAGCCCAGCGCCCGGTTGGCGATATTGCCCAGAGGCACCCGGCGCGCCGCGGCATTGCCCTTCAGCGCCTGGACGAGCGGGTTCATCGCCGTGCCGAGATTGCAGCCCAGCACCATCGCCAGCATGGTCGGTGTGCCGATCACGCCGGTCGCGGCAAGGCTCATCACGATCAAGATTGCCGCCAGCGAGGAATGGGCGGCGAAGCTTAGGGTAGCCGCCAGCAGCAGGGCGATCAGCGGGTCGTCCGAGAGCGAGCCGAGCACGGTACGCAGCACCTGCGAGTGCTCGACCGGCCCCATCGTGCCCTGCATCAGCCGCAGCGACAAAAGCATCAGACCGATGCCGAAGAGCGCCTTCGCCGTCTCCCGCGCCGGCAGCCGCCCGAAGCGCCGCATGCCGGCATAGCCCGCCAGGATCAGCAGCGGCACGAGGGTGCTGGTGTCGAAGCTGACGAACTGGACGATCAGCGTCGTGCCGACATTGGCGCCGAGCATCATCGCCAGCGCCGGTGCCAAGGCGATCAGCCCCGCTCCCGAGAAGGAGGCGATCATCATCGCCGTCGCGGTGCTGGACTGCAGGCCGGCCGTCACCAGCACCCCGGCCCCGAAGGCACGCCAGCGGCTGTCGAGGCCAGTCGCCAGCACAGCGCGCAGCCGGCTGCCGAAGGCGGCCGAGATGCCCGCCGTCACCATCTGCACGCTCCAGAGCAAGAGCGCGACCTCGCCGGCCAGCGCGAGCAGGATCTGGGTCGGCGTCTGTCCGGTCATGGCAACGTGTCCGGAGGAGCTAGCGTTGCCGCCAGCGCTGCAGGCGGCCGAACACCAGCCGGTCGAGCCCGACATGGGCGAGCTTCACGGCGATGGCGGTCAGCATGATCACGCTCGCCATGCCGGCGGCCGAGGCGATGGCGCCAGCCTCGTCCATGTGGACGATGGCGATCGAGGCGAGCTTGGTGTCGGCGCCATAGAGGAAGATCACGGCCGAGACCGTGGT
This sequence comes from Bosea sp. 29B, assembly GCF_902506165.1. Taxonomy (NCBI): domain Bacteria; kingdom Pseudomonadati; phylum Pseudomonadota; class Alphaproteobacteria; order Hyphomicrobiales; family Alloboseaceae; genus Allobosea; species Allobosea sp. 29B. Next base: position 341,379 of record NZ_LR733817.1, read on the forward strand.
CAGCGCGTTGACGAAGACATAGACGGCGATGTCGAGGATCGCCGGCAAGCAGATCGGCGCGGTGACGCGGCGAAAGGTCGACCAGAACGGCACCTTGAGCGAGGCGGAGACCGATTCGAACTCGCCGTCGATCTGCTTCAGGCTGGTCAGGGCGGTGATGTGCCCGACGGTGTAGAAATGGGCGATCGTGTTGATCACCAGGATGGTCAGCGTCCCGTAGAGGACGCCGAGCGGGTTCCAGCCGGCGTTGAAGAAGAAGACGTAGCCCAGACCGAGCACCAGCCCCGGCACCGCCATCGGCAGCATCGCCAGGAACTGCGCGAAGGCGCGTAAGCGCGGGAACAGCTTCAGCTTCTCGATCAGATAGGCGCCGATGAAGATCAGCGTTGTGCCGATCACCGCCGTCAGCGAGGCCAGCAGCAGCGAATTGCCATAGGTCGTCCAGCCCTCCGGATCGACCGCGGCGAAATCGTAATTGTTCAGCGTCAGCGACAGGTTATAGGGCCAGTATTTGACGAAGGAGCCCCAGATCGCGATGCCGTAGGGGCCGACGATGGCGAGCGCCGTCACGCCGACGAAGGCGAGGAGCGCAAGGTCGCGGCGCCGCTCGGGCCGCGGCGAATAAGGCACCGCGCGAGCCGAGAGCATGGCGCTCTGGCGGCGCTGGACGGCGCGGTCGACGAAGAAGGCGAGCACGGCCGGAACCAGCAGGATGATGCCGACGACGGCGCCCATCGGGAAGTTCTGCTGGCCGACGACCTGGCGATAGGCGTCGGTCGCAAGCACGCTGAACTGCCCGCCGATCACCTTGGGGATGCCGAAATCGGTGATCACCAGAGTGAAGACCACGAAGGCAGCGCTGATCACGCCATAGCGCGCACCCGGCAGCGTGATCGTGCGGAAGATGCGCCAGCGCGTCGTGCCCATCGCCTCGGCCGCCTCGCGCAGCCGGCCATCAGACAGGCTGAGCGCGGTGACCAGGATCAGCACGGCATGGGGAAAGCTGTAGAGCGCCTCGGCGCCGATGATGCCGACCGGCCCGTAGAGCGAGGCGCCCATCATCCAGGATTTGAGCAGGCCCTGATTGCCGAAGATGTAGATCAGCGCCAGGCCCGACAGCAGCGAGGGCGCGAAAACCGGCACCATCGCCGCAGCATAGAACAGCCCCCGGCCAGGAATGCAGCTGCGGCGCAGGGCGTATGCGTAGAGAAAGGCGAGCGGCAGCACGATTCCCGTGGTGACGCTGGCGACGAGCACGCTGTTGGTCAACGAGGAGAGCAGCGTCGGCGTCGTCGCATAGCTGACGAAGTTCGCCAGCCCGACAAAGCGTCCTTGGGTATCCTCGAGGCTCTTGGACAGCAGCGCCCAGAGCGGCAGGGCGATGATCAGGATGAGCACCGCGCAGAGCGCCAGGATCAGCACGCCGGCGACATGGCGTTCGCTGAGCCGCGGCGGCGAGATCTTCACGGTGGCGCTTGTCATCGTCAGCGGTGTCGCGGCATGGCTCATCGACCACCCCCGGCAAAGACATGCAGCGCCTCGGGCGGAAAGGCGACCGTGCGCACCTGCCCCGGCAGGATGGCGAGGTCGCGCATCGCATTCGTCGAGAAATCGGCGGCGATCCGCGTCGAACGTGAATTCGTCGGCTCCAGATGCGCCCGGCAATAAGACCCGAGAAATGACAGGTCACCGATCGTCGCCTCGAAGCGGTTGGGGGTCTCGGCCGTGATCGAGCGGGTGCGCACCTCCTCGGGACGCATGGCGAGCCGCACAGGCGTGCCCACGCTGAAGGGCGCGGCATTGGCGACGAGCAGATCGAGCTCGCCGACGCGCACCTGGCCCGGCCCGGTGACGACGGCGTCGAGGAAGGTCATGTGGCCGACGAAATCGGCGACGAAGGGCGTGCCCGGGCGGCGGTAGATCTCCTCGGGGGTGCCGACCTGCTCGACGGCGCCGTCGCTCATCACGACGATGCGATCGGCCATGGCGAGCGCTTCCTCCTGGTCGTGGGTGACCATGATCGTGGTCACGCCGAGCCGCTGCTGGAGGGAACGCATCTCGTCGCGCAGCCTGATCCTGACCTTGGCGTCGAGCGCCGAGAGCGGCTCGTCGAGCAGCAGCAGTTCCGGCGCGGTCGCAAGTGCGCGGGCCAGGGCGACGCGCTGCTGCTGTCCGCCCGAGAGCTGGATCGGGTACTTCTTGCTCTGTTCGGGCAGGCCGACGAGCGCAAGCAGTTCGTCGACGCGCCGGGTGATCTCCGCCGACGGGCGACGGCGGTTGACCAGGCCATAGCCGACATTGTCGGCGACGCTCAGGTTCGGGAACAGCGCATAGGACTGGAAGACGATGCCGAAATCGCGCTCGGCCGGGCTCGCACGGGAGACGTCGCGCCCGCCCATCTGGATGCTGCCGCTGTCCTGCAGGTCGAGGCCGGCGATCGCGCGCAGCAGGGTGGTCTTGCCGCAACCCGACGGGCCGAGGAAGCAGACGAACTCGCCGCGGTGGATGTCGAGATCGATGCTGCGCAGGGCCTGGAAGGCGCCGAAGCTCTTGGCGAGCTTGCGGATCGAGATAAACGGAGCCGTGTTCGTGCTCATCTTGCCGACCTTCATCTGAACGCGCAGCTGGCTTCGGGCGCGATGGCGTCAGTTCTTGGGCGCCGCCTTCGACTCGTAGCGCTTCGACCATTCGGCGAGGACGCGGTCGCGATTGTCGGCCATCCAGGACAGGTCGTTCTTGATCATCCCCGCTTCGGCATTGGCGGGATAGTTGGCGGGCTTGTTCTCGATGCCCCGCGCCGCCACGATCGCATAGGTCTTCGAGTAGAGCTCGTTGGCCTCCTTGGTGGTCGACCAGTCGGCGACCTTCTTGGCGACGCTGAGGTTCTTGCTGCCCTTGACGATGGCGCTGGCTTCCATCTCCCAGCCGACGCCCTCTTTCGGGATCACGACCTCGATCGGCGCGCCCTTGCTCTTCTCGGAGGCGCCGCGCATGTCGAGCGCCAGGCCCACGGTGCGCTCGCCCCGCGCCGCCTGGACGCAAGGAGCGGAGCCGGAGTGCAGATAGGCGGCGATGTTCTCGTGCAGGCCGTCCATGAACTTCCAGCCCTCGGCCTCGCCCATGCTCTGCAGCCAGCCCGCGACCATCAGATAGCCGGTGCCGGACGAGGCCGGATGCGGCATCACGATCTTGCCCTTGAGCGCCGGGTTGAGCAGGTCCTTCCATGAAGTCGGCACCGGGACGCCCTTGGCCTCGGCGGTGTTGAAGCAGACGACGCCGAGATAGGCGTCCATGCCGGTCCAGGTGTAGGGCTCGTTGCCGTCGCGGAAGACCGGCTTCAGCGCATCGGCGCCGGCGGGCTTGTAGGCTTCGAGCAGCCCCGCCTTCTTGAACATCAAGAGGCTCGATGCGGCCAGGCCCATCACCATGTCGGCCCGCGGATTGTCCTTCTCGGCCAGGAAGCGGGCGGTGATGACGCCGGTGGAGTCGCGGACCCAGACCACGTCGGCCTCGGGCACGGCCTTCTCGATCGACGCCTTGAACGGGCCGAGTTGGTCGTTCTCCAGCGCGGTGTAGACCGTCACCTTCGTCTTCTGCGCCAGGGCGACGCCGGGAAGCGCCAGCGCAAATGCCCCGATGACGCAGGAAGCAAGCCAGTTCTTCATGTTCTCATCCCCTCGTTGAGATCGGTTAGAACGCTCTTTCAACGTTTCTTTGTTTTGACATGCAAAAACGCAGGCGGATCGCTCCGCCTGCGTTGGTCTTCTTGGTCACGCGCTCCAGGGCATCGACCATGTCTTGACGTTGGTGAAGGACTTCATGGCCTCGACGACGCCCTCCTTGTAGCCGAGGCCGGAGTCCTTGATGCCACCGAAGGGCGACATCTCGATCCGGTAGCCCGGAACCTCCCAGAGATTGACCGTACCGACCTCCAGCTCGGCGACGAAGCGCTGGATGTAGTCGAAGCGGTTGGTGCAGATGCCGGAAGACAGGCCATAGGCAGTCGAGTTCGAGATCGCGATGACCTTGGCGATGTCGTCGGGCACCCTGATGATCGGGATGACCGGGCCGAAGGTCTCCTCATGCACAAGCTCGCAGGTGTAGGGGATCTTGTCGACCACGGTCGGGTGGAACAGCGCCCCTTCCGCCCGCTTGCCGTAGAGGACCTCGGCACCCTTCGTCACGGCATCGTCGACGCGGGCCTGGAAGAGCGCGGCCGAGCGTGCGTTGATGACGGTGCCGACATCGGTCGCCGGGTCCATCGGGTCGCCGCATTTCAGCTTCTTCGCCTTCTCGACGACGAGCTTGGCGAAGGCCTCGGCGACGCTCTCGACCACCAGGATGCGCTTCACTGCCGTGCAGCGCTGGCCGGAGTTCTTGGTCGCGCCGGTGACGGCAAGCTCCGCCGCCTTGTCGAGATCGGCATCCTCCATGACGATCAGCGGGTCGTTGCCGCCGAGCTCGAGCACAATGCGCTTGTAGCCGGCCGTGTTGGCGATGTGCTTGCCGACTCGGACCGAGCCGGTGAAGGTCACCAGATCCGCATCGGGATCGGTGATCATCGCATCGCCCATGGTCGAGGGATTGCCGGTGACGACCGACAGCATCTCCGGCGGCAACCCGGCCTCGTAGAGCACGTCGGCCAGCGCCAGGGCGGTCAGCGGCGTCAGCTCGGTCGGCTTGAGGACGAGGCGATTGTTGGTCGCGATCGCCGGCGCCAGCTTGTGGCTGACCATGTTGAGCGGGTGGTTGAACGGCGTGATCGCCGAGATCACCCCGAGCAGCGGCTGGCGCGTCGTGAAGATCTTGCGGGCCTTGCCGTTCGGCGAGATGTCGCAGGAGAACATCTCGCCATCGTCCTTGATGGTGAGCTGGGCTGCGAAGGACCAGACGTCGTAGGCGCGGCTGGCCTCATAGAGCGAGTCCTTCCAGCACAGGCCGGCCTCGGCGGTGATCAGCCGGGCGAAGTCTTCCTTGCGTGCGAACAGGAGTTCGGCCGTCTTCTGCAGAATGCGCTGGCGCTCATAGCGGGTCAGCACCGGCTTGAACGCCTTGGCCTTGGCGAAGGCCTCGCGGACATGCTCCGGCCTTGCCGCTGGAATGAGCCCGACGACGCTGTCGTCATAGGGATTGCGGACCTCGACCATGTCCTCGGTCGAGACCAGCTTGCCGGCGATGCGCATCGCCTCGCGCCGCACCGGCGGCTTCACGGTCGCGTTCATCGTCAGTGCACCAAATTGAGGGCGACGTCGAAGACGTCGAAATTGCGCAGGATACGCCCGTCCGGGACGGTGATCGGCCGGTTGGCGATCATCGGCACGCGCTGCTCGGTGATCCCGCCATGCGAGCGCAGCGGCTCAGTCAGGCCGGAGAGGTCGTGCTTGTCGGGCGAGGTGCCGATCACCTTCTGCCGGGTCGAGATCACGACGACGTCGCCGATCCGGTCGGCCGGCAGCTCGAAGCGCTCGCAGGCCTCGGCCGAGGTCACCGCCAGCGCGATGCCGTCGAGGCCGGAGATGCGGGCGGCGACCTCTTCCTGGCTGGCGCCGTCGGGCAGATAGACCGTGGCAAAGGAGCCGAGCGCGCCGTGATGGACGACGTAAGGATCGGTGATCGGCAGGATCACCCGCATGGTGCCGCGGCCGTACCACTCGTCCATCAGGCTCTGCAGATAGACGACATCCGGCTCGCCATTGGCGAGGTGCTTGTCGTTCATGCCGTGGTCGGCGGTGATCACCAGCGTGCAGCGGAGGCCGTCGAGCTTGCCGACGTAAGCATCGAACATCGCATAGAAGCTGTCGGCCATCTCCGAGCCGGGCGCCGCCTTGTGCTGCACATAGTCGGTGGTCGAGAGATACATCAGGTCCGGCTTGAAGCTCTCGAGCAGCTTGACGCCGGCGGCGAAGACGAACTCCGAAAGGTCAGCCGAATAGACCGACGGCACCGGCATGCCGACGAAATCCAGCACCTTCTCGATGCCGTTCTCCGCCTTGTTCGCCTTGTCGGCCTTTTCCGAGGAGAAGGCGATTGCCGAGCCGCTGGCGAAATCGAGCCCCTTGCCGAGCAGGGTCCGCAGCTTGTCCTTGGCGGTGACCATCGCGACCTTGAGGCCGGCCTTCTGGAACTCGGCGAGGATGGTCGGAGCGCGCAGGAAACGCGCGTCGTTCATCATCACCTCTTCCTTGGCTTCGCGGTCGTAGAAGAAGTTGCCGGCGATACCGTGGACCGCCGGCGGGCGCCCGGTGATGATCGAGAGGTTGTTCGGGTTGGTGAAGCTCGGGATCACCGAATAGGCGTGGGTGCTCGCCCCCGTCTTCATGATCCGGTCGAGGTTCGGGGTCAGCCCCTTGGCGCTGGCCGCCTCGATATAGGCCGGCTCCGAGCCGTCCATGCAGATCACCACCGTCGGACGAGCCGGGCGGGCATAGCCGCGGCCGTTGGCGATGACCGCGCCGTCGATTTTCGTATGGACAGTCATGATGTGCTCCTCAGGCGGCCGACTTCAGGCCGACGCCCATCTCGTCGAGAACCGACGACACGGTGGCGACGAAATTGCGCATGTCCTGCGCGCCCAGCGCGCCGATGCAGCCGATCCGGAAGCTGTCGGCGACCGTGAGCTTGCCGGGATAGATGACGTAGCCGGCATCCTTCAGCGCGTCGTAGAAGCGCTGGAACACGAAGTTCTTGTCCTGCGGCATGTGGAAGGTGACGATGATCGGCGCCTGCCGGGCCGCCGGCAGCAACGTCCGGAAGCCGAGCTCCTGCATGCCCTCGATCAGGATGCGGGCATTGTCGGCATAGCGCTCGCCGCGCCCGGCGACGCCGCCCTCGGCCCAGAATTCCTGCAGCGCCGCATGGAAGGCGACGATGACGTGGATCGGCGGGGTGAAGCGGTACTGGCCGGTGCGCTCGAAGCCGGCGTTCTGGTCGTAGAGGTCGAGCACCAGCGTGGTGGCGTTGCCCTTGGTTTCGGCCAGCGCGCTCTTGCGGGCGATGACGAAGCCGAGGCCCGGAACGCCCTGGATGCACTTGTTCGAGGACGCCGCGACCGCGTCGAAATGGACCTCGCGGCTGTCGAGCGCCAGGGCGCCGAAAGCGCTCATCGAGTCGACCAGCAACCGGCGGCCATGGCGCTTGACCAGTGCCGCGATCGCCTCGACCGGGTTGCGGATGCCGCTGGTGGTTTCGCAATGGACGGTGAAGACGTGAGTGATGCCGGCGTCCGCCACCAGCATGCGGTCGACCTCGGTAAGATCGGGCGGCGTATCCTCGGCGGTCTCGTGGACGACGACGGCGCGACCCGCGATCTCCAGGATGCGCTTGGCGCGCTGGCCATAGGCGCCGTTGATCAGGACCAGGATCTTGCCGTCGCGCGGCACGAAGGTGGTCAGCATGGCTTCGACGGCGAAGGTGCCGGAGCCCTGCATCGGCACCGTGACGAAGTCCTCGCCACCATGGATGACCTTGGGCAGCTCCTCGAGAACCGCCTTGTTGATCCCGACGAAGGTGGCGTCGCGCGAACCCCAGTCGTGCACCATCGCTTCCTTGATGGCCTTGCTCGTCGTCAGCGGGCCGGGCGTCAGCAGAAGTGGATCACCGGTTTCGGAGGAGGCAGGGCGGCGGGCCTGGGCCATGATGGTCTCGCGATGTCGTTGCGGCGGGTGATCTCGACGCTAGGATCGCGATTGACATAGGTCCAATACATCGTTTCCATATCATCCATAGATAGGATCTATGGCATGGCCATCAGCTATTCCGGACTCTCCGCCTTCCACGCCGTGGCCGAGGCCCAGAGCTTCACCGGCGCCGCCAGGACGCGCAATGTCAGTCAGCCGACCCTGTCTGCCCAGGTCCGCGGACTGGAGGACGCCTATGGTGTCAGGCTGTTCGATCGTGCCGGCAGGCAGGTGAAGCTGACGCCGCTCGGGCAGAGCCTGTTCGTCATCACCGCCAGGCTGTTCGCAGCCGAGGACGAAGCGCAGTCCCTGCTCGCCGGCAGCCGCACTTTGCAGCGCGGCCATCTGCGCATCGCGGCCGACAGCGCCACCCATGTCATGGCCACCCTCGCCCGCATGCGCGAGCGCTATCCGGGACTGACCTTCTCGCTGACGATCGGCAATTCCTCGGAGGTCGTCGATCAGATCATGGACTTCGCCGCCGACGTGGCGATCACGGCGCGCGCCAACTCCGACCCGCGCATCTACAGCATCAAGCTGCGCTCCGACGATCTCATCGCCTTCGTCTCGGACCAGCACGAGCTGGCAAGGCACGAGCATTTGCCGATCGAGGCCTTCGCCGGCCAGGATATCGTCCTGCGCGAGCGCGGCTCGATCACTCGCGAGGTCTTCGAGAACCGGTTGTCCGTCGCCGGGATCAAGCCGGCGAACCTGCTGGAGGTGCAGTCGCGCGAGGCCGTCCGCGAGGCTGTCGCCTTCGGTTTCGGCATCGGCGTGGTCTTTGCCTCCGAGTTCAGACTGGAAGCCGGGTTGAAACGCATCGTCATCACCGGCGCCGAATTCGACGTCGGCGAATACGTCGTCTGCCGGGCGGAACGCCAGCGCCTGCCGCTGGTGCGCAGCTTCTTCGAAACGGTCCAGGACCTCTGAAGCACACGCCGCTCGGGGAAAGCGCAGGCGCTTCTGCTGCACCGGGTCGTGGCATCAGGGGCCGAGGATCGTAAGGATGATGCGTACCGGCTGCTCGCCGACATTGCTGAACCAATGCTCGGTATCGACGAGGAAAGTCGCGGTGTCGCCGGCTTCCAGCGTCATGACCTCCTGCCCGGCATGGACTTCGAGGCGGCCGGTGAGAATGTGGAAGATCTCGCGGGTTCCCGGCTTATGCGGCGCGAAGCGGTTCGATGTCGCTCTCGGCGGGACGCTGTAGGACAAGAGCTCCAGATCCGGCGTCGGGCGCGCCAGCGTCAACCGCTCGATCCCCGTCACATCGTCGAAGAAGCGCAGATTCTCGCCTGCGCGGGTGATCTTGGCATTGTCGCGCTCCACCAGCTCCGCCAGCTCCAGGCCGAGCCCCCGGGCGATGGCGATCGCGTTTCGCAATGTCGGGCTGAGCAGCCCGCGCTCAACCCGCGACAGGGCAGCCGCCGAAACACCGCTCGTCTCCGCGAGCTGGTCGAGCGTCACGCCGAGCTGCGTGCGGCGCGTACGCACGGCATTGCCGAACCGGACATCCTGTTCCTGCACCTGAGCGTCCAAATCACACCTCGGCTCTTGTCGTTTTGCATATTAGCAAATATGATTTCGTATCTGCAAAACGAGTATACACCATGCCCGCCTTCCTCAGCGCGCTGCCAGTCCTGTCCACAGTCCTTGCCCTCGCTTTCGGGGCACGTTCCCTCCACGCCGCCCTTCTCGGCGTAGGAACGGCCGCGCTCGCCATCCTGCTGGCCTTCCCGCTTTCGCCCGACAGCATCATGCCCGCAACCATGCGCTGGGCTCCCATCCTGATGGAAGTCCTGCTGATCGTCGCGGGCGGGTTGCTGCTGTCGGAGGTGCTGCGGCAGGCCGGCGGGCAGGCTGCACTGGCGAGCTGGATCCGCGGGCGCGCCGGCCAGGGCGTCGGCGCCATCCTGCTGGTCGTGCACGGCGTCACGCCCTTCGCGGAATCGCTGACCGGCTTCGGCATCGGCGTGACCATCGGCATACCCTTGCTGGCGCATTTCGGCCTGCCGGCGCGCAAAGTGGCGGTGATCGGCCTGCTCGGCCTTTGCGCGGTGCCATGGGGCTCGATGGGACCGGGAACGCTGATCGCCGCGACGATGTCCGGCCTCTCCTTCCGCGATCTCGGCGTCGCCTCCGCGGCGATCAGCATCATCCCGTTCATCGTGACCGGCATCATCGCAGCCTGGCTCGCCGCCGCCCCCGATGAGCGGGGCAAGGCGGTCCTGCAGGGCACGCTGTCAGGCGTCGCGCTGACGCTCGCGGTTGCAGCGGCCAACCTCCTGTTCGGAACGGCACCGGCAGGCGCGCTCGGTGCGCTCGTCATGATCGTCCTGCATGTCCTCCTCGGACATCGGCGCGGCGGCAGCGTGCCGCTGGAAGCGATCGGACGCAGGGCGCTGTGGAGCTATGCCGTCCTGCTCGGCGGTGTGCTGGTCGCCGGCTGGGCCGTGCGCGCGAGCGGCCTGTCCGAGAACTGGCGCTATCTCGGCTCGCCCGCGCTCTGGCTGTTCATTGCCGCAGCCTGGTTCGCGCGCGGACGGCCGGAACCCCATTCGCTGCGCAAGACCTGGGCGTCATGGCGCGAGGTCGCGCCGGTGACTGGCCTGTTCATCCTGCTCGGCATCCTGATGGCGGTCTCGGGCATGGCGGCGCATCTGGCCCGGACCCTGGCGGGAGCCGGCACGGCCTATCTGGCAGCGGCCCCGTTCGTCGGCGCGATGGGCGGCTTCGTCACCGGCTCCAACGCCGGCGCGAACGCGATGTTCGCCACCACCCAGGCCGAGATCGCCCGCTCGCTCGGCGTCGACGTGCTCTGGTTCATGGCGATCCACAATGTCGCGGCAGCCTTCCTGCTCATGGCCTCGCCAGGCAAGATCGAGATGGCCGTGCAGCTCTCGCCGGCTGGCGCGGCCGAGCATCGGCGCTGGGTCCAGCTGGCGATGCTCGGCGTCGCATTCGCCGTCGTCACGGCGCTGGCGGTATTGAACCTCATCTGAAAGTCAGCTTGCCCGGCTGCTCACGGCAGGGCGGCCACCGACAGCAATCCGATCTGGCGCGCGAGCCTCGTGCACTGCTCGCGAATATCGGGAATGGCGACGGTCTCCCAGAACGCCGCCCGCGTCAGCGGCCCGATTGCGAAAATTCGGCGCGAGGCCACTCCCGAGGCATCGAGCACTGCATAATCAGCCGAGACATCGATGCCGATGCGCAATGCGTCGACCCGCGCCGCCCCCTGCCGGAGCAGAGACTGCAAGGCGGGGTTGGTCGACAGGCTAGGATCGGCGGTGATCCCGCGACAGTCAATGATGCTGCCGACCGACAACAGCTCAGGGGTAGGCTGGCCGCGCGGACGATAGGATACGCTCAAGCCGTGCTCGCCCGCCTCGCAGGACAGCATCCTGCCCTGGAGAATGCGTAGCTGCCCGTTGGCGACCGCCTCCTGCAGCCTTCTGTCGGCCTGTGGCGCCATGCGATGCCGATGAACATCCCAATGTGCCCGCACATGCTCGAGCAGGCGCGCTTTCGACCGGCTCGACAGCTTCCACCAGATCTCCTGGCTGAAGGGCCTCACTCCATCGACGACGCCGCGCCAATCGCCGTCCTGGCGCTGGTGATCGGCGATCCTGGCGCGGAACCAGTGCAGGAGCGCAGCGCCGCTGGCACCGAAGGGGATATCCTCCTTGTCGAAGCGAACAGGCGGGGCATCGCGGTGGACCCGCGGCAGCAGCCCGCGCCGCGACAGCGCGTGGATCGGCCCGGCAAAGCCTTTCTGCAGCAGCGTCAGGACATAGTCGACCATCGACAGACCGGTTCCGAGAATGAGGATCGGCTCGCCCGCTTCTGCCGCCGCGGCCGCTTCGGCCGTCCATGGGCTGACATGGCGGTCGGACTGCTGCCAGTCATAGGCCTCGTTGCCGGTCGCGAGGATCGCCACCTGGCCGAGATGCGTCGTGCCGTCGTCGAGCGTCGCGACGACCCGGCCTGCCCTCTCCTCGATGGCGCGGCATTCGCCTCGGACAATGGTCAGCCGGTCCTGCCCCTCCGCCCCGGGACGCTCCAGGGCGACCAGCTGCGACATGTACTCGCCATACAGATGGCGCGGCGCGAAGCAGTAGGGGTCCGGGCAGGGTTCGAACCGGCTCGCGGCCGCCTCGCTCAGCCAGCGCCAGAAATGCAGCGGATCATCCGGAAAGGCGCTCATATTCGCGGCCCGGACGTTCAGCAGGTGCTCGGGACGATCGGTCGAGAAGGCCAGGCCGGGCCCGACCCGCTCGCGGCGCTCGATCAACGTCACCACGCAATTGTCGCGCGGATCGCGCAGCAGATGGCAGGCCATCAGCACGCCGCTGGCGCCGCCGCCGACAATGATGATGCGCTTTCCCGGCGCGGCATTCACAGGCGAGCTCTCCGCTGCATTCCGTCTCCATGGCTGCTTCGATGCGCGATCGACAGGACGCCGTGGCAGAGATCTATCTCATTGGTACGGCGTCTGATTTTTCTGAAGAACGGCTTCCGCCGTGCGATCAGGCGCCATGGCGCCGACGACATGGCTACCCCACGGCCGCTCGAATGGGCAAGCCCAGTGCCGCCGCCGTATGGTTCTGGGTGGCGCCGCAAAGGCGCCTCGCACCATGTGCTCTGGATGATGAAAACAGACGTGCATCGGCCAGGGCCAATGTTGAGGCCTGGCGCCTCGTCCCTCGGAATCGATCACGCTGCATCCGGACGCTTCCGCCCGAATGCAGCGTGATCTCGAGCCGCCCTGCCGGTCAAACCAGGTCGGCGCGAGCCGATCCCGATCTAGCCCCGCGAGGCCGCGATGCTCTCGTCCCGCAGGCGCTCATAGCTCGCCTGGTCGACCGGAGCCGCCTCGGGATTGCCGAGGTCGTTCATCTGGACGCGGTAGGTCTCGCGGGCCGACCAGCAGGCCGCTGCCGCGATGACGCAGATGGCGAAGGCGATCGAGCCGACGATCAGTGGGACGTTCTGCGAGCCGGGAGGGGCGACGGTGGCGAACAGGGCCGGCAGCAGAGCGGTGATGGCGGTGCCTATGTTCTGCGAGATCGCCATCGAGGAGACGCGGGTCCGGGTCGGGAACAGCTCCGGAAAGAAGCTCGGGAAGATCGCGTTGTAGCCCTGGTAGACCACGCCCCACATCAGCAGCGACATCACGATCGCCAGCGGCACGCTGTGGATCGAGATCGCATAGAGATAGCCGAAGGCGAGCAGACCGGAGCCGAGGGCGCCGATGATGATGGGCGGACGACGGCCGATCTTGTCGGACAGGTTTCCGACATAGGGGATCACCAGGCAGGCGACGATGTTCCCCATCACCGGGATCCAGAGATAGACGTCCTTGTGGAAGCCGATGCCATAGGCGGCCTGGACCGCATAGGCGGCGCCGAAGATGGTGGCGACGACCGGGATGACGTTCATCAGCGCCATCAGGATGACCCGGATCATGTCCGGCCAGTTGCTCTGGATCGCCTCGATGACGGGCGAGCGCGGCGTCGCGTTCTGGCTGTCTTCCTCCTTGAACGCCGGGGTCTCGTCGACCTCGCGACGGATAATCCAGCCCGCGATGATGACGATGAAGCTCAGCAGGAAGGGAATGCGCCAGCCCCAGCTGTTGAACGCCGCCTCCGGCATGAAATGGGCCAGCGGCAGGAAGACGGCCGCGGCCAGGATCTGCCCCGCCTGCACCCCCTGCAGCGTGTAGCTGGCATAATAGCCGCGGCGACCGAAGGGCGCGTGCTCGAGGATCATCGAGCTCGCGCCCGAGATCTCGCCGGCAACGGCGAAGCCCTGGATCAGGCGCATGAGGACGAGCAGGATCGGCGCCAGGATGCCGACCTGCTCATAGGTCGGGAGCAGGCCGACCGCGATGGTCGAGAAGCCCATCAGGAACATGCACAGGATCAGCACATTCTTGCGTCCGTGCGTGTCGCCCCAGTGCCCGAGCACGAAGGCGCCGATCGGGCGGGCGACATAGCCGACGCCATAGGTCGCCAGCGAGGCGACGATCGCCACGGTCGGATTGCTCGACGGAAAGAAGATCTGCGGGAAGATCAGCGACGCTGCGGTCGCGTAGATGAAGAAGTCATAATACTCCAGCGCCGAGCCGATCCAGCCGCTGGCTGCCGCCTTCTTCGATTGTTGCCTGTGCTGGATATCAGCATGCAAAGCTGCCGTCATGTTCCACTCCCGATGATTACTTGTTTCTGTTTCTTGCGCCGCAGCTTTTCGTGCGGCGCTTATGCGAGGCAGGCACAATCTGCGGCGATCCGGACGCCGCTCCCGTCAGACACGCAAACCCGGTAACGCGATCGAAATTCGGCCGTGCCCGCGGCCGATCTCGTGCGCAGGGCAAATTCGGAGGAGAAGCAGGCGGTGGCGGCGCGCAAGTCTTGCCGCGCCGCAAAATCGGGGCTCATCTACGCCGATGCGAGGCCGTCCGCGCGAGCGCCGAGCAGTCCGTCGCAGGGATGAGTCTTATGCAATCTCTCCTCCTGCTCATAACCTACCAAGACGAAATCGCGATGAATAATGCAAACTACGCTGAAATTCATAATCTGGAGATTATGTATCGTTGAGGAAGTGCTCGGGGCGAGCAGCCCACCCGGCGTGCCGTTTCCGCTGCGCCGAGCCCTCGACAAACGATCAACGTGCCGAACCTCCCGCACCGTCGAGGCACAACTCGCCTGGGCAGTGCCTGAAACGTTTCAGATGACCTTCGGGCTACACTTCCGCCGCCAGCCGGGTATCGTTGTCCGGCGAATCCTCGCCGGCCTCTGGCCAGGCGAGTTTCGGAGCATGCAGGCGCGCGCCGTCGCGAAAGGGCAGAGAATGAAGACGTCGATCGCAACGGTCTCGCTGTCCGGCAATCTTTCGCAGAAGCTCGAAGCCATCGCGGGCGCCGGCTTCGACGGCATCGAGATCTTCGAGCAGGACTTTCTCGCCTCGGATTTCACGCCCGGCGAGGTCGGCCAGATGGTGCGCGACGCCGGACTTGAGATCACCCTGTTCCAGCCCTTCCGCGATTTCGAGAGCCTGCCCGAGCCCTATCGCAGCCGGGCCTTCGCCCGCGCCGCCCGCAAATTCGAGCTGATGAACCAGCTCGGCACCGATCTCGTGCTGGTCTGCTCGAGCACGCATCCGGCCGCCCTCGGCGGCATCGACCGCATGGCCCAGGATTTTCACGATCTCGGCGATCTGGCGAAACGGCATGGCGTGCGTGTCGGCTTCGAGGCGCTGTGCTGGGGCCGCTTCGTCAACGACCATCGCGACGCCTGGGAGGTGGTGCGGCGCGCCGACCATCCGAATGTCGGCCTGATCCTCGACAGCTTCCATACGCTCGGCCGGCGCATCGATCCGGATTCGATCCGCGCCATCCCCGGCGACCGGATCTTCTTCGTGCAGCTCGCCGACGCGCCCGCGATCGACATGGACCTGCTCTACTGGTCGCGCCACTTCCGCAACATGCCGGGCGAAGGCGATCTCGACGTCACCGGCTTCATGCGCGCCGTGACCGCGACAGGCTATGCCGGGCCGCTGAGCCTGGAGATCTTCAACGACCAGTTCCGCTCGGGCCTGCCGCGCCTGGTGGCGCAGGACGGCCATCGCAGCCTGATCGCCGTGATGGACCGGGTGCGCCGCGTCGAGCCGGCGCTGCCCGCGGACCTGCCCGCCTTTCCCCCGCCGGCCCCGGTTGCGGGGGTCGAGTTCCTCGAATTCGCCACCAGTGCGGCGGAAGCGCCGGGCATCGAGGCGTTGCTGCGCTCCTGCGGTTTCGAAAAGACCGGCAACCACGTCTCGAAGCCGGTGGGCCTGTGGCGGCAGGGCGGCGTCAACGTGCTGGTCAACACCGACGCCAGCGGTTTCGCCAACAGCTCCTATCTCGTCCACGGCACGGCGGTGTCGGAGATCGCACTGATGCTGCCCGATGCGCGCGCCGCCTTCGAACGCGCCAGCGCCCTGCTCGCCCAGCCGCATGCGCAGGCCGCCGGCGAGGGCGAGCTCAGCATCCCCGCCATTCGCGGCGTCGGCGGCAGCGTCCTGCGCTTCCTGGATGCGACGTCCGATCTCGGCCGCATCTGGGACATCGACTTCAGAACGAGCCCGGCAGCCGCGGGTGCCGGCCTGACGCGGATCGACCATATCGGCCAGACCATGCCCTATGACGAGATGCTGAGCTGGTCGCTGTTCTACACCAGCATCTTCGACGCCCATAAGTCGCCGGTCGTCGACGTCGTCGATCCCGACGGGCTGGTCCGCTCGCAGGCGGTGCAGTCCGGCGGCCTGCGCGTCACCCTGAACGGGGCCAGCGCGCGCGGGACCCTGGCCGGGCGCTTCATCGAGGACAGCTTCGGCTCCTCCGTCCAGCACATCGCCTTCGCCAGCGACGACATCTTCGCCACAGCGGCGGCGATGGCCGCACGCAATTTCCCGGTCCTGCAGATCGGCGCGAACTACTATCACGACGTCGAGGCCCGCTTCGGCCTGCCGCCGGCGCTGATCGAGCGGATGCGTCTTGCCAACATCCTCTACGACGAGGATGCGGGCGGGCAGTTCTTCCAGTTCTATTCGGCGCCGCGGCCCGACGGCTTCTTCTTCGAGATCGTGCAGCGGCAGGGCAATTATCAGGGCTATGGCGCCCCGAACGCCCCCTTCCGCATCGCCGCGCAGAAGCGCGCGGCCCGCCCGGCGGGAATGCCCAAACGCTAACCTTGCCGGTCGGCGCTCTCCTTGGTCAGCCGCTCCAGCAGGTCGAGGCCGGCAACCGCCGGCCCGCCCTGGCGCTTGGTCAGGCCGACCGCGCCCGACAGGAAGCGGGCACCGGTCGAGATCTCACAGAGGTCGCCGCGATCCAGGTCGTCGGCGACGACGCCACGCGAGATGAACCAGACCGCATCCGAGCCGAGCAGGATCGCGCGCCCCACCGGCAGCGCGACCGTCTCGAAGGCGGGCTGCAACCCGGCCAGGTTGAACGTCAGCAGGTAATCGTCGACCGCGCGGCGGATGATCGCGGTGGCGGGCGGCAGCAGCACCGGCACGCGCGACAGCAATTGCGCCACCGGCTCCTCGCGCAGCGGATGGTCGCCGCGGGCGACCAGCGTGATCTCTTCCTCGTAGAGATGGGCGAAGACCAGGCCGGCCATCTCGCTGGCCACAGGCATGCGCCCGAGCATGAGGTCGATCGCCCCTTCGCGCAGCAGCCCGACCAGATAGGAATGCGGTCCGGTCTCGATCGCCAGCACGGTCTCGGGCGCGATCTCGCGGAAGCGCAGCGCCACGCGCGGGAACAGGCGTGTCGCCGCCGTCGGCAGCACGCCGACCCTGATCGTGCTGCCCGGTGCGCCCGGATGCAGCGCCGCCGCGCCGGCTTCGAAGGCCTGCAGGCCTATGCTGGCATGACGGCGAAAGAGCGCGCCCTGCTCGGTCAGCACGAGGCGCCGCTTCTCGCGGCGGAACAGCGGCGTCGCCAGCAGGGTCTCCAGCTCCGCCAGGGTGCGGCTCAGGGCCGGCTGCGTGATGCCCTGGCGACGCGCGACCGCCGAGAGGCTACCTTCGACCGCGATATCCAGGAAGGCCCGGATATGACGCAGCTTGACGGCAGGGTGCATAATCATTTGATTATGTATCCTAGCGATCTTTGCATTATTCGGGCCGGTTTCACCTTGATAGGTTATGGCCAGGAGGAGAGATCGTGCAAGCCCTTACCCGCCCTTATGGCGTCCTCCACTATCGCACGGATGGTCCGGCGGACGCTCCAGCGGTCATCTTCGCCAACTCGCTCGGCACGGACCTGCGGCTCTGGGATGCGATCCTGCCGCTTCTGCCCCGGGATCTGCGCTATATCCGCTATGACAAGCAGGGTCATGGCCTCTCGACCTTGGGCGGCGGCACCGACATCGCCGACCACGCCGACGACGCTATCGCGCTGATCGAGGCCCTCGCCGGCAAGCCGGTCGTCTTCGTCGGCCTCTCGATCGGCGGCCTGATCGGCCAGACCGTGGCGAGCCGGCGTCCCGAGCTCGTGCGGGCGCTCGTCCTCTCGAACACCGCGGCCAAGCTCGGCACGGTCGAGAGCTGGCAGGCCCGCATCGACGCCATTACCGGTCATGGGCTGGAGCATATCGCCGACGCCGTCATGGAGCGCTGGTTCGCTCCCGCCTTCCGCGCCACGCCGGAACTTTCGCTCTGGCGTGCCATGCTGACCCGGACGCCGGCAGACGGCTATATCGCCGCCTGCAGGGCGCTCTCCCACGCCGACCAGACCGCCGCGACCGCGGCCCTGCGCCTGCCCACCTTGGCGATCGCCGGCGATGCCGACGGTGCTTCCCCGGCCGAGCTGGTCGAGGCGACGGCCGCGCTGATTTCCGGCTCCGTCTTCCACGTCATCCCCGGCGCGGGCCATCTGCCCTGTGTCGAGAAGCCCGCGGCCTATGCCGCGATCCTGTCCCCGTTCCTGAGGGCCCACGCCCATGACTGAGCTTGCCGAGAAGGGCATGTCGATCCGCCGCCGCGTGCTGGGCGAGGCCCATGTCGACCGCGCCGAGGCCAACAAATCCGAGTTCGACGCCCCGTTCCAGGCACTGATCACCGATGCCGCCTGGGGCCATGTCTGGGCCCGTGACACGCTGCCGACGCGCGAGCGATCGATGATGACGATCGCGCTCCTGGCCGGGCTCGGCAATTACGAGGAGCTTGCCCTGCATCTGCGCGCCACGCGCAACACCGGG
Source organism: Bosea sp. 29B (assembly GCF_902506165.1). Taxonomy (NCBI): domain Bacteria; kingdom Pseudomonadati; phylum Pseudomonadota; class Alphaproteobacteria; order Hyphomicrobiales; family Alloboseaceae; genus Allobosea; species Allobosea sp. 29B. The sequence goes on from NZ_LR733817.1 coordinate 359,803, forward strand.
GCGAGCAAGGACGACGTGATGGAAGCTCTCCTCCACGTCGCGATCTATGCCGGCGTCCCGCGCGCCAACCACGCCATCAAGATCGCGAAGGACATCTTCGCAGCCATGGCTCAGGACGAGCAGGCATAAGAGAAGGCAGAGGAAACGCCATGAAACCAGCGGAGTTCTACCAGCGCGACCGGACCTGGCAGCCGCCGGCGCTGACGCCCGACTACAAGACCTCGGTCGGGCGCAGCCCGCGCCTGGCGATGCTCTCGCTCCAGGGCTCGATGTCGGAGATCACCGGCCCGACCTTCGGCCACAGCGATATCGACCCGATCGACAACGACCTGATCAAGAACTACGCCAAATCAGGCGATCCGGTTGGCGAGCGCATCATCGTCCATGGCCGCGTCCTCGATGAGAACGGCCGCGGCGTGCCGAACACGCTGGTCGAGATCTGGCAGGCCAATGCTGGCGGGCGCTACCGCCACAAGAAGGACACCTATCTCGCGCCGATCGACCCGAATTTCGGCGGCTGCGGCCGCACGCTGACCGACGAGAACGGCTACTACTTCTTCCGCACGATCAAGCCCGGCGCCTATCCCTGGCGCAACTGGGTCAACAACTGGCGCCCGGCCCATATCCATGTTTCGGTCTTCGGCACGGCCTTCAGCCAGCGCCTGATCACCCAGATGTATTTCGAGGGCGACCCGCTGATCGCGAAATGCCCGATCGTCGCGACGATTCCCGACCAGCGCGCCATCGACCAGCTCATCGCGCCGCTCGACCTGAACGCCGCCGTGCCGCTCGACTGCCTCGCCTACAAATTCGACATCGTGCTGCGCGGCCGCCGCTCGACGCTGTTCGAGAACCGCCTGGAGGGCAACTGATCATGGTCCAGGCTCTGCCCTATCTGAAGGAATCCGCCTCCCAGACCGCCGGCCCTTACGTCCATATCGGCCTGGCGCCGGGCGCGGCGGGCTTCGACATCTATCGCCATGAGCTCGGCGGGACGATCGCCGGCCCGGACGTGCCCGGCGAGCGCATCCGCATCGAGGGCCTCGTCTATGACGGCACCGGCGCGCCGGTGAAGGACATCCTGCTGGAAGCCTGGCAGGCCGACGCCAACGGCATCTACCCTCATCCCGAGGACCCGCGGCATAGCGAGGTCGCGCCGGGTTTCCGCGGCTGGGGCCGGATCATCACCGATTTCGACAGCGGCCTCTGGAGCTTCGAGACGATCAAGCCAGGCCCCGTGCCGGGGCGCAACAAGCGCATGATGGCACCGCATATCAGCCTCTGGCTCGTCTCGCGCGGCATCAATATCGGCCTCAACACGCGGATGTATTTCGACGACGAGGACAATAGCGCCGACCCGGTGCTGGGCCTCGTCGAGCAGGAGAACCGCCGCCGGACCTTGATCGCCCAGCGCACCGCGCCCGGCGTCTACCGTTTCGACATTCGCCTCCAGGGCGAAGGCGAAACCGTGTTCCTGGACGTCTGAGCCATGACACAGCCCTGCATCATCTGCGTCGCCATCACCGGCTCGCTGCCGACCAAGGCCAACAACCCGGCGGTGCCGATCACCATCGCCGAGCAGGTCGAGAGCACGCAGGAGGCCTTCGAGGCCGGCGCCAGCATCGCGCACTGCCATGTGCGCGATGACGAGGGCAAGCCGAGCTCGGACCCCGAGCGCTATGGCCGCCTCAAGGAAGGCCTCGAGAAGCACTGCCCCGGCATGATCGTCCAGCTCTCGACCGGCGGCCGCTCGGGCGCGGGCCAGGCCCGCGGCGCCATGCTGTCGCTGCGGCCGGACATGGCCTCCCTCGCCGTCGGCTCGAACAACTTCCCGACCCGCGTCTACGAGAACGCACCTGACCTGGTCGACTGGCTCGCCGCCGAGATGGTGACCCATGGCGTCAAGCCGGAGATCGAGGCCTTCGATCTCTCGCACATCCTCAAGGCGCATGAGATGTGGCAGCGCGGCCAGATCGTCGATCGTCCCTATGTCCAGTTCGTCATGGGCGTGAAGAACGCGATGCCGGTCGATCGCGATGTGTTCAACTATTACATCCGCACCGTGAAGCGCCTGTTCGGCGAGAACGCGCCCTGGTGCGCCGCCGGCATCGGCTCGAACCAGATCGTGCTGAACGAATGGGCGATCGCCGCCGGTGGCCACGCCCGCACCGGCCTGGAAGACAATGTCCGCCTCGACCGCGAACGGCTCGCGCCCTCGAATGCCGCGCTGGTCGAGCGGGCGGCGGCGCTCGCCCGGAAATACGGGCGGCCGGTCGCGACCTGGCAGCAGGCGCGCGAGATCCTCGGCATTCCGATGAGGACGGGCAACGCCGGCTGAGGCCACGCTGCTCCCAGCCCGGAACAGGACGGAAGACGCAATGATCAGCGGAAAGACCAGGCTCATCGGCCATCTCGGCTTCCCGACCGAGAGCTTCAAGGCGCCGCTGATCTACAACCCCTATTTCGAGCGCGACGGCATCGATGCTGTGGTCGTGCCGATGGGCAGCCGCAGCGAGGACTATCCCGATTTCCTCAGGCTGTTCTTCCGCCTTTCCAACGCCCATGGCGCGCTCATAACCATGCCGCACAAGGTCGTGACGACCGGCCTGGTCGACGATCTCATGCCGACGGCCGCGATCGCCGGGGCCTGCAACGCCGTGCGCCGCGAGGCCGACGGCCGGCTGACCGGCGAGATGTTCGACGGCGAGGGCTTCGTGCGTGGCGTCCTGCGCAAGGGCCGTCAGGTTGCCGGCACACGAGCCCTGGTGATCGGTGCCGGCGGCGTCGGCTCGGCGATCGCCGCTTCGCTCGCCAAGGCCGGCGTCGCCGAGCTCGGCCTGTTCGATATGAATGGCGGGGCGGCAGAGGCGCTGGGCGGACGGCTGGCGCGCTATTACGCCGCGCTCAAGGTTTCGACCGGCTCGAACGATCCGGCCGGCTTCGACATCGTCGTCAACGCGACTCCGCTGGGGATGAAGCCCGGCGATCCTCTGCCGCTCGACATCGCGCGCCTGCCCTCCTCCGCCTTCGTCGGCGAAGTGGTGATGGCGCAGACCATCACGCCCTTCCTGGCGGCGGCGCAGCAGCGCGGCTGCCAGGTCCAGGTCGGCACCGACATGCTGTTCGAGCAGATCCCGGCCTATCTCGAGTTCTTCGGCCTGCCCACGACCACCGCGGAAGACCTGCGCGCCGTGGCGCGGCTCGGCTGAGCAGCCGTCCGCTCAGAACGGCATCTTGCAGTCCTTGCCATAGGCGTCCGGCAGCCCTTCGGCGATCTTGCTCTCGATCTCGGTAGCGTAGCTGCCGTCATCGCGTTTCTTCACCGCGACGAGATAATAGTCCTGGATCGGGAACTGGTTCGGCCCGATCGCGAAGCGCCCGCGCACGGAGTCGAACCTGGTCTTGCGCAAGGCCTCGATCAGCTTCGTGCGGTCGGCGATCTCGCCCTTCAGGGAGGTCGCGGCGGCGTTCAGCCAGATCGCCGCGTCATAGGCGTGCGCGGCATAGTTGGCGGGCGTATACTTGTACTCCGCCTTGAAGGCCTCGACGAAGGCGCGGCTCGCCGGCACGTCGAGCGCGGGCGACCAGTTGGTGACGCCGGAGGTCCCGACCGCCGCGTCCTGCAGCGCCGGCAGGTTGGTCTCGTCGATGGTGTGAGCCGACAGCATCGGCAGCGTGACGCCGGCCTGTCGCCATTGCTTGACGAAGGTGACGCCGAGGCCGCCCGGCATGAAGACGAAGGCCGCGTCCGCCTTCGCGGCGACGATCTTGGCGAGATCGCCTGAGAAGTCCGGCTGCGTCAGCGGCACGAAGATCTCGTCGACGATCTCGCCCTTGTATTCCCGCTTGAAGCCGGCGACGACGTCCTTGCCAGCCTGGTAGTTGGGCGCGACGACCACGATCTTGCGATAGCCCTTCTGCGTGGCGTGGCGCCCCATCGCCTCGGCGTTCTGGTCGTTCTGGTAGGCGGCCGAGAACAGATAGGGGCTGCATCTTGCGCCAGCGATCGGGGACGGGCCGGCATTGGTGCCGATGAAGACGGTCTGGCCGTCGACCATGCGCCGGGCCGTCGCCATCAGGATGTTGGAGAAGACGATGCCGACGATGGCGTCGACCTTGTCGCGCTCGATCAGCTGCTGCACGCGCTGGATGCCGACCTCGGGCTTCAGCTCGTCGTCGACGACGAGCACCTCGGCCGGGATGCCCGCGATCTTGCCACCGAGCTGCTTGATCGCGAGTTGGAAGCCGTCGCGGGTGTGCTGGCCGAGCACCGCCGGCGGCCCGGTCAGGGTGGTGACAAGGCCGATCCTGATCGATTGGGCTGGCTCGGCCGACGCCGTCGTCGCAAGGGCTGAGAGCAGCGCCAGCGCGCTCGCGGCAATCTTGAACGTGTCAGACATGTCGTTGTCCCCTTTATTGGTTCGTTCTCAGCCGATGCCGTAGCGCCCGGGCGCGATCACGCCGGCCGGGTCGAGCGCGGCCTTGATCGCCGTGCAGCTGTCGCGGAAGGCCGGCATGGCCTGGCCCATATGCAGCGCGTGGTAGTCGAGCGGGGCGCGGCCGACGAAGATGCCGCGTTCGGCATAGGCCCGGGCGAGCGCCTCGTAGCAGGCGTTGGCGCGGGCGTTCTCGTCGGGGTTTTCGCGGTCGAAGGTGATGACGTGCAGGCCGCGGGCGAAGCGGGCGCTGCAGACGTTCATGATCATGTAGTCCATGCCGTGCTCGGCATAGATCCGGCGCGAGATGCGCTGGCACTCGTTGGCGATGCTGCCGACCATCGGCGTGCCCGGCAGGAACCAGAGATTGCCGCCGCCAGGCCGCCATTTCAGCAGGCCGAGCTCGCCGACGCCGGGAACGCCCGAGCAGGCGTTGATCGCGACCTGCAGCGCGTGGAAGCCGAGCGCCTCCTCATGCGGGATGTAGGTCGCCTTGCCGGACTTGCCGAAGGCGGCGCGCACGCGCTCGATCTGCGGTTCGATCGCCGCCATGCTCAGACCATAGAAGGCGCCCGACACCGTCCAGGCGCCGAGCCTGTCCTTCTCGCGCAGCGCCCGCCGGCCGGCATCGGAGATCGAGACACGGCTGCCGGGGGTGTATTCGGGACTGGGGTGCTCGGAGCCGCAGAGATAGACGTCGTTGGCGACGCGCAGCAGCGTCGGCACGAAGTTTGAGAGCTTGAGCGCCCGGCAGATGTCGACGATCTCGGCGAGGTCGTCATCATCGGGATAGGTGAAGTGGAAGCTGCGCACCGCCGGCGGGCGCGGCAGCAACCAGATGCCCATGCGCGTGACGATGCCGAAATTCGACTGGGCGAACAGCCCATCGAGGATCGGGCCGAAGCTGTATTTGCTGACATGCCAGTTCGGCAGCTCGGAGCCGGCGAGCGCGCCATCACCGGTGCGCAGCACCTCGCCATTCCCGAGCACGATCTCCATGCCGCAGGAGAAGCCGAAATGGTCGAAATAGGGGCCGTAGCCGGCGCCCTTGTCGAGCGCATTGCCGAGCATGCCGCCCTGCGGCGGTCCGGAGGTGACGTCGACCATGAACTTGTCGCCACGCCGGACCAGTTCGTCATACATCGCCTGGTAGCTGACGCCGGGCTCGACCACGGCGAAGGCCAGCGTCTCGTCGATCTCGAGGATGCGGTTCATCCGGCGCCCGAGATCGAGCACGACCTGCCCGGAATGCACCGCCGAGCGGCTGCCGAGCCCGATATTGTTGCCGGTGCTGACCGGATAGAGCGCGACGCCATGGCGGTTCGCCGCCTTCACGATCGCCTGCACCTCGGCTGTGCTGCCGGGATAGACCACGCCGAGCGGGCGCCGGTCGCCGCCCGGCATGGTGTTCTCGCCATAGCGGCGCAGCGTCTCCTCGCTGCGGTTGATCCACTCGGCCCCGACCGCCGCAGCGACCTCGTTGAAGAATGCCTCCGCCATGCCGGCGTCTCCCCTCTGTTGTCGTGTGCTTGGGCCGGTCACCAGAAGCCGGCGTCGTCGTTCGGCGCCGGGGCGCCAGATGCCGCCGTCGCCGGCGCCTCCTCCGGCTGCGGCGGGGGTCGGCTCGTCAGCGTCACGCCCGCGAGGGCCGGCGGCAGCGGGCCGCCCGTCGCCCAGTCCAGCAGCTCGACGGTGTGGGCCATCGGCGCGCCGACATAGCGCCGCAGCTGCGTCAGGCAGCCGATATTGCCGGCCGCCACGACGTCTGGCGCCGTGCTGTCGATATGGTCCGCCTTGCGCCGGCCCAGGGTCTCGGCCGTCGCAGGCTGGAGCAGGTTGTAGGTCCCGGCCGAGCCGCAGCAGAAATGCTTCTCCGGCACGTCCACCACCTCGAAGCCGGCGGCGCGCAGCAGGTCGCGCGGCTGCCGGGTGACACGCTGGCCGTGCTGCATCGAGCAGGCGTCGTGATAGGTGACGCGCAGCCGCGGCCGCCCTGGCGCGACCGGCCGGAGCCCGATGCCGGCGATGAATTCGGTGACGTCGCGGGCGATGCCGGCGATCTCCTTGGCCTCGCCGGCAAGCTCCGCCCGGGCCAGGAGATGGCCGTAATCCTTGACCGTGGTGCCGCAGCCGGAGGCGTTGACGATCACGGAGTCGAGCCCCTCGCCGCGGCGCTCGCGCATCCAGGCGCGGACATTGGCGGCAGCCGCCGCCATCGCCTCGTCCTCGCGCCCCATATGCAGCGTCAGCGAGCCACAGCAGCCGGCTCCCGCGGCAACGACGACCTCGCAGCCATGCCGCGTCAGCAGCCGGATCGTCGCCGCGTTGATGTTGGCATCGAGCGCCTGCTGGGCGCAGCCGGCGAGCAACGCCACACGCGCCCTCTTCTCGCCCTCCGCCCTGAACACATGCGGCGCCAGTATCTGCCCTTGCGCCCGCTCCGGGATCATCGCCAGAAGCGGCCGCAGCCGCGCCGGCAGCAGCCTTTGCAGGGGCCGACCGAGCCGGCCGAGCTTCAGCGCGACCTGAAACAAGCGCGGCCGCGGCAGCACGAAGGCGAGCAGCGCCCGCAAGGCGCGCTCGGCCGGCGGGCGACGATGATGACGCTCGACATGGATTCGGGCGCGATCGATCAGATGCGCATAGTCGACCTTGGCCGCGCAGGTGGTCATGCAGGACAGGCAGGAGAGGCAGCTGTCGAGATGCGCGACGGTCTGCGGCTTCGGCGGGCCGCCGCTCTCCAGCATGGCGCGGATCAGGTCGATGCGCCCGCGCGGGGATTCGTTCTCATCCCGGCTCAGTACATAGGTTGGGCAGGTATTGGTGCAGAAGCCGTAATGCACGCAGGTGCCGAGGATGTCGGCGGCTTCCCGGATCGCGGGATCGCGCAATTGCTCGGCCGTGAAATCCGTCTGCATCGCTTGTCTGCCCCTTCGAGCCGAAAGCTAGGAAGGGAGGCCGGGCATGGTCTCGGCGCTGCGTGCAGAAAATTCCGGCTTTGAGTGCAAACCGTTCTTATGAAAAGCTGGACGCACCCCGGCGGCCTCTGTCGGCTGCCGGGCGGAGAAGGTCATGGGGACCATCGTTTGGGGCACGGAAGGTCTCGAACCCGATTCCGGGTTCGACTACTGGCGCGAGACCGTCTGCCGCGCCGTGCTCAACGTCACGACCGAGGCGCCCGATCCGCAGGAGGCCTTCCACGGCTCGATCACCGGGCGCAGCTTCGGCGATGTCAGGATCGCGAGCTTCCGCTCGACCCGGCACGATGTCGTGCGCACCTCCCGCCATGTCGCGCAAGGCGACGACAGCGTCCTCGTCAGCCTGCAGGAGCGCGGCGAATGCCAGCTCTCGCAGGGCGACGAACGGCTCCTGCTCAAGCCAGGCGAGATCGGGCTCGTCGATGGCGCGCGGCCGTTCCGCCTCTCCTTCTCGGAGGATGTCCGGCGCGTCGTCGCCGTGCTTCCGCGCCGGACTCTGCTGCTCAAGGCGCCCTGGCTCGTGCGCGGCCGGCCGCACCGCATCGCGCTCTCCTCGCGCTTCGTCTCGCTGGCGCGGCGCCACCTCCTCGAGCTCGCCCGCCATGGCGAGATCATGGACGAGATGTCGGCGAGCCTGCTCGCCGACAATCTCTGCAATCTGATCGGGCTGTCGAGCGACGCCGCCGGCCCCGGGCCCGACCGCTTGCATGAGGCGATCCTCGCCTTCTGCCGCGGACGGCTCGGCGACGAGACACTGTCGCCGGGCGCCGTCGCGGCGCATTTCAACATCTCGCTGCGCACGCTGCATGCGCGCTTTGCCGGAACAGGCGAGAGCTTCGGGCGCTGGCTGCTGGCGACGCGGCTGGAGGAGAGCCGCCGCGCTCTGCTCGATCCGCGCCGCGCCGGCGAAGGCATCGCTTCCATTGCCTATTCCGCCGGCTTCAACGATCTCTCCGTCTTCAACCGGGCCTTCCGCAACCGCTTCGGCATGACGCCGTCCGATCTGCGCGGCACGAGGCGCAACTGAGCGGAAGGTCGCGGCTCATGACATCGAATGGAGCGTCGGGCCCTCGACGGCCCGCAGGAATCCCGCCGGCCGGGCTCCTCAAGGCCGGCCTGCTCGCGCTGCTGACCGCACTCGCCCTCCCGGCAGCCGCCTCCGACTGGCAGCGCTATGGCAATGCCCGCTTCCAGTACTGGATCGACATTCCGCCGGGCTTCTCCAAGGTCGAGGAAGCCGACAATGGCGATGGCGGTGTCTCGGCGTCTCCGGACGGCGCCGCTGAATTGCGGGTCTGGGGCAGCTATCCGACCGCGGGCAGCCTTGCCGCCGAGGCTAGAGAGCGCCAGGCATTCGACCAGCGGGATGGCTGGAGCATCAGCTATCAGACACAGAACAAGAGCGGAGCCGTCTGGTCCGGAGCCAAGGGCAACCGCATCGTCTATGCGCGCGCCATCCCGGGCTGCGACAAGGCGGTAGCCTATTTTCGCCTCGAATACGACCGGAAGCGGCAGAAGGCGTTCGACCCGGTGATATCCAGGCTGGTCAAGTCGTTCCGAAGCGGCGACTGCCGGGCGCGCTGAACCCTCTCGCCCTCACCTCTCGCCCAGCCTGGCGTCCGCCCAAGCCGCGGCGGTCTTGGCCATCGTCGCCAGATGCCCGTTTGGCGAAAAGCCCGATGCCTTGCGCGGTCGCAGGTCGTGATCGCCATCTTCGAGCCAGAGCATCTCGATCGCAGGCGACAGGGTATAGCCGGCGACCTCCTCGCGCGTGCCGAACTCGTCGCGCGTGCCCTGGACGATGAGCGTCGGCGTCTTGAGATCGACGAGATGCTGGGTCCGCAACTGCTGCGGTTTTGCCGGCGGATGAAATGGGTAGCCGAGACAGAGCAGGCCGCCGATCCGCCCGACCGCGAGCAAGTCGTCGGCGACCATGCTGGCGACACGCCCGCCCATCGACTTGCCGCCGATGATCAGCGATCGCGACGGGCCGAGCGCCTCGATCGCGGCCCGGTACTCCGGATTGAGCGTCTCGGCCCGAGGCGGCGGCTTGCGGCCGGCCTCGCTGCGGCGGCTTGCCATATAGGCGAACTCGAAGCGGGCGACGCGAAATCCCTCTCCGGCCAGGCTCTCCGCCGCAGCAGTCATTGAGGCGGAGTCCATCGGGGCTCCAGCGCCGTGGGCCAGGAGAACGGTGTGCCCGGCGTGTTCAGGGCCGTCGAAGAGGAACTGCAAATCCGTCTCTCCATCCGTCACAAGCGCGAGCTTCCGCAGGCAGGGCCTCGCGACCGTTCTCACGGCTTCGCGGACGGCGCAACACGGCAGGCCCACCGCACCATCGGCGTTGCGGACGTCTCCGGCCGGAGATCAACCGCCCTTCGTCGCAGAAAGCCCGATGGCGCCGGCAAGCACGCCGGCCCAAAGCGTATAGCCCGCCGAATTCAGGTGAACGCCATCGGCTTCGTAGTAGCGACCCATCGGCCGGCCGTTCCGCCCGACCAGGCAGCTGCCGACATCGACATACCCGCCGGCCTGATCACCCGCATGGCTGTCCCTGAGCATCGCGTTGAAGACCTCGAACTCGCCGGCATGGAGCCAGCGTCCGGGGCTATGCTTGATCGAGAGGCGGTGGATCGGGACGGGGCCGAACTTCTCCCGGAGCCGCTGGGTCAGCCGCTCCAGCGCTTCGAAGGCCGAGCCGGCGTCGAGCCCGTCATTGGCGATGTCGTTCTCGCCGAAATAGAGCACGATCCGCCCGGGCTCGACGAGATCGAGCAGATCGTCGCAATAGCGTAGCCCGCTCTCGGCCGTGCCGCCGCCGAAGCCGAGATTGGCGACCTCCAGCGAGCCGAAATCCTCGGCCATCCGATCCCAGTAGCGGAAGGAGGACGAGCCGAAGAAGACGACCGGCTTGCCGGCGAAGCGCCGGCGCATGATCTGGCTACGTACCGCGAGTACATCGTCGTCATAGCGCGTGGTGGTCCATTCCCCCGCCAGGAGCGACGGAGCAACGGGAGCGATCGAGGGATGCCGGTTCACGGAACGGGCCTCATGAGCAGGGAACGGCAGCGGGAATACGGGCGAGCACCACGGCAGATCGTCATCACGCCCTCCGCCCGGAAAGACGGGGATCGATGCGCTCGCGCAGGGCATCGCCGAGTACGTTGATGGCGATCACCAGCAGCGATAGGAACAGACCGGGAAAGGCGATGATCCAGGGGGCGACGCGGAAGAACTGGCGCCCGCCGGCCATGACGTTGCCCCAGCTCGGCAGGTCCGGAGAGATGCCGACGCCGATGAAGCTGAGGATGGCTTCGGCGAGGATCGCGGAGGCGCAGACGAAGGTCGCCTGAACAATCAGCGCCTCCGTCGCGTTCGGCAGGATATGCCTGAGCAGCACGCGCGGCGTGCTCGATCCGATCGCGATTGCCGCGTCGACATAGGGCATCTCGCGCAGGCTCAGCACCACGCCGCGCATCAGCCGCGCCGTGCGCGGGATCTCCGGCACGCTGATCGCGATCATCACGGTCGCCAGCCCGCCGCCGAGCAGCGAGGCGAGCGCGATCGCCAAGAGCACGCCGGGAATGGCCATCAGCCCGTCCATGATGCGCATCAACACCGTGTCGGCCAACCGGACATAGCCGGCCACGAGCCCGATCAGGCCACCCGCCAGCAGCGTCAGCACGGAGACCCCGAGTCCGACGATGAGCGAGGTCCGGGCGCCCGAGAGCGTCCGCACGAAGATGTCGCGGCCGAGATTGTCCGTCCCGAACCAGTGGTTCGCGCCCGGCGGCTGCAGCGCCTCACCCATGTTGAGGTCGTTGCTGTAGCCGAGGATTGGGGGCGCCAGCAGCGCGCAGGACGCAACCAGCACGACAATGGCGAAGCTCAGGCCGATCACCACCGTCGACGCCCTGAAGGAGCGGCTGGCGCGGGCCGTCTGCGGCTGCGCGCTCATGAGCGCATGTCCTGCCGGATGCGGGGATCGAACAGCGCATAGCTGAGATCGACGAGCAGGTTCACCAAGACCAGGACGAAGGCGAAGACCAGCATCACGCCCTGCACGACCGGATAGTCGCGCGACAGGATGGCATCGACGGTCAATCGCCCGACCCCCGGCAGGTTGAAGACGGATTCGGTGACGACCACGCCGCCGAGCAGAGCCGCGAAGGAGGTGCCGACGACGGTCACCACGGGCACGCCGATGTTCTTCAGCGCATGCGTCGTGACGACCTTGCGCTCGGGCAGGCCCTTGGCCCGCGCGGTCCGGATATAGTCCTCGGACAGGACGTTGAGCAGTGTCGCCCGTGTGATCCGGGCGGCCAGCGCGGCAAAGAGCAAGGTGAGCGCGACCGTCGGCAGCGTCAGGCTGCGCAGGCTGTTCCAGAGGCCGCTCGCCAGCGGCCGATAGCCCTGTACCGGCAACCAGCCGAGCTCGATCGCGAAGACCTGCATCAGCGCATAGCCGATCACGAAGACCGGGATCGAGAAGCCGGCGACCGAGAGCGCCATCACGACATAATCGGTGACCAGGCCGAGGCGCCGGGCGGCGAACACACCGGCCGGCACCGCGACGAGGACCGACAGCAGCGTCGTGGTCAGCGCCAGCATCAGGGTCGGCTCGGCCCGCTGCAGGATCATCGTCGCGACCGGCCGGCCCGAATAGACGGAAACGCCGAGATCGAACTGAGCGAGCTGGCGCAGATAGATCAGGAACTGCACCACGAGCGGCTGATCGAGATGCAGCCGCTGGCGGATCTGCGCGATCTGCTCGGCGCTGGCGTTGTCGCCCGCCATGGCCGCCGCCGGATCGCCCGGCCCGATATGCAGAAGCATGAAGACGACGACCAGGACCGTCAGCATGACAGGCAGCGTCGCCAGAAGCCGCGAGAACAGAAAGCGCGCCATGAGCAGACCTTGAAGGCACGGGCCGGATGCGTCGTCCCGGCCCGTCGAGCAGGAGGTGCGGCAGGATCAGTCGGACTTGCGCACGTTCCAATAGGTCAAGGTAGGCCCCGGGACGAAACCGGACACGCTCTTGCGCCAGGCCGAGAGGTCGTTGAACTGCCCGAGCGGGATATACGTCACGATCTCGTTCGAGCGGGCCTGCATCTCCACCGCGATCGCCTTGCGCGCGGCATCGTCGGAGGCCAGCAGGAATTTCTGCCAGAGCTCCTGCAGGGGCTTGTCGCAGGGCCAGCCGACGAAGGCCTTCTCGCAGGCGCCGGTGACATAAGGGTTGGTCAAGGGGTCCATCAGCGCGTCGCCGGCGAAGCCGGTGATGAAGACGTTCCAGCCGCCCTGCTTCGGCTGGTTCTTGTTGGTCCGCCGTGTGAACATCGTCGCGGTGTCCATCTGCACGTCCTCGACGGTGAAGCCGGCCTTGCGCATCGAGTTCACCATCACCGTGCCGACGTCGCGCTGGACCTTGGCATCCATCGGATGGAGATAGACGATCGGCGTGCCGTCATAGCCGGCCTCCTTCAGCAGGGCCTTCGCCTTCTCGAAGTCCTGCTTCATGAAGCGCTCGCTGCCGACATCGGTCTCGTAGGGACTGCCGCACATGAACAGCGCCGGGCAGAGCTGGTAGAGGTCCTTGCGGCCGCCGAAGACCGCCTGCATCGAATCCGACTGGCTGATCGCGTATTGCAGGGCCTGCCTGACCTTGACGTTGTCCATCGGCGGCTGGGTGTGGTTGATCACCACCTGGAAGTTCTTGCCGAGGACCGGCGCCTTGGCGACCTGGATCGACTTGTCCTTCTCCAGCACCGGCAGCATCTCGGCCGGCACCTCGGCGACATAGTCGATCTCGCCGGCGAGCAGCGCGTTGACCGCGCTAAGATCGTCGCTGAACTGGATGCGCTCGATGCGATCGACCCCGGCGGTCTTTCCGCCGGCTAGACCGCTCGGCGCCTCGCTGCGCGGCTTGTAGCCCGCATGCTTGGCGACGACGAATTTGACGCCTGGAACCCATTCGTCCGGCAAGAGCCTGAACGGGCCAGAGCCGACGAACTCCTTGAGCTCGGTCGTCGCCGGCGTCCTGGCGAGCCGCTCCGGCATCACGAACAGCGGATAGGCGGTCATGCGGGCGAAGCCGTCGATCAGGCGGGCGAAGGGCTCCTTCAGCCGGACCTCGAACGAGGTCGCATCGATCGCCTTGATCGCATCGAGACGCTTCTCGACCTCGGCCCCGAGGCTGTCCTTCTTCATCCAGCGCTCGATCGAGGCGACGCAGTCCGCAGCTGTGACGGGCTTGCCGTCATGGAAGCTCAGGCCCTGGCGCAGCTTGAAAACATAGGTCTTGCCGTCGTCGGAGAGCGTGTGGCTCTCGACCATCTGCGGCTGGGCGCGGTAGTTGCCGTCGAGCGAGAAGAGCGTGTCGTAGATCAGATAGGCCATGTCCCGGACCGGGTAGGCCGAGGTGAAGAGCGCATCGAGCTGCTTGATGTCGGCGGTGTTCTTGATCTTCAGGACGGTTTCGGCCTGTGCCGGCGCGACGGCCGCAAGGCAAAACGCTCCGGCCAGCCCGGCCGCCATCACGGTTCTCAACATCGACCCCCTCCCGGCATTTTCGAGTGCCGCCCGGTGCTCGCCGGGCGCGTCATTGAGGGCCGAAGCTAGCGAAGCTTGCCGCTTGCACATAGGGCCGGAGTTGTGTTTCAGATATAGCAATTTGTTATATCCGAAAGGCATAACCGGAGTGAAGCTGCGGCAGCTCAAGAACGTCCTGGTGATCGCCGAGACCGGCAGTCTGATGAAGGCCGCCCTGCATCTGGGCGTGGCGCAACCCGCCCTCAGCCGGGATCTCCGACAACTGGAAGAGGAGCTCGCGACCCGCCTCTTCCACCGCGACGGGCGGGGCGTCTCGCTGACGCGCGACGGTGCGGCGTTCCAGGCCGCGATCGCCCCGCACATCGCTGGGCTCGACGCGGCGAAACAGGCCTTGGTCGGCCGACGGCCCGGCTATGCCGGCTCGATCCGCCTGGCCTGGACCGGCACGATCAGCATCCCGCTGGCGACGCCGATCATCTCGGCCTTCACCCAGCGCTTTCCCGAGGTTGAACTGCACGCCCGCGGCGGATCGAGCCTCCACATCGCCGAATGGGTGGCGCGCGACGAGATCGACATCGGCATCTTCAATTCTGAACGCCCGGCCACCGGCGCGCTCGTCGAGACATTGACCCGCGCGCCCCTGTTCCATGTCGCGCGGGCCGACGGGCCGGTGCCGCCGACCATCACCTTCGCGGAGGCCGCCGCCGGCCCCCTCTTCGTCCATAGCCGGCAGAACGCGCTCGGGCGCATCGTCGAGGCCTGCGCCCGCGAGCACGATATCCCCTTGAAGATCTATGCCGAGGTCGACGACTTCCTGGCAGTCCGGCCGATGATCGAGGAAGGGCGAGCGGCGGCGATCGTGCCGCGCAGTCTTCTCTCCGGCGGCGACGCCACAAGGCTCGCCGTGCGGCGCGTGACGGAGCCGGAGCTGACCTTGTACTTCCACCTCGCGGTCTCGAAAGTGAAACGCAGCCGCCCCGCCGTTCTGAGCCTGGCCGATGTGATCAGGTCCGCGGTCGCAGATGCGACCCAGGCCGGGCAGTTCGACGGCGAGCTCCGGAATTGACCTGATCCGATGCTCTGGCCAGGCCCATGGGCCGGGACGATCTACGCGGCCTCGTCGGCGAGAAGCGCGCGAAAGGCCTGCGCAGGCCGGCCGACATAGCGTTCCTTGTGCCGCAGCATGACGAAGCGGCGCGCGGGGATGTCGGCCGCGACCTCGGCGAGCAGGCCAGAGCGCAAGGCGTTGGCGACGACCAGCCTCGACATCAAGGCGGCGGCGGAGCCCGCATCGACGGCGCTGCGCACGGCCTCGTTGGCGGGCAGCTCCAGCAGGACGTCGAGGTCGGCGACCGAGCGCCCGGCGCCGGCGAGAACCGCCTCGAGGGCCTGCCGTGTCCCTGAACCGGGCTCACGCAGGACCCAGGGGCTTTCGACGAATTCCGCTGGATCGACGCGCGCCCTCCCCGCCCAGGGATGGCCGGGTGCGACGACGATCGCGAGCTCGTCCATCGCCACGACCTCCTGCGCCAGCAGCGGATCGTCGATCTCGCCTTCGACGAAGCCGATATCGGCAAGCCCGTCATGGATGGAAGCCGCGACCGTCTCGGTATTGCCGATCACCAGCGGCGTCTCGATACCCGGGTGCCGGGCACGAAACAAAGCAAGCTTTCGCGGCAGCCAGTAATTGCCGACCGTCTGGCTCGCCGCCAGGGACAGCCGCCCGCGCTTCAACCCGGCTAGATCCGACAGGACCCGCTCGCCCGTCGCGGCACGTGCGAGGATCGCGCGAGCTTCGGTCAGGAACAGGCGCCCGGCATCGGTCAGTACGATCCGGCGCCCGACGCGGTCGAACAGCTTCACCGCGTGGCGATGCTCGAGTGCCGCGATCGCCGCGCTCGTCGCCGATTGCGTCAGGTTCAGCTCCGCGGCTGCGCGCGTGACATGCTCGCGCTCGGCGACCGCGACGAAGATGCGAAGCTGTTCGAGTGTCATAAGCGTCGATCATTCCGCGGCCCCGAGCAGGCGCTGCAAACGCCCGGTTTCCGACTGCCAGCCGAGCCCACGCAGAGAATGATCGAGTTCATCGATCGAAACAAGAAAAACAACACGTTGGATTGCTTAGCCGAAATAGCTCAGAACCCACGCATCGAATGGCCGGGTACTGTCATGACGCTTGAAAGCCCAGATCGGACGAGTTTGGTTGACCGGACAGCCTCGGGCGCCAAGCGCATCGGCCCGGGCCTGCTGCTGTGCCTCGCCGTCTCGGTCGCGGCGCTCGCCGCCGAGCATCTCGAAGCCTGGTTCTTCCAGCGCGCATGGCTCGAAGCGCTCGTCCTGGCGATCCTGCTCGGAACCCTGGTCAGGAGCCTCTGGAAGCCCGACAGCCGCTGGCGCCCAGGCATCGCGTTCTCGGCGAAGACGCTGCTGGAGATCGCCGTCGTGCTGCTTGGCGCCTCCCTGAGCGCCGCCACGGTCGCCGCCACCGGCGCCCCGCTCCTTCTCGGCATCGCCGCCGTGGTCTTCGTCGCGATCGGCCTGAGCTACGGCATCGGCCGTCTGCTGGGGCTGTCGAAGCGGATGGCGATCCTCGTCGCCTGCGGCAATTCGATCTGCGGCAACTCGGCGATCGCCGCCACGGCGCCGGTCATCGGCGCCGATGGCGACGACGTCGCCGCCTCGATCGCCTTCACCGCGGTGCTCGGCGTCGTGGTCGTGCTCGGCCTGCCACTGCTGATCCCGGCGCTGGGCCTCAGCGTCCACCAGTTCGGCATCCTGTCTGGCCTGACGGTCTATGCGGTTCCCCAGGTCCTCGCCGCCACGGCGCCCGCAGGCGCCGCCGCGATCCAGATCGGAACCCTGGTCAAGCTGGTGCGCGTGCTCATGCTCGGGCCCGTCATCCTCGTGTTGTCGCTGCTGTCAAGCCGGCTGCGCGAGGAGGCAGACGGGCCGGCCGTGCAGATCGCGGCAGAGCGTCCCACGCCGCGCCCGGTCGGGCTGCATCGCCTCGTGCCCTGGTTCATCGTCGGCTTCGTGGTGATGGCGGCATTCCGCTCGGCCGGGATCATTCCACCGGCCTTGCTGGCCCCGCTGGCCACCGTCGCGAACGTGCTGACGATCGTCTCGATGGCGGCGCTCGGGCTTAGCGTTGACATCCGCTCCGTCGCCCAGGCCGGCCCGCGCGTCACCGCCACCGTCGTCCTCTCGCTGCTCGCGCTCGGGGCGATCTCGCTTGGCCTGATCCGCCTGCTCGGAGTGGCCTGAGGCCGTCTCGTCAGCGTTTGGTTCGGGAGGGGCTCGTCAGGATTGCGAACGTGCTCGCCGTCGCGACCAGAACGATGGCCAGGAAGACCATGACCGCGCCGATCCCGAAACCCGCAGCGATCGGCCCCGTGCAGGATTGAAGAATGGCGGCACCGGCGAAGAACGCGAGATTGACCGCCGCGAGCGCCTTCCCGACATTCTCCGGGGCGACGACGACCCGCGCCATCGCGAACAGGAGCGGCTGCGACGCCAAAGCTGCGCCGAGCACGAAGAACGCAGCGACATCGAAGCTCGGCGGGAGTTGCGTCAGCCCCATCCCGGTCGACAGCGGGCCACCCGGCCCGCCGGCAGCGACCGCCAGCAAGACAGCGGCCGCAATGAGATGGGTAAGCGTCAGGACGAGCCGGCGGTAGCCGAAACGCCGATCCGCGATACCATAGAGCATCGGGCCGGCGACGAGCGCGAGCGTCAGGGGAAGCAGGGCGTTGCCCGCCTCCAGACGGGAGATGTGCTTGATCTCCATCAACCAGACGCCGCCCCAGAGCCCTCTGATCGCGATCCCCGCAGCGAAGGAGGCGAAAGCGAGGATCACGACGCCTCGCACAGCCGGCGAGAGGCCGATCCTGACGACCTGCCTCGCCTCGGAGCGCAGCGTGGCCTTGCGCTCGGTCGCGTCAGGTGCGGCTTTCGGCACCGTCAGCCAGACGAGGAAGGCAACGGTCACCGCCAGTGCGGCGGAGAGGCCGAAGCCGGTCCGCCAGCCATGGTGCTCGACGAGCCAGGCCATCGGACTTGCCGAGAGCAGCATCCCCGAATTGCCGACGCCCTGGATCAGGCCGGACCACAAGCCGAATTTCTCGGCCGTGAGCGTCTTGGCGGCCAAGGTCATCGGGCAGAGCAGCATGCCGCAGCAGCCGATGCCGAGAATGATCTGGGCGGTCAGGAAGCCCGCGGCGCCGCCGATGCAGGCGGCCAGCACGGCCCCGATGGTCACGATCGCGAAAAGCGTCAGCGACACCGAACGGACGCCGTAGCGGTCGAGGGCGACGCCGACAGGGATCTGGCCGGCGGCGAAGGCGAAGTGATAGGCCCCCGTCAGGCTGGCCAGCGTATCGGGAGAAACCGCCAGATCGGCAGCGATGACGTCCGCAGCGACCCCGGGCAAGGTTCGCAGCAGGTTGGACAGCATGTGCCCCAGCGCCAGGACGAGCAGCGGCGTGCCGAACAGGAATGCGTTGCGGGCAGCGCTTCCCTGAGGCTGTCCGCGGCTGTCCGCGATGGACGTCACGATGTCCTCGCTTGTCTGGTGTTCCGGACGAGTTTCATGGCGGGCCGCTTCTCCGATGCCACCATATGAACCTACGGCGGAAGCGCCGGCAGATGGATTGGGGCATGGCGGCCCGTCATTTGCGCTGCCCCGCGGCCAGCCTCGCCTCCAGCCAAAGGCTGTAGCGGGAGGCACAGAAGCAGACGAGGAAGTAGACCATGGCGGCGAAGACATAGGCTTCCCGGTAGAAGCCGAGCCAGTTCGGATCCGTCGCCGAGACACGCGCGGTGTTCAGGAAGTCGAACATGCCGATGATGATCACCAGCGTGGTGTCCTGAAAGATGCCGATCGCCAGATTGACGAGCGGCGGGATCACCGCGCGCAGCGCCTGCGGCAGCACGACGAGGCGGATGGTCCACAAATAGGACAGGCCCAGCGCTTTCGCCGCCTCGTATTGGCCCACCGGAACAGCCTGCAAACCGCCGCGGACGACCTCGGCGAGATAGGCGGCGACGAACAGCGTCAGCGCCACCTCGGCCCGCAGGAACTTGTCGATCGCCGAGCCGGCCGGAAGCATCAGCGGGAACAGCAGCGTCGCGGCATAGAGCACGGCGATGAAGGGCACGCCGCGCAGCACCTCGATGAAGATCACGCAGAGCAATCGCACGCCGCCCATCTTCGAGCGACGGCCCAATGCCAGCAGGATCGCCAGGGGAAAGGCGCCCGCGAAGGCTCCGATCGCCAGCAGGAAGGTGACCGGCAGCCCGCCCCAACGCTCCGTCGGCACGAACTCACCGACGGGCCAGCCAAGCAGAAGCAACGGCACGCCGATCAGCGCACCGCCCCAAAGAAGGAGCAGGCGGCGTCCCCAGTTTGCCGGCCAGGCCGTAACGCCGAGCAGCGCCAGCATGACGAGCAGCGCCAGGCCGGCACGCCAATGCAGATGCGGCGGATAGAACCCGAAGGTGATGAAGCGCAGCTTCTCGCCGATGAAGGCCCAGCATGCGCCTGTCCCCGCCGCCGCGCAGGCGGCGCCATCGCCCTGCCAGACCGCGTCGACGACGGCCCAGCGCAGGAAGGGCGGTGCGAGCCATAGGACGAGAAGGGCGACCCCGAGCGTGATCGCGATATTGGTGCGCGAGCCGACGAGGCCCTGGCGCAGCTTGCGCCAGCGCTCGCTCCGCGGGGCAAGCGCACCGTCCTCAGCCATGGCGCTCATGCCGCGGATCGCTCCCGCAACGCCCAGCGCCGGTTATAGGCGTTCATCGCGATGGAGACGGCCAGACTCAGCGCAAGGTACACGAGCATCATCACGAGGATGGCTTCGAGCGCCTGGCCGGTGGTGTTGGCGGTGGTGTTGAGGATGTTGACCAGATCGGGAAAGCCGATGGCAACCGCCAGGCTCGAATTCTTGGTCAGGCTGAGATAGCTCGACGTCATCACCGGGATGATCAGGCGCAAGGCCTGCGGCAACACGATCAGCCGCATGATCCGGCCATAGGACAGGCCGAGCGCCCGGCCCGCCTCCCACTGCCCTCCCGAGACGGACAAGATGCCGGCACGCACGGTCTCGGCGATGCTGGCCGAGGTGTTGACGACGAGCGCGATCAGCAAAGCCATGAACTCGGGCGAGAGCGAGATGCCGCCCCGGATGTTGAAACCGGACAGCCTCGGCAGATCGATGGCAGGCATGGCACCGAAGAATGCGGCGATGGCCACCGGCGGCAGGGCCGCAGCGAGCACGAGCGCCGCGCTCCGCTTGAGGTTCGAGCGGCCGGTCCGGCGGGTCCGCCATTTCAGCGCGACACCGACCAACACGGCGAGCAGGAAGCTGCTGGTCAGGATCACCGGGGTCACGCCATCGTCGGCGATGAAGGGAAAGAAGAAGCCGCGATTGCTGAGCAGCACGCCCGGCAGCGGCGACAAGGCCTGCCGCGGCCCCGGCAAGGCGTGGAACAGCGCGTTCCAGAAGAAAATCTGCAGCAGCAACGGCGTGTTGCGGACGATCTCGACATAGGCCTGCACCAGGCGCGACAGCAGCGGGTTCGACGAGAGCCGGGCAATGCCGAGCGCGACGCCGAGGATGGTGGCGAGGATGCAGCCGGCCAGCGAGACGCGCACGGTGTTGAGCAGCCCGACCGCGATGGCGCGCAGATAGCTGTCGCCGGCCGAATAGGCGAGCAGCCCCTCGCCGATCTCGAAATTGGCGGCATGGCCGAGGAAACCGAAGCCGGGCGTCAGGCCGACCCGCGCCATATTGTGCACGAGATTGCTGCCGAGCAGCGCGAAGCCAAGACCGACGATCGCGAAGATCGCCAGCTGCGTCAGCGGCTTTTCACCCCACCATTCGGCGAGCGCACGCAAAAGGCCGGGCCCTTTCGGGCCCGGCACGGCCGCCTGCAAGGATGCGGGAGAGTTCATCCCTGGGCGACGACGCTCAACGGAACGGCGGCGAATACAGCAGGCCGCCCTGCGACCACGGCTGATTGTAGCCGCGCTCGAAGCCGACCTTGCTCTTCTTGCCGATATTGCGCTCGAAGATCTCCCCGTAGTTCCCGACCGCCTTGACGATGTTGTAGGCGAACTTCGGATCGAGCTCGAGCGCTTCGCCGAGCGACTTGTCGATGCCGAGGAAGCGCTTGACGCCGGGATCCTCGCTCTTCAGGAACTCGTCGATATTGGCCTGGGTGATGCCGTATTCTTCGGCCTGGATCGTGGCGTAGACGGTCCAGTTGACGATCTCGAGCCAGCGATCGTCGCCCGAGCGGACGGCCGGAGCCAAAGGCTCCTTCGACAGGCGCTCGGGCAGGAGCACGTAATCGTCCGGCTTGCCGAGCTGGATGCGACGCAAGGCGAGATCCGAGGCATCCTGGGTGAGTGCATCGACGCGGCCGGATTCGAGCGCGTTGACGAACTCCTTGGTCTCCTCGATCACCACCGGCTTGAAGCTCTTCTTCGTCTTGCGGAAGAAGTCGGCGATGTTGAGCTCGCCGGTCGTGCCGCTCTGGATGCCGATCGTCGCGCCGTCGAGCTCGGCCGCCTTGCTGACGCCGAGCGCCTTCTTCACCAGCAGGCCCTGGCCGTCATAGAAGACGATCGGTCCGAAGTGGAAACCGAGCTTGAAGGAGCGTGTCGCGGTCTGGGTGACGCCCGAGAGCAGGATATCGAACTCGCCCGCCTGCAGCGCCGGCAGTCGCTGCTGCGGCGAGGACGAAGTGAAGCTGACCTTATCGGCGTCGCCGAACACGGTCACCGCCAGTGCCCGGCCGAAATCGACGAAGAAGCCCTGCCATTTGCCATTGCTGTCCGGAGAGAAGAAGCCCGGCGAGGTGCCGACGCCGACTTTGATCGAACCGCGCTGCTTGATGGCGTCGAGCGTCGGCCCGGCCCAGGCGGAGGTGCCCGCCAGCAGCCCGGCGAGGATGACGGAATAGCCCAGCCCACGTCCGAGCCTGTTGGATATCACGAGCATGATGGTCCTCTCGATGTGAGCGCTCGCGAACGGACGCGGAGCCAGCAAAATAACTCACAATATCAATGGATTATTCAAAAGATCGTTCCTTATGTCAAATGGAATGTTCTTTTTAAGAAACGGCGACAATGAGAAAAATTTCCGCAAACCCACCTCACTCCGGAGCAATTTTCGTGACATTCTGCAAGACGACTCCATGGCTTTCGGCAGAGAGAACAGCGAGCGCGATGGCCCTCAATCCGGGAGAATGAATCTCCGCGTCGATCAAATTATTTAATCCATTAATTTAATTGACTTCCTATCCGAGCCTTTTGCGGCGCCTCAGCTTGTTCTGCCTCCGTCGTATCACCGACCGACCAAACCGCGGCAGGAATCGCCGTAATCCGAAGAAGCGTTTCTCAGAAAGAACGACACCTTACAAATCGCGGCCGGGAGCCGCGCCTCAATTCGGCAAGATGGTGCCAATTTAACCTGATTAAGACGAATTTGCTTTATCCAGGGCCCTAGCGGCAATAAACAACCTGTCTCAGATTGTTCTTCAAAAAGAACATTCTCGTTGACGCTTGGCCCATCGGATCGCAAGCTCAGCCATGGATCAGCGCGGTCTTGAGCACAGGTCAGCGCAGTGTTTTCAGGAGTTCGACATGGCGATTTGGAAGAAGCTGTCGCGCCGGCAGGCGGCGACCTTGATGGTCGGCACGGCACTGTTCTTCAGCCTCTCCGGTGCGGCCTCCGCCGCCGAGGGCCAATTGCGCATCGCCAAGCAGTTCGGCGTCGTCTACCTGCTCCTCGATGTCGCCGCCGAACAGAAGCTGATCGAGAAGCACGGCAAGGCGACCGGCGTCGACATCAAGGTCGAGTTCACCCAGCTCTCCGGCGGAGCCGCGGTGAACGACGCGCTGCTCTCGAACTCGATCGAGATCGCCAGCGCCGGTGTCGGCCCGCTCTTCACGCTGTGGGACCGCACCGAGGGCAAGCAGAACGTCAGGGGCGTCGCCTCGCTCGGCAACTTCCCCTACTACCTCGTCAGCAACAATCCGAATGTGAAGACGATCGCCGACTTCACCGACAAGGACAGGATCGCCCTGCCCGCGGTCGGCGTCTCCGTGCAGTCGCGCATCCTGCAATGGGCCTCGGCCAAGCTCTGGGGCGACAAGGAATTTGCGAAGCTCGACAAGATCAGCGTCGCCCTGCCCCATCCCGAGGCCGCCGCCGCGATCATCAAGGGCGGCACCGAGATCACCGGCCATTTCGGCAATCCGCCCTTCCAGGAACAGGAACTGGCCGAGAACCCGAACGCCCACATCGTGCTCAAATCCTATGACGTCCAGGGCGGGCCGGCCTCCTCGACCGTGCTCTACGGCACCGAGAAGTTCTACAAGGAGGCGCCGAAGACCTATCGCGCCTTCCTCGACGCGCTAGACGAAGCCGCGAAGTTCATCACCAACAATCCCGAGCAGGCGGCCGACATCTATCTCAAGGCCAATGGCGGCAAGGGCGACCGCAAGCTGCTGCTCCAGGTCATCAGGAATCCCGAGGTGACCTTCAAGGTCGAGCCGCAGAACACGCTCGGCCTCGGCCAGTTCCTGCATCGCGTCGGCGCGATCAAGAACGAGCCCAAGGCGCTGTCGGACTATTTCTTCACCGATCCGCGCATCGCTGCGGGCAGCTGAGCCCCGGCCATGACGCTCGTCGCCGAGAGACGACCGCAGGGCGGTCCGCTGCCCCTGCCCGCTCGCGCGGCTGCTCCAGCCGGCGAAGGACAGGCTTCGCCTGTCTTGCTAGCTCCGCTCCTCCAGGTCGACGGCGTCAGCCTCGAATACCGCACGGCCGAGACGATCGTGCGCGCCACCCACCGGGTCGGCTTCGACGTCTACGAGGCCGACCGCTTCGTGCTGCTCGGCCCGTCCGGCTGCGGCAAGTCGACCCTGCTCAAGGCGGTCGCCGGCTTCATCGCCCCGGTCGAGGGCGAGATCAGGCTCGGAGGCCGGCCGGTCAGCGGGCCGGGGCCCGACCGCATCGTCGTCTTCCAGGAGTTCGACCAGCTCCCGCCCTGGAAGACCGTGCTCCAGAACGTCGCCTTCCCGCTGACGGCCTCGCGCACGCTTCCGCGCCGCGAGGCGCTGGAGCGTGCGCGGCACTATGTCGAGAAGGTCGGGCTCGCCAAATTCGCCGACAGCTATCCGCACCAGCTCTCCGGCGGCATGAAGCAGCGCGTCGCCATCGCCCGCGCACTCGCCATGCAGCCCAGCATCCTCCTGATGGATGAGCCCTTCGCCGCGCTCGACGCGCTGACCAGGCGCCGGATGCAGGAGGAGTTGCTGGCGCTCTGGGACGAGGTCCGCTTCACCCTGCTCTTCGTCACCCATTCGATCGAGGAGGCGCTGATCGTCGGCAACCGCGTCGCGGTGCTGTCACCGCATCCCGGCCGGCTGCGGGCCGAGTTCAACAGCCACGAATTCGATCTCGCGAGCATCGGCGGCGCACCATTCCAGGCCGCCGTCCGGCGCCTGCATGAGCGGCTCTTCGAGCATGAACACGCCGGTGCAGAAGAGGCGAAGCCATGAGCCTCGCCCAGCCGCCGATCCGGCCGGAATATGACCAACCGCTGCCGCCCTTCATCGCAACCATAGTCGAACGCCCACGCCCATTGCTCGAGCGCCTCGCCGGGCAGGGCTGGCTGCGCAAGGGCCTGATCCTCGTCGTGCTCGCCCTGCTCTGGGAGGCGCTGGCGCGCTGGCAGGACAACGAGCTCCTGCTCCCGACTTTCCTCGCCACGGTGCAGGCGCTGGTCGAAGGGCTGGCGAGCGGCGAATTGATCGAGCGCGCCCGGCTCTCGCTGATCGTGCTGGCGCAGGGCTATGCTGCCGGGCTGACGCTCGCCTTCCTGCTGACGACACTCGCCATCTCGACTCAAGTTGGCCGCGACCTGCTCTCGACCCTGACCGCGATGTTCAACCCGCTGCCGGCGATCGCCTTGCTGCCCTTGGCATTGCTCTGGTTCGGCCTGGGCTCGGGCAGCCTGATCTTCGTGCTGATCCATTCGGTGCTCTGGCCGGTTGCGCTCAATACCTTCGCCGGCTTCCAGGGCGTGCCGGACACGCTGCGCATGGCCGGCCGCAATTACGGGCTCAATGGCCTGCGCTACGTCTTCGGCATCCTGGTGCCGGCGGCGCTGCCCGCGATCCTGTCCGGCCTCAAGATCGGCTGGGCCTTCGCCTGGCGCACTCTGATCGCCGCCGAGCTGGTCTTCGGCGCCTCCTCGGGCCGCGGCGGCCTCGGCTGGTACATCTTCCAGAACCGCAACGAGCTCTACACCGACAAGGTCTTCGCCGGCCTGCTGCTGGTGATCCTGATCGGCCTTGTCGTCGAGAATCTCGTCTTCGCCGCAATCGAGAAGGCGACGATCCGGCGCTGGGGCATGGCCCGCTGATGCCGCTGTCGCTCGCTTTGACCCACGCCTTCCTGCACGGATCTCCATCCATGACCGCTGCCCTGCACTTCGCCGACACTCCTCGCTCCGCAATCTCCGAGGCCTCCGCCGGAGACGATTCGAAGGCCTTGTTGCGGGCGCGCTATCGCGCCGAGGGTCAGCCAGAGCCTGCGCATTGGAACGAGGTCATCGGCCAGATCCTGGCGCATCGCTCAGTGCGCTCCTACAAGCCCGATCCGCTGCCGGACGGCACGATCGAGACGCTGGTCGCAGCAGGGCAGTCCGCCGCCAGCTCCTCCAATCTGCAGGCCTGGAGCGTGGTCGCCGTTTCCGATCCCGCCCGCAAGGCGCGGCTCGCCGAGGTCACCGGCAACCAGAAGCACATCCTGCAGGCCCCGACCCTGCTGGTCTTCCTCGCCGATCTCAATCGGCTGGGCGCGCTTGGTGCCGCGCGTGAGCATGCAGTCGAGGCTCTCGACTATATCGAGACGCTGTTCGTCGCGATCATCGATGCGGCGCTGGCGGCGCAGAACGCCGTGCTGGCCGCCGAGAGCCTCGGCCTCGGCACGGTCTACATCGGCGCCCTGCGCAACGATCCCGAAAGGGTGGCAAACGAGCTCGGCCTGCCGCCGAAGGTGTTCCCCGTCTTCGGCCTCTGCGTCGGCTATCCCGCTCCCGAGGTGGTCACCGGCATCAAGCCGCGCCTCTCGCCCGCCCTTGTCCTCCATCGCGAGCAATACGGGGCCGGCTACGCGCCTGAGCCGGTTGCGGCCTATGACGGAGCGATCCAGGGCTTCCAGAGCGAGCAGAAGATCCCGCAGGTGCCGTGGTCGCGGCAGGCGCTCGCCCGGGTCGCCGGGCCGCAATCGCTGAGCGGGCGCGACCGCATGCGCGATGCGCTGGCTGCACTCGGCTTCATGCTGCGCTGAGGTGCCTCCGCGACGGCAGCGCTATAATGGTGGTGTGAAACGGAATGGCGGAGCCCCGCCTCAGCGGGATCGACGATGAGCTGGATCGAAGTCACCTATCACCTGCGCGGCTCGCCCGAGGATGCCCAGGCGCGCGCCAGGGCGATCGCCGTCGAGCAGAGCATCGAGATGCCACCCGAGGCGGTCGACGATCCCTTCGTCCTCGGCGAGATTCTGGGCCGTGTCGTCGCGGTCGAGCCCAAGGGCAGCGGCCTGCATGCGATCCGCATCCTGCTCTCTGCCGCCACGGTGGGCGACGATACCGGACAGCTCCTCAACATGCTGTTCGGCAATTCCTCGCTGCATGATGACCTCACGCTCGCCGACGTCGCCTTGCCGCCCGATCTGCGCACCGCGTTCGGCGATGGCCCGCAGTTCGGGCTCGACGGCCTGCGTCAGCGCGTCGGCGCCACAGGGCGCGCTCTGACCTGCTCGGCCCTCAAACCACAAGGACTGCCACCGGAGGAGCTGGCGCGCCTGGCCGAAGCCTTCGCGCTCGGCGGCATCGACTACGTCAAGGACGATCACGGGCTGGCGACGCAAGCCTACAGCCCGTTCCCGCAGCGCGTTTCGGCCTGTGCCGCCGCGGTGCGCCGCGCCACCACGCGGACCGGCCATCCGACCCGCTATGTCCCGAGCCTCTCCGGCAACCTCGACGCCGTGCGCGAGCAGTTGCGCATCCTCGCACAGGAAGGCCTCGACACAGCGATGGTGGCGCCGGCGATCCTCGGCCTCGCCAATGTCCAGCGGCTCAGGCGGGACTATCCCGATATCGCCTTGCTCGCCCATCCCAGCCTGGCCGGCGCGGCGCGGATAGACCCGGCCTGCCTGACCAGGCTCTGGCGGCTCGCCGGCATCGATGCGGTGATCTTCCCCAATCATGGCGGCCGCTTCGGCTATTCCGCCGAGACGTGCCAGCGCATCGCGCAAGCTGCGCTCGCGCCGGAGCCCGGGCTCGCAGCGATCGCTCCGGTACCGGCCGGCGGCATGAGCGTGGCGCGTGTGCCGGAGATGCTCGACTTCTACGGCCGCGACGTCATGCTGCTGATCGGCGGCAACCTGCTCGCCGAGGGCGACAGATTGAGCGAGGCCACGGCCGCGTTCGTCGCCACGGTCCATCAGCACTCGCAAGCACAAGCCCTGGCACAAACCCATGCCTGACACGACCAAGGATGCTCCCAACCTGCGCCGGCATGAAGACGGCTTCGCCTGGCAGGGTGTTGAACGACTCGCCTACAAGCAGGATGGCGATGCACCCTTCCGCGACGTCTCGCGCCAGATCCTGTTCTCGCGATCCGATCTTGCCGGCGAGCTGCGCTATTTCGAGGTCGGGCCGGGCGGTCACACCACATTGGAGCGCCACGGCCATGTCCATGGCGTGATGATCGTGCGCGGTCGTGGCCGCTGTCTCGTCGGCTCGCAGGTGAGTGAGATCGGCCCGCTCGATCTCGTCACCATCCCCGGCTGGACCTGGCACCAGTTCAAGGCCGCGCCCGACGAACCGCTCGGCTTCCTTTGCCTCGTCGATGCCACCCGCGACCGCCCGGCTCTGCCGACGCCGGAGGAACTCGCGACCTTGCGCGCCTCGCCGGAGATCGCTGCCTTCCTCGACGGCTGAGCCGCAGCCGAAGCGCCATCGCCGGGCAACGTCCCTATAATCGCCCTCGCTTGCAGTTCCCGCAAAATAGATCGATATACTGTACTTCTAAGCGGGGGACGGGCAGTGCTGACCAACAAGGGCAAATACGGCATCAAGGCCATGGTCCACCTCGCCCGGCTCGATGCCGGCGAGACCGCCCAGATCGCCGAGATCGCCCAGCGCAACAACATCTCGAAGAAGTTTCTCGACGCGATCCTGCTGGATCTGCGCAATGCCGGCATGCTGCGCAGCAAGAAGGGTCCGGGCGGTGGCTACGCGCTGGCGAAACCGGCCCGGACCATCAAGGTTGGAGCCGTCATTCGGGCCCTGGAAGGGCCGATCGCGCCGATCGACTGCGCCAGCCAATCGGCGTTCAAGCCGTGCCAGGATTGCGGAGACATCGAAGCCTGCGTCGTCCGCGGGGTGATGCGGGAGGTCCGCGACGCCATGGCGGCGGTCGTCGACAACACGACGATCGCCGATCTCGTCGGCCGCGCCGCAGCCCACAAGCCCGAGATCGACTTCGCGATCTAAAATCTATTTCTTTAGTAGACAAATTATCACAAGAACCTATTTTCGATCGGAGCGGAAACCGCACTCCGGTGAAATCATGAATCAACAGTTCGCCCCGCCCGTCGCCGCCGATATCCATTCCGACGCGTTCAAGGCGGTGATGCGCAATGTCGCGGGCGCGGTCAGCATCATTACCGCCTCGCATGACGGCGAGCGCGCCGGCCTGCCCGTCTTGCGGTTGAGCGTGTGAAACGAAATTCGTTCGGCGGTCGACGCTGCCGTGTACAGCGCTACCGGACATGTCACCTCGGCAATCTTGAGGACGCCTTTCCAAACAGCGCGCGGTGCCGTGGATGTCCCCTAGGGTGGATAGGTGATTGCTCTCCGCGGAGGAACTTGGTGGCGATGCTGATGGTGATCTGAGCCCTTAAGACTGGACCGCTTTGGGTTAGAGTTTCCGCGTCGTTTCCCTTGGGCTGGGAGGAGCGGAAGACGATGAAGGATTCGAAGTTCTCGGACGCGCAGAAAGCGTTCATCCTGAAGCAGGGCGCAGACGGGATTCCGGTGGCGGAGATCTGCCGGCGGGCTGGAATCAGCCAGGCGACCTATTTCAATTGGAAGAAGAAGTACGACGGGCTTCTGCCGGCCGAGATGCGCCGGCTGAAGCAGCTCGAGGACGAGAACGCGAAGCTGCGCAAGCTCGTCGCCGACTTCGCCCTGGACCGCGAGATGCTGCAGGACGTCATTCGCCGAAAGCTCTGAGGCCTGGTCGCAAGCGCGAGCTTGTCGGCGCGATGTGTGGCGAGTGGCAGGTGTCGATCCGGCGGGCCTGTGCGGTCCTGGAGTTCGACACCTCGAGCTACCACTACAAATCATGCCGGCCCGACCAGGCCCCCTTGGCAGCCCGGATCAAGGCGATCTGCGAGACCCGCGTTCGCTATGGCTATCGCCGCGTCGACGTCCTGCTGCGGCGCGAGGGCTGGCATGTCAATCAAAAGCGGATTCGAAGGATCTACAATGAGTTAGGCTTGCAGCTCAGGAACAAGACGCCCAAGCGCCGGGTCAAGGCACCGCGATTCCGGTCATGCTCAAGGAGACGATCGTTCTCGACGACCCGGAAGCGACCTGTCGCGCGGCGCTGCTCGGTCTCGGCGTGACCTTGAGCGCTGTGTGCCATGTGCTGCCGCATTTGGAGAGCGGCGCGCTCGTCCGCCTGCTGCCACAGTGGTACATCGACGAGGGGCCGATCTCGATCTACTACGCGAGCCGCACGCTGCTCCCATCAAAGACCCGCGTCTTTGTCGATTTCGTCGCGGATGCGGTTCGACGCCAGCGGCTTGCGGAAAGATTTGCTGGCAGTCTTGGCTAGCCATCCGTGCGACTTAAGGAGCACACGATGCCTGGCTTCTGTGACTGCATAGGCGAAGGCCTTGGAGCGTCGTCAACACCGTCGAACTCGACATCATCACCAACAGGGAGCGGACCTCTACTAAAGCCATCGCGGATTCAGTCGTGAGCGCTGGCTTTCGCGGCTTCGTCTAGGCCCACCGCCTCGCGCATGCCCTGTCGCAGCCCCTGGACGCTTCTGTTGAGCGCGATCATCTGGGGGATCTCGAAGCCGGAATGGCGCAGCAGCGCATTGGTGAGGCAGCCGGTCTTCGGGTGGAGTTCCCTGCCCTTCTCGGTGAGATGAACCTCGACCAGACGCTCGTCGACGGTGCTGCGCCGGCGGCCGAGGAAGCCGGCCGCCTCGAGGCGCTTGACCGCGGGCGTGATCGTGCTCGGCTCGAGCGCCAGGCGCTCGCCGATCGCGCTGATCGTCAGCCCGTCTCTCTCCCAGAGCGCGCTGAGCACGAGATACTGCGTATAGGTCACGCCCATCGCATCGAGCATCGGCTTGTAGACGCGCTGGATCGCCAGCGACGCCGAATAGATCGAGAAACAGAGTTGACCGTCGAGCGGCAGCGTCGGCGGGGCAGGGGCGTCGGTCATGGCGGCTCCGGAATCGGCCTGTGTCGAGAAAAATGATATCGCGATAAAGAAACTGCTTTACAAGTCCGAAGTGGCTCCTATGAAGATGCATATTGCGATAATTATTATTGCAGATAGATCAACGAAAGGAGCCCGCCATGACCAAGTCCCTGATCGCCGCCGCGACCTTCGCCCTCTCCGCCACCGTCACTGCCATCCCGGCCCAGGCTGCGCCTGCCGTGAAGAACGTCGTCCTCGTCCATGGCGGCTTCGTCGACGGCTCCGGCTGGCAGGGCGTCTACACTGCCCTGAAGGCCAAGGGCTACACGGTCACCATCGTCCAGAACCCGACGACCTCGCTCGCCGACGACGTTGCCTTCACCAAGCGCGCCATCGCCCAGCAGGACGGTCTGGTCGTGCTCGTCGGCCACTCCTATGGCGGCGGCGTGGTCAGCGAGGCCGGCACTGATCCGAAGGTGAAGTCGGTGGTCTACATCGCCGCCTTCGCGCCGGATGCCGGCGAGTCGGTCTCCTCGCTGATCGCCAACCCGCCTCCAGGCGCGTCCGTCCCGCCGATCCTGGCGCCGGTCGACGGCTTCCTCGCGCTCGACAAGGCCAAGTTCGCCGCCGCCTTCGCCGCCGACGTCGACGCCAGGACCGCCGCCTTCATGGCCGACTCGCAGGTGCCTTGGGGCGTCGCGGCCGCCGGGGGCGCCGTCACCTCCCCGGCCTGGAAGGTCAAGCCCGCCTTCTACCTCGTCGCCAGCGACGACCGCATGATCCCGCCCCCGGCCCAGCGCCAGATGGCCAAGCGCGCCGGCGCCACCGTCGTCGAGACAAAGGGCAGCCACGCCCTCTACGTCTCCAGGCCAAAGGTCGTCGCGGAGTTCATCGAAAAGGCCACCGCGGCCAAGTAAACGACAACCAGGCGACCGGACCGGTAGCAACCCAGCCCGGCACCAGCCAGAACAACAAAAGCGGGCCCGAAAGGGCCCGCTAACAGATTCGACGACGTCGCTGCACGGCGTACAATTTTGGGATTGCGACTAGGCCTCAACGGCACGCCCGCGCCAGCAGCGGAAGTCGATCCCTTCCCTGAAAGGGGCCTCTAGGAGTGCCTGAAGCGTGCAGGCTCATAGAGGCGACACCGGTGACACCAGGTTGCTGCTCGCTAGTGCGAGTTTGAGCTGGAAAACGAAAACTTTTGCATCTCAGCATGCCATGGTTTTAGGTGATTAACAGCTCGTTAACCGTGGAAGCGTAATCTTTCTTCTGTGAGATTTCAATTCGCCAATCCTGTATGAGGAATTTGGCCATGGCAAGAATAAGACTCTTGTCTGCGCTTTTAATGTGTACAATTACCTCTGGCGGAACCGAGGCAGCGACTGCTACCGGGAACTTCCAAGTTCAGATCAATATCCAGGCGAACTGCATCGTCGCCAGCGCTTCGGATCTGAATTTCGGCAATGCTGGCGTCTTGTCCGCGAATATTGATTCGACGAGTACGATCAGCGTGCAATGCACCACGTCGACTCCCTACACGGTCGGCTTCAACCAGGGTGTGAACGGCGGCTCAGTCACGACCCGCCAGATGGCTGGGGCGGGCGGACTGATCAACTATTCGCTTTTCCGCGACACTGGCCGCACGCAGAACTGGGGCTCGACGGCGGGTAGCGACACCGTCGCGGGCGTCGGCAACGGGGCAGTGCAGAACTATACCGTCTACGGCCGGGTGCCTGCACAGACCACGCCCGCGCCTGCGCTCTACACCGACACCATCACGGTGACGGTCACCTACTGACGACGGCCAGAGCCGCCGGCCTGCTGACGATCGCTTCATGAGGCAACCGAGAGGCTGGACGACGCTGCTTGCGCGGCGCCGATCGCCTCCGCTTTGCCAGGACCAGGAGGAGGGCAGGATGAGAAGCACGGCAATCGGCACGGCCCTCGCGGCCCTGGTCGCCGGAATGGCAGATGCGGCGTCGCTGCAGGTGACTCCCGTGCTGCTGGACCTTCCGACCCCGGGGAACGCAGCAACGATCACCCTGCGCAACACCGATGTCGAGCCGATCACGGCGCAGGTCCGGGTTTTCCGCTGGATCCAACGTGACGGAACAGAACGGCTCGAGCCGACGGACGAGGTCGTCGCCAGCCCGCCCGTCGTGCAATTGCGCTCCCGCCAAGACTACATGGTGCGCGTCGTCCGGGTAACCGGCGGCCCGGCCGGCGGCGAGGCGGCCTTTCGGCTGGTCGTGGATGAGTTGCCCAAACCGAACCGAACGCCGGGAACCGTTGCGCTGGTCATGCGCCATGTCATTCCCGTCTTTTTCACGGATCGCTCCGCATCGCCGGCATCGCTGACGTGGTCGGCGAGCCAACACGGGAAAAGCCTGGCGATCGGCGCGGCGAACAGCGGCGATCGCCGGGTCAGGCTCGCCGCTGTGACGGTTCGCGACGGGGCCGGGAAAGTGGTCGCGGTCAACAAGGGATTGCTCGGCTATTCCCTCGGCCATTCCGCGATGCAGTGGGTTCTCCCCTCACAGCCAGGCTCGAAATCGGGCGCTCACTTCACGATTTCCGGGCTGACGGAGGCAGGTCCGTTCAATGCAACGCTGCCGATGTCAGCGGGCCGGTAAGCTCATGGTGCTGACGCTGGCGCTTGGATCAGCGTGGTGGACGGCTGTGCCGGCCCGCGGCGAAGACGCTCGGGACCGCAGCTTGCACCTGGACGTTCTTCTCAACGGTCAGTCGATCGGGCTGATCGGCGCATTCCGGCAGAACCAGCGCGGCGAGATCCTGGCGGCCCGCAAGGAACTCGAGGAGCTCGGGATCAGGGTTCCCGCGAGCTTCAAGGTCGAGGACGAGGTTGCGCTCGGCGCGATCCCGGGCGTGAGCTTCCATTACGACGAGCCCGCGCAGCGCATCGACATCAAGCTGCCGCCTGATGGCCGCCTGCCCAAGACCTACGACCTGCAGCCCGGCACCGTACCCGGACCGGCTCCGGAACGCAGCAGCATCGGCGCGGTGCTCAACTACACGCTGTTCGGAACGTCGGAAGACAAGCAGTTCCGCAGCTTCTGGCGTTATCCCACGCTGTCGGCGACCCTCGATGCCCGGCTCTTCAGCCCGGTCGGCGTCTTCTCGCAGACCGGAATCCTCAGCGACCAGTCACTGGCCGGCGGCGGGACGGACGCACTTCGCCTCGAGACGAGCTGGACCTATTCGGATCCCGGCAGCCTGGTGAGCTACCGCGCTGGCGATCTGATCTCGAGCGGCCTCGCCTGGACCCGGCCGGTTCGCCTCGGCGGCTTGCAGGTGCAGCGCAACTTCGGGCTGCGCCCGGATCTGATCA
This sequence comes from Bosea sp. 29B, assembly GCF_902506165.1. Classification (NCBI taxonomy): domain Bacteria; kingdom Pseudomonadati; phylum Pseudomonadota; class Alphaproteobacteria; order Hyphomicrobiales; family Alloboseaceae; genus Allobosea; species Allobosea sp. 29B. The sequence goes on from NZ_LR733817.1 coordinate 393,648, forward strand.
CGCTTCCGCTTCCCGGCGTCACCGGCTCGGCTGCGGTTCCTTCGACGGTCGACATCTTCGTCAACGGAACGAAGACGATCTCGCAGGACGTCGGCAGCGGGCCGTTCCGCATCACCAATATTCCGATTCTCACCGGCAACGGCAATGCCAGTGTCGTGGTTCGGGACGCCTCGGGCCGCCAGAGTGAGTCGAGCTTGCCCTTCGTGGTGTCCAGCAATCTGCTGCGGCCCGGCCTCTTCGACTTCTCTGCGGAAATCGGCCTGCCGCGCCTGCAATACGGGCTGCGGTCCAGCATCTACGACGAGGGCATCGCGGGCTCGGCGAGCGGGCGCTACGGCATCACCGACATGATGACGGTCGTGGCTCATGCCGAAGGGGCAAAGGGGCTTGGCACGGGAAGTCTCGGCGGGGTCTTCGGGCTCGGTCGATATGGTGTGCTGACGGCGGCCGGCGCGGGGAGCTGGCGGGACGGGCAACTCGGCGGCCAGTCCTATGTCTCTTTCGAGACCCAGCTCTGGGGTGTCTCCCTGATGGCGGCATCCCAAAGGACCTTTGGAGCCTACAGGGACCTCGCCTCCGTCAGCGGGACTCAGTTCGCCAACGGTTATGGCAACTACGTCGCCTCGGCGGCCTCGACGGCACAGACCGGGACCAACTGGGAGCGAACGCTGCTGCCGCCGCACGCCCTCGACAGGGCTTCGGTCAGCCTGCCGATACCGGCTCTGGGTGGGGCCATCAGCCTCGGCGTTGCCCATGTGAAGCCGGCGGTCGGCCGTGCCAACCGGATCGTCAATGTGAGCTATACGCGCCCGCTTTGGGGCGGAGGCTCTTTCTACGCGATCGCCTATACGGATTTGGCAGATCGCAGCTCCGCAGGCGTTTTTGCCGGGCTGTCATTTCCGTTCGGGACCAACATCACCTCCTCCGCCGGCGCCAATCGCGTCGGATCGGGCTGGTCCCTGGCTGCCGACGTCTACAAGCCCGTCGATCAGGAGATCGGCAGCGTGGGCTGGCGCATACGCAACGTCGAGGGTCAAGACGGACAGAAGCGACGCTCGGCTTCGATCGCCTATCGCGGAAGTGCCGGGCTGATCGAGGCGGGCGCCGCGCAGGGCGCGTCGGGGTTCTCGGGCACCGTGCAACTCGATGGGGCGATCGCCATGGCCGGAGGCAGCATCTTCGCCGCCAATCGGATCGACGACGCCTTCGCCGTGGCGAAGGTCGGCGCGCCTGACGTGGATGTGCTCTTCGAGAACAGGGTGGTCGCGCGCACCAACGCGTCCGGCAACGCGCTCGTCCCAGGCTTGCGGTCCTACCAGCCGAACAAGATCTCGATCGACCCGCGCGGCCTCCCGATCGATGCCCTCTCGGAAACCACGGTCGAGGTGCGAGCACCCTCCGATCGTGCCGGCGTGGTGGTCGACTTTGGCGTCAGGTCGACCAGCAATTCGGCGATCGTCATCCTTCAGGATGCGGCTGGCCAGCCAATCCGGGTCGGGGCGACAGGCGCCGTTCAGCCGGGACTCAAGGGCACGAGCGCGGCAGGACCGGAATTCGTCATCGGCTATGACGGCCGCGCGTTCATCGAGAATCTCGCGGCCGACAACGAAGTCCTCGTCAAGCTGGAGACGGGGAGCTGCAAGGCCCGCTTCTCCTTTGTCCCGCGTGCCTATACGCAAGTCTCGATCGGACCGGTGCGATGCCGATAGGCTCCCGCGTTCTGGCGCTCTGCCTGTGGGGCATGCTGATCGCGGCCGGCAGCCTGCTGGCAAGCCCGCGGGCCGCCGCGCAATCCTGCTCGCTGAACATCACGCCCCTGGTTTTCGGTGACGTCGATGTCACCGCCAATGCCCAGGTGAATGGAACGGCCACTGCGACAGTCTCGTGCACGGGGTCGGCGCTCCTGCCGGTCGGGGTCTGCATCGAACTCGGGCCCGGGACCGGCGGCGGCGCCAGCGCGGCGAACCGGACCCTGACGAACGGCGTCAACCAGTTGCACTACGGCCTGTTCTCCGATGCGGCAGCCAGCGTGCCCTGGGGATCGGGAGCCTGGCCTGCGGGCGGGGCTTCGGCGGTCGGCTTCAACCTGACCTTGTCCGTATCTGGCACCGGCAGCCGGAGCGTCACCATCTATGGCCGTGTCTACAGCGGCCAGGCTACCGCGGCGCCCGTCACCTACTCCAGCAGCTTCGCCGGCACCGATGCCCGGATCCGCTACGGGCTCCTGTCCTTCCTGCTCGGCTGCGAGCTCCTCACCGTGGTCCAGTCGACCAGCTTCACGGTCAGCGCGAACGTGCCGGCGACCTGCCGGGTGACGACAAGCGATCTCAATTTCGGCTCGGTCGGCGTACTGGCCGCGCCGCAGGACGCGTTCACGACCCTGGCGCCGACCTGCACGAATGGCACCGCCTATCAGATCGGCCTGAACGGCGGCTTGTCGGGTGCGACGAATCCAACGACGAGGCGCATGACGAAGGGAGCGGAGACGATCACCTACGGGCTCTATCGGGATGTCGCGCGAAGCCAACCCTTCGGCAGCACGCTCGGCCTCGATACATTGACGGGCATTGGCTCCGGTCTGGCGCAGACGAGCCATGTCTACGGACGGGTCCCGGCCCAGGCCACACCATCGCCGGGGCCATACGCCGACACGATTCAAGCGACGGTCACCTACTGAAAATTGCAGCGGCTTTGCGCTGACCTTTCTCAGACGCTCATTAGCCCGCCGAGTACCCGTCAAGGGTCTGAATGCGCCAGAAGCGGAAGCTGGCGCCACGCCCGGAAGCGGACCTCTGAAGCGCCGTAAAGGCACGACCGAAAGCACGCCGGCTTCCTCACGCCTCTGTGAACATGTGATGCGGCAGGGGTGGGAATAAACCCGCCGCTCTCTCGCTCTCCTCAGCATCTGCCATTGGCGGCAGCGCAGGAGATCGACATGACCCAGCACGGTAATAATGACGAGCCTATCGACCGCCGGCATGCCCTCGAATGCATGATCTGGGCGGGCACCGGCGTGCTCTGGACGATCTCGGGCGGTGTGCCCGTCTCGCCAGGCCTGCTGGGCGAAGCCAACGCAGCCGAGGCGGCGGCAGGGTTCACCTTCCTGCAAATCTCGGACAGTCATGTCGGCTTCGACAAGGCTGCCAATCCGCATGCCATCGACACCTTGCAGGAGGCGATCGGCAGGGTTCGGGCGCTGCCTGAAAAGCCCTCCTTCATGATCCACACCGGCGACATCACCCATCTGTCCACGGCCGCGCAGTTCGATGCGGCCGGACAGATCATCGGCGGCGCCGCGCTCGACGTGCACTATGTGCCCGGCGAGCACGACATCATCGACGAGAGCAACGGGCGGGCCTATCTCGACCGCTATGGGGCGGGCACCCGCGGCGCCGGCTGGTATTCCTTCGACCAGAACGGCGTGCACTTCATCGGCCTGGTCAATGTCGTCAACCTGAAGGCCGGAGGGCTCGGCAATCTCGGAGCCGACCAGCTCGCCTGGCTCGCCGACGACCTGAAGGCGCTGAGCACCTCTACGCCCATCGTCGTCTTCGCCCATATTCCGCTCTGGGCGGTCTATCCGGAATGGGGTTGGGGCACCGACGATGCGGCGCAGGCGCTTGCCCTACTCAGGCGCTTCGGCTCGGTCACCGTGCTCAACGGCCATATCCATCAGATCATGCAGAAGGTGGAGGGCAACGTCACCTTCCACACTGCCCTCTCGACCGCCTTCCCGCAGCCGGCGCCTGGCACCGCGCCATCGCCCGGGCCGATGACTGTGCCGGCCGGCCAGCTGCGCAGCCTCCTCGGCATCACCCAGGTCGCTGTGAAGCGGGGCAAGCAGGATCTCGCGATCATCGACAGCACGCTGGCCGGGGCCTGAGCCTCGCATCGCATGGAAGGATGCCTTCAATGATCCGCATAAGCCTCAGCCGCCGGCGGCTTGCCTCCGCTTTCGTCTGTCTTGGCATCATCGCCCTGGCGCGGTCCCCGCTTTGGGCCGCGGATGCCGCGCATGTCAGGATCGACAATTTCACCTTTGGCCCCAAGTTGCTCACCGTGAAGGTCGGGACGACCGTGACATTCGAGAATGGCGACGACATTCCCCATACCGTCGTCGCTAGCGATAATTCATTCCGGTCCAAGGTGCTCGACACCGGCGATGCTTTCGTTTTCACCTTCACAAAACCCGGCGATTTTCCCTATTTCTGCTCTCTTCATCCGCATATGCAGGGTACGATCACCGTCACGCCGTGAGTTGTATCGAGCGGGCCGTTCCGGAGAACCGGATGATGCACCGGTGTTAGGCGACAAGGCTTCGGCGGAACGCTTCGGCGAGGTGGTCTTACCCTACCTCGCCGACGCCCTGGCACTTGCCCGCTGGCTGACCGGCAATGTCGACGATGCCGAGGATGTGGTGCAGGAGGCCTGTCTGAAGGCGCATAAGGGGCTGGCGAGCTATGCGGGCGGCAATGCGCGGGCCTGGCTACTGACGATCGTGCGCAATACCTCCTATGCCTGGCTTGCCCGCAACCACCCGCGCCGCATCGTCGCCGTTGGCGATCTGGCCGATCTCGACGCCTTGGCCGCGAATGCCGAAACGGGGGCCGATACGCCGGAGGCCGCCTTGATCGCCAAGGCGGACACGGCCGCGCTGGAGGCTGCGATCACGATGCTGCCGCATTCTTTTCGCGAGGTTCTCGTGCTGCGGGACATCAACGGCCTCAGCTACCGGGAGATCGCGGCGATGCTCCATCTGCCGCTCGGCACGGTGATGTCGCGGCTGTCGCGGGCGCGCGGATTGCTGATGGCGGAACTCGGGGGTGCCCGATGAGAGACAGCATGCACTTGCCGTCCGACCCCACGGATCTGCGGCTGCTGCTTCACGCTCTGGTCGATGGCGAACTCGATGCCGCTACGACCCTGGCCCTGGAGCGGCGGCTGGCTGACGATCCCGCGCTCGCGGTCGAGCACGCGCGCATTGCCGCCGTGCAGACTGCTGTCCGCAATCTGCCCCGCCCCGAAATCAGCAGCGCATTTCAGGCTCGCATCGCCGCACTGGGCGCTCGTCCCGAGAGGCCAGCGCAGCCGGGTCGCCCTCGCTTCGGTTCGATCGGCTGGCGTGCCATGGCGGCGTCGATCCTCGTCACCGCGGTTCTGGCAAGCGGACTGACCCAATGGGTGGTGACGCGCGATGCGCCCGACAGCTTCGTCGCAGCCATCGCCAGCAGCCACCGCCGCAGCCTGCTCGCCGCAAGCCCGGTCGATGTCGCCTCGTCGGATCGCCACACGGTCAAGCCTTGGCTCGACGCCCGCATCGGCCTGTCGCCTGGTGCCCCGGACCTGGCGAAGGGCGGCTTTTCACTCTTGGGCGGCCGTGTCGAAGTGATCGGGAGCAGGCCGCTCCCGGCGCTCGTCTACAAGCACCGCGAGCATCTGATCACCCTCGTGGCCGCGCCGCGGGATAGCGGAACCGCATGGATGCCGGTTGCAATGGAGCGTTCCGCCGGCGGCTTCTCCCTGGTCCGCTGGGCCGACGGCGCATTCTTCTATTGGGCCGTGTCGGACACCGATCACGCCACCCTTGAAGATTTCGTCAGCCGCTTCCGGGAAGCTACCGCGGCGGGCTGAGTTTCGATCCTCAGGATTACCCCAAAAAGATTCGCTGAAATCGCCGCGCCCACCAGCGAATCTTCCCCCAATTGTGTCGTATCGCCAATTCTTTGGATATCGCCAAAGGACAGAAAAATTCAGGTAACTCATTGTTTTATTATGGAAATCGCGCTGGCGACTTCCGGCATCGGCTATGCACGGCATAGCGTGAACCTACCTCTTCCAAGACAACAGGTCCTGAAAGGGTTACATTGTCGTGGCTGCAGGCTCGGACCTTTGCGAGCCCTTCATCGCCCGCCGCTCGCTCGGCGCAAGCAGGGAAGATGACATGTCGACTGAACGCTGCCGCGTGCTGATGATCTATCCGCGATTCAACCCGAATTCCTTCTGGAATTACAAGGCGACCTGCGAATTGGCCGGGGCATGCCACCCTGCCGCGCCGCTCGGCTTGATCACCGTGGCCGCGCTGCTCTCTGAGTCCTGGGAGACTCGGCTCGCTGATCCCCGTTGACCTCAATGCTTTCGTCGAAGTCCAAAAGCGCGCCAGGAGCGGACGTTCCAGACGGCAGCTGGGAACCATGGCAAGGTGACGCGGCTCTAAGCATTCCTGGAGCTAAATCAGCAGGGCCCGCTTCGTGTGATCAGTGACACGTGCCAACTATCCGCACTCCCCTTGCCGTCGGCATCGATGGTTTCGACCAGCATCTTGCACTGTCGATGCGCGGCCACGGTCGGCACGAAGCCGCGGCCTGGCACGATGATCGTGCTGGCTGGGCCATAGACGACGAACGTGCGTCCCGAGCTCGTCGGATACATGTCGGAGGGCGTCAGGCTGGTGCGCCGCATGAAATCAGCCATGGTGCCGCCGACGAGCGTTTGGAACTTTGCGTCGCGCTCGGCCTCAAGCTCGGCGGTGGTGCGGCAGCCACATAACAGGAACGCAAGACCGCAAACGACCAAGTCCGAAACGGCGCCTGCTTCCGCGGCTATGTGGCACGTCTGTGTGGCTTGGCGCCGGGATCAAGCCTAAGTGCTTGATTTTGCTGGCGCTCCCATGGGGAATCGAACCCCAGTTTTCGCCGTGAGAGGGCGACGTCCTGACCGCTAGACGATGGGAGCAGCGCGGCAAGGCCGTCCGTATAATCGGCACCGGCCCGCGCTGCAAGCCCTTCCGTGCAGCCGAAGGCGAAAAACCTGCGGGCAGGATGAAGCACCGCCCGCAGGAGCTTTCCTTCTCGCCTCAGCCGGCGGCGTGCGAACGTTCTGCCTGCGCCAGCGCCGGATAATCGGTATAGCCCTTGGCATCGCCACCATAGAAGGTCGCGACATCCGGCGTGTTGAGCGGGGCGTCGAGCTTCAGCCGCTCCGGCAGGTCGGGATTGGCGATGAAGAGCCGGCCGAAGGCGATGAGGTCCGCTTCGCCCTTCTCCACCGTCTCGATCGCGAGTTCGCGGGTGAAGCCGTTATTGGCGATATAGGCGCCGCGGAAGGCCTTGCGCAGCGCCAGGTAGTCGAAGGGCAGATAGTCGCGCGCATCGCGCGTCGCGCCCTCGACGACGTGGATAAAGGCGATGCCGCGCTTGTCGAGTTCGCCGACGAGATGGCCGAACAGCGCCTGCGGGTCGGAATCGCGGGAATCATTGGCCGGGCTCACTGGCGAGATGCGGATGCCGATGCGCTCCTTCGGGAACACCTTGCTCACCGCATCGACCACTTCCAGCGTCAGCCGGACGCGGTTCTCGATCGAGCCGCCATAGGCGTCCTGCCGCTGGTTCGAGCCGTCGCGCAGGAACTGGTCGAGCAGATAGCCATGGGCGCCGTGCAATTCGATGCCGTCGAAGCCGGCCGCCTTGGCATTCTCGGCCGCCCGGACGAAATCGGCGACGATGCCGGGGATTTCGTCGAGCGCGAGCGCGCGCGGCTCGGACACCTCGGCGAAGCCGCTCTCGATATAGGTCTTGGTCTTGGCCAGCACGGCCGAGGGCGCGACCGGTGCCTGGTTGCCCGGCTGCAGCGAGACATGGCTGACGCGCCCGACATGCCAGAGCTGCGCGATGATCCGCCCGCCGGCCTCGTGCACGGCATCGGTCACCGCCTTCCAGCCGGCGACCTGCGCATCCTGGTAGATGCCCGGCGTCCAGATATAGCCCTGGCCCTGCTGCGAGATCTGCGTCGCCTCGGTGATGATCAGCCCGGCGCCGGCGCGCTGGCGGTAGTACTCGACATTGAGCGCGTTCGGCGCATCATCGTGCTTGTTGGCGCGGTTGCGGGTCAAAGGCGCCATCACGACGCGGTTCTTCAACTCGAGATCGCCGAGGCGGAACGGCGTGAACAGCTTGGCGGGGGAGGCATGACTCATCGTGGCGATCCTTGTCGCGAGGCGGCCGCGGGGCCGAGGGAGGCATCCATGGCGCCAGCCGCCGTCAGGCGGGCCGGAGCCGTCGCAAGGAAGATAGGCCAGATGGCAGGGATTGGCAGGGGCTGCCCCACCCCGCTCACGAGAAAGCGAAGATGCTCTCTTCACGGCAGCCGCCGCGCATGAGCCTTTCCGAAAATCCCGAAGAGGCGGAAAAAACCCTCTCCATGCGCTGGCTGCAGCGCGGAGGAGGCTGGCTGCGGGCGGGCGTCACCAGCGCCGTCGGCCTGGTTTACCCACCTTCATGCGTCGGCTGCCGGGCTGCCACGAGCGAGGCGCAGGGCTTGTGTGCCCAGTGCTGGGCCGGGCTCGGCCTGATCGAGCGGCCCTATTGCGAGCGGCTCGGCACGCCCTTCGAAGTCGATCTCGGACCGGGGCTGATCTCGCCGGCCGCGATCGCCGATCCACCGGTCTTCGCCCGCGCCCGCGCCGCCTGCCGCTTCGACGGCACGGCGCGCGAGCTGGTGCACCGACTGAAATATGGCGACCGGGCCGAGCTTGCCCTGATGCTCGGACGGATGACGGTGCAGGCCGGCCGCGAGCTGATCTCCGACGCAGACCTGATCGTGCCGGTGCCGCTGCATCGCTTCCGCCTGTGGACGCGGCGCTTCAACCAAGCGGCGGCGCTGGCCGCAACGATTTCCCGGCAATCGGGTCGCCCTTGCGCGCCGCAGGCGCTTGCCCGCGTCAAGCGGACGAAGCAGCAGGTCGGGCTGACCAAGGCCCAGCGCGCCGACAATCTCCAGGGCGCCTTCAAGGTGCTGCCCGCCATGCGCCCGCTGGTCGAGGGCCGGCGTATCCTGCTCGTCGACGACGTGCTGACCACCGGCTCGACCGTCAACGCCGCTTCGCGCGCCTTGCTGCGCGGCGGGGCGAGCGCGGTCGACGTGCTGACCTTCGCCCGGGTCGTGACGGAAGCGTGACGGCTCCCTATATTACAAAGCGAACTCGTCTTTCGGGATAGGCTGATGCCGCAGGTCACGATCTACACCACGGGCTGGTGCCCCTATTGCCATGCCGCCAAGGCGCTGCTGACAAAGAAGGGCGTCGCCTTCGAGGAGGTCGGCGTCGACGGCAAGCCGGAGCTGCGCCAGGAGATGACGGCGAAGGCCGGCGGGCGGACCTCGGTGCCGCAGATCTTCATCGGCGAGCGCCATGTCGGCGGTTCCGACGATTTGCACGCGCTCGATGCGCGCGGCGAGCTCGACCCGCTGCTGAAGGCAGCCTGAAGGAGACGAGCCGATGACCGCGCCACGCTTTACCGCCGCCTGCGTCCAGATGCGCTCGACGCGCGATCCCCGGCGCAATCGCGACGATGCGGTCCGCCTGATCCGCGAGGCAGCGGCGGCCGGGGCGCAATTCGTCCAGACGCCGGAGGTCACCAATCTCTGCGAGCGCGACACCAAGGTCCTACGCGAGACCAGCCAGAGTGAGGACAAGCACGAGGTGCTGGCCGGACTGCGCGACGCGGCGGGCGAGGCCAGGATCTGGCTGCAGGTCGGCTCGCTCTCGGTCAGGGCCGGCGAGAAGATCGCCAACCGCGCCTATATGATCGATCCCACCGGCGAGATCGCCGCGCGCTACGACAAGATCCATCTCTTCGATGTCGACCTGCCCAATGGCGAGACCTGGCGCGAATCCAACACCTTCTCCGGCGGCGACCGGGCGAGCCTGGTCGAGACGCCCTGGGGGCTGATCGGGATGTCGATCTGCTATGATATCCGCTTCCCCTATCTCTACCGCGCCGAGGCCGAGGCCGGCGCCTTCATGCTGACCGCACCGGCCTGCTTCACCCGCCAGACCGGCGAGGCGCATTGGCAGGTGCTGCAGCGGGCCCGCGCCATCGAGAACGGCGCCTTCATGATGTCGGCGGCGCAGGGCGGCCTGCACGAGGACGGCCGCGAGAGCTACGGCCATTCGATCATCGTCGATCCCTGGGGCCGCGTCCTCGCCGAGGCCGGCAACGAGCCCGGGCTGATCATGGCCGAGATCGATCTTGCTCTGGTTGCTGACGCCCGCCAGCGCATCCCGACGCTTCGTCACACCCGCTCCTTCGCGGTCGAGACCCGCAAGAGCGAAGCGCCGCGGCTCGATGCGGCCGAATGAGCGTGAAACTTGTCGCGGAACGGCTGCGTCCTTATCTGCTGCCGTTACCGCCGGCCTTGAGTTGAAATGATCCGTTACACCCTGACCTGCGACAACGCCCACGAGTTCGAGAGCTGGTTCGCGAGTTCCGCCAGCTTCGACGAGCAGGCGAATCGCGGCTTCGTCACCTGCCCGGTCTGCGACAGCGCCAAAGTAGAGCGCGCCGTGATGGCGCCGGCCGTGGCCCGAACGGATCGCGGCCCGCGGCCGGCAGGGGCTGCACCGGAGGTCACCGCGCCCTCGTCTGCCCCCGCTCCTTCCCCCGTTCCCGCGACCCAGCCCGCCGCGCTGATCGGTGAGAAGGAGATGGCGTTTCGCGCCATGCTGACGGCACTGCACGAGCATGTCGCCGCCAACGCCGAGCCCGTCGGCAAGAATTTCGCCGAGGAAGCGCTGAAGATTCACCACGGCGAGAGCGAAAGCCGCGCCATCTATGGCGAGGCCAGCGCCGAAGACGCCCAGATGCTGCATGAGGAAGGCGTCGAGTTCCTGCCCCTGCCGCGCCTGCCCGAAGGGCGGAACTGAGCGCTCCACCATCCGCCTTTGCGTCATGGTCGGGCTTGTCCCGGCCATCCACGTCTTCACCTCATAGATCGCAGTGCGGTGTTCAAGACGTGGATGCTCGCCACAAGGGCGAGCATGACGAACGTTGAGCTCAATAGACCCGGCAAGCGACATTCAACCTCTTGCATTCGCTCTGTCACGGGCATATACCCGCAACCCATGTCAGTTCCCTGCATCTGCACGACCTTGCGCTCGGCTTCCCGCCGGATGATCGCCTTCTATGACGAGACGATCGCTCCGGTCGGGGTCAACATCGCGCAATTCAGCCTGATGCGCTCGATCGCCCGGGTCGAGCCGGTGACGCTGACCGCGCTCGGCCGCCGAGTCGAGCTCGACCGCTCAACCATCGGCCGCAATGTCCGCGTGCTCGAGAAGATGGGTCTCGTCGAACTCGGCCGCGGCGAAGACCAGCGCGAGGCCACGGTCGCGCTGACTGAGGCCGGACACAAGGTTCTGGAAGATGGCGCTCCCCTCTGGGATGGCGCCCAGAAGTCCCTCGACGACCGTCTCGGCGTCGAATTCATGCGACAGCTTCATGTTGCGCTCGATTCACTCTGATTTTCTCATGCATATGCGGGCATATACCCGCAAAAGGGAGCCACTCATGCCGACCGACCTCGCAGAACCAGTTCAACCCGTCGGCCTCGCCGCCACCTTCGCCCGGCGCGGCATCCATTATGGCTGGGCCGTCGCGGCAGTGACCTTCCTCACCATGCTGGTCACCGCCGGGGCCGTCGGCGCACCGGGCGTGCTGATCCTGCCGCTGCAGAAAGAGTTCGGCTGGGCGACCTCCGAGATTTCCTCGGCGCTGGCGATCCGCCTCTTGCTGTTCGGGCTGATGGCGCCCTTCGCCGCAGCCTTCATGAACCGCTTCGGCGTCCGCCCAGTCGCGCTGGTGGCGCTCAGCCTGATCGCGGCGAGCATCATCGGCTCCTTCTTCATGACGCAGCTCTGGCAGCTGGTCCTGCTCTGGGGCTTCGTGCTCGGCTTCGGCACCGGCCTCACCGCCATGGTGCTCGGCGCCACCGTCGCGACCCGCTGGTTCGTGCAGCGCCGTGGCCTCGTCGTCGGCCTGCTCACCGCCAGCACCGCGACCGGCCAGCTCGTTTTCCTGCCGCTGCTCGCCGCCCTGACCGAGCAGGTCGGCTGGCGCGCCGCCATGACCTTCGTGCTCGGCATGATCGCGCTCGCGGCGATCGGCATCCTCGCTCTGATGCGCGACCGGCCGGTCGATGTCGGCCTGGCCCCCTATGGCGCAACGCAGATCGTGCCGGCACCTGCTCAACCCGCCAGCCTCGGAGCGATGCTCGCCTCGCCGATCGTGGCGCTGCGTGACGCGGCGAAGACCAGCACCTTCTGGATCCTGTTCGGCACCTTCTTCGTCTGCGGCGCCAGCACCAACGGACTGGTGCAGACCCATTTCGTCTCGCTCTGCGGCGACTACGGCATGGCGGCGGTGACAGCGGCGAGCGTGCTCGCCGTGATCGGTATCTTCGATTTCCTCGGCACGGTCGGCTCCGGCTGGCTCTCGGACCGCTATGACAGCCGCTGGCTGCTGTTCTGGTATTACGGCCTGCGCGGGCTCTCGCTGCTCTTCCTGCCCTTCACCGACTTCTCCTTCTACGGCCTCTCGATCTTCGCGATCTTCTACGGGCTCGACTGGGTTGCGACCGTGCCGCCGACGATCAAGCTCGCCGCCGACCGCTTCGGCGAGAAGGCGACACTGGTCTTCGGCTGGGTCTTCACCGGCCACCAGCTCGGCGCTGCCTTCGCCGCCTATGGCGCCGGCTTCAGCCGCACCGTCTATGACAGCTATCTGCCGGCCTTCTTCATTGCCGGCGCGCTCTGTCTCTTCGCCGCCGGCTTCTGCATCATGATGCGCGGCGGCGAGCCCAAGCCGATCCCAGCCACCGCCTGAACGGAGACCTCGCGATGACCTCCCTGCCCTATCGCAGCGCCCTGATCGTCGGCGCCGGCTCCGGCATAAGCGCCTCGGTTGCGCGGGCCCTGGCGGCGCAAGGCGTCAAGGTCGGCCTCGCCGCCCGCAATACCGACAAGCTCGCCGCGCTCGCCGCCGAGACCGGCGCCGCGACCTTCCAGGTCGACGCCTCCAATCCGGCCGCCGTCGCAAGCCTGTTCGAAACGGCGGACGCCAAGATCGGCGAGCCCGATGTCGTCATCTACAACGCCAGCGGCCGGCTGCGCGGGCCGATCGCGGAGCTTGATCCCGCGGCGGTCGCGCAGGCGCTCGCGGTCACCGCCTATGGCGCCTTCCTGGTGACGCAGCAGGCGGCGAAACGCATGCTGCCGCATAGCCGCGGCGCCATCCTGCTGACCGGCGCCACTGCCGGCATCAAGGGCTTCGCGCTGTCGGCCCCCTTCGCCATGGGCAAGTTCGCCTTGCGCGGCCTCGCCCAGAGCGCCGCACGAGAGCTCGGGCCGAAGGGCATCCATGTCGCGCATTTCGTCATCGACGGCGCCGTGCGCAGCACCCGCCATCCCGATACTGACGACAACACGCTCGATCCGGACGCCATCGCCCAGAGCTATCTCGACGTCCTCAGGCAGCCGCGCAGCGCCTGGTCGCTCGAGGTCGAGCTCAGGCCCTGGGTCGAGAGCTTCTGAGAGCGCTCAGAGCTTCTCCATCGGCGGTACCTTGAAGGTCTCGACCGTCGAGGCGCCGCCGGCGAGCAGCACCTCCCATTCGGCCTCCGCCTTCACTCGCGCCAGACAGGGCGCGAGCTTTGCCTCGACCAGTGCATGCGGCACGAAGACGAGGCCGTCATCGTCGCCGACGACGAGGTCATGCGGATGGACGGCGACGCCGCCGAAGACGATCGGCCCGTTGACGATGCCGCGCTCCATCGAGGACGGGCCGCGCGGCATGATCCAGCGCGAGAAGAAGACGAAGTCCGGCCATTGCGAGACCGGCCCGACATCGCGCACCGCGCCATCGACGACGACGCCGGCAATGCCCTTGCGCCGGGCGGCACCGCCGAGCAGGTCGCCGATCATTGCCGCATCCTTGCGCCCACCGGCCGCGACCACCACGACATCGCCGCGCTCGGCAATGCTGATCGCGTGGTGCACCGGCCCGTAATCGGCCGGCTCGCACCAGGCCGTGATCGCCTGGCCGACCAGGCGCTTGCCCGGCACGAAGGGCCGGGTCGGCCGGATTGCGGGATCGGCGTGACCGGTGCCGCCGAGCTGGTCGGCGATCACCGAGCTCGGCACCGCCTGCCAGGCGTCGATCAGAGCTTGCGGCAGGCGCGGATGGGCGGGCGTGGCGAGACGGGTCGGCATCGGCGTTTCCTCGGTTTTTATGGCTTGTTGGTTCAGGCGGCCTGGCCGGGTCGCTCAGCGAGCAGGCGGCGCACCGCCCGCTCCAGCCGGCGCACGCCCTCGACCAGCACCTCCGGCGGCGAGCGGGTGAAATTGACCCGCATCGCGCTCTTCAAGGCGCCTGAAGGGTCGAACACGCTCGACGGCACGAAGGCGACATTTTCCGCCAGCGCATGGGCATAGAGCGCGTCGGTGTCGATCGCATCGTCCTTGGCCCGCATCCAGACGAACATGCCACCCGGCGGCACCTCCCACTCGAACCAGTCGGAGAGATGTGTCGCCCCAGCAGCGCACAGGGCGTCGCGACGCTCGCGATAGGTCGCGACGATTTTCGGGATGTGCTGCACCTCGAAATCGCTCTCGATCATCTCCAGCGCGATCGCCTGCGTCAGCAGGCTGGAGGCGATGTCGGTCGACTGCTTGGCCAGCGCCAGCGTCGAAATCAGCGAGGCCTCGGCCACGACCCAGCCGACGCGCAGGCCTGGCGCCAGGCTCTTCGACAGCGTGCCGAGATAGATCACCGGCCCGGCATAGGCGCCGTTCGGATGGCGCTGCGCGTGATGGGCGAGCAGGCTCGGCCCGGCCGGCCCGTCGAATTGCAGCGGCAGATAGGGATCGTCCTCGAGCAGCCAGGTCCCGACCGCCTCGACCTTGTCGAGCAAGGCAGCACGCTCATCCTGCGACACCAGCACGCCAGTCGGATTGGAATAGTTCGGCACGGCATAGACGAACTTGGCCTGACGTAGCGCGGCATCCTGGCCGGGCGCTTGCAGGCTCCAGTCGAGCTTCTCATAGCGCGGCATGCGCGGGCGCCAGGCGTCGAGCGCGCCGAGATAGGTCGGAAATTGCGAGAGGATCAGCTCGCCGGGATCGACCAGCGCCTTGCCGACGAGGTCGAGCCCCTGCATCGCGCCGGTCGTCAGCAGCACGTTCTCCGGCCCGAAGCGGCGCCCGGTCGTGGCGCTGAAGCGCTCGGCGATCGCAGCCCGCAGCGCCGGCAGCCCCTCGATCGCGCCATATTCGAGGATCTGCGTGCCCCAGCGCGTCAGCGCCCGCTCCTGCGCCGCAGCGATCGCCTCGACCGGATAGATCTCGCTCGCCGGCAAGCCGCCGGCGAGGCTGACGACGTCGGGCCGCCCGCCGATCGCCATGAACTGCTGGGTGATGCTGTTGCCGGTCGAGAGCCAGCTGGCGAAAGCCGGCCGCCGCGCATCCGATGTCACCATGACCCTTGCACCATCCTTTTTCGGCCGAAACGGCCGCTTGTGAAGATTTAGCACTCTCGAAGCGAGTGAATCCGTGCAATGATCGAGCACATCTTCTAATTGGCGCGATTTATCGCCCAGGAAGAGAAATCCTGGAGTGAAACTCGCTCATGATCGAACTGGACCGTATCGACCGGAAGATCCTGGCCGCACTTCAGCAGAATGGCCGCATCTCGACCCTCGAACTGGCCGAGGCGGTCGGCCTTTCTCCAACGCCGTGTGCCCGCCGCATCAAGCGGCTGGAGGAGGCCGGCGTCATCAAAGGCTATGCGGCGAAGATCAGCCCGGCGGCGCTCGGCTTTGGCATCTGCGTCATGGTCAGCGTCAAGCTCGCCAAGCAGAGCCCGGACGCCGCGGAGCAGTTCATGAGCGCGATCCGTGACCAGCCGGAGATCACCGAATGCCTGCTGGTCACCGGCAATGTCGATTATCTCCTGCGCGTCTGGGTCAAGGATATCGAGGCGCTGCGCACCTTCATCAGCGAGGCCCTGCAGGCGATCCCCTGCGTCGCCGAGACCTCGACCATGGTCATCCTGGACACGCAGAGCTCGAACCGGCTGCTGAATGTGCCCGGCACGGCCCAGGGCCGCAAGGCGCAGCCCGCCCGATCCGCACGCGAGGCGGACCGGGCCTAGCGCTGCTCGCGCTTACTTCGCCGCAACCTTGGCCGGCGTCGCCTTGTGCACGCGGCCATTGCTCATCACGAACAGCACGCGCTGCAACTCGGTGATGTCCTTGACCGGATCGGAGGCGACCGCGATCACGTCGGCGGCCTTGCCAGGCTCGAGCGTGCCGATCTGCTTGGAGAGGTCGAGCAGGTCGGCGGCATCGACCGTCCCCATCCGGATCGCGATATCGGCCGGAATGCCGGCCTTGACCATCAGCGCGAACTCCTCGGCATTGTTGCCATGCTCGCTGACGCCGGTGTCGGTACCGAAGGCGATCTTGACGCCGCCGCGATAGGCGCGCCCGAGCATGTCGAGCATCAGCGGGCCGACCTGGCGCGCCTTGTCGCGCACCGCCGGCGGCAGATAGCCCTCCTCGTCCGCCATCCGCACCACGGTCGCGCCGGCGAGCACGGTCGGGACGAGATAGGCGCCGCTCTTCTTGAACAGGGCGATCGACTCGTCGTTGAGATAGGTGCCGTGCTCGACCGAATCGACGCCGGCCCGCAGCGCCGCATTGACGCCGTCGGCGCCATGAGCGTGCACCGCCACCTTGCGCCCCATGGCATGGGCCGCTTCGACGACGCCTTCGATCTCGTCGTCGAACATCTGCTTGCCGGTGCCGGCCGCCGTGTTGCTGAGCACGCCGCCGGTCGCGGTGATCTTGATCACGTCGGCGCCGCGCTTGATCTGGTTGCGCGCCGCATGGCGGCACTGCTCGCGACCATTGCAGATGTTGTCGCCGAGCTCGGGGAAGACATCCGGCGCGAAGCCGTTGGTGTCGGAATGGCCGCCGGTCGCCGAAATCGACTGGCCGGCCGTAACGATCCTTGGCCCGGGCACCTGCCCCTTGCGGATCGCGTCGCGCAAAGCGAGCGCCGGCGCCCCGCGCGAGCCGAGATCGCGCACCGTGGTGAAGCCGGCATCGAGCGTGCGCCGGGCATAGACGACGCCGTCGAGCGCGACGTTCTCGCCGGTCTTCTTGACGCGCTGGAGTTCCGTATCGCGCGCCCGCTCCGAGGTGATGTGGACATGGGAGTCGATCAGGCCCGGCAAGACATAGCGGTCGCCGAGATCGACGACCGTCACCGCTTGCGCCGGCGCGCCGATGCTGTCGGCCGCGACGAAACCGTCCTTCAGCTCCTGGATCAGGCTGTTCTTGATGATGATGCTGGTTTTGCCCCGGGCCGGAGTGCCGGGAACCGCGAGCACCGAGCCCGCATGAATGATCGTCCAACGGTCGCCGGCCGGCGCTTGAGCCAGGGCGGCCGGCGCCAGGACCGCGGTGAACGCGGCAGCAAGCATGATCGCTTTCGACATCGGCTTCCTCCAGTGCAGCGACGTCACCGCCACGCGCCATCCTGCCTGCTGGCAGGGCGTGTTGCGTCGGGTGCGTCGCTTGATCTTGCGCAGGGACCTCCCTGCGGCTGGGCGCAATCTGCGGAGGAGAGCGGAAGACCGTCAATCGACAGGATGGCCGGTCACGCATGCCCTGGCCGCAACCCTCGCGTGTCCCGATCCTGGCCACCGCAATCCAGCGCGAGCCTCCGCCCAATGTCGTAGACGACGAGCCGCCCCACTGGCGTTATCTTCGCTGCAGTGCAACAATCGAGATTGCACGAGCACATCAAGACGGCACGGTAGGGAGCGACCATGAACGCGATCGATCCGCTTCGGAATCAGGTCCAGCGCGACAAGGCTTTGCCGCGTGACAAGCCCTGGATTTTCCGGACCTATGCCGGCCATTCCGACGCGTCCGAATCGAACAAGCTCTACCGGACCAATCTCGCCAAGGGCCAGACCGGCCTCTCCGTCGCCTTCGATCTGCCGACCCAGACCGGCTACGATCCCGACCATGTGCTCTCGCGCGGCGAGGTCGGCAAGGTCGGCGTTCCCATCACCCATCTCGGCGATATGCGGGCGCTGTTCGCCGAGATCCCGCTGGCGCAGATGAACACCTCGATGACGATCAACGCGACGGCGGCCTGGCTGCTCTCGCTCTACATCGCCACCGCCGATGAGCAGGGCGCCGACCGGGCTGCCCTGCAGGGCACGACCCAGAACGACCTCGTCAAGGAATATCTGTCGCGCGGCACATACGTCTTCCCGCCGCGCCCCTCGATGCGGCTGACCACCGACATCGTCGTGTTCACGGCGCGCGAACTGCCGAAATGGAACCCGACGAACGTCTGCTCCTATCATCTACAGGAGGCGGGCGCCTCGCCGGTGCAGGAGCTCTCCTTCGCCTTGGCGACCGCGATCGCTCTGCTGGAGTCGATCAGGGCCCGGCCGGAGGTCGCCCCCGAGGAGTTCGGCAGCGTCGTCGGCCGCATCTCCTTCTTCGTCAATGCCGGCATGCGCTTCGTCACCGAGCTCTGCAAGATGCGGGCTTTCGTCGATCTCTGGGACGAGATCACGCTGAAGCGCTTCAGCGTGCTGGAGGAGCAGCATCGCCGCTTCCGCTATGGCGTCCAGGTCAATTCGCTCGGGCTGACCGAGCCGCAGGCCGAGAACAATGTCTACCGCATCCTGATTGAGATGCTGGCGGTGACGCTGTCGAAAAAAGCCCGCGCCCGCGCCGTGCAATTACCGGCCTGGAACGAGGCGCTCGGCCTGCCCCGCCCCTTCGATCAGCAATGGTCGCTGCGCATGCAGCAGGTGCTGGCCTATGAGACCGACCTGCTCGAATTCGGCGACATCTTCGACGGCTCGAAGGAGATCGACGCCAAGGTCGAGGCACTGAAGGTCGCCGCGCTGGAGGAACTGGCGAAGATCGACGCCATGGGCGGTGCGCTCGCCGCGGTCGAGAGCGGCTACATGAAGATGGCGCTGGTCGAGAACGGCGCGCGCCGCATCGAGGCGATCGAGCGCGGCGAGCAGATCGTCGTCGGCGTCAACAAGTTCACCACCAGCGAGCCCTCGCCGCTCTCGGCCGGCGAAGGCAATGTCGTCACGGTTCCGGACTCGGTCGAGATCGAGGCCGTCGGCCGGCTGAAGGCCTGGCGCGCGGCGCGCGATGGCAAGGCGGCGGAGGCCGCGCTCGCCGAGCTCGCCAGTGCCGCCAAGGAAGACCGCAACGTCATGCCGACCTCGATCGCCTGTGCCAAGGCCGGCGTCACCACCGGCGAATGGGCGCAGACCCTGCGCGAGATCTTCGGCGAATACCGCGCCCCGACCGGCGTCGATACGACCAAACTCGGCGACGATACCGGGCTTGCCACCGTCAAGGCAGCGGTTGCCCTGGCGACCGAGAAACTCGGCAGGTCGCCGCGCTTCCTCGTCGGCAAGCCGGGACTCGACGGCCATTCGAACGGCGCCGAGCAGATCGCGGTGCGCGCCCGCGACGCCGGCATGCAGGTCTCCTATGGCGGCATCCGCCAGACACCCGAGGAGATCGTGACGCAGGCGCAGGAGACCGAGGCCGACATTATCGGGCTCTCCATCCTCTCCGGCTCGCATCTGCCGCTAGTGCGCGACGTCACGGCTCGGCTGCGTGTTGCCGGCATGGACGTGCCTGTCGTGGTCGGCGGCATCATCCCACCCGACGACGAGAACGCACTGAAGAACATGGGCGTGGCGCGCGTCTATACGCCCAAGGACTTCGCTCTCGACGGTATCATCGCCGATGTCGCGGGGCTCGCGGCGAAGAAGCGCTGAGAGCCGGTCGCCTTCCCCAGCTTCCGGCTCATGCGAAAAGCGCTCAGGGTTTCCCAAGCGCGTGCGGACGACTATCGTCTCGGTACTGCTCGGCCGCGCCCGGTTCCCGCGGCGCCGGCCCGTGCCTGAAGGCGGTCGTCGGCAGGGCCGCGAGGGACCCGCTTGAGGAGAGGAAGAAGCGCATGCCCGCATGGCTGCAGACCAATTTGACCGGGACCCATATTCGCGCCGCCTTCATCGGTGCCATGGGCCTTGCCCTGGCGGGCCCCGCCGCGGCCCAGACAATGGGATTCGACCCCAGCGATTTCGGCAAGGTCAGCATGCCGCGCCGGCAGAGCACCGGCGACGCCGCGACCCAGATCGAAAACAACAAGGGTGCCTTCGAGCCGATCGCGGAGCTCGATCAGCGCGATCCGCTCGCCAAGATGGCCAAGCCCATCGGGCGCCTCGACATCCTCCTGAAGGACAACAAGACCGGCAAGCAGTCCGGCGCCCATTGCACCGGCGAGTTGCTGCCGGGCGACTATGTCCTCACCAACCACCACTGCCTGCCGCAGAGCGGCGAGATGACGCCGGTGCGCGCCATCATCGTCATGGACTTCCTGACGCAGGACGGCAAAGGCGCGAAAGTCTTCGAGCTCGACCCCAAGCCGGTCGAGTTCAATGCCAACCTCGACTACGCCATCGCCAAGGCGAAGGGCAATCCAACCGCGACCTATGGCTCGGTCAAGCTCGCCGCGACGCCGTCGGGCGGTGCGCCTTCGCTGATGGTGATCCACCACCCGGCCGGCCGGCCGAAGGTGATGAGCCGCTTCCGCTGCATGGCGACGCGCCAGCAGGGCGACGCAGCCGAACTGCGCCATCGCTGCGACACGCTCGGCGGCTCGTCAGGCTCGCTCCTGTACAACGCCGGCAATGCGGGCATCGCGCTGCACAAGCAGGGCGGCCTCGCTCCCAATGACCCGAACAGCTACAACACCGCGACCAGCATGACCGCGCTGCTCCAGGCCAGCCCGTTGCTGCGCAAGATGGCCGGCGCGGGCGGGCAGGCTCCGGCCGCCTCGGACGGCGGCGCGGTCGCCTCGGGCGGCGGACAGGACGACCAGCCGAGTTCGACCGAGCGCAGCGCGGTGCGCGGCTCCGACAATCTCGACACCGACGGGATGAACTCGCTGCTGAAGAACTGAGGGCCTTCGCCCTCAGCTATCGGCCTCGCCGTGGCTGCGCCCATAGAGGCTGCGCTGCGGCGAGCACCAGCCTTCGAGAGTCGCGGGATCGGCCTCGTAAATCTCAACCTTGAGCGGGTGGCAGATTGCGACGTCGCTCGAATGGGTCTGGCCGCAATCACCGCCCGGACAGGCCGAGATCGCACCGAGCAGATCGATCTCGGCGAAGAGCTCGAGGAAGTCGCCGGGCCTGACCGGGCTCGCCTTCATGAAGTACTGCTGCGTGTCACGGGTGAAGCCCGTGCACATGAAGACGTTGAGCACGTCGTGGATGTGATGCTCGACCTCGCGCGCCGGCCGCCCCCTCGCCTGCCCCAGCGCTCGGGCGAGGTTCGAATGGCAGCAATGATGGTAGTCGCCGCCATCGCCGAGCAGCCGGTGGGTATAGGGGTCGCAGCGCGTGCCGATCACGTCGTGCACGCCGGCGCCGTCCTGGTCGAAGCCGTACCAGCCGAGCGTGTCATGGGTGATCGTCGCCATCGGCCGAAGATGCGGCAGGTTGCTCCAGAGCCGATCTCCCAACCCGACATGGGTCGCGTGAAGGGCGCGCGTCTTGCCGCTGAAGAAGCGCTCGTCGAGATCCTCCGCGTTCCATAGATTGAGGTCGCCGACCTGCGGCCCTTCGATACTGACGACCCGGAAGAAGTGGCCCTTCGGCACGCGGAAGCTGCCGGCCTCACGCGGCGGCACGATGATCTCGTCGCGCTTGGTCAAGGTCTGGCGGGCACGCGCCAGCATTGCCATGTCGGCACCAGGCAGGCTGCCATTGGGATAGACCACGACCGGCGGCTTGCGCCGACGCTCCTCCGCATCGGCGGGAGCGATCACCTGCGAATCCATGGTCATGACGTGCTCCGCCGACTGATATGCCCGCGGATTTCCTATCGGGAGCAGAGAGCGCGGTCCAGACTGCGACGTGTCAGGCCAGCCCGTTGCTCTTCAGCGTCTGGTAGGCCTTGAGGATTTCCTGCAGCCGGCCCTCGCGCGAGCGGTCGCCGCCATTGGCATCGGGGTGGAAGCGCTTCACCAGTTCCTTGTAGCGCGCCTTGATCGCGACGCGGTCGGCGTTCTCGTCGAGGTCGAGCGTCTCCAGCGCCTTCTTCGCGAGGACACCGACCCTGGGTTCAGCCCGCTCCTGCTCGCGGCCGGCGCGACCACGGAACAGGTTGAAGGCATCCTCCATCTCCGGCCCGCCGGCCTCGCGCCCACGCTGCGCCATCCGCGCGGCGCTGGCATTGACGCCGAGCTTCCAGGTCGGCCGATGGCCGATCTCCTCCTGCTTGGCATAGGCCGCGAGCGCCTCGTCGTTCATGCCGGCGAAGTAGTTGTAGGTCGCGTTATAGGCCTTCACATGCTCGAGGCAGAACTGGAAGAACTTGCCTTCCTTGCCGCGCCCCATCGGCGCGCGGAACTCGCCCGCCTTCGTGCAACCCGGATGGTCGCAAAGACGCGCATCGGCCTCGACCACCTCTTCCGCCTCGGAAGGGCCGATCCTGATCCGGTCGAAAAGGCGCGAGCTGAAGTTCATCGTCTCATGGTTATGCGGGTGGAACGCTGCGCCGACAAGCCGACCGCCACGCGGATCGCTCCGCGCCTGCAGCAAGCCGATCGCCTTGGCGGCAGCTTGACCCTGATTGCTTAAAGAACCCGGCTCAGCCGAAGCGGCCGGGACGCCCTCTAGATAATATTTCCACGTTTCAAACTCAACGGCCGCACGCCACATCGCCCCCGGCTGCGAGCGCAAGCTTCGTCCCGCGAGGCACGCGATAGATCGGCGCCTCGCCGGAAGCCGGCGCAGTTTCCACCACCCCGACGCCGACATGAGAGCCCGGAGAATCCGGCTCCAATGAGGCAGCAATCACATTCGCCCCCGCCTGGGTCATCGGCACGAAGACGGCATTGGCCGGAACCTCCATCCGGCGCGGCCGAAGCTCGACCTTCACCGCCTGGTCCGGATTGATGTTCTCGCGGTCGATCTTCTTCACCGGCCCCTTCTGCTCGACCATGAAGGCCTCGACCTCCAGCGTCGCCGGCGCGCTAAGCGCACAGCTGGCGATACCCTTGAGCTTGAGTGCATCGAGCGCTGCCTGTCCGGCCGGCAGCACGAGATAGCCTTCCGGCCGCGCCCGGCGGCTGGTCACCGTGACCTTGCGCGAGTCGCGGAATTCGACGGGGGTCGGCATGTCCACCCCGGTCGCCGGATCGACCAGCGGGATCGCGACCGTCTCGCTGGCGATGCGATGGGCGACGATCAATTCGCCCTGATTACCAGCCAGTTCCGCCCGCGCCGCCTTCACCGCGTTCAGCACGGCCTTGTCATTGGCCGCGACCGTGTCGAGCACGGCGCGCGCGATCACGTAATGCGTGGCGATGCGGCGTTCCAGGTTCTCGAGTTGCAAGCCGACACCGCGCGTCTCGATCAGGAAGGAGACCGCGCCGGAGAGCCCGAACAGGTTGCGCGCGATGCCGGGCGCATTGCCGCCCATCGAGACCAGCTTGTCGTCCTTGCGGTAGCTGGTGGTGAAGTACCAGAACGAGCTCAGCCCCTTCTCCGCCATCGCCTTGTCCATGGCCGGCTTGACCATTTCTGAGGCGATCTTGGTCGTCGGCTGCGGAACCGCCGGATTGGTGGCGTAGAGGATCATGGCATCGGCCGCGTTGAGCCCACCGAACTTCTCCAGCCAGCGATTGGCGACCGAGAACTCGTGCACGTCGACGATCACGTCGGCCGGCAATTCGGCGAGCTTGGCATGCAGCGCCTTCGTCTCCGGCAGGGTCAGCAGCAGATGGTCGCGGTTGAGGTCGAAGCCGCTGGCGCCGGGCCGCTTGTCGGCCGCCGCGCCATCGGGATTGCTGCGCGGCACCATCACCACGACGAGCTTGTCGAGCACGGCACCAAGATCACCCAGCGCCAGATCATGCGCCAGCGCCAGCATCGCCTCGGCGCCCGCCGGCTCGTTGCCATGCTGCTGGCCGACGAACCAGACGATCGGCCGCCCCAGCGCCTTCAGGGCGGCGGGGTCCTTGAGCCCTTCCTTCGAGAAGACCAGATAGGGCAGGTCCCGGCCCTGCTGCGACTTGCCGAGCGAGCCGAGCACGACCTTCCCGGGCGCCTTGCCGGCGAGATCGGTGACGAAGGCTTCGAGTTCGGCCTGCGTCGTCAGGCCGGGCGTTCCGCGTGTCAGCGCCGGGGTCGCGAGCGGTATCGGCACCGGCTTGTAGCGCGCCAACACCGCCTCGCTCTGCTTGTAATCGGCGACGCGCCCCTCGTCCTGCGCCAGCGCGGGGCCCGCAGCGACGCAAAACGCCAGGGTGAACATGCGCCATATCGTCATCATCGCCGCCTCCGACAGAAAGACGCGTTCCCGCCCTGCCCGTCAGGGACTATGAGACTGCCTCGGAACCCGAGCAAGCAACCGCAGAGAAACCCGCATGCCGACCATGGCCAACCGGATTGCCGGCAAGCTCACCACGCAGCTCACGCCCGAGCATCTCAAGGTGATCGACGAATCCCACCAGCATCACGGCCATGCCGGCTGGCGCGAGGGTGGCGAGACGCATTTCCGCGTCGAGATCGTCTCGCCCGCCTTCGCCGGCAAGAGCCGGCTCGAACGCCATCGCCTGGTCAACGCCGCGCTCTCCGAGGAACTCGCCGGTGGCGTGCACGCACTGGCGATCGCGGCGCGGGCGCCGGGCGAGGCCTGAGCCTCAGGCCGCCTTGCGCTCCGGCGTCGTCAGGTAGATCGCGGTCGAGACCAGCAGCAGCGCCGCGAAGCCCCAATGCATGTTGGCAAAGGCGAGCGCTGCGTCGCGCCCATCGGCCCGCTGCGCCGCGACGAACCAGCCGGAGCCCCACTGGATCAGCCCCGCCCCGGCGATGAACAGGAAATTGATGAAGGTCATGCCACGCCCGACCAGATGCGCCGGGAAGAACTCGCGCGCATGCGCCATCAGGATCGCATAGGTGAAACCCGTCGCGCCGACGACCGCGAACAGAACCACCGCCCCGAGCATGGAACGCGCGCCGAAGAGCGCGAGCAGACCGAAGCCGATCCCGGTCGCGACCGTCCCCCAGGCGACCAGCGCCTTGCTGCGCCCCGCCCGCTTCTGCAGCCCGCCATAGACGAAGGCGCCGACGATCATGGTCGTCGCCATCCCGAGCGTCGCATGGCCGGCGGCGATGCCGTCGAGCCCATGCACCTGCGTCATGTAAGGCGCGATCCACAGGCCCCGCGCCGTCGCGATGATCGCATAGCCGACGAGGGTGATCGGCGCGAGCAGCCAGAGCGGCCCGATCGCGACGATGCTCTTCAGCCCCTGCAGCAGCCCCTCATGCTTGCCCGAGGCGTCGGTGACCGGAGGCGGATCGCGCACCAGCGCCGCGGCGAGCACAGTCGCGAGCAGGAAGGCCACGGCGAAGGCGAGCATGGTCGGGCGCCAGCCATAGGCCTGCGCCGCCAGCGCCAAAGGCGCAGCGCCGACGAGATTGCCGAGTGAGCCGAGGCCGATGAAGATCGAGGTCAAAAGGCCGAAGCGCGCCGGCGCCTCCGTCCGCGCGAACAGATAAAGCGATGACATGAAGATCGGCGAGCAGCCGACGCCGACCAGCGCCATCGCGGCTGTGGCGGTGTTGGCATTGCCGGCCTGCGCGAACAGGACGGCGCCGACGCTGCCGATCGCCATGGTCACCGCCACCGTCCGGCGCGGCCCGAGCCGATCCAGCGCCCAGCCGACCGGAAACTGCGCCAATGCGAAGGCGATGAACCAGGAGGCCCCGAGCAGGCCGAATTCGGCCGGCCCGATGCCGAGATCGCCCATCACCGGTCCGGCAATCACGCTCAGGAAGGAGCGGTAGAAGATCGACAGCACATAGGCAGGCAGCAGCGCGAAGAAGATGATCACGCCGCCTCTCCGGCCAGCTCGAAGATGGCCGCCGACTTGGATTCGACGGCGGCCCTGTTCGTCACTTCACCCGCTCGAGCACCGAGACGTAGTTCGCCACCGCAGCGCCACCCATGTTGAAGATGCCGCCGAGGCGGGCATCCTGCACCTGCATGCCCTCCGGCGCCTCGCCGACGAGCTGCATGGCCGAGAGCACATGCATGGAAACGCCGGTCGCACCGATCGGATGGCCCTTGGCCTTGAGACCGCCGGAGACGTTGACCGGCAGCTTGCCGTCCTTCTGGGTCCAGCCTTCCTTGATGGCGCGAGCGCCCTCGCCTTCCTTGGTCAGGCCCATCGCCTCGTATTCGAGCAGCTCGGCAATGGTGAAGCAGTCATGCGTCTCGACGAAGGAGAGGTCCTCGATCGCGACGCCGGCCTGCGCTAGTGCGTCCTGCCAGGCGCGCGCGCCGGCCTCGAACTTCAGGATGTCGCGACGTGACAGCGGCAGGAAGTCCTGAACATGGGCCATGCCGCGGAAGCCGACGGCGCGGCGCATCGACTTGGCCGTCTCCTCATCGGCGAGCACGAGCGCGGCGGCGCCGTCCGAGACCAGCGAGCAGTCGGTCCGCTTCAGCGGCCCGGCAACGTAGGGGTTCTTCTCGCTCTCCTCACGACAGAAGGCGTAGCCGAGATCCTTGCGCATCTGGGCGTAAGGGTTGTCGACACCGTTCTTGTGGTTCTTCGCGGCGATCATGGCGAGCGCGTCCGACTGGTCGCCATGGCGCTGGAAATAGGACGAGGCGATCTTGCCGAAGACGCCGGCAAAGCCGCCCTGCACGTCGCTTTCCTGCGCGAGATAGGAGGCCTTCAGCAGGTTCTTGCCGATCTCTGGCCCGGGCGTCGTGGTCATCTGCTCGACGCCGACCACCAGCACGACCTTGGCAGCGCCGGCCTTGATGGCGCGCACGCCCTGATGAACGGCTGCCGAGCCGGTAGCGCAAGCGTTCTCGACGCGCGTCGCCGGCTTGAAGCGCAGCGCCGGGTCGGCCTGCAGCACGAGCGAGGCGGTAAAGTCCTGAGCCGAGAAGCCGGCGTTGAAATGGCCGAGCACGATCTCGTCGACCTGATCGGCGGTGATGCCGGCATCGACCAGCGCATCGGTGGCGACGCGCACGATCAGACTCTCGACCGTCTCGGTATCCTGCTTACCGAAAGGCGTGTGGGCCCAGCCGACGATTGCAGCGCTCATAGCCATCTCCTGGTTGATGTGCAGATACACTATATCTGCCTCCGCGCACTCGTGGCCACAAGCCGGCAAGCGCGCATTCCTCCTGTGCGAGGAAAGGCCAACGGAAACCGGAGCAAGTCAAGCCGGTCCATTGCGCAGCGAAGCGGGAGCCGCCTCTGCGGACAGGACATGGCGGAGTACGGCAGGAATCGGCCCGTCGATCGATCGGTCCGGCGTCAGCGCAGCTTCTTCTCGACGGTGGACAGGGCTTTGTCCTTGCGGCAGACCGATAGCGGCCGTCCCTTGGACGAGACGATCTCGAGGATGTTTTTCTCCTCGGCATCGACCTTCACCGTCAGGCAAGCGCAGCCATAGCCATAGCTGTAACCGCCGCTTCTGCGCCATTCGCCTGGCTTGTAGACTGGCGGCCAGTCGCCCTTCGCCTGATGATCACCCTGGATCGCGACCGTCCATCGACCATCCTTGTCATGCAGCCAGGCATTGCCCGGGCTCGGATTGTCGAACCAGCCGCAGCGCTGTTCGTTGCCTGGCTGCTGCGCCACCGCAATCCCAGCACCGAGGCCGAGGGTCAGAGCAGCCGCAGCGGCTACCAAGAACCATTGGCGGCTCATTGGAAGAACCTCGACGAGCCGGAGAAACGCTCTCCCGGCAGCGGCATACCCGCGAGGCTGGAATCGATCGGCGGCGGGAACTTGCCCGGCCGCTGCGGTCCGGCAGCCAGTAGGATCGCCTCGAAAATTTCGGCGATCTCGGCGATCTCCTGGGCTCGGTTCGAGCCATTCACCATGGCGCGTGCACCGACATAGTTGCGCGACTTGCCGCTGAAATAGGTCGAGAATGTGCGGCCATTGGCAAAGCCGAAACCTGTGCACATGCCGTGCGACATGAGAGCGTAAGCCGTGGCGGGATCCTTCACCGCCTCAGGGTCCAGCAACAGATCGAGGCCTTTACCGAGGGCAATTCCCGCCTTGATGTAATTCGACCACCAGGTCAGCTGAACATAGCCGCGGCCGTAATAGGCGTTCTCGACGCCGGTATCGTTCGTATAGACCTTGGCCGCCGCTCCGCCATCGGGCGAGCCCATCACGGCACCTTTGGTCAACTTGGAAATTTTGCCGGTCGTCGTGACACTGAACTGATCGCCATCCTGCTCGGTGATACGAACGCTGCCGTCGGCAAGCTTCGCGACCTTAACCGGCTCGTGATAGTCCTTCTTCTTGCCATGGCCGACCTCGTCGATCGGTGCCATCACCATCAACCACGTTTGGCGCTTCAGCATCACCGGCTTCCCCGCCTTGTCGAGCAGCGGCTTGCCCTTCTTGTTCTTGGCGGGCACGAGCTGGTCGAAGCGGTTCGTCGTCTCGATCAGAACAGTGGCCAGCATGTAGGCGGCCCAGCGAACATCGGTGATGTTGGTGTCCCGGCTGATCAGGCGCAGCAAGACGAGCGCGTTGGGAATCGTATTGGCGATCTGCGGCCTTTTGCCGAAGCGCTCCCTGAATTCCTGCTCAAAGATGCGTTCGTCGTAGGTTCCAACGTAATGATAGTTCGTCGCCATCATCCATCTCCGCAGGCCCGTCGTCCGGAAGCGGTAGGGAGCGACTGCGACGAATCCGTGTCTCGGTTTTTAAATCGCCAGCAGAAGTAGAGCACCGACACCGGCGACGATCATCGCCATGCCCAGAAGCTCGCGCCAGCTCGTGCCCTCCGCGAAGATCCGGCGCGAGGCGATTTGCGCCAGCGGCACCTCGACCAGCGCCAGCGTGCGCACATTGGCCGCCGTCGTCAGCGAGAAGCCGAGGAACCAGCATTGCGAGGCCGCAGCGCCCAGGAAGCCGGCGGTGAGCGAACGGCGCCAGTTGCGCAGGCTCAGGATCAGCGCCGGGCGGTTGGCGACGAGCATGTAGAGCGTCAGGAGCAAGGTCTGCAGCGCCAGGCCCAGGGCGAGGATCGTCGTCGCCCGCATCAGGAAGTGCCCCTCCGGCAGCGCCTGGATCGCGCCGCGGAAGCCGATCGCCGAGAGCGCGAAGGCGGCGCCGGCACCGATCCCGAGCGCCGCCGGGCGCATTCCCGCCGCGCTGAGCTTGTCGCCCGGCTTCCACGACATCAGCACGACGCCGGCGGTAGCGACGACGATCGCCGCGAATTTCGGCCAGCCCAGCGCGTCGCCGAGCAGCGCCGCCCCGAACAGCGCGACCTGCACCGGCTCGGTCTTGGTGTAGGCGGTCGTCACCGCAAAGGAACGCTCGCGCATCGCCGCCAGCATCAGAGCGGTGGCGAGGATCTGCGTCAGGGCACCGAAGACGGCGAAGCCGAAGGCGCGCGAGTCAGGCACCGGCGGCAATGCGCCGCTGGCGAGGCAGACCAGGACGAGGAAGAGCAGCGCGAAGGGCAGGCCGAACAGGAACCGCACCTGCGTCGCGCCGACGACGCCGATCACTTCGGTCAACGAGCGCTGGGTCAGGTTTCGCGCCGTCTGCAGCAGCGAGGCGGCAAGCGTCACCGGTATCCACAGAAGGCTGAGACTCACGCGCTGGCATCCCGAAGAAAAAGCACCGCGGATGCTTTGGACCGCCACGCCCCGCTAGGCAAATCACCCGATGAGGGGTAGGTATGCGTCATCAGCGAGGCAGGATTGTCGCCCGCCGTCTCGAAAATGCCTCAAGCGTCGCGTTGAAGCCCTCGACTCCCGCCAAGACAGGTTCAAGACCTCTGCCGATGATTTCATTTCGCCTCGCTGCCGGCGCCACGTTCGCCTCGCTCCTCGCTGTCGCCGCTCCGGCTGAAGCCGGCACGAGCGTGGTGGTCGATGCCTCGAGCGGCGCCGTCCTGTCGAGCGAGAACCCGACCCAGGCCTGGCATCCGGCCTCCACCACCAAGATGATGACGCTCTATCTCGCGCTCAAGGCCGTGCGCGCGGGCAAGCTCGGGCTCGAGACCGCGATCCCCGCCTCGAAGCGGGCAGCCAGCCAGCCGCGGGTCAAGGTCTACATCAAGGCCGGCCAGGAGATCACGCTCGACAACGCCATGCGCATCATGATGGTGAAGTCGGCCAACGACATCGCCTATGTCATCGCCGAAGGCGTCGGCGGCGATGTCGAGACCTTCGTCTCGATGATGAACGCCGAAGCCCGGCGGCTCGGCATGGCCGACACCCATTTCGTCAACCCGAATGGCTGGCACCACCCCGACCAGCAGACCAGCGCCCGCGACCTCGCGGTGCTCGCCATGGCGCTGATGAGCGAGTTCGGCGAGTACTCCGATTACTGGAACACCGGCGCGGTCCAGCTCGGCAAGCAGGTGCTCAACAACACCAACGGGCTGGTCGGCCGCTATTACGGCATCAGCGGCATGAAGACCGGTTTCGTCTGCGCCTCCGGCTTCAATGTCGTCTCCACCGCCACGCGCAATGGCCGCACCCTGATCGCCGTCGTCATGGGTGCCAGCTCCGGCGCTGAGCGCACCGTCAAGGCTGCGCAATTGCTCGATGAAGGCTTCGGCAAATGGGGCGGCTTCGGCGGCAGCATCGCCAGCATGCCGGCCGGCAATGGCGGGCGCGCCTACAGCATCTGCGACAGCGTCCGCCGCGGCGGCCACGCGCTCGGCGACGATACCGAGACCTCCGGGCCAATCAGCTTCATCTCGACCAACAGCGGCGTCGGCGGCAATGCCGAGGGAACCTCGGACCGCTTTGCCGTGGCCACGCCGCAGGGCGGCTCCTCCGGCTCGGTGCTGACCCGCGCGCCCTCCGGCCGCATCACGCTCGGCCCGCGCGCCAAGTTCGAGCCGATCCAGGTTTCCTTCGGCCGCACGCCGGGCTCGGCTTCCGCGCCGCTCGCTGCCAATGCCGTCGCCAGGCCCGACACCCAGGTCGCGCGCGAGACGATCCAGCCGGGCGCCCCCGTCGCAGCCGGCCTCGTCGCCGGCAACCGTACCTTCTCGCGCAATGGCGCGATCCCGCCCACCTCCTCCGCCTTCGCGCCGGTCGCGCCGACGCCGGAAGAGCGGCCTGCCGCAGCCGCGCTCGGCTCCGGCCCCTTGCGTCTGCAGGGCGCGATCCAGCCCGGCGCTGCGACGCCCGCCAGTCTGCGCCCCGGCGCTGCTGCCGGCATCAAGGCCGCGAACAAGCCGGCCGCCAAGCCGCTGCTGACCAAGTCGAAGCAGGAGAAGGCGGAACCGGCCAAGGCCAGGCCGAGCCAGGCCCAGGCCAAGCCGCTGGCGAAGCCTCCGGCCCGCCCGGGGGCGAAGCCCGCCACCAAGCCCGACGCCAGCAAGCCCGACGCCTGATCCGGCGGCGTGACGTGCAGGAGCGCGGCGCGTCCTCGGCCCAGCATGGCCTTGCCCTGGCGCTAGGCTCCGCCGCCGCCTTCGGCACCAACATCGTCAGCGCCCAGCTCGCCGGCCATGCCGGATTGAGCGGGCCGCTCATCGTCTTCTACCGCGTCTTCCTGATGCTGGCGCTCGTCGTCGGCGCGGCGCTGATCTGGCGCGCCAGCCTCGTCGTGCCGCGCCGACATTGGTCCGCGCTCGCCTTGTTCGGCCTCAGCACAGCGCTCACCGCCTGCGCCTATCTCTCCTCGGTCGCCTTCCTGCCGATCACGGTAGCGGCCGTGGTGTTCTACACCTTTCCCATCCTGATCGTGCTCGCCGAGCCGTTCCTGACCCCGGCCCGCTTCAGCCTGGACCGTGTCGTGATCGCCCTCGTCGCCTTTTTCGGCGTCGCCATGGTGGTCGGGCCCGACTGGCACGGGCTCGACCCGCGCGGGCTGGCGCTCGCACTCGCCGCCAGCGTGCTGGCCGCAGTGCAGTTCTTCTCGGCGGCGCGCTGTGCCGACACCGGGATCGTACCGAAGCTGTTCTGGTCGCACCTCGTCATCCTGCCGGTGACGCTGGCGATCCTCGCCCTCACCGGCCTGTTCCAGCCACCTTCGGCGCTGCTGCTCGCACCGGTCGCGGTCGCGATCACCATCGGCGGCTACCTGATCGGCTTCCTGCTCCAGGTGATGGCGCTCGCCCGTGTCGCGCCCGGGCCGGCCGCGCTCGCCTTCTGTGGCGAGCCGGTCTTCGCCGTCGCGATCGCCGCCGTCTTCCTCGGCGAGCGCGTCGGCTCGCTGCAGTATGCCGGCGGCGCCCTTGTCGTCGCTGCGATCATCGCCAATGTAATATTGGAACAAAAGCGAGCCCGCCGATTGCCGGCGGTGGCCGCATAGGGAAATTGACCGTCGATGTCCGAGCAGTCCGTCCGCCCCGAGCCGATCCCGCTGACGCTGCTGACCGGCTTCTTGGGCGCAGGCAAGACCACCCTGCTCAACCGCCTGCTCAAGGACCCGTCGCTGGCCGACACGGTCGTGCTGGTCAACGAGTTCGGCGAGATCGGCCTCGACCATCTCTTCGTCGAAGGCATCGAGGACGGCATGATCCTGCTCGCCTCGGGCTGCCTGTGCTGCACGATCCGCGACGACCTGATCGTCACGCTCGAGGACCTGCTGCGCCGGCTCGACAATGGCCGCGTCGCGCCGTTCAGGCGCCTGGTGATCGAGACCACCGGCCTCGCCGACCCTGCGCCGGTCCTCAATGTGCTGATCAACCACCCCTATCTCGCCATGCGCTTCAAGCTCGACGGCGTCGTCACGCTGGTCGATGCGGTCAACGGCATGGCGACGCTCGACGCTCACCCCGAGGCGCTCCGGCAAGCGGTCGCCGCCGATCGGCTGGTGCTGACCAAGGCCGACATCGCGACAGACGGCGCAGCGGTCACGGCACTGCGCAAGCGGCTCGGCGAGCTCAATCCGGGCATCGCCATCCTGCCTCCCGATGCCCCTGCCGAAGCGATCATCGGCGCCGGCCTCTACGACATCGCCGAACGCCCGGACGAATTGCGGCGCTGGCTCGCGGCCGAAGCACTGGATGGCCACGATCACGACCACCACCACGATCATGGCGACACCCACGGACACCACCATCACGACGGCCACGGCCATCATCACCACGACGTCAACCGCCACGATGCCAGCATCCGTGCCTTCACCCTGACAGCGGAGACGCCGATCCGCGAGGCGACCTTCGACCTGTTCTGGACCCTGCTGCGCTCGACCCATGGCGCAAAGCTGCTGCGGCTGAAGGGGCTGGTTGCGCTCGCCGAGCACCCCGAAGAGCCGCTCCTCGTCCACGCCGTCCAGCAGATCCTGCATCCGCCGGTGCTGCTACCGACCTGGCCCGATGCCGACCGGCGCTCCCGCCTCGTCCTGATCGTGAAGGATCTGGAGGAGGAGACCGTCGCGCGGCTCTGGTCGGCCTTCCTCGGCCGAGCTACCCCCGCCCAGTCCGAGCCCCACCACCACCACGCCTGACCAGTTTCCGCCGGCCCGCTTCTTGGTTCGTCACGCGCAGACCCCTGCCCCGCCCCGTGCTCACGTGCCGATCCGGCACGGAAGCGCACCGAAGCGGGGCGAGCCGCGAAAGGGCTGCGCCATGCCGAACCTCGCTGCATTCCCGGCTGCGCCGGACGAGACCGTGCCGAAGCAGAATGCCGTCTCAAGCCCGGCTGGCCTCACGATCGAGCGCCGCCCGCTCGCTACCTGCGCCGCCATCGAGACCGAATGGCGCGACCTCGCCAGCCGCGCCATTGAGCCGAATCCGTTCTGCGAGCCCGATTTCGCCTTGCCCGCCGCGCAGCATCTCGTCGACTTCCGCGACGTCTCCGTGCTGCTGTTCTGGGATGGCCCGGCCGCGCCACGCCGCCTGCTCGGCTTCGTGCCGGCCCGCCTCCGGCGCAGGCTGCTGGGGCAGGACGAGCTGATCGGCTGGAACAATCCCCGGCTCGGCCTCGCCACGCCGCTGATCGACATCGATCAGGTGGAACGCGTCATCGCTGCCCTGCTCCACGCGCCCGGCCGCTGGGGCCTCGCCGATACGCAGAACCTGCAGCTGAGCCACCTCGATCTCGACGGCCCGCTGCTGCACAGCCTGTTGCAGGTCGCCGAGCAAACCGGCCACGCCGCCGCGCTCGATCCGGCACCGGCACCGCAGGCCACCGCGGACAGGCCCGATCTCGCCGCTCTCCGCCATGGCCTGTCACGCCATGGCAAGCTCTCCTTCGCCGAATCTGGCTCGCGTCAGGAGCTGCGCGACATGGTCGAGCACCATCTGGCGCTCGAAGCTTCAGGCTCGCTGGCGCGCGCCGGCGGCGCCGCGCTTCAGGACATCCGCGAGAGCGCCTTCCTGCGCGCGATGACCCGCAATCTGGCGCGCAGCCACCGCTGCCGTATCGGCCTGTTGAGCCTCGACGACAAGCCGATCGCCGGCGCGATCCTGATCGGTAAGAGTCCGCGCCTCTGGCTCTATTCGGGCACGCAGGACGAGCGCTTCGCCAGCTTCGCCCCGTTGGCCCAGCTCATAACCTGGCTTGGCCGGCGCAGCCGTCGGCGCGAGATCATCGCCGACCTGCCCGGACTTCACGCCGTCACGGCGCCGCAGCGACTCGGCAACATCCGCCTGTCCGCGACCGCGAAGGCTCCGCGCCGCACAACGCCTTTCACCCGGCGTCGCGCAGCAGCCGCCTGATGATCTTGCCGGTGGTGGTCATCGGCAACTCCTCGCGGAATTCGATCTCGCGCGGATATTCATGCGCCGCGAGGCGCTCGCGCACGAAGCCCTGGATTTCGGCGACGAGCTCCTTCGAGGGCGAGTAGCCGGGCTTCGGCACGATGAAGGCCTTGACGATCTCGGTCCTCAGCGCATCGGGCTTGCCGACCACCGCCGCGAGCGCGACCGCCGGATGGCGCAGCAGGCAATCCTCGATCTCGCTCGGCCCGATCCGGTAGCCGGACGAGGTGATGACGTCGTCGTCGCGGCCGACGAAGCGGATATAGCCCTGCGCATTCTGCGAGCCTTGGTCGCCCGTCGTCATCCAGTCGCCGATGAACTTGGCTTCCGTGGCTTCGGGCTTGCGCCAGTACTGCAGGAACATCACCGGATCGGGCCGCTTCACCGCGATCTGCCCCTCCTCCTCCGGCTCGCACAGGCCGCCATCGGGCCGGATCACCGCGACCTCGTGGCCCGGCACCGCCTTGCCGATGAAGCCCGGCTTGACCACGCCGATTTCGGCGCAGGAGGCGAGCACGAGATTGCACTCGGTCTGGCCGTAGAACTCGTTGATCGTCAGGCCGAGCTTCTCGCGCCCCCAGGCCAGCGTTTCGGCACCGAGCGCCTCGCCGCCCGAAGCGACCGTGCGCAGCTTGAGATCATAGCGCTCGCGCGGATTCTCGACCGCCCGCAGCATGCGCAGCGCCGTCGGCGGAATGAAGCAATTGCGCACGCCGAGATCCGCCATCAGACGCAGCGCCTCGTCGGGGTCGAACTTCGCCGTCGGCCGCGCCACGATCGGGACGCCGTGATGCAGCGCCGGCAGGAGATTGTTGAGCAGGCCGCCGGCCCAGGCCCAGTCCGCCGGCGTCCAGAGCAGATCGCCCGGCTGCGGCAGGAATTCATGCGGCATCTCCACGCCCGGCAGATGCCCAAGCATCACCCGGTGGCCATGCAGCGCGCCCTTGGCATTGCCGGTGGTGCCGGAGGTGTAGATCATCAGCGCCGGATCGTCCGGCCCGCTGTCGACCGGCGCGAAATTATCGCTTTCAGCTTCCAGCAGGCGCGCGAGCCCTTCGGCTCTTCCGTCCGGCCCATCGGCCGAGATCACCAGCCCGAGATCCGGGAGCGGCTCCTCGATCTGGCCGAGCTTGGCGAGCCCGGCAGCATTGGTGATCAGCGCCGATGCCCCGCAATCGCGCAGGCGGTAGGACAGCGCGTCCGCGCCGAACAACGCCGCCAGCGGCACCGCGATGGCGCCGAGCTTGTAGGCTGCCATATGTGCGATCGGTACCAGGCGCCCTTGCGGCAGCAGGATCGCGACCCGATCGCCCTCGCCGACACCGCGCTTGCGCAGCGCATTCGCAAGGCGGTTCGACTGCGCCCGCAACTCGCCATAGCTGACCGGCATGACCGACCAGTCGGGCTGGACCTCCAGGATCGCGATCTTCCCGGGATCGACCGCTGCCCAGCGATCGCAGCAATCGACGCCGATATTGTAGCGCTCCGGAATCTGCCAGCGGAAGGCCGCGCGCAGGCGCTCATAGTCACGGATGTCGGGAAGCATGCGGCAGGCCCAGGATCACGGATCGAGCACGCACCGGTCGGCACCTGCCCTAGCAAAAAGCGGCGCACGATAGGCGAAGCCTAAAGCCGCTGT
Organism: Bosea sp. 29B; assembly: GCF_902506165.1. Lineage (NCBI taxonomy): Bacteria > Pseudomonadati > Pseudomonadota > Alphaproteobacteria > Hyphomicrobiales > Alloboseaceae > Allobosea > Allobosea sp. 29B. The sequence continues at coordinate 429,918 of NZ_LR733817.1, forward strand.
CACCTTGGCCTAAGGTCAACTGCTCTGCCGGTCAGAACGCCCGCTCGGCCTCCGCCGGCAGGAAGCCTTCGGCGAAGGCGTTCCCGGCCTTGGCCTTGTCCTTGAACGAGACGGTCAGCCCGATTTGATCGAGCCCCTTCTGCCAGCGCGCCTTGTCTATGCCGCCGAAGCCGTTCGCCTTGACGTTCGGCGTCATCACATAGTGGTCGAGCGCCATCTTCAGGCGCTCCAGCTCGATCTCAGGGCGGGCACCTTCATTGCGCTGGATCACCCCGGCGATCGCCGCCTCCGGCGCGGCGACGACATCCCGGACGCTGCGCGTGATCGCCCGCAGCAGGCCACGCACCGCTTGCGGCTTCTCCGCGAGCAGCTTCGGCGAGACGATGACGGCATTGCCGTAGAGCTCGATGCCATAATCGGCCATCAGCAAGGTGACGATATCCTCGGCCGGCACGCCGCGCGCCTTCATGTTGATCACGGAGGTGTGGGCGAAGCCGAAGATCGCATCGAGTTCGCCCGACGCCAGCATCGGCTCGCGCACGGCAAAGCCGATATTCTCGAGCTTGATCTTGGCATCGTCGATGCCGTTGATCTTCTTGAACACCGGCCATTGCGCGAAGGCGCCGTCAGCAGCGGGCGCGCCGAGCTTCTTGCCTTCGAGGCTCTTCGGATCGGTGCTGATGCCGCGGCTTTTGCGCCCGACGATCGCGAAGGGCGGCCGGTCATAGACCATCATCACCGCCTTGAGATCGACGGCCGGATTCTCGTCGCGAAAGCGGATCAGCGAGTTCACATCGCCGAAGCCGGCATCGAAACCGCCAGTCGCGACCTTAAGAGCGGCTTCGCGTGAGCCCGTTCCGGGCTCGATCGTGACGTCGAGGCCCTCGTCGCGGAAATAGCCCTTGTCCAGGGCGGTGAGGAACAGCGCCGCTGGTCCTTCGAAGCGCCAGTCAAGCGTGAAGCGCAACGGGATCGTAGCGGCAGCGATAGGCGCATTACGCAGCCCGGCCCAAGCGGCAAGCCCGGTTCCTACGAGGAAACGCCCGAACCCGCGCCGGGAGATCGGCGCGCCAAGCAGGGGCATGGCAACGGACATGGCAAACTCCGGAGCGACCATAGCCGACACGGACGCAAGTGCCTCTCCGACGGAACTCGTGGAGCACCATACCGGGGACGCAACGCAACCAAGACCTCCCTAGCCGGCAGGTCAAGCACCAACAGGGCAAGAACACGGCGAAATCGCGGAAATGGTTACGTTTTTCTGCGGCAGTGCTGCAGGAGTCACAACGGCAGCGCGCCGTCGGTCTTGACCTCCTCCATCACCGCATAGGTGCGCGTCTCGCGGACGGCCGGCAGCGCGAGCAGGACTTCGCCGAGAAAGCGCCGATAGGCGTTCATGTCGGCGACGCGGGTCTTGACCAGATAGTCGAAGCCACCAGCGACCATATGGCATTCGAGCACCTCGGGAGCCCGCTTCACTGCCGCCGCGAAGCGCTCGAACGCATCGGGTGTCGTCTTGTCGAGATAGACTTCCACGAAAACCAGGAGGTGCAGGCCGAGCTTCACCGGATCGAGCGTCGCGCGGTAGCCGGTGATGAAGCCCTCGCGCGCCAGCCGCTTCAGCCGCTCGCCGGTCGCGGTCGGCGACAGCCCAACCTTTTCCGCCAGCTCGACGCCGGCAGCGCGGCCGTCGTTCTGCAGCAGGGCGAGCAAGCGCCGGTCGGTTCTATCGAGAACCGGATTATTCTCTGCCATATAAATTTCCTACGAGATAAATCACTATATCTTCGCCGAAATCTCCATTGATATCCAGCCCGCTTGCGATGATTCTGCAGATCATCCCGCCGCCGAGACCCGGAGCTCTCTTCATGGCCGCCCCTGCACCCGTCTTCCGCGCCCCCTATGCCGAGGACGATGCCGCGATCGCCGGTCGCCTGCTCTCCGGCGGCCGCCGCGATCCCCTGGCCAAGGCGAGGATTGACGCCCGCGCCACGTCGCTGGTCGACGCGATCCGCACCCGCAAGGTCGGGCTGGGCGGCATCGAGGAATTGCTGCGCGAGTACTCGCTCTCGACCAAGGAGGGCCTTGCGCTGATGGTGCTGGCCGAGGCGCTGCTGCGCGTGCCCGACGCCGCCACCGCCGACCGGCTGATCGAGGACAAGCTCGGCCAGGGCGACTTCGCCCATCACGAATCCAAGTCGGACGCCTTCCTGATCTCGGCCTCGTCCTGGGCGCTCGGCATCACCGCCCGCATCATCCAGCCGGGCGAGACCCCGACCAGCATCATCGGCAACCTCTCCAAGCGCCTCGGCCTGCCCGCCGTGCGCACCGCGACGCGCCAGGCCATGCGCGTCATGGGCAACCATTTCGTCCTCGGCCAGACCATTGAGGAAGCGCTGAAGCGCGCCCGCTCCGGCTCGGGCAAGCTCTACCGCTACTCCTTCGACATGCTCGGCGAAGGCGCACGCACGCAAGGAGACGCCAACCGCTATTACGCATCTTACGCCGACGCGATCGACGCCATCGGCCACTCGGCCGGTAACGACAGGCTGCCGAACCGCCCGGGCATCTCGGTCAAGCTCTCGGCCCTGCATCCGCGCTATGAGGCAACCAATCGCGAGCGCGTGCTGGCCGAGTTGACGCCGAAGGTGATCGAGCTCGCCCGCCAGGCCAAGACCTACGATCTCAACTTCACCGTCGATGCCGAGGAGGCCGACCGGCTCGAGCTCTCGCTCGACGTCATCGCCGCAGTGATGGCCGATGCCTCGCTCGCCGGCTGGGACGGTTTTGGCCTCGCCATCCAAGCCTATCAGAAGCGCGCCGCGGCGGTGATCGACCACATCGCTGCCCTCGCCGAAACCTATGACCGCCGGCTGATGGTCCGCCTGGTCAAGGGCGCCTATTGGGACACCGAGTTGAAGCGCGCCCAGGAGCGCGGCCTGCCCGACTATCCGGTCTTCACCCGCAAGGCGATGACCGACCTGAACTACGAAGCCTGCGCCAGGCAGCTCCTGGCGCTGCGCCCGCGCATCATTCCCCAGTTCGCCACCCATAACGCACTGACCGTCGCGACCGTCGCCGAGCTCGCCGGCGACGCCGAGAATTTCGAGTTCCAGCGCCTGCACGGCATGGGCGAGGCGCTGTATGAGCGCCTGCTGCAGTCGGATTCCGGTTTCGCCTGCCGCACCTATGCGCCGGTCGGCGGCCATCAGGACCTGCTCGCCTATCTCGTCCGCCGCCTGCTCGAGAACGGCGCCAACTCCTCCTTCGTCTCGGTCTCCGGCGATCCGGACGTGCCGGTCGCGCAGCTATTGGTGCCGCCGGCCGACCTGATCGGCACGCCCAGCGCCGCCCGCCATCGCCGCATCCCGCTGCCGGCCGAGCTCTTCGGGACGAGCCGCCGCAACTCCGCCGGCGTCGAGCTCGGCGATGCGGAAAGCCTCGCGACCCTGCTCGCCGAGATCCACGCCGCAGCGGCCAAGCCCGTGCCCGAGGCCGTGCCGCTGATCGACGGCAAGCCCGGCTCCGGCACCGCCCGCGACGTGCTCTCGCCGATCGACGGCAAGCCGGTCGGCCGCGTCACCGAGGGCGATGCCGCCAGCGCCGAGAGGGCGGTGGCCGCCGCCAAGGCAGGCTTCCACGCCTGGAACGCGACGCCTGCCCGCAACCGCGCCGCCAGCCTTCGCCAGGCCGCCGACCTGATGGAAGCGCGCCGCGGACCGATCCTGGCGCTACTCCAGTCCGAGGCAGGCAAGACGCTGGACGACGCCATCGCCGAGCTGCGCGAAGCCGTCGACTTCCTGCGCTACTACGCCGCCGAAGCCGAAACCAAGTTCGCCGTGCCGACCGCATTGCCCGGCCCGACCGGCGAGGAGAACCGGCTGATCCTGCGCGGCCGCGGCCCGTTCGTCTGCATCGCGCCGTGGAACTTCCCGCTCGCGATCTTCGTCGGCCAGGTCGCCGCCGCGCTCGTCGCCGGCAACAGCGTCGTCGCCAAGCCGGCGCCGCAGACCCCGCTGATCGCCGCGCTCGCCGTGCGCCTCCTCCACGAGGCCGGAATCCCGAAGACCGCGCTGCACTTCGCTCCCGGCGACGGCAAGCTCGGCGCGGCGCTGATCGCGCACAGGGACGTCGCCGGTGTCGCCTTCACCGGCTCGACCGCGACCGCCCGGGCCATCAACCGCGCGCTTGCCAACAAGGACGGCCCGATCGTGCCGCTGATCGCCGAGACCGGCGGCCTCAACGCCATGATCGTCGACGCGACCGCGCTGGCCGAGCAGGTCGCCGACGACGTCGTCCTCTCCGCCTTCCGCTCGGCCGGCCAGCGCTGCTCGGCGCTGCGCCTGCTCGTCGTGCAGGAGGACGTCGCCGACAAGATGGTCGAGATGATCGAGGGCGCCGCCCGCGAGCTCACGCTGGGCGATCCGCGCGCGATCGAGACCCATGTCGGCCCGGTGATCGACGCTGCCGCCAAGGAGCGGCTCGACGCCCATATCGCCGCGATGCGCGCCGCCGGCCGCGTGACTTACGCCGGCAAGACGCCGTCATTGCCCGGCACCTTCGTCGCCCCGCACATCATCAGGCTCGACAAGGTCGCCGACCTCGCCGCCGAGCATTTCGGCCCGATCCTGCATGTCGTACGCTGGAAGGCGGGCCAGCTCGACAAGGTGCTCGCCGAGATCGAGGCGACCGGCTACGGCCTGACCTTCGGCCTGCATTCGCGCATCGAGACCACGGTCGAGCTGGTCATCGACCGGCTTTCGACCGGCAACATCTATGTCAACCGCAACATGATCGGCGCGGTCGTCGGCGTGCAGCCCTTCGGCGGCCACGGCCTGTCGGGCACCGGCCCCAAGGCCGGCGGCCCGAACTATCTGCCGCGCTTCGCCACCGAGCAGACGGTGACGATCAACACCGCAGCGGCGGGCGGCAATGCCTCGCTGATCGCGATGGGGGAGTGACTAGCCCCCTTCTCCCCTCGGGGGAGAAGGTCCCGGCAGGGGGATGAGGGCGCCTCGACCGGGTGAGCCCTCCTTCCCTCATCCGTCAGCGCTACGCGCTGCCACCTTCTCCCCCGAGGGGAGAAGGAAGAGCCTTCTACTCCGCCGCCCTTGCCGCCGCCTGCTTCAGCCGGGCGAGCGCTTCCTCGGCCCCGGCCTTGACTGCCGGATCCGTCACCTGCCCCTCTTGCGCGACCCGCTCCGCCAGCGCCGCGACGCTGAGCTCGCCGCCGGCGGCGACGAGCTTCAGCACCGCGTTCGACAGCACGTTCGGCCAATAGGCCGCGCCGCCCTTGGCCAGCCCCTTGGCCTTGCGGCCCTCGAATTCCTTGGTGAGCTGTTCGGGGGTTTTTCTGGCCATGGCGCTGAGCTTTCGGTGAATCGTGTCTGAGCCGAGCTTATAGCAGCCTGCCGGCAAAGAGCGCGGGGCCTCTCCCTCCTCCGTCATGGTCGGGCTTGTCCCGACCATCCACGTCTTGCGCCGCCGATCGCAGACGCGCCCGCCAAGAATGGCCTCCGGCACCTTGTCGAAACCGGGCGAAGACGTGGATGGTCGCCACAAGGGCGACCATGACGGAAGAGGCGCTCTCCCGGCGCCGACCTACCGCTCCCCCCGCAGCGGAGTCGCCTCGAGCTGCGCCTTGTGTTTGGCGATGCGTCGCTCGGCCTCGCGCCAGGCTTGCCTGCCCTCGACGCCCTGGCCGCGCAGGCGGATCGCTTCCTGGAAGGTCGCGCGCATCTCGTCGGAGAGGGCCTGCATGAACTCGCCTGAGCATTGCAGGCTATCCGCCCCGCGACAGGCCTTGGCCCGCCGGCAATCCTTGCGGCCGCAGAAGCGCCAGCACTGCAGCAGTGTCGCGAACTGGCGCAGCATGATCGGCCGCTCACGCTGGAAGCGCTCGAACTCCTCGCGGGTCGCGCCGCGATGGTCGGGATTGCGAGGCATGGAGTGTCCTCCAAATAGCCTCCTTCTCCCCTCGGGGGAGAAGGTCCGGCAGGGGATGAGGGCGGTACGACCGGGTGAGCGTTGTGCAGGACTTCCCTCATCCGTCAGCGCTTCGCGCTGCCACCTTCTCCCCCGAGGGGAGAAGGGTGCGCGTCGCGCCTCCTCCACCCAAGCTTTTCCCCGCCCGCAGGCTGATCCTGCGGGCGTTGTCGCATGTGAGGGGCAGCGGAGCGCCGCGAGGCGCTGGTTGGTGATCCGCTTCCGTGAGCTACGGACGCGGCGCGGATGGATTGAGCCACCATCCGCACGCCCCGTGGCGCTCCGCCAGGCGGCGATTTGAAAGCTCCGGGCCGCGCTTCTGTCGCGCCGGCTTATGCAGCCGGCGCGGTCTAGCGAGCTCCTCGCGCAGGGATCGTAGTGTCCCCAGGTCGGTTCCCGAAGCCTCCCGGGAGCGAGGCGCAACCCTCGCCCGCAGGCGCCGCACCCACCCCGCCAAACGACATGCCTCCGGTCGGCCGCCCCTCGGGGATGGGATGCGGCGGAGTATACGGGAGGTTGGGAGGGCGGTGACTGTTCTCGTGTCTATCCCCGCAGAGCCTCGGTCAGCCCCGTCCCGACCATCGACATCGTACAACTCACCTAGCGCACCCTACGAAGGCCACCGAGCGCCCTGCCGCGACACGGCAACTGTTAAATGGCCAGAGACTGTGAGAGAGGAGCCTATTCATGAGGCAATCAAATGAACAAGCCACGACCTCAATCTGTCAAACCATTTTTGTACCCACTTCACGCCCACTACGTCTGCAAATCCTAAGATACTTGGGACCGCAAGCAAGGCCGATGTCATCCAGAGGAAAATTGTATTAGAGTTCGTTATCTGAAAGTATATCGCAATAGCCGTGAATATCGAGAATAAGGCAATAAGAGTCATCTGAATGATTTTAACAATACGTTCGGCCAATCGAGAAGCCGCCCGATTAAACTTATCTCCAAGTTCAAATTCAACCGCGCGCGTTGTGTCTGATCGCGCGGCGGCAACAGCCGCCAACCGTTCAGCTTCCGCTAGCTGGTTCAGGCGAATGATTTCCTCGTCTTTCTGTCGAGCAAGGTCATCACGCGCTATGGACGACGCCTGCAATTGGGCGGTCAATATTGCTTGTTGCTCATCATTTTTTTTGCTGATCTCTACTTCGGCACGGCTCAGAATCTCTGCCATATTTAGCTCGCGAACGACCGACGATTCGCCAAAACTCTCCTCTTGCGCGATGCGTCGAGCAGCCTGAAGTGCAAGAGCGCTTCGAGGCGCCTTCACGAATTCCTCAATGTTTCCTGATGTTTTTTCAATCCCCTCTCGGAAAAATCGAAACCATTGTTGATCAGGGCGAAATGCAGCATAGCAATTAGACAGCAATTCTCTTCCAGCCTTCTGCGGCTCTAGGGCCTTATCTTTTATAAGCCAAAGTATAGTAGCAACCTGCCCGACCGAAAGAACAGGAGGGCAGTGCTGAGGTCTTATTACTTTCTGTTCGACAAGATATCTGCGTGACATATTTGCGAGAAATTTATTTGACGTAACAAATAAATACCCACAACTTGCAAGATCATTTGTCGTCAGTCGGCGCCGTAACCTCATGACGGCCCCGAGATAGCCAGCATCATTCTCGCGATTATTTAGCGTATACCCACGTCGTGATTTCACAGAGTTTTGCTTTAGGTACTCAGAAAAACCACGTTCATCGATCTGATATTTGGCATTGTCGTATGCGCTTTTTTCAAGATCGGCTGCAGGGAAAATACCCATCGCGGCCAGCCGCTCCGCAAATGTATTTTGCAGCATCCGAATATCGGTTATGTTGACATCTCCGCTGGCAATGGCATCCGCCGTCTCGCCTTCAATTTCGCGGCCAGTATCTTTTACATAAATAATCGTCTCTAGAATTCCAGCAACCTCAGATTCATTTCCAGAGAGATAGAATATTTTGAAACCGAGGTCCTGTAGATATCTCGTAAGCTCATCTGTAGCCGTCTTCAAAAGTTTTCCAGAGCATCCTAGAAGACGCAATATTACGGATGTATCAAAGAACACATGAACTGGATTCTTCAAATCGATAGCGCTAACTTCAGAAACGGACGCTATAAATTCCTCAACTAAAACGCCCATGAATACATTAAGTATGCTTTTATATATAACTGTATCAAGATGATGATTATCTTTTATGAAAGCTCCAATCACAGAAAATTCTATTTTTGCAGGATCGAGCAAAGCTCCTTTTATATTACCAAATTTTACTTCCGGGCGATCTGTACTGCTCTTGAGGAATTGGATTAGAGCATCACCCCAACTCCCTGAAGGTGGGGCAATTGTGAAACCAACTCTTCTAGCATAAGAAGCGAGCGCCTCGACCACGTCATCAAATTCAGTGTCGATTTCAGCCTTTGCAATTTCGTAATTATGGTCATTCTTTTTGGAGATGTACCTTTTCGTAATTCTGTTATACTCAACATATCCAGCTTTCTGCAAAGTTGGCATAAGTTGATCTATCGCATACAGAGGTATATCAAATCCAAACGTCGTTTTGAGATAATCTTTTAAACCATCAGATGTGATCTGACGTCCAGATATACTATTAATATAAGGCGCCGAAAAAGGCGTCAGACAGTCTAGGACGTCGCGAACCGGATTCTTACTTATTTCCGTTCTCTTAAAAGCTGCATATAGAAAGGCATAAGCTTTAGCTTCGCGGCCAGTACCGCTAAGATCCAAGATCGCTTCGAGGCCAATTTTTTCCGAACGTTCAAGCATTTCGCCGTCCCACCCTGCACGATCCACCATAAGGAAAACTGCAGATAATAGGCAATCCTAACAAACGAGCCTTCTGTGTATTGCTTCGCGAGTAACAGCAGCCGCAGGAGGGAATTCTATGATTTATCCCACCCTTGACTCCCCTCCCCCTCCCATCCTACGCCCATCGACGGGACACGCCGCCCCAACGCGGCGCGCCCATCTGTAAGGATGGAGACATCGATGGCGAATACGATTCCGGCAGCGCGCCCGCGCGTGCCGCATTTCTCGTCCGGCCCCTGCGCCAAGCGCCCCGGCTGGACCCTCAAGGCCCTTGGTGATGCAGCGCTCGGCCGCTCGCACCGCGCCAAGATCGGCAAGGACAAGCTAAAAGCTGCGATCGACCTGACGCGCGAGGTGCTGCAGATCCCGGCCGATTACCGCATCGGCATCGTGCCGGCCTCCGACACCGGCGCCGTCGAGATGGCGATGTGGAGCATGCTGGGCGCCCGCGGCGTCGACATGGTCGCCTGGGAAAGCTTTGGCGAAGGCTGGGTCACCGATGTGACGAAGCAGCTCAAGCTGGCGGATGTGCGCACCTTCACCGCCCCCTATGGCGAATTGCCGAACCTGAAGAAGATCGACACGAAAAACCGCGACGTCGTCTTCACCTGGAACGGCACCACCTCGGGCGTGCGCGTCGTCGACGCGAGCTGGATCGCCGATGACCGCGAGGGGCTGACGATCTGCGACGCGACCTCGGCCGCCTTCGCCCAGAAGCTCGACTGGCCCAAGCTCGATGTCGTCACCTTCTCCTGGCAGAAGGTGCTCGGCGGCGAGGCCGCGCATGGCATGATCGTGCTCTCGCCCCGCGCAGTCGAGCGGCTGCTGACCTACAAGCCGGCCTGGCCGCTGCCGAAAATCTTCCGCATGACCTCGGGCGGCAAGCTCTCCGAGGGCATCTTCGCCGGCGAGACGATCAACACGCCGTCCATGCTCGCGGTCGAGGATTATCTCGATGCGCTGGCCTGGGCCAAGAAGGTCGGCGGCCTCGACGGCCTGGTGAAGCGCGCCGACGGCAATGCCCGCGTCATCGCCAAGTTCGTGCGCGAGAACGACTGGATCGACTTCCTTGCGTTGAAGCCGAAGACGCGCTCGAACACCTCGGTCTGCCTGAAGTTCACCGACCCGGCGGTGACAGCGCTGCCGGCCGACGCGCAGGCGGCCTTCGCCAAGCAGGTCGTGAGCATCATCGAGAAGGCCGGCGCCGGCTACGATCTCGGCCACTACCGCGACGCCCCTCCCGGCCTGCGCATCTGGTGCGGCGCGACCGTGCAATCGCGCGACCTCAAGGCGCTGCTGCCGTGGATTGCGTATGCCTTCAACGAGGCGAAGGCAGGCCTCGGCAAGAAGGCGGCGTAAGCTCGACGCGCCCCCTCTCCCACTGATCTCGGGTATACCCGAGATCAGCACTCAAAGTGTCGAAGTCGGCAACAGCCGACTTCGATGGGGAGAGGGTTGGGGTGAGGGCAGCGCGACGTTTGTCGTGAGCTCTCGCCCGCCGGCCCTCATCCGTCTCGGCTTCGCCGAGCCACCTTCTCCCCCGAGGGGAGAAGGAACGCGCCTCCCCATTCACGCGCGCGACCGCTTGCGGCGCGCTGCCGGAGCCATCCCGATGACCAAACCCCGCGTCCTGATTTCCGACGCCCTCTCCCCCGCCGCCGTCCAGATCTTTCGGGATCGCGGCATCGACGTGACCTTCGATCCCAACCTCGGCAAGGACAAGGACAAGCTCGCCGCTGTGATCGGCGACTATGACGGCCTCGCCATCCGCTCGGCGACCAAGGCCACCGCCAAGCTGCTGGAGGCCGCGACGAACCTCAAGGTGATCGGCCGCGCCGGCATCGGCGTCGACAATGTCGAGATCCCCGCCGCCACCAGCCGCGGCGTGATCGTGATGAACACGCCCTTCGGCAACTCGATCACCACCGCCGAGCACGCCATCGCGATGATGTTCGCGCTCGCCCGCCAGATCCCGTCGGCCGATGCCTCGACCCAGGCCGGCAAGTGGGAGAAGAACCGCTTCATGGGCGTCGAGATCACTGCCAAGACGCTCGGCCTGATCGGCTGCGGCAATATCGGCTCGATCGTCGCCGAGCGCGCCATTGGCCTGCGCATGCGCGTCATCGCCTTCGACCCCTATCTCTCGCCGGAGCGGGCGGTGCAGCTGGGCGTCGAGAAGGTCGAGCTCGACGAACTCCTGAAGCGCGCCGACTTCATCACCTTGCACGTGCCGATGACCGAGAAGACCAAGAACATCCTCTCGGCGGAAAACCTTAGCCGTACCAAGAAGGGCGTGCGCATCGTCAACTGCGCCCGCGGCGGCCTGGTGGATGAGGCCGCGCTGGCCGAACTGATCAAGTCCGGCCATGTCGCCGGCGCCGCCTTCGACGTGTTCTCGGTCGAGCCGGCGGAGGCGAACCCGCTGTTCGGCCTCGACAACGTCGTCTGCACGCCGCATCTCGGCGCCTCGACCAATGAGGCGCAGGAGAATGTCGCGCTGCAGGTCGCCGAGCAGATGAGCGACTACCTCTTGAAGGGCGCGATCACCAATGCGGTGAACTTCCCGTCGATCTCGGCCGAGGAAGCGCCGCGGATCAAGCCATTCGTCGACCTCGCCGAAAAACTCGGCTCCTTCCTCGGCCAGCTGACCGAGGCGCCGGTCAAGGGCATCCGGATCGAATACGAAGGCGCGGTTGCGGCGCTCAACCTCAAGGCGATCTCGGCCGCCGCGATCACCGGCGTGCTGCGGCCCTTCCTGCCCGAGATCAACATGGTCAACTCGGCCATGGTGGCGAAGGAGAAGGGCATCGTCGTCGAGGAGCTGACCCGCGAGGTCGCCGGCAATCTCGAAAGCGTCATCCGCATCGTCGTCGAGGCCGAGGACATGCCGCGCCATGCCTCGGGCACCGTCTTCCATGACGGCAAGCCGCGCATCATCGAAATCCGCGACATCCAGGTCGACGCCGAGTTCGCGCCGCATATGCTCTATGTCCGCAATGCCGACAAGCCGGGCTTCATCGGCGCCTTCGGCTCGCTGCTCGGCGCGGCCGGCGTCAACGTCGCGACCTTCAATCTCGGCCGCGACAAGCCGGGCGGCGACGCGATCTGCTATGTCGCCGTCGACGAGGCGATCTCGGACGAGTTGCTGGCCAAGATCCACGAGATCCCGATGGTGAAGCGGGCGCGCCGGCTGAAGTTCTGACGGTCGCCCGGATCGCGCCCAACCGGCGCCGCAATCTCCCTCCCCTGTGGCGCCACCACAGGGGATTTTTCATGCCGACCCGCCTTGCCTGCGCCCTCGCCTTCACTCTCGCCGGACTTGCCGCCTCCCCCGCCTTCGCCGACTGGGACAAGGCCAGGCTCGATGCCGGCATCAAGACGATCGAACAGAGCACGAAGGGCCGCATCGGCGTCGGCCTGATCGACCTCAAGGATCGCAAGAGCTGGTCCTATCGCGGGGCCGAGCCCTTCCCGCTGCAGAGCGTGTTCAAGCTGCCGCTGGCGATCGGCGTGCTGCAGGCTGTCGAGGCCGGCAAGCTGAAGCTCGACCAGAAGATTACCGTCACCCGCAACGATCTCTCGCTCTATCACAGCCCGCTCGCCAAGGCCTTCAAGGGCGAGCGCAACGACTATCCTTTGCGCGAGCTCCTGACCCGTTCGACCGCCGAGAGCGACAACACCGCCGCCGACCTCTTGCTGCGGCTGATCGGCGGCCCGCAGGCGTTGACCGCCATCCTCAAGGACGGCGGCGTCACCGGCATCTCGGTCGACCGCTACGAGCGCGTCTTCCAGCCGGAAATCCTGGGCCTGCCCGGCTACGCTTGGGACCAGCAGATCGACACCGCCAAATTCTACGCCGCGATCAGCGCGATCCCCGCGGCCGAGCGCAAGAAGCGCCTCGCGGCAACGCTGACCGACAAGCGCGACGCCGCCTCGCCCGAGGCCTCGATCGCCTTCCTCGAAGGCCTCGCCAAGGGCAACTGGTTGCGCGAACCGGCACACGCCGCGCTGCTCGACAAGATCATGCTGGAGGCCAAGACCGGCCCGAACCGGATCAAGGCCGGCCTGCCGGAAGGCGCGCGCTTCGCCCACAAGACCGGCCTTGGGCCGAGCGCCGACGGACTCAACCACGCCACCAACGATATCGGCATCGTCACCCTGCCAGATGGGCGCCGCTTCGCCATCGCGGCCTATCTCGCCGGCGCGCAGGTCGGCGAGAAGGAGCGCGAGGCGGCGCATGCCGCGGTGGCGCGTCTGGCGGTGGAGAGTTTGCGCTAGCGGCGCCCCCTTGGCGGAAAGGTCCTGATTGGGATTCTCCCTGGTCGGCGCATGCAGGTCTAATGCATGCGTACTGGCGCGAAGCTGGAGCGCCCAAAACGGACGTCACGCGCGCATGCTCGCCGCACACGCGATCGGCGACTAATCAAGATATCGGTCCGGGTCAGGCTCTCGACAGGCTAGGCGAAGAACCGCCGCAGCTCACTGGCGACCAACCTTGGCTCGCCGACATTGTCGGCCGCGATGTGGCCGACGCCCTTGAGCTCGACCCGCTCCGCTTGCGGCAACTCGTGCTGCAACGCGTCGAGCGCCATTGGCAGGTAGGGATTGGAGTTGTCGCCGCCCATGAGCAGGACCGGCATGCGGATGGCGCCGAAGCTCCGGACCTGCCCGGCCGTGGCGGCGATCAGCTGCGCATCGTAGTGGAAGGTCGGCACCAGTTCGCGGATGGCTACCGCCTCCTCGCCGCTGCCGCGCAGCGCCACGCTCATCATCGGGATCAGCAGCAGCCGGGGTAGGCCGGTGAACCAGTCGCGTCGGTCGCTCGTCCCCTTCATCACCGTGACCATGGCGGCCGCCAGATTGCCCGCGGCAAGCTCGCGCTCGTAGCGCGGCACAAAGTCCAGCGGTGATGGCGCGCCGACGGGCACCGGCGGCTCGTACAGCGCAACTCTGCTTAGCATCTGCGGCCGGCGCAGCGCCGTCCACAACGTGGCGATGGCCCCAGAGCTCAGGGCGAACACGTCACGAGCGCCTGTCTGCACCAGCACCGCCGACAGATCATCAACCTCGGTGCCGATGCCGTAGTCCGGCCCCGGCGGTCCGCTGAGGCCACGCCCGCGCCGGTCAGGCACATGCAGTGTGAAGCGATCGGCCAGCAATTCCGCCAGCTGGGTGAAGTTGCGGCTGCTCTGCATGCCGCCCGGCAGCAGCACGAGGCTGGGGCCCGCGCCAACCTGCCGGTAGCCGATGGTCGTGCCATCACGCGAGACGGCATGATCCATGGCCCATTTGATCACGACGTCTCTCCGAGCTCGCCGCCGAACCTACGGAGGACGTAAGTGGTGGACGCAGGACTATCGAGCAGGCTGGCGACAACATGGCGAAGGGAACGCGTGGTCGCCTCCGCCACCCAGCGCCGATACCTTGTCGGCTCCGCTCGCCAGCTACGCACGGTAAAGTTGCATTGACAAATGAAGGACAAACCCCCATTTGTAGGGTTCGATCTAGGCCGAACGAATTGGCCCGCGCTATTTTTGCGCACCGCTGACGACCTTCCTGCTCAAATCGAAAACATGCGTGGCATGCGGCTGCGTGTGAGTTACCAACCGCAAGAAGGAATATGACTATGGCCAACGGTACAGTGAAATGGTTCAACGGCACCAAGGGTTTCGGCTTCATCCAGCCGGATGATGGCGGCCAGGACGTGTTCGTCCACATCAGCGCCGTCGAGCGCGCCGGCCTGCGCGATCTGCGTGACGGCCAGAAGATCTCGTACGAGCTCGTCCAGGACAAGCGTTCGGGCAAGATGTCGGCCGACAACCTGCGCGCCGAGTGAGCTGACGCGCTGTCCAGCGTGAGAGATCAGCGGCAGGCGACCATGGATGTACTGGCGCCAGGCCCGCTCCACGTGGGGTAGCTCAGGAAGGGTCGGGATCTACCCGGCCCTTTTTTGTTTTCAAGAGATGTCCGGCCAAGGCGTTTCGACCAGACGCCTCGACCAAGTGCTTTCACGAGAAGGAAGTCCGAATGCAGGTTCTCGTCCGCGACAACAATGTCGACCAGGCGTTGCGCGTCCTGAAAAAGAAGATGCAGCGCGAAGGCGTGTTTCGCGAGATGAAGCGGCGCTCGGCTTATGAGAAGCCGTCGGAGAAGCGCGTTCGCGAGAAGGCCGACGCGATCCGCCGCGCCCGCAAGCTCGCTCGCAAGCAGGCGCAGCGCGAAGGCCTGCTCCCTGCTCCCAAGCCGAAGCCACGTCCGGCCCGGCCGCCGCGTCCGGCAGCCGTCGCGTCCTGATCCTCATCAAAGGAGCCGCTGCCATGGCAACGAAAGGACTGACCGCCGAGCAGGCCAAGCTTCGCGCGGAACGGAACTTCGCCAAGACCGAGCAGCGGCGACAGGAAGCCGAGAACGCCATGGAGGCGGTTCAGGCCGAGCGGCGGGCCATCGCGGAGAAGACCGCGAGGCTGCGCGCATTGCGTCTGGCCAAGGAGGCGGCGGACGCACAGATCGCCGCCGAGCAATTGGCGGCGAAACCAGCGGCAACGAAGAAACCTGCCGCCCGTCGCACGGTCGGGAAATCCAGCGCCGCGCGCTGACCCGCAGGCGGCGCAGCCTTGGCGCCGCAGAATACCGCAGCAGTCGCTATCCCGGTCTTATTTCGGCTGGCTTTCAAGCCCGGCAAGATAGCTGCTCAAGGCCCGCTCCGGCCCATGCCAGGAGGCGCCCTTCCCCTGCAGCTCCGGCGCCTCCTTCCAGCCCGGCTCGATCCCGGTCATGTTCGGCAGCAGATGCGCGATGCCCTTGTGGCAGTCGATGCAGGTCTTCTCGCCCGTGGTCAGGAAACGGCCATGGATGTCGGCGGCGCGGCGCGTCTGCTTGGTGAAATCCATCGCCACGGATGAATGGCAGTTGCGGCATTCGAGCGAGTCGTTCGCCTTCAGCCGCGACCATTCGTGCTTGGCGAGCTCGAGCCGCATGTCCAGGAACTTCTCGCGCGTCGAGATCGTGCCGAAGATCTTGCCCCAGACTTCCTTGGACGCCTGCATCTTGCGGGCGATCTTGTCGGTCCAGTTGTGCGGCACATGGCAGTCCGGGCAGGTCGCGCGCACGCCAGAGCGATTGGAGAAGTGCACCGTCGACTGCAGCTCCTGATAGACGTTGTCGCGCATCTCGTGACAGGACGTGCAGAACTTCTCGGTGTTGGTGATCTCCAGCGCCGTGTTGAAGCCGCCCCAGAAGATCACGCCGCAGACGAAGCCGCCCAGCGTCAGGAAGCCGAGCGGCAGATACGCGCTCGGCCGGCTGATGATCCGCCAGAAGGCGACCGCCAGGCCCCAGAGCCGCCAGAAGAGCGCCTTGAGTTTGCTCATCACAGCGCCTCGTTATGGCTTCCGGCCGACATCTTGGGCGTCCTGGAACAGGTTCGGCACCAGTGGCGGCACATCGGTCTGCTGGACATGGCAGGCGGTGCAGAAATAGCGCCGCGGCGTCACGTCGGAGAGCACCTGCCCGTCGCGGTCCTGGAAATGGGTGACGCTGATCATCGGCGCGCCCGAACCTTCGGTGAACTCGCGCTTGTGGCAATCCATGCAGCGATTGGTATTGAGCGTCAGCTGGTAGCCGTCGATCGCATGCGGGATGACCGGCGGCTGCTCCGGGTAGTTGCGCATGCGCCTGACGTCGTCGACCACCGGCCGACCGAGCGCCGGAACCCGCTCCAGCGCCATGGGTTGCGGCGTCCCGGTGAGCCGCGGCACGGTCTTCACCGGCGCGCCGTCCTGCGAGAGAGCGGCGCCAAAGGCGAGGACGAGGCAGGCCGCCAGCGCGGCCCCGAGGAGGGTCGGTACGCGCATCAGGCGGTGACCGGCAGGATCTTGACCGCGCATTTCTTGAAATCCGTCTGTTTGGAGATCGGATCGGTCGCGTCCAGCGTCGTCTTGTTGATCAGCTGGCTCGCATCGAACCACGGCACGAACACCACGCCGGGCGGCATGCGGTTGCGCCCGCGGGTCTCGACACGGGTGCGCATCTCGCCGCGCCGGGAGATGATGCGGACTTCGGCGCCCTGGTTCAGCCCGCGGCTGCGGGCGTCCTCCGGATGCATGAAGCAGCGCGCGCCCGGAAAGGCCTTGTAGAGCTCCGGCACGCGCATGGTCATCGAGCCGGAATGCCAGTGCTCGAGCACACGGCCGGTGACCAGCCAGAAATCATACTCGTTGTCCGGCATCTCGGCCGGCGGCTCGTAGGGCACGGCGATGATCCGCGCCTTGCCATCCTTGTTGCCGTAGAACTCGACACCCTTGCCGGGTTTCACATAGGGGTCGAGCCCCTCGCGATAGCGCCAGAGCGTCTCCTTGCCGTCGACCACCGGCCAGCGCAGGCCGCGCACCTGGTGGTAGGTGTCGTAGGGCGCTAGATCGTGGCCATGGCCGCGGCCGAAGGAGGCGTATTCCTCGAACAGCCCCTTCTGCACATAGAAGCCGAAGGCCTTCGCCTCCCGGTTCTCATAGCCGGGGTCGATCTCGGAGATATCGAACCTGTCGACATTGCCGTTGCGATAGAGCACGTCGAACAGGGTCTTGCCCTTGTAGTTCGGATTGGCGCTGAGAATCTCGGCCGGCCAGACCTCGTCGGTGGTGAAACGCTTCGAGAACTCCATCAGCTGCCAGAGATCGGAGCGGGCCTCGCCCGGCGCATTGACGAGCTGGTGCCAGACATGGGTGCGCCGCTCGGCATTGCCGTAGGCACCCTCCTTCTCGACCCACATCGCCGCCGGCAGGATCAGGTCGGCCGCCATCGCGGTCACCGTCGGATAGGCGTCGGAGACGACGATGAAATTGTCGGGGTTGCGATAGCCCGGATAAGCCTCGTTGCTGTTGTTCGGCGAGGCCTGCAGGTTGTTGTTGACCTGGATCCAGTAGAAATTGAGCTTGCCGTCCTTGAGCATCCGGTCCTGCTCGACCGCGTGATAGCCCGGCTTTTCCGGGATGATGCCGTGCGGGACACGCCAGATCTCCTCGGCATGCTTGCGATGCTCGGGGTTGACCACAGTCATGTCGGCCGGCAGGCGATGGGCGAAGGTGCCGACCTCGCGCGCAGTCCCGCAGGCCGAAGGCTGCCCGGTCAGCGAGAACGGGCTGTTGCCGGGCTCGGAGATTTTCCCGGTGAGCAAATGCAGGTTGTAGACCATCTGGTTGGCCCAGACGCCGCGCACATGCTGGTTGAAGCCCATCGTCCAGAACGACGTGACCTTGCGCTTGGGATCGGCATAGAGCTCGGCGAGCTGCTGCAGGAAACCGGGCTCGACGCCGGTGAGGCCTGCGACCTTCTCCAGCGTGTAGTCCTTCACGAAGGCGGCGAAGGCTGCAAAATCGATCGGCGTCGTCGCGGTGACGTCCTCGGCTTTCCGGGCCTTGACCTCGCGCGGATCGTCCGGCCGCAGGCCATAACCGATATCGGTCGCGCCCTTCACGAAGGTGGTGTGCTTGTCGACGAAGTCCTTGTTCACCCGCCCGGTCGTGATGATGTGGTTGGCGATGTAGTTCAGGATCGCCAGGTCCGTGCCCGGCTTGAACACGATCGGGATGTCGGCGAGGTCGGAGCTGCGATGGGTGAAGGTCGAGAGCACCGCGACCTTCACATGCGGATGGCCGAGCCGGCGGTCGGTCACCCTCGTCCACAGGATCGGGTGCATCTCCGCCATGTTCGAGCCCCAGAGCACGAAGGCGTCGGCATGCTCGAAATCGTCATAGCAGCCCATCGGCTCGTCCATGCCAAAGGTGCGCATGAAGGCGTAGGCGGCCGAGGCCATGCAGTGGCGGGCGTTCGGGTCGAGATTGTTCGAGCGGAAGCCGGCCCGCATCAGCTTGGTCGCAGCATAGCCCTCGAAGATCGTCCACTGGCCCGAGCCGAACATGCCGAGCGCGGTCGGCCCCTTCTCCTTCAGCACGCGCTTGGCCTGCGCCGCCATGGTGTCGAAGGCCTCGGTCCATGACACCGGGGTGAATTCGCCATCCTTGGCGTAGGCACCGTTCTTCTTGCGCAGCAGCGGCTGGGTCAGCCGGTCGTTGCCGTACATGATCTTGGAGAGGAAATAGCCCTTGACGCAGTTGAGGCCACGATTGACCTCGGCCTTCATGTCGCCATGGGTGGCGATGACCCGGCCCTCCTTGACGCCGACCATCACGCCGCAGCCGGTGCCGCAGAAGCGGCAGGGCGCTTTCGACCAGGAGATCTTCAGCGCATCGACGCCGCCTGAAACAGGCTGTGCGACGGCCTCGCTGCCTATATTGGCCGCCATGGCGGCGATCCCCGCGGCCTGGGCCTTGAGCAGTTCGCGACGGGACAGGCTCATCTGTCATCTCCGCTGTCGTCGATGGGTTCGATCTGCTCGAACACCATGTTGGCCGAGAACACCCCGTCCATCAGCGCCATGGTGGTGAGGCGGCTGCCGATCTCGCCGCTGCTCTGCCCTTCCATCACCACGACGATCTTGCTGCCCTCGACCGCGCGCACCTCGGTGTCCGACATCGCGGCGATCAGGCGCGCGATCTCGGCGCACTGCTCCGGGCGGGCGGTGACGACCGCGCTGGAGATATGGAAGAAGCGTTGCGGGCGAGCGGACGTAGGGACACGCTCGGGCATGATGTCGCCGGTGAGGAATTTGCGGCGGTCGATCTCGCGCTTGCCGGTCAGCATGGCGCGGCCTCAGTGCGCCGACCCGGGAGGCCCGGGCGGTCCGAGGACGATCTGGGACATCCAGATCAGGAAGCCATAGCCGCCGACGATGCCGACGGCGACGATCGGCCAGATCAGGACCGCCAGCGTGAAGAAGGCCAGGAGCTCGGCCTTCCTGGTCGGCTGCGCTGGATGCACCTCGGTGCTCGCAGGGTCAGGCCCCATCGCCAGTCTCCATCGTCGTCGTCGCCGGCGATCACATATCGCCGTCAGCCAGATTGGAGCTTGTCGAAGGAGGTTAGTCCTCGCCCATAAGTTGTCCAGCCCGGCGCACCCCGCAAGGTTAGCGGGACACAGCCGGACTGCTTTGACATGGATCAATTCCAGGGAGGCCGAGAGGCGATTTCAGCGCAGCCTGCGTTCGGCGATCCAGATGCCGCCGAGCACCAGCGCCAGCGCGAGGCCGTGATAGAGCGCGAGCTGCTCGCCGAGGATCGCGACGGCGAGCAATGGCGCAAACACCGGCACGAGATTGACGAAGACGCCGGCCCGGCCGGGGCCGATCAGCTCGATCGCGCGCATGAAGAAGAGCTGCGACAGGATCGAAGGGCCGATCACCACAAAGGCCAGGATCAGCCAGCCCTTCGGCGTCGGCCAATAGGCCTTGCCGGCGGCGATCTCGACGCAGAGCAGCGGCAGCGAGACCAGGCAGGCGACGATCGCCATGGCGGTGAAGAAGATCAGCCCAGGCATGGGCGGGCGCGTGCGGATACCGACGGTATATCCCGCATAGAATATGCAGGCGATCATCATCCAGAGGTCGCCTGGCACGAAGCTGAGCTGCGAGAGGACGTGCCAGTCTCCGCGGCTCGCCGTGACCAGGACACCGATGATGGTGACGGCGACGCCGAGCCCCTGCAGCACGCCGATCGGCGTGCGGAAGGCGAAGAAGGCACCGAGCAGCACGAAGACCGGGATCGAGCCCTGCAGAATGCCGATGTTGATCGCCGTGGTCGAATACGCCGCGATGTACATCAGCGTGTTGAAGGCGGTGAAGCCGAAGGCGCCGAGCAGCACCACCTTGAGCCAGTTCGCCTTCAGCGCCGGCCAATGCTCGCGCAGACCCCGGCGGAACAGATAGGGCATGACGGCGCAGACGAAGACCCAGCGCAGTGCCGTCAGCGTCATCGGCGCGATCTCGCCGACGGCGAGCCGGCTGGCCACGGCGTTGCCCGCCCACAAGAGCGTCGTCATGACGAGCAGCAGATAGGCATTGGCCCAAACCCGCTGAGGAAAAGAGGCCGGCTGCTGCAAGACGGATGTCCCGATGGCGCGAAGACCTGCATAGCCTTGCACGCACTGCTTGTCCTATGCATGGCCCGCAAAAGTGGGCACCACTTTTGCGATAAGGCCCTGCATCGCCTTTGATCTGGCGCGAATTCTTTTCGTTCGATCGATGTCGATCGAACGGAAAGCGCGCTATGAGGAGGCGCAAAGCAGACCGTCGCCGCACGCAAACGTGCCGAGGATCCGATGAACGTGTTCAGCCGCAAGCCACTCCGCGTCCTCGTCGTCGACGGCTACAAGCGCGAAGGGCGCGAGGAATACATCCGCGACGCCGGCGCGACCCCGTCGGAGGCCTATGCCGCAGAGCTACGCCGGATCGAGCCTTCGCTGATCACCGATATCTGCCTGCCAGCCGACGAGGGCGCCAACCTGCCCGACGGCGCCGGCCTCGCCTCCTATGACGGTATCGCCCTGACCGGCTCCTCGCTGCACATCCACAGCCCCGAGCCGGCGGTGACCCGGCAGATCGAGCTGATGCGGGCGATCTACAAGAGCGGCACGCCCTGCTTCGGCTCCTGCTGGGGCATCCAGATCGGTGCTGTCGCCGCGGGCGGAACGGTCGCGTTCAATCCGAACGGCCTCGAGATCGGCTTTGCCCGCCGCATCGCCGTCAACCCGGCCGGGGCAAGGCACCCGCTGCTCGCCGGCCGGCCTGCCGCGTTCGATGCCCCGGCGATCCATTTCGACAGCATCGTCGCCCCACCCAGCGACGCGACCATCCTGGCCTCGAATGCGATGAGCCCGATCCAGGCCGCCGAGTTCCGCCAGGACGGCGGCACCTTCTGGGGCGTGCAGTACCACCCGGAATTCTCGCTGCGCCTGATCGCCACGATCCTGCGACGGCACAGCAAGACCCTGATCGAGCGCGGCCTGCGCAAGGACGAGGCCGCCGCAGCCGCCTGGATCGCCGATCTCGACGCGCTCGACGCCGATCCCACCCGCCACGACCTCGCCTGGGGCCTTGGGCTGGACGAGGAGGTGCTCGATCCGGTCAAGCGCGTGACGGAATTGCGCAATTTCCTGGAGATGCGGGTCAAGCCGCAGGCGAGCGTCCGCGGGCGGGCGTGACCTACGCCGCTTCGGCGGTCCTGTTCGCCGGCGTGAACACCTTGCCGCCGAGTGCCCGCGCCGTGTCGAGATGCTCCGACATGTCCGGTACCGGCACCAGGAACTCCGAGGTCACGACCGGCGCGCCGCAATAGCCGAAGATGCCATGATCGATCTGCGTCTTCATCGCCCCGTAATAGCCGTGGCGGGCGAAGGTGCGCATGTCGGCGCCGGCGAGCGCGACGAGATGGACCGGCAGATGCTGGAGCTTCTTGACCGTCTTCATGTCTTCTAGCTCTTCATAGGCCCAGCCATTGGCGAAGACCCGGTCGATCCAGCCCTTCATCAGTGCCGGCATCGACCACCAGTAGATCGGATAGACCAGCACCAGCGCATCGGCCCGGTCGACGCGCCCCTGCTCGAACGCGATGTCGGCAGGCTGTGCGATCTCGCGACGGTGCACCGCGAGGTCGTTCAGCGAGAAGCGCGGGTCGAAGCCCTCCTTGACGAGATCGGCGATCTCGACGCTGTGGCCGGCGCCGGAGACGCCGTCGGCCAGCGCCTGCGCGACGGCATGGCTGAGCGAAACAGGATCGGGATGGGCGACGACGACGAGGGCATGCATGGAATGTCTCCTGGGTTGATTGCGATCGGCTCGCGATCGTTATATACTTTTAGTAAGTTACTTTTGGTACATAATAGATGTCAAGCCTCGATACCGAACGACCGCGCCGCCAGCGCCTGACGCGCGAGGACCGCCAACGCCAGCTGATCGAAACCGCCTGGCGGATCGTCGGCGAGGAAGGCACCGACGCCTTGACGCTCGGCCATCTCGCCGAGCGGGCCGGCGTTGCCAAGCCGGTGGCCTACAGCCACTTCGCCACCCGCAACGGGCTGTTGATCGCGCTCTATCGCGACTTCGACATCAGGGAATATGCGATCATGGAGGCGGCGCTCGACGGCAGCGAAGCGACCCTCGCCGGCAAGGCCGGAGCGATCGCCTCCTCCTATGTCGATTGCGTGTTGACCCAGGGGCGCGAGATCCCTGGCGTCGTCGCGGCCCTGGCTGGCTCGCCCGAGCTCGCCGCTGTCAAACGCGACTGCGATCTGATCTTCCTGGAACGTTGCCGAGCCCTGCTCGCCCCCTTCGCGAACGGCCGGACGATCCCGACCGCCGGCTTGCGCGCCATGCTCGGCGCCGCCGAAGGGCTGTCACATGCCGCTGCAACCGACGAGATCGGCGCCGACGAGGCCAAGCGGGAATTGTTCGAGACGATCACCGCCATGGTTGCGCGCAGCGCGAGAACATAACCCACGCTTCGGGCTTCCGCCCACGCCGCTAGCCCTGTAAGTGCGCGGCAACTCCAGTTTCTCAGCGTCCCGGACATCATGATTCGCCTCGAAAGCATCGGCAAGCAGAACGGCCAGCAGATCATCTTCATCGAGGCCTCGGCGGCGCTGCAGAAGGGCGAGAAGGTCGGCCTCGTCGGCCCCAACGGCGCCGGCAAGACCACTCTGTTCCGGCTGATCACCGGCGAGGACCTGCCCGACGAGGGCCAGGTCAGCGTCGATCGCGGCACCACCATCGGCTATTTCAGCCAGGATGTCGGCGACATGAAGGGCCGCAGCGCCGTCTCCGAGGTGATGGACGGCGCAGGTCCCGTCAGCGCCATCGCCGCTGAGCTGAAGGAGCTGGAGGCGGCGCTCGGCGATCCCGACCGCGCCAACGAGATGGAAGAACTGATCACCCGCTATGGCGAGGTGCAGGGGCGCTTCGAGGAACTCGACGGCTATGCGCTTGACGGACGCGCCCGCGAAGTGCTCGACGGCCTCGGCTTCAGCCAGGAGATGATGGAGGGCGATGTCGGCGCACTCTCCGGCGGCTGGAAGATGCGCGTGGCGCTCGCCCGCATCCTGCTGATGCGGCCCGACGCGATGCTGCTCGACGAGCCGAGCAACCATCTCGATATCGAAAGCCTGATCTGGCTGGAAAGCTTCCTCAAGGGCTATGACGGCGCCCTCCTGATGACCTCGCACGATCGCGAATTCATGAACCGCATCGTCGGCAAGATCGTCGAGATCGATGGCGGCACGCTGACCAGCTATTCCGGCGACTACGAGTTCTACCAGCAGCAGCGCGCGCTGGCCGAGAAGCAGCAGCAGGCGCAGTTCGAGCGCCAGCAGGCGATGCTCGCCAAGGAGGTCGCCTTCATCGAGCGCTTCAAGGCCCGCGCGTCGCATGCGGCCCAGGTGCAGAGCCGCGTCAAGAAGCTCGACAAGATCGAGCGCGTCGAGCCGCCCAAGCGCCGCCAGACCGTGCAGTTCGAGTTCCAGCCGGCGCCGCGTTCCGGAGAGGATGTCGCAACCCTCAAGAACGTGCATGTCCGCTATGGCAGCAAGACGATCTATGAGGGGCTCGACTTCCAGGTCCGGCGCAAGGAGCGCTGGTGCGTGATGGGGGTGAACGGCGCCGGCAAGTCGACGCTGCTGAAGCTGGTCGCCGGCGCCACGCAGCCGAACGAAGGCACGGTCGTTGTCGGCGGCACCGTCAAGATGGGCTATTTCGCCCAGCATGCCATGGAGCTGCTCGACGGCGACGAAACCATCTTCGAATCGCTCGAAGGCTCGTTCCCGCAGGCCGGGCAAGGCTCGCTGCGCGCGCTCGCCGGCTGCTTCGGCTTCTCCGGCGACGATGTCGAGAAGCGCTGCCGCTTCCTCTCCGGCGGCGAGAAGGCCCGCCTCGTCATGGCCAAGATGCTCTATGATCCGCCGAATTTCCTCGTACTCGACGAGCCTACCAACCATTTGGACATCGCCACCAAGGAGATGCTGATCACGGCGCTCGCGCAATACGAGGGCACGATGCTGTTCGTCAGCCACGATCGCCATTTCCTGGCGGCGCTCTCCAATCGGGTGCTCGAGCTGACGCCGGACGGCGTGCACAATTATGGCGGCGGCTACACCGAATACGTCGCCAGCACCGGCCAGGAGGCGCCCGGCCTGCGGAGTTAAGGGCGGCGAACGCCTCCTGCCCGCAACACGCCGACGATCTGTGTACCTTAGCGACAATTGCCCTGAATTCGACGGCTAAACTACCAGGACGCGAATTGCGCGCGGCGATCTTGTTGGCGCCGGCATGTCGTGCAAGTCTATCTCCTGCTTCTCCGACGACGCGTATGCCTGCCTTTCGCAAGGACAGGTGGCCCGACCGGGCGGCCTCGACTTGGCTACGGATGGAGATGGCAGATGGCCGGCGATCTCGATTTGCTGATCGGAACCTGGACGGTCCGGGTCAAGAGCTGGACGTGGCAGTACGATTTTCGCGCCGGCGGCGTCGTGAGCTGGCGAGACCTCGGCAGCGCGGAAGGCGGCACGGGCAACTGGGCCGCCAGTTCCACGCTGGTCAACATGTGGTGGAAAGGCTCGTCGACCCGCGAGAGCTGGCAAAGACCGTTGTCGAACAGCAACGACCACACCTGGTACGAGTCGTCCTATTATCGCGGCAAATACCGGATCGAGAAGAACGGCGCGATCGCGCCGACGCCTAGCCCGACGCCATCCGCACCGACTGAGGCGGATATTATCGAGACCGCCTGGAATGCGAGCCGCAGTTCGCTGCGCTTTGCACTGACCCGGCTGAGGCTGCTGCAGCGACAGATCGACTTTCTCATCGACTCGCTCGGCGACCAGGCCGCTTTCGACGCGCTGTGGGTGACCTATCGGCGCGATATCGCGGTCATCGCACGCCTGCTCATCGTGCCTGCCAATCCGATGGATGACGCTTTCCGTGATGCGCTGGCGAAGTCTATCTCGATGCTCGACCAGAACCTTGCCTTGCCGAAGGCGCTCAACGCGGCGCATGCCGGCGGCAAATGCGCCGATCCCAGATCGGCCTTCGCCTGGACCACTCCGGGCCGCAAGCCGCCGGACACCGATCTGTGCAATCCCTGGTTCAGTGCCAATGCCGAGCTCAAGCGCGACGTCATCACCCATGAATACTTCCACACGATCGGCTGCGCCGACATCGAGGTGAACACGACAGCCGAAGCGTTCCGTAACGCCAACACCATGGCGCAGCTCGTCGCCTTCCTGCATGACCGGGCCCGGCAACAATATTCCGACGGTCACGGGCAGATGGTCCCGCCGCTGCCAACTCCCTGACGCAGCGAAAACCGCGCTGGCGCCGGCAAGGGCCAGCCATCGTCGCCGGGCGGTGATGGCGCCCCTGCGGCGCTGTCCCGCGTTCCGGCCCAATTCCGCCCTCGCCGCGCCGAAATCCACTGGGCAAATCGCGGCTGCTTGATTTGTCGGGGGACAGAAATGATGAAGACCGGACTGGCCGCAGCCTTGATTTTCGCACCGAGCCTCGCAGGCGCCGCCGAGATCGAACTTGCCTCGAAGATCGACAGCGTCACCGTCTACCCCGACGGTGCGGTCGTGACCCGGCTCGGCAAGGCCTCGCTGCTGGAGGGCGTCTCGCAGATCGTGCTGCGCGGCCTGCCCGCCAGCGTCGATCCCGCGTCGATCCGGGTCGAGGCGCAGGGCGACGGCTCCTTCGCGATCGGCGCGGTCGATGTCCGCCAGGTTCCGGGCGAGGCCCGCCCCGCCCTCGATCAGGCGCTGGAAGGCAAGATCCGAGCGTTGCAAGGCGAGAAGGCGAAGCTCGCCGGCGAGATCAGCGCGATCGAAGCCAAGCGCGCGACCATCGAGAATTTCGGCAAGATCGGCCCCGACAAGCTCGGGCCGGATGGCAAGGCCCTGCCTGTCGCCGACTGGCCGGCGGTGTTCGACGCGATCGGTACGGCGCTGGTCAAGGTCCAGGGCGAATTGCTCACCCTGCGCAACCGCATTTCCGATCTCGATGCCGAGATCGCTGCGCTGGAGAAGGCAAGGCCCTTGGCGCCGCGGGCCGGCCAGCCCAAGCGCGACGTCGCCATCGCCGTCGAGGCGAAGGCGCCCGTCGCCGCCGACATCTCCGTCAGCTATCGCGTCGCCGGGGCGAGCTGGCTGCCGGTCTATGAAGCCAGGCTGACCACGGGCAGCGCCAATGCGGCCGAGATCGCCTTCACCCGCCGCGCCGAATTGCGCCAGCGCACCGGTGAGGACTGGAACGAGGTCGCAGTCGAGCTCTCGACCACGCGCTCGGCCCAGGGCACGCGCGCGCCGGAGCTCAATCCGCTGCGCATCGCCTTCTACGAGCCGCCGGTGGTCTATGAGGAGCGGGCACGTCTGCAAAGACAGGACTCTGAGCGTGCAGCAAGGGCTCCTGCCCTTGCGATTGCGCCGGCGCCCGCCGCGCCCGACCAGGCGCTCGGCGCCGCCGAGCCGAAAAAGGCCGAGATCCAGACCGCCAGCATCAGCGCCGGCGCCTATCAGGCCAGCTTCAAAGTGCCCGGCCGGGTCACCGTCCCGCAGGACGGCTCCAGCAAGGCCGTGGTGCTGACGCAGGGCAAGGTCAAGCCGGAGCTCTCGGCCCGCGCCACGCCGGAGCTCGAGGAGAAGGCCTATCTCGAAGCCAGCTTCAGCCATGAGGACGAGGCGCCGTTGCTCGCCGGCGAGGTCTATCTCCATCGCGACGGCGCCTATATCGGCAAGGGCCGGCTCGGACAGGTCGCGCCCGGCGACAAGGTCGAGCTCGGCTTCGGCGCCGACGATCGCCTCAAGGTGACGCGTGTGCCGGTGCGCCGGCGCGAGAACGATTCCGGCTGGCTCGGCTCGACCCGCACCGACCAGCGCGAGTTCAAGACGGTGGTGAAGAGCCTGCACGCCCAGCCGGTCAAATTGACCGTGACCGAGCGCGTGCCGTTCTCCGAGAACAGCGCGATCACTGTCGAATTGCTGTCACAGAGCACGCCGCCGACCGAGAAGCAGGTCGGCGACAAGCGCGGCGTCTCGGCCTGGAGCTTCGAGCTCGCCCCGGGCGCGCAGAAGGAGATCCGCCTCGCCTACCGGATCAAGTATCCCGGCGACCGCGAGGTCATCTTCGACCAGACACGGCGGTAGGCGAAACGCCCTGCGATCGCGAGCTACTCCGCCGCGATCGCCTGCCAGCCCTGGCCGAGCTCCTGCTCGACCAGGCCGACCCAGTAGCGCACGCCGGCCGGGATGATCTCGTCGTTGAAGTCATAAAGCGGGGTGTGCAGGCCGGCGAAGGAGCCGTCGGCTGCGACGCCGTTGCCGATGCGCATGAACGCGCCGGGGCAGACCAGCATCATCTCGGCGAAATCCTCGCCGCCCGTGCCGCGCAGCATCTGGCCGTTGACATGCTCGGCCCCGACAGCCGCCGAAGCCGCTGCGACCGCGACCTGGACCTGCTCGGCCGCGTTCACCAGCGGGCTGGTGCCGCGATGGTAGTGGGCTTGCGCCTCACAGCCCCAAGCCTGGGCGGTCGCCGACGCCAGCTCGGAAATACGGCGCTCCACCAGATCGCGCACCGCCTGAGAATAGGTCCGCGCCGTGCCGCCGATGACGAGTTCGGACGGGATGACGTTCGAGGCGTTCTCGTCGCCGCCATGGATGAAGCCGACGCTGATCACGGCGGTGTCGAGCGGCGCGACATTGCGGCCGATGATGCCCTGCAGCCCGAGCACGAAATGCGCCTGCGCATAGGTAATGTCGGTCGAGCGATGCGGCTGCGAGCCGCCATGGCCACCGACGCCGCGGAAGGTCACCCGCCAGGAATCTGCCGCGGCGAGGAACGGCCCGACCGCCGTGCCGAAGCTCGACGCAGGCTGACCGGGTGTATTGTGCAGACCGTAGATCGCATCGCAGGGGAAGCGCTCGAACAGCCCGTCGGCGAGCATGGCGTTGGCGCCGCCGCGGCCTTCTTCGGCCGGCTGGAAGATCAGGTTGACCGTGCCGCCGAAATCCCGGTTCTCGGCGAGGTAGCGCGCCGCCGCGAGCAGCATGGTGGTGTGGCCGTCATGGCCGCAGGCATGCATCCGGCCGGGGACTTTCGAGGCATGCGGCAGCCCGGTCAGCTCCTCCAGCGCAAGGCAGTCCATGTCGGCGCGCAGGCCGATGGCGCGCTGTCCCGGCTGGGTGCCGCGGATAACGCCGACGACGCCGGTCTTGCCGACAGTCTCGGTGACCTCGACACCCCATTCACGCAGCCTGTCGGCGACGAGCCTTGCGGTGCGATATTCTTCCAGACCGAGCTCGGGATTCGCGTGGATGTCGCGGCGGATCGCCGTGAACTCGGCGTGATGTTCGCCGAGCCAGTCGTCGAGCTTCGTCATGATTGTCATTCCCCAGCCTGCGGCGTTCTTTTGCAGGCATGGCTCATGCCATTGCCCGTCGCCGCCCCCTCCTTCTCATAAGGCCGATCGCCGCCAACTCATTCTGCGAACACGGCAAAACCGCCATGCTCCCAGAGACTGACGAAGGGCAGGACAGGCTACGCGGAGACTGGGGAAAAGCGTTCAGCCCGCCATCGCGACTTCGGCGCCGCGGCCGAGATCGGCCATCCACTGGCGATAGCGCGGCTGCGCCTCGAGCTGATGGGCATAGTGCCGACGAAGTGCGTCGGTGAGCTTTCCGCCGCGCTTCAGCTGCGCATCGGCGAAACCGACCATCACCGAATTCGGCCAGGCCTGCGGCCGGATCGTGCGCAGGCGAGCGAACAGGGCGTCCTCGCCTTCCTCGGGATTCACCTGCGTCATCAGCGACAGCATCGCCGCGGTCGAGCGCGAAATGCCCATATGGCAATGCACCAGCAGGTGTCCCTCCTGCCGCTGAATCGCCGACTCGCGCAGCTTCGCGCCGAAATCGAGGATCTCGGCGACGTGAGCCTCGGTCGGATGCACGCGGCCGTCCTGCGGCGTGATGATGTCGTGGAAACGCAACGTCGTGCGCTCATGCGCCTCATAGGCCACGAAGGATTGCAGTTCCGGGAGGTCGGGATCGAGCAGTGACAGCACATGGCTGACCTTGCGCGTGCTCTGCGCCGGCAGCTCCTCGATCCCGCAGACGGTGAGCGTCGAAATGGCGATGGGCAGCATCGGCGTCGATCCCTGATCCAGAAGGCGCCGGGTTAATCCTCCCCCGCGACCTCCGCAACCGCGATCGCCGCAAGGCTGCCCTGCCCGTCAGGGCCTGGCCTCGTAGCGCAGCCACTGGATGCCCTCGCCAAGCGTCGTCGCCGCGGCGAGCGTGAGGTTGCTGCGCACGCCGTCGGCGAAGAGCCGCCCGCCTGCGCCGAGCGCGACCGGATAGACCATCAGGTTGTAGGCATCGACGAGCCCGGCGCGCTGCAGGCCATGGACGAGCTTCAGGCTGCCATAGACCAGGATGTCGCCGCCGGGCTTTTGCTTCAGAGCTGCGATGGCGGCGAGCGCATCGCCCGCGAGGATCGCGGTGCCCTGCCACTCGGCGCGCGTCAGCGTCGCCGAGGCGACATGCTTCGGCAAGGCGTTGATCTGCTCGGCGAACGGACTGTTTGTCACATGCGGCCAGACCGCGGCGAAGGCCTCGTAGGTCTTGCGGCCGAGCAGCAGCGAACCGGCGGCGTCGAGCTCGGCCTGCTTCAACCGCTCGCCTTCCGGCCCGCGCGTGAACGGTCCGGTCCAGTCGCCGAGGCCGGAATTCTCCATGCCGACCGGGTCCTCGATGACGCCGTCGAGCGAGATGTACTGGGTGACGACGAGCTTGCGCATGCTGCTTCTCCTGCGATCCGCCGAGCAGCGCTGCGCTGCCCCTTCTGCCCTGTCGTCGAAGCAGGAGCGGCGGAATCGACAGCGCCTTTCAAAAATTCTTTCCCCGGCTTTGCGCGCGTCAGCCTTGACCTTGCCATTCTCTTGGACGAAGAGAGCTTGCAAGGACCTCACCCGAAACCCCGGCCTTGCGCCGGGGTTTTTGTTCGTGCGGGCGCTTGCGCCAACAGCAAAGAGGGAATTTCCTCCATGGCGAACGTGGTCGTGGTCGGCGCTCAGTGGGGCGACGAGGGCAAGGGCAAGATCGTCGACTGGCTGTCGAGCCAGGCCGATGTGGTGGTTCGCTTCCAGGGCGGCCATAATGCCGGCCATACCCTCGTCATCGACGGCACCGTCTACAAGCTCTCGCTGCTGCCCTCGGGCATCGTGCGCCCCGGCAAGCTCTCGGTGATCGGCAACGGCGTCGTCGTCGACCCTTGGCACCTCGTCGAGGAAATCGCCCGGCTGCGCACGCAGGGCGTCGCCATTTCCTCTGAGAACCTGCGCGTCGCCGACAACGCCACGCTGATTTTGCCGCTGCACCGCGAGCTCGACCATTTCCGTGAGACCTCGAACTCGGCGCTGAAGATCGGCACCACCAAGCGCGGCATCGGCCCGGCCTATGAGGACAAGGTCGGCCGCCGCGCCATCCGGGTCATCGACCTCAAGGACGAGACGGTCCTGAAGGCCAAGATCGAGCGCCTGCTCGCCCACCACAACGCGCTGCGCCGTGGCCTCGGCATCGCCGAAGTCGACGGCGTCGAGCTGCTGAAGCAGCTGACCGAGATCGCGCCGCAGGTGCTGCCTTACGCCGACACGGTCTGGGCTTTGCTCGACGCCCAGCGCCGCGCCGGCAAGCGCATCCTGTTCGAGGGCGCACAGGGCGCCCTGCTCGACGTCGACCACGGCACCTACCCGTTCGTGACGTCCTCCAACATCGTCGCCGGCCAGGCCGCGACCGGCTCGGGTCTCGGCCCTTCCGCCGTCGGCTATGTGCTGGGCATCGCCAAGGCCTACACCACCCGCGTCGGCGAAGGCCCGTTCCCGACCGAGCTCTTCGACGAGATCGGCGAATTGATCGGCCAGAAGGGCAAGGAGTTCGGCGTCGTCACCGGCCGCAAGCGCCGCTGCGGCTGGTTCGACGCCTGCCTGGTGCGCCAGACGGTCAAGACCTCCGGCATCGACGGCATCGCGCTGACCAAGCTCGACATCCTCGACGGCTTCAAGGAGATCAAGGTCTGCACCGGCTACAAGCTCGACGGCGAGATCCTCGAGCACCTGCCGGCCGGCCAGCGCGACCAGGCAAGGGTCGAGCCGATCTACGAGGTGATCGAGGGCTGGGAGGGCTCGACCGCCGGCGCTCGCTCCTGGGCCGAGCTGCCGGCGCAGGCAATCAAATATGTACGCCGTATCGAGGAACTGATCGGCGCCTCCGTCTCGGTGCTGTCGACCAGCCCTGAGCGCGACGATACGATCCTGGTCCAGAACCCGTTCGAGGGTTGACGGGCCAAGCCAACCCGGACATGTGAGGCCAATGGCCGATTTCCACCCCATTCTGGCGCGTGCGATCGCCGGACTGACCGACAAGTCTCCGGAAGCACGTCGCGCCGTCTACGATCGCGCGCGCACGGCGTTGCTCGCGCAATTGCGCAGCCTCGACCCGCCGCTTTCCGAAGCCGACATCACCCGCGAGCGACTCTCGCTCGATGAGGCGGTGTCGCGCATCGAGGCCGAGATCGCACTCGCCGACGCGATCGAGCCGAGCCTGCCACCGCTCCTGCTGGACGAACCGCCGGCTGCTTCCGCGACACCGCCCGCGCGGCCGGAACCGAAACCACGCCCTGCGGTATCGCAGGAACCGCCGCGCTTCGAGGAGCAGGCGGCCGCTCGCGACGAAGCCCAGCCGATCCGCCCACGCGTCGCGCCGCCGCGCAAGCGCAGCGTCAACCCTGGCCATGTCCGCACGGCCATCGTCGGCGGCGGTGTTGCGCTCGCCGTCGCGGTGATCGCCGGCGCGGCCTATTACGTCAACAAGGTCGCTCCGCAGGACCAGCAGGTCCGCCCGCGCGTCGAAACCCAGGCTACGCCAGCTCCGCAGGACCAGGCCGGCAAGATCAGCGAGCGCGCCGGCAGCGAAACCGCCCCGACGCCGAGCCAACCTTCCGGCCAGCGCCCGAACCAGCAGGCCGGCACCCAGCCCG
The DNA here is from genome assembly GCF_902506165.1 of Bosea sp. 29B. Lineage (NCBI taxonomy): Bacteria > Pseudomonadati > Pseudomonadota > Alphaproteobacteria > Hyphomicrobiales > Alloboseaceae > Allobosea > Allobosea sp. 29B. The sequence goes on from NZ_LR733817.1 coordinate 462,671, forward strand.
GCAGCGACATCGCCGTCGCCCAGCGCGCCATCCTCTATATCGAGGTCCCCGAGACCCCGCAGCAGCCCCGCACCGTGCAGGGCCGCGTACTCTGGCGGCTCGACAGCGACACCGCCGGCCCTGGCCGACCGGTCGAGACGATCGTGCGCGCCACCATCGAGATGGCCGATGCCGGGCTCTCGCTCGACTTCACCATCCGGCGCAACACCGATAGCGCCTTCCCGGCCTCGCACATCATCGGCATGCGCTTCACCACCTCGGGCGAAGCAGCGAACGACGCGATCCGCGAAGTCGGCGTGCCGCAGTTCAAGCTCGAAGAGGGTGAGCGCGGCGCGCCGCTCTCGGCGATCTCCTCGGCGCTTGGCGAGAACCTGTTCGTGGCGGCCCTCTCGAACGTTCCGGTCGAGTCCGAGCGCAATCTCGATTTGCTGCGCAACCGCAACTGGATCGACCTGCCGGTCCGCTTCAACTCCGGCCGGCGCGGCATCATCACCTTCGAGAAGGGCGGCGCCGGCAACCAGACGATCGGCGATGCGCTGAACCGCTGGCAGGGCTGAGGCGAACAGGACGCCTCAGCGTTACCGCTGCGTTGCGAGCTGCCGCATGACCTCGACCATCACGGGGTCCTTGCCGGCGGCATAGTCGGCGAAACCAGGCGCAATGGTCACGGTCGGCTGGAGATCACCGGCCGGCACGCCGTAGATGTAGTTCAGCAGGAAGCAGGTCGTGATCTGCGACAGGCTGCAGCCATGCTCCCAATCGTGGAAGGCGGTGGTGTAGCGCACCGTGATCTTCGCGTTCGGCAGTTGCGTGAGCCCGCCCTCCCCCCAGAACTGCGAGCGATCGCCCATCGCCTCCCCGATGACGATGGCGCGCTCTCCGGCGAAATGCTTCAGCCTCGCCGCGGTGCTGATCGCGGCCGAGAACGTGTTCGCACTGGTCAGGATGAAGAGCCTGCCGGACGCAGGGAGAATCTCCGGCAGCCGGCGCGTGAAATCCGCGGCCAGGGTGTAGTCGCCGCCGGAGTTGAAACGCAGGTCGACAATAGCCTTGCGAATGGACTTCTTCGCCGCTTCGTCGAGCATTCCGGACAGATAGGCGGATAGACCGACCGGTGCCTGATCACCAACCCGGTTGACCTGGACATAGAGCAGATCATCTACCGGAAAATTGTGCCAGTAGTTCGCGTCGAGGCGCGTGAGATAGGTCGGCAACGCGACGCCATCCAGCACATGTCGCCATCCGCTTGCTTGGCCAGGAGGACTCAAATTGCCCTTCGGCCATAAAAAGCGATTGTGCGGTGCCCGCGTAGCCGTGTTGGCCGCGATGACCACCGAGCCAGTGCCTCCACCGGCTAGGCGAATCTCGAAGGTGCTGCCATTGGCCGTCGCGGCCAGGCCGGCCGCATGGAGCAGTTCCGGCGAAATCAGAAAATTCGGCACGAACTCCCGGGCGAGATTGACGGGACCACCGACATAGGGGCGCAGCGCCTCGACCAGTGCGGCAGTCGCGCGCCCGTTCACGCCGAGCACCTGTCCGCCGAGCAGATGCCGTCGCTCTTCATCTGTCGCGATCACGAACAGCCCGTCGGCAAACCAGCCGAGCCGGATCGGCACGGCATTGAAGCCGTGGCCGCCGACGAGACCCAGCACATTGGTATGGCCGTTATCGGCCAGAGCCACGGCCTTCGCCGCGGCCATCGCCAGGCCCGCCCGGTCGAGTTCGCCGGCGCGCGGCTCGATCGCGGCGATGGCCTGATCGAACGCCGCACGGCTCTGCGCCGTGAAGCTGCGCTCGACCTCCGGCAGGCGGCGCAGATGGGTGAGGTCCTGGAGATTCCTGTCGCGTTGCGAGGCAGCCGCGGGGACATCCGCCTTCGGATAAGGCTTCAGTGTCGGATAGAGGATGATAACGAGCGGTATTGCGGCGACGGCGAGCAAAGCCGCCATGCCAGCCAGGAGCCTGAGCCCACGTTGGCACCATGAGCGCCTCGGAATCTCACCGTCTCGTCGCATGGCCTGACCGGTCTCCGCCGAATGGCGCCACGCTTTACCATCGACCGCGACAGATAGCGGCAGCACAGCGCTGCCGCCTCAGCCTCAGCCCCCCGACACCTTCTGGTAGTCCTTCACATCGGAGAAGCTGATCTCCGGTGCGCGCTCGGCGTCGTATTTCAGGGTGAACTGCGACGAGGCCATGAAGACCGGGTCGCCGTCGAGATCATCCGCCATCGAGGACGGCTTGGCCGCCGTGAATTTCTGCAGCGCGACCTTGTCCTCGCTGGAAACCCAGCGCGCGATCGCGAACTGGCAGGGCTCGAAATCCACGGGAAGCGAATACTCCGCCTCCATGCGCTCCTTGAGCACGTCGAGCTGCAGCGCGCCGACGACGCCGACGATGGCGGGCGCGCCGTCATGCGGCAGGAAGAGCTGGACCACGCCCTCCTCGGCCATCTGCTGCAGCGCCTCGCGCAGCTTCTTCGCCTTCATCGCGTCCTTGAGCTTGACGCGGCGCAGGATTTCCGGGGCGAAGCTCGGCACGCCACGGAAGACGATCTCCTCGCCCTCGGTCAGCGTGTCGCCGATACGCAGCGTGCCGTGGTTCGGCAGGCCGACGATGTCGCCGGCGAAGGCCTCCTCGGCGATCGAGCGGTCGCGCGCGAAGAAGAATTGCGGCGCGTTCAGCGGCAACGGCTTGCCGGTGCGCACCAGCTTCGCCTTCATGCCACGCGAGAGCTTGCCCGAGCACACCCGCATGAAGGCGATGCGGTCGCGATGGTTCGGGTCCATGTTCGCCTGGATCTTGAAGACGAAGCCGGTCATCTTCGGCTCGCCCGCCTCGATCAGCCGCTTGTCGGCCGATTGCGCGCGCGGGCTCGGTGCGAGCTTGCCGAGCGCGTCGATCAGGTCGCGCACGCCGTAGTCGCGCAGCGCCGCGCCGAAATAGACCGGCGTCAGGTGCCCCTCGCGGAAGGCCTCGAGGTCGAAGGGCTTGCAGCCCTCGCGCGCCAGGAAGACCTCCTCGCGGAAGGTGTCGGCAGCGCTATGGGGCAGGAGCTCGTCGAAGAGCTTGTCGTCCTCGCCGTCGACCTTCTGGCCGGCATCGCTCTCGTCGCCCTTCTGGTTGCGGCGCAGCGTATTGCTGGCGAGGTCGAGCGTGCCGACGAACTCGCGCCCGCGCCCGACCGGCCAGGTCATCGGCGCGACGTCGAGCGCCAGCGTCGTCTCGATCTCGTTGAGCAGGTCGAAGGGATCGCGCGTCTCGCGGTCGACCTTGTTGATGAAGGTGACGATCGGGATGTCTCTGAGACGGCAGACCTCGAACAGCTTCTTGGTGCGCGCCTCGATGCCCTTGGCGGCGTCGATCACCATCACGGCACTGTCGACCGCCGTGAGGGTTCGATAGGTGTCCTCCGAGAAGTCCTCGTGGCCGGGCGTGTCGAGCAGATTGAAGACGTGCCCGTCATATTCGAAGGTCATCACCGAGGTGACGACCGAGATGCCGCGCTGGCGCTCGATCTTCATCCAGTCGGAGGAGGTCTGGCGCCGGCCGGCCTTGGCCCTCACCTCGCCTGCGAGCTGGATGGCGCCGCCGAAATAGAGCAGCTTCTCGGTCAGCGTGGTCTTGCCCGCGTCCGGGTGCGAGATGATGGCGAAGGTCCGCCGGCGCACATGGGGCGCCGCGGCAGCCGCCGCGCTGTCGATGGTCGAAAGATCGGTCATGGCGTGGTCAAGACAGGATGCCGCCCCTCCTGTCAATCGGGCGAGGCGTCATCGCGACGCCTTGGTCTGCCGGCGCAGCGCAGGCGCTCCCAACGCAAATTTAACCAAACCATGCCCTTATGGGCGATGGGTCCCCCGCTGCGCACCGAGACAAAGCCGCGGCCTGCTGTTTCGCGACACAGATGGCCACGCTGCGCACCATCTCGAGCCAGATCCTTGCCGCGATAGCGCTTCTCGTCGTCGCCGCTGCCCTCGCCATCGGCCTCGGCGTGCACAGCCTCAGCCGCTATGCCACGATGACCAACGAGATGCAGTCGGTCACGCATCGCTCCGCCATCGCCGAGCGGATCAATGGGCTGGTGAACGCCGTCGTCATGGAATCGCGCGGCATTTACATGAGCGAGGGCGCCATAGGAGCGGAGCGTTTCGCCCCACCGCTCCTGCAAAACCTCGCCGAGATCGAACTGCTGATGGCCGAATGGCAGCCGCTGATCGAGACGCAGGAACGGGCCGACTTCGAACTCCTCGAAGCGCGTGTCCGGGAATTCATCCAGTTCCGGCGTGAGATCGTTCGGCTCGGGCGCCAGGGCGCCACGATGGCGGCGCGCGTAGCCGGAAACGACGACGCCAATCGCGACAATCGCAAAGCGCTCAACGAGACGTTGAAGCGGATCGCAGGTAGCTATGACGGTCGTAGCACCGCGCTCGACGCCAGGCTCGAAGCGATGCAGCGCGACAGCGTCAACCTGCAGATCGGCGTCGGCGTTCTTTCGATCGTGGTCGGCCTCGGCCTCGCGCTCCTCGTCGTGCATCGCCGTGTTTCGCATCCGCTGCGCAGGCTTGCGACGACGATGCATAGCTTGGCGGCAGCCGAACTCGTCCCGAATATCCCGCTCGTGCACCGTCAGGACGAGATCGGCGCCATGGCTCGCTCGGTCGAGGTCTTCCGCGAAAATGCTCAGGCTCGAGAAGCTCTCGAGGCTGCAGCCGCTCAAGAGGACGCCGGGCGCACGGCGCGCCAGCAGCGGATCGCCGAGGTCGTCGCCGCCTTCGACGCGCGCCTCGCCGACGCGCTGGAGACAGTCGAGACCGGCGCGCACACGCTGGAGGGCGCAGCGCGGGCGGTGAGCGAGATCGCCAGCGCCCGTACCGTTCAGATCGACGGGGCACAGAACGCCTCGCAGGACGCCTCCGACAGGGTCCAGCACGTCGCCGTCGCGGCCGAGGAACTGTCCAACTCGATCGCCGAGATTGCCGACCGCGTGACGCGTGCGAGCACCATGGTCAGCAGCGCCGCGCGGGACGCCCAGGGGGTAAGTCGGCGCGTCGATGGTCTCGCTCAGGCCTCCGAGCGCATCGTCAGCGTCATCGACCTGATCCGCGACATCGCCGAGCAGACCAATCTGCTCGCGCTCAACGCGACGATCGAGGCTGCCCGCGCCGGTGAGACCGGGCGCGGCTTTGCCGTCGTCGCCGCCGAGGTCAAGACCCTGGCGAGCCGGACCGCCGAGGCGACGAACGGCATCACCAGCCAGATCGAGGCCTTCCGCGGCGAGGCCAGGGATGCCGTCGCAGCGATCGGCGCGATCGCCGCGACGATCACGGACGTCTCGCAGCACACCGGCGCCATCGCCGCCGCGACCGAGCAGCAGAAGAGCACGACCTCGGAAATCGCCCGCAACGCCCAGGCGACCGCCGATGGCGCCGCGACCGCGGCCTTTGCGCTGGTGAGCCTTGCCGCCGCCTCTGGCGAGGCGACCAGCGCCGCCTCGGACACGCTGCGCACTGCCGAGAACCTGGCACGCGAAGCCGAGGCGCTGCGCGGCGCCGTCGCGACCTTCTTCAGCCAGATCAAGGCAGCCTGAAGCGGCCGCTCGATCCTCAGTTCTTCAGCCGGTAGCCGGTCTTGAAGATCCAGGCGGTCACCGCGATGCAGGCGCCGAGGAAGACCAGCGTCATGGCGAGGCTGACCGCGATCCCGACATCGGCCGTGCCGTTGAAGCTCCAGCGGAAGCCGCTGATCAGGTAGACGACCGGATTGACCAGCGTCACCGCCCGCCAGAACGGCGGCAGCATGTCGATCGAGTAGAACGAGCCGCCGAGGAAGGTCAGCGGCGTGATCACCAGCAGCGGGATCGCCTGCAGCTTCTCGAAGCCATCCGCCCAGACGCCGATGATGAAGCCGAACAGGCTGAAGGTCGTAGCCGTCAGGATCAGGAAGAGCAGCATCCAGACGGGATGGGCGATCTTCAGCGGCACGAAGAGGAAGGCCGTGGCGAGGATGAGCAGGCCGAGCAATACCGACTTCGTCGCCGCCGCCGCGACATAGGCGAAGACAGCCTCCCACCAGGCGATCGGCGCAGAGAGCAGTTCGAAGATGGTGCCGACGAATTTCGGGAAATAGATCGCGAAGGAGGCGTTGGCGATGCTCTGCGTCAGGAGCGAGAGCATGATCAGGCCCGGCACGATGAAGGCGCCATAGGGCACGCCGTCGATCGCCTGCATATGCGAGCCGATCGCCGCGCCGAAGACGACGAAGTAGAGCGAGGTCGAAATCACCGGCGAGAGCACGCTCTGCAAGGGCGTGCGCCAGGTGCGGGCCATCTCGAAGCGGTAGATCGCCTTGATCGCGTGGAGATTGACGCTCATGCGTTCGCCCTCAAAAGGCCGACGAAGATGTCCTCGAGCGAGGACTGGCTGGTGCGCAGATCGCTGAAGCGGATGCCGGCCTCGGCCAGGTCCTTCATCAGCGCGGTGATGCCGGTGCGCTCAGCCTTGGTGTCGTAGGTGTAGACGAGTTCCTCGCCCTCGGCCTGCAGCGTCAGGCCGTAGCCGGACAGCACCTCGGGAACCGCGTCGAGTCGGGTCTGGAGATGCAAGGTGAGCTGCTTCTGGCCGAGCTTGCGCATCAGCTCGGCCTTGTCCTCGACCAGGATGATCTCGCCCTTGCTGATCACGCCGACCCGGTCGGCCATCTCCTCGGCCTCCTCGATGTAATGCGTGGTCAGGATGATGGTGACGCCGTCGTCGCGCAGGCGGCGGACCAGCTTCCACATGTCCTGGCGCAGCTCGACATCGACGCCCGCGGTCGGCTCGTCCAGGAAGAGGATCTGCGGCTCGTGCGCCAGCGCCTTGGCGATCAGCACGCGCCGCTTCATGCCGCCCGACAGCGTCATGATCTTGCTGTCGCGCTTGTCCCAGAGCGAGAGGTCGCGCAGCACCTGCTCGACGATGGCCGGGTTCTTCGGCTTGCCGAACAGGCCGCGGCTGAACGAGACCGTCGCCCAGACCGTCTCGAAGGCGTCGGTGGTGAGTTCCTGCGGCACGAGGCCGATCCGGCTGCGCGCGGCGCGATAGTCGCGGATGATGTCGTGGCCGTCGGCGAGGACCGTGCCGGTGCTCGGCCGGACGATGCCGCAGACGATGCTGATCAGCGTCGTCTTGCCGGCGCCGTTCGGCCCGAGCAGGGCGAAGATCTCGCCGCGCCTGATGTCGAGATCGACGGTTTTCAGCGCCTGGAAGCCCGAAGCATAGGTCTTCGACAGGCCGGATATCTGGATGATCGGTTGCATGGGCGAAGGCTATACTCGCAGCGCGGCAGATGGGTGAAGGCGGGATGGTGCCGTTTCGCCCTGCCGGCACGACATCCCGCGGAACAAGAATGGCCGGGCAAGCCCGGCCATAGCAAGTCCTTCTACCAGATCCTGTCAGCGCATAAAGAACCAGAGCAGGATGATGATCGGGATCGGAATGCCCACCAGCCACAGAATGATCGAACGCATCGACGCTAACCCCTTGATTGCCATCGGATGAAGATGACGGGACAACGTCGCGGACAGGCTGGCGGTTCCACCGCCCGCCGTCGATCTCATTTGTAGGCGATGCTGTCGATGATCGCCGACATCGCCGCATCATGCGTCTTGTGGCCGTCGAGCGAGGCCCAATAGGTCATCATGATGATCTTGCCGCTCGCCACGTTCGGATTGATCGCGATGTAGCGGATCAGCGACTCGCCGTCCTTGCTCTTGGCCTTGAGCTCGGTGAACGACCAGGCCTTGCCCTTGACCTCCTGCTTCACCGTTTCGGAGGCGCCGGTGATCGTCACGCCTTCCTTCTCGAAATAGACGTTGTGCTCCTTCTGCAGCGTGTCGAGCTCGGCAGGCGCGATCAGCTCGAACCAGAGATAGATCTCCTCGTCCGGTGTCCTGATCTCGACGCCGCGCTTGATCTTCGCGGTGGTCCAGGCGTCCGGCACGGTCACGACCGCGATCGGATCGGCATCGGTGATCTGCAGTGCCCCGGCAAAGGCCGGCGAGCCGCTGAAACCGGCGATCACGAAGGCCAGCGCACAGACGATCTTCCGCAACATGAGTGTTCTCCCCCGGGATCGGCCGGGTCCCGCGCCCCTGCGCGCACCGTGATCCGCCAGACGCGAGGTGTGCCACAGCCCGCGGCGATGACAAGGCGGGGTAGCCGCGATTCAGGCCAGTTCGACGGCGCTTGGATGCCAGAGAAGTTGATAGCCGTTCACAAGCGCGGCCAGAGATGTCGGCGGCGTGACGACGGCGACCGGACCGGACGGGCGCGGCCGGCGCGCGACGTAAGCAGAGGGCGACCAGAGCAGGGCCTTGTCCCCTCGCAAGGCCAGGAACTCGCCCTCGGGCGTAGCGATCATCGCGCCATCCGGCAGGCTTTCCGCCGGCAGCCGGTGCAGGCGCTTGCGCTTGCCGTCGCGCCGCTCACGATCGAGCCGCTCGTCGATCGCGGGAAAGAGCGGCAGGTCGGCAAGCCCGAGCCCTGCGACCAGCGCCGCGCGGTAGGAATGCGCATCGGCGCGCCGACATTCGACGCAGGGGCGGTGCCCCGCGGCGAGCGCCGTCACCTCGTCGCAGAAAAACAGCTCGGTGTAGTAGCGGCCCCAGACATCGCGCTGGCGCCCCTTGAAGGAGAGCACGCAGCAAATCCACTGCTTCGTCGCGAACAGCCGTGTCGGCAATGCCTTCGTCGCCGGATCATGGAACTTGCCGCCGCGATTGCCGAACAGCAGGCCGCGCGCCGGATCGGCGAAGAGCGAGCCATCGGGGCGGATGCGATTGGGCAGCGGCATGGGGCGAGCCTAGGCAAAGGCGACACCCGATCATGTCACCAACCCACTGGCCTTGCGACACCTTGCCGGACTCGCAGCTCATCCCGCTTTCCGGCAAGCTCCCTGAGCGGAAGAAGCCGAAAGGCGCACGCAAAGGGGCAGGACAGCATGGACGGGACCACCGAAAACGGCGCGCCGCCGCTGGCCGCACATCCGTCGCGCGGCACTATCCTCGGCGAGATCCACGCCCGCCCCTTCGCGCCGCTCACGACCCCGCAGCGGCTCCTGCACTTCGCCTTCATGACCGACCAGGCACAGGCCGCCACCGACCGCGAGGCACTTGCCCGCTTCTGCGCCGAGCGTGGCGTGGCCGGCCCGGCAGAGGGGGCCAAGCACCATCGCACCAGGCTCGGCGAGACCAGCCTGCGCTGGGAGCAGCACAGCGAGTTCACCACCTATACCTGGGAGTTGTCCTCCCCCGGCTCGGCGCCCTTCCTGCCGGCGACGACCATCCTGCCCCACGGCATGCACGCCCTGCCGCAACCGGGGCCGCATCTGGCGTCGATCGACCTGCATCTGCTGCCGGAACGGGCGGCACCGGAGCTCGACACGGTGTTCGATGCGGCCAGCCTCGCCGCATCGCTGGTCGATGGCGAAGCTGCGATCGCCGCGACCGATTTCCGCGCCGGCGCCGACGGCTTCGTGCGTATCCTCGTGCTCGACCGGGCATTGACCCCGGCCAAGGCCGGCGCACTGGCGCAGCGGCTGCTCGAAGTCGAGACCTATCGCGTGCTCGCCTTGCTCGGCCTGCCGGAAGCCCACCGCCTCGCCCCCTCCGTGCGCCGCACCGAGGAGGTGCTGGTCCGCATCGCCGGAACGATGATGCAAACCGACGGGCTCGCCGCCGACAATGCCCTGCTCGACGAGATGACCGCGATCGCCGCGACGATGGAATCGGAAGCCGCGTCCTCGAATTACCGTTTCGGCGCCAGCCGCGCCTATGACAGCATCGTCGGCCAGCGGCTTGAAGCGATCGACGAGGCACCCTATGGCGGCTGGCCGACCATCGCCGCCTTCCTGTCGCGGCGCATGGCCCCGGCGATGCGCACCTGCCAGATGCTGCAGCAGCGCCAGCTCGACCTGTCGCGCCGGCTCGCCCGCGCCGCCAACCTGCTGCGCACCCGCGTCGATGTCGCACTCGAACAGCAGAACCGCGACCTGCTCTCGGCGATGAACGACCGCACCCGGCTGCAATTGCGGCTGCAACAAACTGTCGAGGGGCTCTCGGTCGCGGCGATCGGCTACTATGTCGTCAGCCTGTTCGGCTATCTCGCCAAAGGCGCCAAGGATGCCGGCTTCCTGCCGGTCGATGTCGGCATCGCGACCGCGCTGTTCGTGCCTGTCGCGATCCTCGGCGTCTGGCTGATGGTCCGGCGCATCCGGCACGGCCATAGCGATGGCTGACGCTAGCGTTGAACGATGACCTTGGTCCCCGTCCTGACGCGATCATAGAGATCCGTCACGTCGCGATTGGTCATCCTGATGCAGCCGGACGAGACCGCAGCGCCGATCGTGTCGGGCTCGTTCGAGCCATGGATTCGGTAGAGGCTCGAGCCCAGATAGATCGCCCGCGCCCCGAGCGGATTCTCCATCCCGCCTTCCATATGGCGCGGCAGGTCCGGCCGGCGCTTCAGCATCGCCGCGGGCGGGCGCCAATCCGGCCATTCGCGCTTGCGCGAGACGATCTTGGTGCCGGACCAGCTGAAGCCCTGCCGGCCGACGCCGACGCCATAACGGATCGCCTGCCCCCGCCCGAGGATATAGTAGAGCCGCCTCTGGCTGGTCGAGACCACGACGGTGCCGGGCGCCTGCTTGCCGCTCCAGGGCACGGTCTGGCGCGGCACCGGCTGTTCGCTGAAGATGTTGAGGAAATCCGCGACCCCGCGACTGAGCGCGTTCGAGTAGGCGAAAGCGGGTGCGCAGAAAGCGAGACTGGTGACGATAAGAACAATGGCGCGCAGCATGATCATCCCTGCAACGCCCCCCGCCGCGATTTAACCGGAAGAGGCAAAGCAGGGTCAACCCCGCAAACCGGCGGTGATCGAGCGGCGATAGGACAGCGCTGCAGGAATGAGCGCAGCCAGCGAGCCGAGCAGCAGGATCAGCCCGACATGGGCGAGCTCCGCCGACCCCAGCGCAAAAGAGAGCCTCAAGCCCGTCTGCGCTTCGAACAGGCCGGAGACCGCGAGTGTCGCGGCAGCACCAAGGCCGAGGCCGGCGAGGCAACCGGCGGCGACCAGTCCGGCCATGCCGAGCCAGACCACCAGCAGCACGTAACTCGGCGGCGCTCCGAGCGCGCGCAGCACGGCATAGCGCCGACGCCTCAACCCCGTGACCGCGACAAGCAGCAGGAAGATCGCCGCCAGGATCAGCACGGCATTGAGCATCGAGGCGACGCTGAGGACCTGGCCGACATCGCCGAGCGTGCGATAGAGCCCGACCAGCACCTCGGCCGGGAAGAAGGCCATGGTGCCGCCCTGCCGGTAGCGCGCCCGCAGCGCATAGGCATCGGCGACCGCCCTCGGCTTCACCACCAATGCCGGCACGCCGGGAATGCGCTGGCCGTCGAAGGGCGGGCCGAGCGCGGCATCCTCGCCGGCATGACCATTGCCGAGCCCGTGCACCTCCCAGACGCTCTCGACCGGCACGAGGATCGCCCGGTCGAAAGGCGAGCCCAGCCGCGGCAGGCGGCCGACCGCGACATAGGCATGGCCCTCATGGCGATGGCTCGCCTCTTCGGCATCCGCGACGCCGCGCTTCGGCCAATGCCCGGCAATCGCATGCGACGGCTCGATCTGGTCGCCGAGCCTGTAGGTGACGTCGGCGCCAAGCACGGCCTCGCCCTCGCGCGCGAACAGCCGGCCTTCGCTTGGCTGCAGACGCCCCCAGCGGCCGGCGAAGGCGAGCGTGGTGCCGATCACCGGATGGCCACGGGCGATGTCGCCGAAGGCCAGCGGCGCCACCGCAGCGACGCGTGGATCGCGGGCGAGTTCGTTGAGCAGGCGCCCGTCGATCAGCGGCAGCGCTTCGGGCTGCAGATAGATCGCCGACATCACGAGCTGCGTCTGGCTGCCGGGCGCGCCGATCAGCAGATCGAAATCATCGGCTGCCCGGGCCGAGGCCTGGCGCAGCGCCCGTTCCTGCGCACCGATCGCGACACCGATCGCCACCGCCAGCGCGACCAGCGTCACGATCGCCGCCGCCGTCCAGCGCAGCGCCCGCAAATCGGCGATGACCATCGGCAGCGGGTTCACGCTGCCGCCTTCAGCTGGAACAGGCCGTCACCGATCGAGGCGACCTGCTGCATCCGTGTCAGTAACGCCGGATCATGCGAGGCACAGAGCAGCGTTGCGCCGCTCTCGTTGGCGACCTCGACCAGCAGGGATCCGACCTCCGCCGCATGCGCCGGATCGAGGCTTGCCGTCGGCTCGTCGGCGAGGATCAGCGCCGGTGCGTTGAACAAAGCCCGCGCGATCGCGACGCGCTGCTGCTCGCCGCGCGAGAGCACGGCGGCGCCCCGGCGCAGATCGGTGAGGCCCATGCGCCCGGCGAGCGCAGTCGCGCGCGAGACCTGCTCGCCCGTCTGCCGCCAGCCCGAAAAGCTCGCCGGCAAGGTGATGTTGGCGAGCACATCGAGCTCAGGCACGAGGTGGAAATCCTGGAAGACAAAGCCGACCGTCTCACGCCGCCAGCGATCACGCGCCGCCCCCGGCAGCGCGGATACCACGACATCGCCCCAGCCGATGCTCCCGGCATCAGGCTGGAAGAACCCGGCGGCGAGGTGCAGCAGCGAGGTCTTGCCGGAGCCGGACGGACCGCGCAGACCGATCAGCGCACCGGGCGGCACCACGAATTCGGGGATATCGAGCACCCGGAAAGGCCGTCCGTCGCCATCGCGATGGTCGACCTGGATGTCGGAGAATCGCAGGGGCTTGGCTCTGGTTACGACCTCCTCCGTCTTCGATCGCAAATTCCCACAGCCCTCATCCTGAGGAGCCATGCCGTCAGGCGTGGCGTCTCGAAGGATGCTCCAGGAGGCTCCCGAACCATCTGGAGCATCCTTCGAGACGCCGCTACGCGGCTCCTCAGGATGAGGGCTGTGAGTGTTCAAGCTGGCGCTCAGACACTGTGGAAGCCGGCATCGACCAGCCTGATCTGGCTGACGAAGCCGGTCTCGGCATCGGTCGAGGAGCCGATCTCGAGCCGGCCGCTGACCGCGACCTTCTGGCCGGCGCTGACCATCGGCGTCGCCGCGCGCATGAACACGACGACGATGTCGACCGGCCAATCGGCGTCCGACTGGCAGAACGGGCAGATCGCCAGCGGCTCACGCGTCAGCACGAAGAAATGGCTTTCCGGCTTCAGCGGCGGCGCCATGTAGCCGACCATCCTGACCGGCTTGCCGCGCAGCGAGGTCGCCCGGTCGGAGAACTGGAAGCCGAGCACGCCAAAGGATTTGTAGAGCCCGTCGAAGGTCAGCATATCCGCATCGGCGGCAAACGCAGGCAGCGAGATGGGTAGCGCCGCGAGCCCCGTGAGGAGCCCGCGGCGGGAAAGCGTCGGGAGCAGGTGCGGCCGATGCGAGATCATGCGTTCCTGCCCCAACTCTAGCTCACTTGCCGCCGAGGGCCAGCGCTTCCGCCATGACGCGGAAGACGAAGACGTTCGGCTTGTGGCCGCGGAAGCGCTCGGCGCCCGGGCCCATGGCGGTGAGCAGCACGTCGTCGGCCGCATGGACGCCGGAGTTGGCATCGAAGGGCAGGTTGCCCTGCTTGCGGGTGGCGAGCGGACCGGTGCAGTCCTTCTCGTTGGCGACGTTGGTCTTGCCGTCCGGGCCCTTCACGGCCGGGACGCGCTCGCCGTCGAGATAGGGCCGGCCGGTGTCGCAGGTGTCGGGATAGCTACCGAAGGCGACGGCGAGACGGCGCGAGGTGTCGACCTTGGTCGGGTAGCCGTCGGCATCGCGCGGGCCGTAGTTCGGCGGCAGCGACTCGTTGTAGGTGCCGAGCTTGTCGCGCAGCAACTGCCCCGGGCGATCGTCGTCATAGGTGCCGATGATCGAGATCGGATGGGCGTGGTCGGGCACGACGATGATCAGCGTGTCGTTGCGATCGCCGGCGAAGTCCTTGGCGGCCTTAACGGCGTTGTCGAGCATGATCGTGTCGAACACCGCGCGCTCCCAGTCGAGCGAGTGGCTGTACTTGTCGATACGGGCCGATTCCACCATCAGGAAGAAGCCGTCCTGGGCGCCCTTCAGCATCTCGATCGCGGCCTTGGTCTGCTCGACCACGTCCGGCTGATCGGGGAATTTCAAGATCGAGCCCTTCTTGGCGAGGCGCAGGTCGAAGGCGCCGTCGATGTTCGAGGTGTTGTAGAGGCCGAGCAGCTTCTTGGAACCGCCGGCGACCGCGGCGTTCATCTCGGTCTTGGTGGTGGCGAGGGCGTAGCCCGCCTCCTTGAACTTGGCGATGAAGTCGAGATCGTCGGTGCGCTTGGTGCCCGGGGTCGACTTCGGCAGGAAGTTCGGCGAGCCGCCGCCCATGATCACGTCGGGCTGCACGTCGAAGAACATCTTGACGATGTCGTTGAAGTCCGAACGGCGGCGGGTATGGGCGACCATCGAGGCCGGAGTGGCATCCTCGATCTCGGAATTGGTGACGACGCCGATCGCCATGCCCGAGCGCTTGCGCTTGATCACCTCGGAGATGGTCTCGACCTTGGGATGGTCGAGCGTCAGCGCGTTCTTGGCGCAGTAGATGCCGAGCGCGTTGACGCAGGACTTGTGGCCGGTGGTGTAGGCGCTGGCGGAGTTGGCGCTGTCGGTGACGATCGAGTCGGTGCCCGAGGTCGAGATCAGCGCCATGTTCGGCATGTCGTCGATGGCGAGCTCGCCGCCATAGAGGCCTTGCTCCCAGCCCTTCGACAGGATGCGGGCAGCGGTGCGATGCGCGACCGACATGCCGTCACCGACGAAGAGGATGACGTTCTTGGCCTTGCGTTCGGGCGTCGCATAGATGGTCCAGTTGACGGTCGCCTTCTCGCTGCCCTGCGTCGCCTCGATGACGTACTGGCCGGCCGGCAGCTGCGCGCCGCGCAGCCACAGCGCCGAATGCTTCTGGCCTTCCTCGTTCTGGACGAACTGGGCCTCGCGGCCGAAGGCCTCGTTCACCGGCTTGCCGTTGATCGTGACCTTGACGTCGGCCGAGGCCGGGGCGTTCGGGAACTCGACCTTGAAATCGAAGCGCGAGCCCTCGAGGATCTCGGCGCGGTTGAGCGGATAGATGGTCTGCGCCGTCGCCGGCGCCACGCTGGCGAGCATCGCCGCCGCCATCAGCCAAGTTCGCTTCTGCATGATACCTCTCCGCCCCAGTGAAAGCCCGGTCGCCGGTCCGTTAGGCGGGCGAGATGACACTATGATTACTATGCGCCGGCCAGTATTTGTAACAATATAACAATTGAATCGGCCGCGGGCCTGCAGCTTGAACGCACGTCATCGATGAGGTCATCTCCCGACGCAGGCGCCGGGGCCCGCGCCAAGCCACCAGCAAATTGAGGATGCGACATGAGCGCGGCGAGCGATGCCAGCTTCTGGGACAGGTCATCGCGGCGCTATGCCAGGAGCCCGATCTCCGACCAGGCCGGATACGAGCGCACCCTGGAGCGGACCCGCCTCCTGCTGAAGCCCACGGACAAGGTGCTGGAACTGGGCTGCGGCACCGGAACCACGGCGCTGCGGCTTGCGGGCAACGCGGGCAGCTATCTCGCGACGGACATCTCCGCGGGGATGATCGCGATCGCCGAGGAAAAGCACGCCGCGAGCCCGGTCCCTGCGCTCGCCTTCCACACAGCGACGGCGGAGACGCTCGCCGCCGAGGCGATCCGGTTCGAGGCCGCCCTCGCCTTCAACTATCTCCACCTGGTCCGCGACCTCGCCGGCACGCTGCGCGACATCCACACCTTGCTCGAGCCAGGCGGCCTGTTCATCTCCAAGACGCCCTGCCTTGGTGACATGAACCCGCTGATCCGGCTCGCCCTGCCGCTGATGCGCGCGATCGGGAAAGCGCCCCATGTCGGCGTCTTCCGAGCGCGTGAATTGAGTGAGCTCATCGCCGCCACCGGCTTCGATGTCCTGGGTACGGAACATCATGCGAGCCGGGGCAAGGATTCTCGCCCCTTCATCGTCGCGCGGAAGCGGTAGCCACGGCGCAGGACGGTCGCAGGGAGCAACTCGCGCCGGCCCGCGTTTCGTTCCGACGAGGTCACGCGCATCCTGACAACTCCTGACATCCATCGCCGCTATCAGCCTCGCCGACCGCTCAGGAAAACGTCAAAGGGACATCGCCATGCTGACCTTCTATCACGCGCCGCAGTCGCGCTCCTTCTCGATCCTCTGGCTGCTCGAGGAGCTCGGCCAGCCCTATGAGATGAAGATCGTCGACATCCGCGCGCAGGGCGGTCCGCCGGAAAGCTATCGCGCCATCCAGCCGCACAAGAAGGTGCCGGCGATCGTGCATGACGGCACCACCGTCACCGAGCGCGCCGCGATTTGCCTCTATCTCACCGAGCAGTTCCCGGAAGCCGGGCTGGCGCCGGCGATCGGCGATGCCGACCGCCCGACCTTCCTGACCTCGCTGGTCTATACCGACGCCGTGCTCGACCCGATCATCGCGACCTCCGTCCACAAATATCAGTACGAGGCGCGCGGCTTCTCCTTCGGCTCGCATGCCGACACCGTCGCCAATCTCGCGAAGAAGCTCGGCGAGCACCCCTATGCCGCCGGCGAGCGCTTCACAGCCGCCGACACCCAGCTCGGCGCCGGCATCCATTTCGGCATGAACATCGTCGGCGTGCTGCCGCGCCTGCCGGTGTTCGAGGCCTATATGGGCCGGATGATCGAACGCCCTGCTTTGCAACGGACCATGCAGAAGGACGGCACGCTGGAGCCGGGCCAAGTCCCCTGAGACAAGCTGGCTTGAGCGACGTCACTCCTCCTTGAAGCCATAGTCCGGGATGCCCTGCTCGTTGCCGTAATATTTATACGGCAGGAACTTGCCGGACATGGCGATCCTGACTCGGTCGCCTTTGGGATTCGGCTCGCGCTCGAAGGCGATGTTGAAGTCGATCGCCGACATGATGCCGTCGCCGAACTCCTCCTCGATCAGCGCCTTCCAGGCGGGTCCGTTGACCATCACCATCTCGTAGAAGCGATAGATCAGCGGGTCGGTCGGCGGCATCGGCGTGCCGGTGCCGCGATAGGGCACCTCGTTCAGCATGCGCTTCTCGGTCTCCGACAAACCGAACAGCGCCGCGGCCTTCTCGGCGAGCGGCTTCACCAGCTTCATCTGGCCGAGCAGGGCGCCGATCACCAGCACCTCCGACATGCCGCCGATCTCCTCGGTGATATGTTTCCAGCTCCAGCCCTTCTCGCGCTTGATGTCGAGAATCTTCTCGGTGAGCTCTTCGCGCTTCATCTCGTCCTCGCCAATCGCAGCCGCCGATCGCGGCGGTCGGCAGGACGGCTAGCAAGCTGTGGGCCAGAAGGGCTGGGAGAGATGCTGCGGGCGTTCGCTCAGCGTCGGCCGAACCGGAACTGCTCCAGCGCCGCGATCTGCTGCGCGACCGGGGAGACCTGCGCCGCCAGCGAGATCCCCTCGAAATGCCGGCGGCCGCGGAAGCGGGCCCGCTCGAAATTCGAGCGACCGTCGAAGGCGGCGTTGCTGAACCAGGCGCCGCGGTCGAAACGGGCCGCAGCGAAGTTCGCCATCTGCCCGAACCGCGCCTCCTCGAAGCCGGCATTGCCGGCGAACTCAGCCTCGCCGAAATCGGCCGCGCCCGCGA
Source organism: Bosea sp. 29B (assembly GCF_902506165.1). Lineage (NCBI taxonomy): Bacteria > Pseudomonadati > Pseudomonadota > Alphaproteobacteria > Hyphomicrobiales > Alloboseaceae > Allobosea > Allobosea sp. 29B. Next base: position 480,377 of record NZ_LR733817.1, read on the forward strand.
AGCGGCAATCGCCGAAGCCCGCCTCGCCGGCATGGCGCACGCCGCGGAACTGCGTCACCCCATCGAAGCGCGAGCCCCGGAACCAGGCATCGCCGACGAATTCCGCCTCGACGAAGCACGCTACGCCCTCGCAGCGCATGTCGCGGAACTCAGCCGTACCATGCAGGGTCGCCGCGCCGAAATCGGCATCCCCGGCGAAATGCGCCCGGTCGAAGAAGGCGTCGGCGCGGAAGCTGGCATCGCGGAAGCTGGCCGGCCCATGGAAATGCGCCTCGGAGAACCAGGCATCGCCGCAGAAGGCGCTACCGGCGAAGCGCGCCGCCGCCGGAAAGATGATGCCGGCGACATTGAAATCGCCCTCGAAGATTTCGTCGACCAGCTCGACATCGGCGAAGAGGCGCCAGAGCGCCAGCAGCGCGCCATCGGCACCGATTCGGCCGCGCAGGCGGGTCATCTCACCGGCCCAGCCATTCCAGGCCGCAGCGCCCTCGCCGAGCCGCGCCAAAATCGCCTCGCGCCGCGCCGCCATGAAGGCAGAAGCCTCCGGCCCGGCCGCGCCGAAGCGCGCCGCGCGCTGCGCAGCGGCAAAGCCGGCCTGATGCGGCCGCGCCCAGGAATTCAGCTGCAGGAGTTCGGCGCGTGCATCGGGCACGAGCCGGAACAGGCTGGCCATATTCGAATGACGCCCCGGTTAACGATTCATTAGCCATATGCGAGCCGCCGACCGGGTTCAATCGCTGCTTTGCTCGCAGCAGGCTCCGAGCCCTCTCTTCGATGGGCCGTCCACCCGCGGGTTTCATCGCCCGGCGCAGCACATCGTTAAGGCTACGGATCGATAACCCTCTGTAGCGTAAGGCATTCGAAGTATTTTCAGGGTGATCCTGAGCTGTATCTGCCACGCGGAATGCCAGCGCCGATGAATGCCATCCTGCCGACGATCCTGTTCACGGTTCCGACCGAGGCAGTGGCGGCGTCGCCATCGAAGCACCATATTGGTGAAGACGATGCAGTGAAGGTCGGTGGCGCTGAGCTGATTCCCACGATCTTCATCGCCCAGAGCTGAGGGACGCCATGGACCTGATCGCCCGCTTCATTCTCCGCCTCGGCGCCCTCCTCGCTCCGGCCCAGCCACAGCTGAAGCCAATCCCGGTTCCGGTGCGCCATCCGCAAGCGCGGCGCTGAGCCGCCCCGCAAGCCTCTCCCCACAAACCATCCGACCAGGCCATCGCCCTTCTCGATGGCATGCTCGCAGGCAAACTTGCCGCCACATCGTCATCGGCCGGTGGCGGGCTGTCCGGCCTTGACAGCAGGCCGGCCGCCCCCAACTCTATGGGTATGACGACGAAGCATCGCCTCGTATTCCGGGTCGCCCCGATCGCGGAATCCTAGCCCCGGACTCGGCCCGAGCGCGCCCCGAGTCCAGGGGTGCCGTCGATGCTGTCCGCCGTCATGGCAGCCCGATCTTCCAAGGCGTCTCCCCCAAAACAGAACCTCTTAGACCTTGCCGGTCGCGCCCTGGCGCCGCCGTCGCGCGCGTCATCGCAGGACACCAGACCCATGACCCAGCTGAACCAGAAGACCCATCGCAAGCCGAAGATCATCGTCGGCGAGATCGATCATGAGCGCCTGACTGGCCTCGCGACCACCGCGCTCGAGCGTATCCCGGAGGTCGCCGAGGAATTGCTCGCCGAAATGGACCGCGCCAAGGTCGTCCCGCCGGCCAAGCTCCCGGCCGACGTCGTGCGCATGGGTTCCTTCGTCACCTTCGATTCGGACAGCGCCCAGCATCGCCGCGTCCAGCTCGTCTATCCCGGCGAGGCCGATATCGAGCAGGGCCGCATCTCGGTACTGACGCCGATCGGCGCGGCGCTGATCGGCCTTGCCGCCGGCCAGTCGATCGCCTGGACCGCTCGCGACGGCAAGAAGCATGTGCTGACGGTGACGGCGGTCGAGCAGCCCGCCATGGCGGCGGCCTGAGCGAATGAGGGCCTCCTCCCCTCGCCTGCGATGGGGAGGAAGCCGCCCTCAGCCGGCCGCCATCACCTTCATGGTCTCGCCCTGCGGCTCGGCCCAGCGCAGTTCGCCGAGCCGCAGCATCGCGTTCACATGCGCGAAGACCTCGCTGAAGGCGAAGGAGAGCTGGTGCGGGTCGAGCGGCCGCGTGAACATCACCGGCACCAGCTCTGCGACCGAATGCGGCCCCTTGGCGACTGCGCCCGCGATCAGCCGGCAGCGCTCGGCGTGATGGGCGCTGAGCGCGGCGCAGCGCTCCTGCAATCCATAGAACGGCAATTGGTGCCCGGGCAGGACCAGCGTCCCCGGCGGGATCGCCTGCGGCAGCGCGCGTAGCGAACGCAGATAGAGGCCGAGCGGATCACCTTCCGCATCCACCGCCCAGACGCTGATGTTCGGCGTGATCTTGGCGAGGACCTGGTCGGCCGCCAGGAAGACGTTCGCCTCCGGGCAATGGAACATCAATTGCTCCGGCGCATGGCCATCCCCCGCCAGCACGAAGAAGTCACGCCCACCGATGCGCAGGACGTCGCCGGCGACGACGCGGGTGAAGGTCGGCGGCAGCGGCGTGACCTGCCGGAGATAGCCATGGCCCAAAGTCGAGACGACCTGCGTCACCTCGGCCGAAAGGCCGTGGCGCTGATAGAACTGCTTGTAGACCGGCGCCTCGGACGCACCCGGGCTGAGCGAGATGTTGAGGCAGCCGAGATAGCCGGTCTGGCTGGTCAGGAGCGGTGTGCCGAAGCGCTCGCAGAGCCAGCCGGCGAGACCGATATGGTCGGGATGGAAATGCGTGACGAAGAGCCGGGTCAGCCGCTTGCCGGCGAGCGCGCCCGCCATCAGCGCGAGCCAGGCCTGCTTGGTCGCCTCGTCGCCGATGCCGGTGTCGATCACCGCGAAGCCGTCGCCATCCTCGATCAGGTAGATATTGACGTGATCGAGCCGGAACGGCAGCGCGATCCTCACCCAGAAGATGCCGGGGGCGACCTCGATCAGCTGGCCAGGCGCCGGCGGCTCGGGAAAGGGGAAGGTCAGGCCGTGCGGATCGGGTGCGTGCAATTTGGTCAGCCCTGAACAATGTCTGCAGGGTTCATAGCAGGCCATGATCGCGCCGGACAACGGTTGTTAAGCCTCGCGCGGCAAGATCGCATGATGAGCGATTTCGACACCCTGCGGCGCGACTGGCTCGCCCATCTTGGCCATGAGCGCCGGCTCTCGCCGAAGACGCTCGAGGCCTATGGCCGCGACATCGACCAGTTCGCGACCTTCCTCACCCACCATCTCGATGCGCCGCCGTCGCTGAAGGCGGTCGCGGCCCTGAAACCAGCGGATCTGCGCGCCTTCCTCGGCTATCGCCGCCGCGACGGCGTCGGCAACCGTACCTTGATGCGCCAGCTCGCGGCGCTGCGCTCGCTTGCCCGCTTCGGCGAGCGCAGCGGCCGGCTGACCGCCGCCGCCTTCGCCGCGACGCGAGGACCGCGCCTAGGCAAGGGCCTGCCGCGCCCGCTCGACGCCAAGGCCGCCGCCGCGGTGACCAAGGCCGACAGCCGCGCCGGCGAGGAGCGGCCCGACTGGGTGCTCGCTCGCGATGCCGCCGTGTTGTCACTGCTCTATGGCAGCGGCCTGCGCATTTCCGAGGCACTCGGTCTCAAGCGATCGCAAGCTCCCGTGAGCACCGCCGACGCGCTGACCGTGCTCGGCAAGGGCGGCAAGACCCGGATGGTGCCGGTGCTGCCGGTGGTGGTCGAGTCGATCGCCGGTTATCTCGCGCAATGCCCGTGGCGACTGGCGCCGGAGGGGCCGCTCTTCGTCGGCGTGAAAGGCGGGCCGCTCTCGCCGCGGATCATCCAGCTCGCGGTGGAGGGGCTGCGCGGCTCGCTCGGACTGCCGGGCAGCGCGACACCGCACGCACTACGCCATTCCTTCGCCACCCATCTGCTCGGACGCGGCGGGGACCTACGTGCCATCCAGGAGCTGCTCGGCCACGCCTCGCTCTCGACGACGCAGATCTACACCCGCATCGATTCAGTCCGCCTGCTGGCGGCTTATGATTCCGCCCACCCACGCGCTCGGGGATAGCCCGCTTACCTTCCGTAAAATCGTCTTGATTCCGTCACCCGGCCCGGCCATCACGCAGGGCCTTTCCGGGGGAATCAGTTCGTGGCCTCAGCTGCACCAGACGTCACCGAAGAAAACCAGCCGACCAGCAAGATCAACAAGCGCATCGCGCTCTTGATCGGCATTCTCGCGCTCTTGCTCGCCTTCTCCGAGATCGGCGGCAAGAACGCTGAGCAGGACGCGCTGGCGAAGAACATCGAAGCCTCCAATCTCTGGGCCTTCTTCCAGGCCAAGACGATCCGCGGCACGACGCTGCGCACTGCCGCCGACGCGATGGAGGTGGAACTTGCTGGGGCGAGCGACCCCGCCGTGCGCGAGCGCCTGCAGAAACGCATCGATGGCTGGAAGGCAACGATCGCCCGCTACGAATCCGAGCCGGAGACCAATGAGGGCCGCAAGGAGCTGATCGCCCGCGCCAAGGCGGCCGAAGCCAAGCGTGACATCTCCAGCGCCCGCGACGACAAATACGACATCGTCTCGGGTCTGCTGCAGATCGCGATCGTCGTCTCCTCCGCAGCGATCATCACCGGCGTCGCCCTGCTCGCCTGGACCGGCGTCGGCCTCGGCGCGCTCGGGCTCGCGCTGATGATCATCGCCGAGGTCGCGCCGACCGCGCTGTTCTAGCCAGGCGAAGCGCGACCGCTCAGTAGTGGATCGCGCCCTTCGAGCCGCCGCCGCAAGCGATCGCGTCGCCATTGATCGCGACGCTGCGCGGCGAGGCCAGGAAGGCGACGATGTCGGCGACCTCGGCCATGTCGACCAGCCGGCCGATCGTGACATTGGCGGCCATGCGGCGCTCGACCTCTTCGGGCGCCAACCCTGACGCCGCCACCCGTGCCGCGACCACGCCCGGCGTCTTCTCCGTGCGCGTCGTGCCGGGATGCACCACAGTGACGTTGATGCCCTGCGGGCCGAGCTCGTCGGCGAGGTTCTTGGTCAGCGCCGCCACCGCGACATTGCGGATCGAGCCGATGGTCGAACCGGTCAGGCGCACCGCCAGCCCGCTGATATTGATGATCCGGCCCCAGCCACCCGCCGCCATCACCGGCGCCGCCTCGCGGGCCATCCTGAGATAGCCCATCACCTTGACGTTGACGTCGTCGAAGAACAGCGCGTCGGTGATCTCGGCGAGCTTGGGCGGCGTCGCCTGGCCACCGGGCTTGGCCGCAGCATTGACGAGGATATCGAGCCCGCCCAGCGCCGCGATGGTGCCGGCGACGACGGCCTTCACCGAGACATCGTCCTGGGTGTCGACGGCGAGGCCGACGATCTTGCGGCCGGTCTCCTGCGCCAGCTCGGCCGCGGCAGCGTCGAGCTCCGCCTGATTGCGCGCAGCAATCACGACGTCGACGCCCTCCAGCGCCAATTGCCGGGCAATGGCACGGCCGATCCCCTTGCTGCCGCCCGTGACCAGAGCGCGCTTGCCGTTCAGCATCAAATCCATGGTGAGTTCCTCGAAGGCAGGGTCGCAGGGGCGCCGACAGCGACATTCCCTGCGCTTTCGTAAGGCATCCTGCGCGAGCCATCCGCCCCGGTCCAGCGCGCCTGTAAAACCCCTCCCCCGGTTCGTTTGCGAAGGGTGCTTGACCAACTCATATCTCTGTGGTTATGAATTAACTCATAGCCAACGGGTTATCGATTGTGATGTCAGACGCCCACGACATGCTGTTCAGGACGCTCGCCGACCCGACCCGGCGCGCCATCTTCGAGCGCCTGTGCCGCGACGGCGAGCTGACGGTCGGGGCGCTGACCGCGCAGGCCGGCGTCTCCCAGCCCGCCGTCTCCAAGCATCTCGGCGTCTTGAAGCAGGCCGGCCTGGTGCGTGACAGGCAGGCAGGCCGTCAGACCCATTACAGCGCCCAGCTCGGCGCCCTCAGTCCGCTGATCGACTGGACCAGCCAGATGGCCGGGTTCTGGGAGGCGCGGTTCGACGACCTCGAAAATTTGCTCGCAAGGATGGATCAATGACCACCGCCACGCAGACCCGCTCCGTCACTGTCGAACGCGAGATCGCCCATCCGCCGGAGAAGCTCTGGCGTGCCCTGACCCAGCCGCATTTGATCGCGGAATGGCTGATGATGAACGATTTCGCCCCGGTCGTCGGCCATCGCTTCAACCTGCGCGGCGAATGGGGCGGCGTGCTCGACTGCGAGGTCCTCGACATCGAGCCGAACCGGACACTGTCCTACACATGGGACTTCGCCCATGACGATCCGGCCTTCAACCTGAAGAGCACGGTGACCTTCACCCTGACCCCGACGCCCAAAGGCACATTGCTGCGCATGGAGCAGGCCGGCTTCCGGCCCGAGCAGAAGCAGGCCTTCGGCGGCGCCAGGGCCGGCTGGCAGGAGTTCCTGGGCAAACTGGAAGAACTGCTCGCACGCGAAGCGTGAACACTCGCTCCGGCTTTCATCTCAGTAAGGAGGTTTCGTTGACCTGGAACGACGTTATCCGGCAGGGCCATCGCTGGCTCGCCCTCATTTTCACCGCGACCGTCATCGCCAATTTCGCCGCCATGGCGCTGGGGCAGCCGCCGGCCTGGATCGTCTACTCCCCGCTGCCGCCGCTGTTCCTGCTGATGTTCTCCGGCCTCTACATGTTCGCTCTGCCCTACCTCGCTGGCGCGCGCGGCGCACGGCGAGCTGGCGGCTAGGAGAAGTATAATGGCCGGAAAGACCTCGAAGGCGGCAGCGAGGCCGAAAGCCGAAGATGGGCAACCCGTCCTGCTCTCGGGCGGCAATCCGCAGATCGCCAAGGGTTATGGCGAAGCACCGGTACAGGCCTACATCGCTGCCATGCCGGGCTGGAAGAGTTCGCTCGGCGCCCGGCTCGACGCGCTGATCAGCGCCGCTGTCCCCGGCGTCAGGAAGGCGGTGAAGTGGAACTCGCCGCTCTACGGCATGGAGGACGATTACTGGTTCCTCGGCATCCATGTCTTCGCCAGATATGTGAAGGTCGCCTTCTTCCGCGGCGCCGGGCTCGATCCCGTCCCGCCCGGCCCCTCCAAGCAGAAGGAGGTGCGCTATCTCGACATCCGCGAGAATGACGAGCTCGACGAGGCGCAGTTCACCGCTTGGGTGACGCAGGCCGCCGCCTTGCCCGGCGAAAAGATGTGACGACGAGGATATCGGCCCCATGAAGCAGACGAACGACAAGGCCGGGGATGCAATCTCGGCCTCCGAGCAGATCGACGCCCGGATCGCGGAACTGACCGACTGGCGCGGAGCCGCGCTCGCCAAGGTCCGCGCCATCATCAAGCAAGCCGATCCCGAGGTTGAGGAAACCTGGAAATGGCGCGGCGTCCCGGTCTGGGAGCATGCCGGCATCATCTGCACCGGCGAGACCTATAAGGGCGCGGTCAAGCTGACCTTCGCCAAGGGCGCTTCGCTGCCCGATCCCACTGGCCTGTTCAATTCCAGCCTCGAAGGCAACACGAGGCGCGCAATCGACATCCACGAGGGCGCTGCGATCGACGAAGCGGCGCTGGCAGCGCTGATCCACGCTGCCATGGCGCTGAACACAGCCGGGAAGAAGAAGTAGCGCAAGCCGTCATTGCGAGGAGCGCAGCGACGAAGCAATCCAGAAGGACTTGGCGCTCGGCCGCTCCTGGATTGCTTCGCTACGCTCGCAATGACGCTTCAGCCCGCGGCACACGCGGCCACTCCGGCCCCTGCCCGCGCAGCCGCTCCCACGCCCGCGCCATCTGCAACACGCCGAGATCATCGAAGCGCTTGCCGGTGATCTGCAGGCCGATCGGCAGGCCGGATGCGGTCATGCCGGCATGCACCGAGACCGCCGGCTGGTCCGACATGTTGGCCGCTACCGTGAAGACGATGTGCTCGAACGGCCGCTCGGGATCGTGTATCGGCGAGGCCAGTTCGGCGGCAAAGCTCGGCACCGGTGAGACCGGCGAGAGCACATAGTCGAAGGGCTGTGCCGCTTTCAGCGCCGCATGCCGGATCGCCAGCATCTGGCTCATGCCGCGATGCACCTGCGCGCCGGAGAGCGAACGGCCGCGCTCGGCCCAGGCGTAGATATAAGGCAGCACCTTGTCCTGGCGTTCGCGCGGCAGCGCGCCGATCTCGGCCCAGGCGCGCTGGCGCCAGAAATCGTCGAGACCGTCGAGCATGTCCTGCGTCAGGAAGGGCGGAGCCAATTCAACGATCGCGCCGACTTTGCGGAAGGCATCGGCCGCCTTGGCGATCGCCGCCCTCACCTCAGGCTCGACCGGCAGGCCGATGCCAGCTTCCAGCTGCAATCCGATCCTGAGCCCGCGCGGCTCGCGCTCGAGCTCGTTCCAGGCGATCTCCTGCGGCGGCAGGCTCATCGGATCGCGCTCGTCCGGCTTGGAGAGCTCGCGCATCATCAAAGCTGCGTCGGCGACGGTGCGCGTCATCGGCCCGGCGACGCGGCCGTAATAGGTCGGGTCGATCGGCACGCGGCCGAAGCTCGGCTTCAGGCCGACGAGCCCGCACCAGCCAGCCGGCAGGCGGATCGAGCCGCCGATATCGGTGCCGACATGAAAAGGACCGTAGCCGGCCGCACCGGCAGCTCCTGCCCCGGCCGATGATCCGCCCGGGTTCTTCGAGAGGTCGAAAGGGTTGCGCGCCAGTTCGTGGAAGCTCGACAGGCCCGACGAGAGCATGCCGTAATCGGGCATCGTCGTCTTGGCGAGGATGACGCAGCCGGCCTCGCGCAATCGCTGCGCCGGCGGCGCATCGGCTGCGGCGGGGGAAAGCTCCATCGCCGCCGTGCCAAGCGGTACAGGCGTGCCCCTGGTCGCGATGTTCTCCTTGATCGTGCAGGGCACGCCGTCGAGCGGCAGCGCCTCGCCGCGACGCCAGCGGCCCTCGCTTTCCTTGGCGGCGACGCGGGCGCCCTGCGGGTCATAGGCATAGAGCGCCTTGAGCGACGGCTCCCAGAGCTCGATGCGCTGGATCACGGCAGCGGTGACCTCGACCGGCGAGAGCTCGCGCGAGCGGAAGGCTCGGAGCATGTCGACGGCGCTGAGATCGGCGAATTCGATCATGACTAGGACTCCGCAAGCATGGTGAGATCAATCGCGCGAACGGCGCATGCGCGGATCGACCGCATCGCGCAGGCCATCGCCCAGCAAATTGAAGGCCAGCACCGAAAGCGCGATCGCCGCGCCCGGGAAGATCGCGAGCCAGGGCTGCGCCGCCATGAAGGTCTGCGCCTCGTTGAGCATCCTGCCCCAGGAGGGAGCCGGCGGCTGCGTGCCCAGCCCGAGATAGGACAGTCCTGCTTCAGCGAGGATGGCAAGCGCGAACTGGATCGTCGCCTGCACCACCAGCACGCCGGCGATATTGGGTAGGACGTGCTGGCGGGTGATCGCCATCTCGGTCAGCCCGGCTGCGCGCGCCGCCAGCACATAGTCGAGCGCCCAGCATTGCAGCGCCGCTCCCCGTGCGAGCCTGGCAAAATAGGGCAGGCTGAAGAGCGCGATCGCGATCACGGCATTCATCATGCCGGGGCCCCAGACCGCGCTGATCATGATCGCCGAGAGCACGGCCGGGAAGGCATGGCTGAAATCGGCCATGCGCATGATCAGATTGTCGAGCAGCCCGTCACGCCTGATCGCGGCGATCAGCCCGAGCGCGCTGCCGACGGTCAGGCCGAGCCCGACCGCCCCTAAGCCCACTGCCAGCGAATTGCGGGCGCCGACCATGATCATCGAGAACACGTCGCGGCCGAACTGGTCGGTGCCGAACCAGTGCTCGGCCGAGGGCGGGCGCAAGCGTTTCAGGATCGCCATCTGGGTCGGCTCGTAGGGCGTCCAGACATAGGAGATCAGCGCCATCGCGACGACGAGCCCGCCCAGCAGCAGGCCGGCCAGGAAGGACGGCCCGGCCCACCAGCGCCGCGGACGCGAACGGGGCGCGACGGCGCTCATGTCGCCTGCCGCAGGCGCGGATCGATCAGCCCGTAGAGCAGCTCGATCGCGAAGTTGATGAAGACGACCAGCGCCGAGAACAGCATCACCAGATCCTTGACCACGATCAGGTCATGCTGGGCGATCGACTGGAAGACGAGCCGCCCCAGCCCCGGCAAGGCGAAGACGTTCTCGATGATGATCGCACCAGCCAGCAGCACCGAGAATTGCAGGCCCAGCACGGTGACGACCGGGATCAGCGCATTGCGCAGCACATGGCGCAGCATGGTGCGCCGCCGGCTCACCCCCTTGGCGCGGGCGGTGCGGACATAATCCTCCTGCATCGTCTCCAGCATGGCCGAGCGGGTGACGCGGGCGAGGATCGCCGCCTGCGGCAGAGCAAGCGCGATGGCCGGCAGCAAGAGCGATTTGAGCGCCGGCCAGAAGCCGGCTTGCCAGCCCGGAAAGCCGCCGGCCGGCAGCCAGCCGGCGCCAACCGCGAAGACCAGCACGAGCAGCAGGCCGAACCAGAAATTCGGGATAGCGAGTCCGGCCTGGGCGAAGACCATCACCGCGGCATCGCCGGCCCGGTTGTGATTGGCGGCAGCGAGCGCCCCGAGCGGGATGCCGATGGCGGACGCCAGCAGGATCGCCATCGAGGCCAGTGGCAGTGTCACCACCATGCGCTCACCGATCAATTGCGTCACCGGCACGCGATAGGTGTAGCTGAGGCCGAGATCGCCGGTGACGAGGCCGCCGATCCAATTGAAGAAGCGCAGCAGCGCCGGCTGGTCGAGGCCCATCTCGGCCCGCAGCGCCGCTAGCGCTTCGGGCGCTGCATTGAGGCCGAGCGTCACCGCCGCCGGGTCGCCCGGCAGGATCTCCAGCACGAGAAAGATGACGATCGCCGCGCCGAGCAGCGTCGCGGCGAATGACAGCAACCGGCGCAGGAGATAGCCCGTCATTGCGGGAGCCTCAGCGCCAGCGTACCTCCGCCAGCGGCGTCAGCGGCAGTGGCCAGTCGGTCCACATGCCCTCCAGATTGGCCCTGGTCACCGTGATCTTCGGCAGGATGAACAGGAAGCCGTTGACCGCATCGCGCGCCAGCATGCGCTGGGCGTCGCCATAGAGCTTGTTGCGCTCGGTCTCGTCGACGGTGCGGTCGATCTTTTCGATCAGCGCCTTGAACTCGGGATTCCGGTACTGGAAGTAGTAGTCGTCACGGGCGTAGTTGGCGATATCGAGCGGCTCGGTGTGCGAGATGATCGTCAGGTCGAAATCCCGCGCCTTGAACACCCGCTCCAGCCATTGCGGGAATTCCAGCGGTTCGATCTTGGCGGTGATCCCGATCTGCGCCAGCAGCGCCGCGACGATCTCGCCGCCGCGCCTGGCATAGGCCGGCGGCGGCAAACGCAACGTGCATTCGAAGCCCTTCGGGAAGCCGGCTGCCGCGAGCAGGGCCTTCGCCTTGGCGAGGTCGACCGGATAGGTCCCGGTCAGGTCGACATAGGCCGGATGCAGCGGCGAGAAATGGCTGCCGATATAGTCGAGATCGAAGCCGTAGATGCCGAGCGCGATCGTCTTGCGGTCGAGCACATGCGAGATCGCCTGGCGCACCCGGATATCGCTGAACGGCGCCTTGGCGTTGTTGATGGCGAGGATGGTCTCGCCCTCGGTCTTGCCGAGCGTGACCTTGAGCTTGGGATCGGCCTTGAGCTGCGGGATTGCTTCAGGCGCCGAGAGATTGGTGAAGGCGTCGATGTCGCCGGCGCGCAGCGCCGCGACCTGCGCCTGCGGGTCGGAGATGAAGCGGAAGGTCGCCTTGGCGAGCGCGGGCTTGGCTCCCCAGTACTCGTCGTTGCGCGCCAGTTCGAGCCGGTCGCCGCGGTTCCAGCGCGCGAATTTGAACGGACCAGTGCCGACCGGATCGGTCTTGTTGTTGGCGGCGGTTGCCGGCGAGACGATGACCGCATCGCCCCATGAGAGCCCGTAGACGAAGTTCGCCGTCGGCTGCTTCAGCTTGATGATCAGCCTGACCGGATCGGGCGCCTCGATGCTCTCGATCGGCGTGAAGATCCAACGCTGGGCATTGGTCGAATCGGGCGCCACTGCGCGCTCGAAAGAGAATTTGACGTCGCGCGAAGAGAACGGCGTGCCGTCATGGAAGCGCGCATCCGGCCGAAGCTTGAAGGTGTAGGTGAGGTCGTCGGGCGCGAGCGTCCAGCTCTCGGCCAGCGCCGGCCCGAGCTTGCCGGTGCGGTCCATCGCCACCAGCCCTTCGAAGATGTTCTGCAACGTGACTTCGCGGATCGCCTGGGCTGCGCCCGAAGTCGGATCGAGCGTCGGTGGCTCCAGCGTCATCCCGATGGTGACGCCGTCCTTCGCCTGCGCGAGCGCGGCAAGCGGAAGCTGGGTTGCGAGCGCGGCGAGGCCCGCTCCCGCCAGAAGATCGCGCCGCGTCGTCATCGTCCGCCTCCCTGATGTGGCGGCGCAAGATGGCGCGGGAACGAAGCAGGAGGCAAGAGCGCCAGCGCGCAGCCCTGTCAGACGAAATAGTCCGGATAGCTCGCCTTGAGATGCACGAGATCGGGCAACAGCGTGCCCAAATGCTGGCGCATCGCGACGACCGCGGCCGAGGCGTCGTGCCGCCTGATCTCGTCGACGATGGCGAGATGCTCGCGGATCACCATCGCCATCCGCCCCGGCACCGGCAGCGTCATCCGCCGGCAGCGATCGATCTGACTTTTCGCGGCTTGGGCCAGCTTCCAGACGCCGGGATAGCCGGCGATGTCGGCGAGCGCCTCGTGGAACTCCTCGTCGGCGAGATGGAAGCGCTCCTGATCGTTCGCCTCATGCGATTCGTGCAGCACGGCGATCGTCGCATCGAGCCGGGCGATGTCGTCGGCGCTCGCCATCCGTGCCAGCACCTCGACCGTGGCGCATTCCAGCGCCTGGCGAATGAACACCGCCTCGGGGATCGCTCCCGCCGGGATACGGGCGACGAAGGTGCCGGCCTGTGGAAATATCTCGACGAGCCCCTCTTCCTTCAGCCGAATCAGCGCCTCGCGCACCGGCGTGCGGCTGATGCCGAAGCGGGTGGTGAGATCCTTCTCTGACAGCGCCACGCCGGGCCGCAGCACCATGTCGAGGATCTCGCGCCGAAGCTCGTCCTGCACGACGGAGGCGGCCGTGGCGCGGCCTGCGGATGCCGCGGCGAGGCGCTGCGGCTTGCGCTCGCGGCGCGTCCCGCCAGCCTCGCCTATCCCTAGCGCCTGCGACATCGTCCTATCCCGGCCATGATCACTGCCTTATTGGACCACGTTGCGTGCTCCGCGGCCAATCAGGGCGTAACACGGCCGGGCGGCGCATACTAGTATATTAGTATATTGACGTCTCACCAGCACCGGCCCTATGGTCCGGCCCGACAGAGGAAACGCCAGCAATGCTGCTGCACGATGATCGTCTTTTGCCTGCCGAACCGGTGACGCGCGGCATTGCGCGCCGCCTCTATGCCGGCGTCCGCGACCTGCCGATCATCTCGCCGCACGGCCACACCGATCCGCGCTGGTTCGCCGAGAACAAGCCCTTTCCCGATCCGGCGACCCTGCTCGTCAAGCCGGATCACTACATCTTCCGCATGCTCTATTCCCAGGGCATCAGGCTCGAGCAGCTCGGCATCGCCCGCAAGGATGGCGGCGAGGTCGAGAGCGATCCGCGCAAGATCTGGCAGCTCTTCGCCAGCAACTGGCACCTGTTCCGGGGCACGCCGACCAGACTCTGGTTCGAGCACGCCGCCTTCTCGATATTCGGCATCACCGAGCGCCTTTCCGCGGAGAGCGCCGACCGCATTTATGATCGCATCGCCGAGCAACTGGAGCAGGACGCGATGCGTCCGCGCGCGCTGTTCGAGCGCTTCAAGATCGAGGCGATCGCGACGACCGAAGGCGCGCTCGATCCGCTGAAATGGCATGACATGATCAGGGAGTCCGGCTGGGGCGGCAAGGTCGTCACCGCCTATCGTCCCGACAGCGTCGTCGATCCCGAATTCGAGGGCTTCAAGGACAACCTCGAGCAGTTCGGCGAACTGACCGGCGAGGATGTCGGGAGCTGGAACGGCTATCTCGAAGCCCATCGCAAGCGCCGCGGCTATTTCATCGAGCGTGGCGCGACCTCCTCCGACCATGGCCATGCCACGGCCCGCACCGCCAACCTGACACCCGCCGAGTGCGAAAAGCTGTTCGCAAAAATCCTGAAGGGCAAGTTCTCGGCCGAGGATGCGGATGTCTTCCGCGGCCAGATGCTGACCGAGATGGCCAAGATGAGCCTCGATGACGGGCTCGTCCTGCAGATCCACCCCGGCTCCTACCGCAACCACAACCCGCATCTGTTCGAGCAGTTCGGCCGCGACATGGGCTCCGACATCCCGCGCGGCATGGACTATGTCTCGGCGCTTAAGCCACTGCTCGACGCGGTCGGCAACGAACGGAACCTCACCGTCATCGCCTTCACCCTCGACGAGACCAGCTATTCGCGCGAGCTCGCCCCACTCGCCGGCCATTATCCGGCGTTGAAGCTCGGACCGGGCTGGTGGTTCCTCGATGCGCCCGAGGCGATGCTGCGCTTCCGCGAGCTCACCACCGAGACCGCCGGCTTCTACAACACCGTCGGCTTCAACGACGACACGCGCGCCTATCTCTCGATCCCGGCGCGCCACGACGTCGCCCGCCGGATGGACTGCCACTACCTCGCCAGGCTCGTCGCCGAGCACCGTCTCGACGAGGACGAGGCCGCAGAAGTCGCCCACGATCTCGCCTACCGCCTGGCCAAGGAGGCCTACCGGCTGTGACCAGCGCCACCAAGACCATCGACGAACGCCAGGCCGCCCATCCGCGTGATGTCCGCGGCTACGACACCGAGACGCTGCGCCAGGACTTCCTGATCGAGCGCATCTTCGTGCCCGGCGAGATCGCGCTGACCTATAGCCATTACGACCGCATGATCGTCGGCGGTGCGACGCCGGCGGCCAAGCCCCTCACGCTCGATCCGTTCGCGCCGACCGGCACGCCCTTCTTCCTGGCGCGGCGCGAGCTCGGCGTGATCAATCTCGGCGGCGCTGGCTCGGTAACCATCGACGGCGAGCGCTTCGAGCTGCCCAGCCTCGATGCGCTCTATGTCGGGCTCGGCGCGAAGGAGGTGTCCTTCGCCAGCGCCGACCCGGCCAACCCGGCCAAGTTCTATTTGACCAGCGCCCCGGCCCATCGCGAAGCCAAGCACCAGCTCATCCGCAAGGACGACGCCAACACCATCCATCTCGGCTCGGCCGAGACCTCGAACAAGCGGACCATCCGGCAATACATCATGCCGAACAGCACCGGCACCAACCAGCTGGTGATGGGCATGACGGCGCTGGAACCGGGCTCAGTCTGGAACTCCATGCCCTGCCACACCCATACGCGGCGAATGGAGGCCTATCTCTACTTCAACCTCGACCCGGCCCACCGCGTCTTCCACTTCATGGGCGAGCCGCAGCAGACCCGGCATCTCCTCGTCGCCAACGAGCAGGCGGTGATCTCGCCGAACTGGTCGATCCATTGCGGCTGTGGCACCTCGAACTACTCCTTCGTCTGGGCCATGGCCGGCGACAATGTCGAGTTCACCGACATGGACGCAGCGCCGGTGGAGACGCTGCGCTGATGGCGACGGCCTCGCCCTTCTCGCTGGACGGCCGCACGGCACTGGTCACCGGCGCCAATACCGGCATCGGCCAGGGCATCGCGCTGGCGTTGGCTCAGGCCGGCGCCAGGGTCGTCGCGGCCGGGCGCTCGAGCATGGCCGAGACGGAGAAGCTGATCGCCGAGGCCAGCGGAATCTGCTTTCCGCTCCTGGCCGACCTCCAGCAGGAGGGCATCGCCGCGCGCGTCGTCGAGCAGGCCCAGGCGCTGGCCGGCCCGCTCGACATCCTCGTCAACAATGCCGGCATCATCCGCCGCGCCGATGCACTCGATTTCAGCGAGAGCGACTGGGACGAGGTGATGAACCTCAACCTCAAGGCCAATTTCTTCCTGGCCCAGGCCTTCGCCAAGGCGGCGCTCACAGCCGGCCGGACAGGGCGCATCGTCAACATCGCCTCGCTGCTCTCCTTCCAGGGTGGCATCCGCGTCGCCTCCTACACCGCGAGCAAGAGCGGGCTCGCCGGGCTGACCCGGCTGCTCGCCTGCGAATGGGCGGCCAAGGGCATCAACGTCAACGCGATCGCGCCCGGCTATGTCGAGAGCAACAACACGGAAGCCTTGCGCGCCGACCGTGACCGCAACGCCGCGATCCTCGCCCGGATTCCCGCTGGGCGCTGGGGCAAGCCCTCGGATATCGGCGGCGCGGCCGTGTTCCTGGCGAGCGACGCCGCGGCCTATATCCACGGCGCGATCATTCCCGTCGACGGAGGCTGGCTGGCGCGATGAGCATGTTTCTGGGCAATCCAGCGATCGCAGGAAGCGGCAACCTGTCCTCTTCCCCCCGCTTGCGGTGGGGAAGGGTTAGGGATGGGGGGCCGGAAAGCCGAAGCGCCATCCGTCATCGTCGCGCCGAGCGGCACTGCCCCCCACCCCAGCCCTCCCCACCGCAAGCGGGGGGAAGGAGAAGGTCGTGCCAACCATGACCGACCGTCTCAATTCCTTCTTCCAGCATGACGCCGAGATCGCCTGGGAGCCGACCGAGCCCGGCGTGAAACGCAAGATCATGGCCTATGGGCCGGACCTGATGGTGGTGCGCGTCGCCTTCGAACAGGGCGCGATCGGCAAGGCGCACCAGCATCCGCACCGCCAGGCTTCTTACGTCGAGAGTGGCGTCTTCGACGTCACCATCGACGGCAAGACCAGCCGGCTTGTCGCCGGCGATACCTTCTTCGTGCCCGAGAACCTCGTCCATGGCGTCGTCAACATCGAGGCCGGGCAGTTGATCGATTCCTTCACGCCGATGCGGACGGAATTTTTGTGAGAGATCGCCGCGCCGGCCGTGCCGGCGCGGCTCCCGTCAGGGGACAAGAACGACCGGAATAAGCCGGCGACTTTATTGGGGAGAGGACAACACCATGCTCAATCGACGGAGTTTTTCCGCGCTCGCCGGCGTCGCTTTCGCCGCGCTGCTTTCGACTTCGGCACAGGCGCAGAACGTCACCCTGCGCTCGACCGACATCCACCCGACCGACTATCCGACGGTCGAGGCCGTCCGCCATATGAGCAAGCTGCTCGATGAGCGCACCCAGGGGCGGATCAAGATCAACGTCTTCCACTCGGCCCAGCTCGGCCAGGAGAAGGACACGATCGACCAGACGCGCTTCGGCGTCATCGACATCAACCGCATCAACATGGCGCCGTTCAACAACCTGATCCCGGCGACCAACGTGCCGTCCTTGCCCTTCATCTTCCGCTCGGTCGAGCACATGCGGAAGGTCATGGACGGCAAGATCGGCGACGACCTGCTCAAGGAGTTCGAGAAGCACGACCTGATCGGCCTCGCCTTCTACGATTCCGGCTCGCGCTCGTTCTATAATTCCAAGCGCGCCATCAACAGTCCGGCCGACATGAAGGGCATGAAGATCCGCGTGCAGCAGTCCGACATGTTCGTCGCGCTGGTCTCGGCGCTCGGCGCCAACGCCACGCCGATGCCGTTCGGCGAGGTCTATTCAGCCCTGCAGACCGGCGTCATCGACGGCGCCGAGAACAACTGGCCGTCCTATGAATCGACCCGGCATTTCGAGGTCTCGAAGTTCTATTCGGTGACCGAGCACTCGCTCTCGCCGGAGGTGCTGGTGATGTCGAAGAGGAGCTTCGACAAGTTCAACGCCGCCGACCAGGCGCTGATCAAGGCTGCCGCCAAGGAATCGGTCGCCAAGATGCGCGAGCTCTGGGACGCCCGCGAGAAGGCCTCGGAAGCCAAGGTCAAAGCCGGCGGCGCCCAGGTCAACATGGTCGAGAAGCAGCCCTTCATCGACGCGATGAAGCCGGTCTACGACAAGTTCGTCACCGACGCGAAGCTCAAGGACATGGTCGCCGCCATCCAGGCGGTGAAGTGAGTCGAACTGCGGGGCGGCTTTAGGGCCGCCCCGTCCCACTCTCTCGAAGCCCTCATCCTGAGGAGCGATCGCAGATCGCGTCTCGCAGGATGCTCCAGAGACCACTGGAACCATCCTTCGAGACGCTGCTGCGCGGCTCCTCAGGATGAGGGCTGAGCATAAGCAACCGACATCCATTCTCGGACATCCTCATGCACGCCTTCACCGCGCTTCTGACGCGCCTCGGCGCCAAGCTCAGCCTCTTCGCCCTGTTCACCGCCGGCGCCGGCCTCGTTCTGATGACGATCATGGTCGCTTGGGGCGTGTTCGGCCGCTATGTCCTCAACGACACGCCGATCTGGGTCGAGGCCGGCTCGCTCTTCCTGATGTCCTGGTTCATCCTGCTCGGCGCTGCCGTCGGCGTGCGCGAGAGCGACCATCTCGGCTTCGAGGTCGGGCTTGCGATGTCGCCGCCGCCCCTGCGCGCCGCGCTCGTTCTCATTGGCGAAGGGCTGGTCTGCCTCTTCGGCCTGGCGATGCTCGGCTATGGCAGCCAGCTCGCCGCCGGGACCTGGAGCGACCGCATGCCTATCATCGGCATCTCGCGCGGCTGGGACTATGTCCCGATCGCTGCCGGTGGCGCGCTGATCGCCCTGTTCGCGCTCGAGAAGATGCTGCTCTTTGTCACCGGCGAGACGCAGGCCCCGCTCGGCTTCGGCCATTTCGGCTCTGAGCAGGAGGTCTGAGACATGGAACTCTGGGTTCTCTTCGGCGTCTTTTCGCTGCTCCTGCTGATCGGCGTTCCCGTCGCCTTCTGCCTCGGCATCGCCTCGGTCGCGACCGTCGCCTATATGGGCCTGCCGCCGGTCGTCGTCTTCCAGCAGATGAATTCCGGCATGAACGCCTTCGCCATGATGGCGATCCCGTTCTTCATCTATGCCGGCGACCTCATGATCCGCGGCGGCATCGCCGAGCGGCTGATCCAGATGGCGTCAAGCCTGGTCGGCCATCTGCGCGGCGGTCTCGGCCAGGTCAATGTCGTGACCTGCACGCTGTTCGGTGGCATTTCCGGCTCGGCCGTGGCCGATGCCTCCGCCGTCGGCGGCCTGATGATCCCGCAGATGAAGAAGCGTGGCTACGACGCCGACTACGCCGTCAACGTCACGGCGAATGCGGCGATCATCGCGCTGCTGATCCCACCCTCGCACAACATGATCATCTATTCGCTCTCGGCGGGCGGCAATATTTCGATCGCCGACTTGTTCACCGCCGGCGTCGTTCCCGGCCTGCTGCTCTGCGGCTCGCTGATGTTCGCCGCCTGGGCGGTGGCCGTGAAGCGCGGCTATCCGCGCGAGGCCTTTCCGGGCTTTGCCGCCGTCGGCCGCTATGTCGTCGTCGCCACACCCGGCATCCTGCTGATCGGCATCATCTTCGGCGGCGTCCGCTCCGGCGTTTTCACCGCGACGGAATCCTCCTGCGTCGCGGTGGTCTATGCCATCCTCGTCACCATCCTGGTCTATCGCCAACTCACCTGGAGGGCTTTCGTCGAGGCGACGCTCGGTGCGGTGCGCACCACCGCCATGGTGCTGCTGGTGATCGGCACGGCCGGCTCGTTCGGCTGGCTGATGGCCTTCCTCGAGGTGCCGCAGGCGACGATCGCAGCGATGAAGGCGGTCTCCGACAACCCGCTCGTCATCCTGCTGATGATCAACATCATCCTGCTGGTCCTCGGCACCTTCATGGACATGGCGCCGATGATCATCATCTGCACTCCGATCTTCCTGCCGGTGGTGAAAGCCTTCAGCGTCGACCCCGTGCATTTCGGCGTGATCCTGATCCTCAACGCCGGCATCGGCCTCAACACCCCGCCGGTCGGTTCGGTGCAGTTCGTCGCCTGCGCCATCGGGCGCATCTCGATCGGCGAATCCATGCGCACGATCTGGCCGTTCTACGGCGCCTCTGTTGCCGTGCTCTTGCTCGTGACCTATGTCCCCGGCATCTCTCTCTGGCTGCCGAGGCTGTTCCATTGACCCGTCTGTCCTCCGCCACCCTTGCTTCGCCCCCGGCCGCCGTCAGGCGGCCGGGCTATGACCGCAGCAAGCTCCGGCCCGGCATCGTCCATCTCGGCCTCGGCGCCTTCACCCGCGCCCATCTATGCGAGTTCACCGACGATGCGCTGGAAAAGGAATTCGGCGCCTGGGGCATCGTCGGCGCCAGCCTGCAGCGGCCCGACCAGCGCGACCGGCTGAAACCGCAGGACGGGCTCTACACCTTCCTGAAGCGCGCTCCCGCCGGCCCGGAGCTGCGCGTGATCGGCTCGGTGCTCGATGTCCTCGTCGCGCCCGAGAGCCCGCAGGCGCTGGTGGCGAGGCTCGCTGCGCCCGAGACGAAGATCGTCTCGCTCACGGTCACCGAGAAGGGCTATTGCCACGATCCGGCGACCGGCAGGCTCAAGGCGGATCACCCCGACATCGTCCACGACCTCGCCAATCCGGCTGCGCCGCGCTCGGCCGTCGGCCTGATCGTCGCTGGTCTCGCCGCCCGCAAGGCTGCGGGCCTCGGCCCGTTCACTGCGCTCTGCTGCGACAACCTCCCGTCGAACGGCCATGTCCTGGCCGGCCTCGTCCGCGATTTCGCCGCGCTGCGCGATGACAAGCTCGCCGCCTGGATCGAAGTCAACGGCGCCTTCCCCTCGACCATGGTCGACCGCATCGTGCCTGCAACCACCGAAGCGGATATCGCCGAGGTCGCAGGGCTCCTCGGCCTCGACGACGCAGCCCCGGTGATCGGCGAGCCCTTCCGGCAATGGGCGGTCGAGGACGTCTTCGCCGCCGGCCGGCCGCGCTGGGACGCGGTCGGCGCGCAGATGGTCTCGGAGGTCGCGCCCTTCGAGTTCATGAAGCTGCGCATGCTCAACGGTGCGCATTCGAGCCTGGCCTATCTCGGCTATCTCGCCGGTCATGAGACGGTCGCCGACGCCAGCCGTGATCCGGTCTTCGCGCGCTTCCTGCAAGGCCTCTGGTCCGAGATCATCCCGGCCGTGCCGGCCCCGCAGGGCGTCGACCTCAGGACCTATGCCGGCGACCTGCTCGCCCGTTTCCAGAATCCGGCGATCAGGCACCGCACCTGGCAGATCGCCATGGACGGCTCGCAGAAACTGCCGCAGCGCCTGCTCGGCACCATCCGCGAGCGCCTGAAGGCTGGCGCACCGATCGACCATCTCGCGCTCGGCGTCGCCGCCTGGATGTCCTACGTCACCGGCACCGACGAGACGGGCGCCGCGATCGACGTGCGCGATCCGCTCGCCGCCGAATTCGCGACCCGCGCCAAGACAGCCGGCCGCAATGCGGCGGCGCTGAGCGAAGCGCTTTTCGGCATCGGCGCGATCTTCGGCGACGACCTGCCGCGCGAGCAACGCTTCACGCAGGCCGTGGCCGGGCATCTCGGCAGCCTGTTCCAGAAGGGCGCGAAGGCGACGGCTGCGGCGCTGGGGTGAAAGACGCGCGTCATGCTCGAGCTTGACCCGAGCATCTCAGGCCTAAAGAGGCTCTGATCAGTGCCTTCTCGTCATGAGATTCTCGGGTCTGCGCTTCGCTCCGCCCGAGAATGACGCGTTCGCTCCCCCTTGATCCCGGCCCCACCCTGACGCCAGATACAGGCGATGTTCGCCCGCTTCGCCGACGCCCTGGCCACGAGCGCCCTCGCCGCCCTGCTGCTCCTGCCCTACGCAGGCGCAAAGGCCCAGGCGCAGCCGGCCTCGACCTATGTCGTGCCGAATTATTGGGATCCGAACGTGCGCGTCGAGCGGCCCGATCTCGGCCCGCCGCGGGTGATCCGCTTCCTGACCGACGATGATTTCCCGCCGATGCATTTCGCCACGCCCGAAGGCGGCATCACCGGCTTTTCGGTCGAGCTCGCGCGTGCGGTCTGCGAGAAGCTCGCTTTGAGCTGCACCATCCAGGCGCGCCGCTTCGACACCTTGCTGGATTCCCTCGCCGAGGGACGCGGCGACGTGCTCGCCGCCGCCATCCCGGTCACGAGCGAACTGCGCATCCGCTTCGCCGCCAGCCAGATCTACCACCGCTCGCCCGCAAGGCTGCTGACGACGCGGGGCAATGCCCGTGCGGACCTCGAACTGGGGAGCTTGCGCGGCACCCGCGTCGCCGTGGCAGCAGGCACCGCGCATGAGGCCTTCCTCGAGCGCCTCGCCCCGTTCATCCAGCGCCGCACAGCGCCCGACCTGCAGGCGGCCCTTGCTCTGCTACGCAGCGGCGACGCCGAATATGTCTTCGGAGACGGGGTCTCACTGGCGCTGAGCATTGCCGGCCGTGGCGGCAGCGAATTCGCCTTCGCCGGCGGCCCCTATCTCGAAGCGCGCTATTTCGGCGAGGGCGTCGGCTTCCTGCTGCGCAAGGACGATCTCGCCTTGAAGCGGGCGATCGACTACGCCCTGCAGGGCCTCTGGGACGATGGCACCTATGCCAGGCTGTTCATCCGGTTCTTCCCGGTCAGCCCGTTCTGATCACTCCTGGCGGGCTGGCTCGGCTTGGCGAGGCGCCCTTCCTCGGCCTTGTAGAAATACTGCGAGGCGACAAGCCAACCCTTGAGCGGCCGCAAGGGCGGGATGCAGGTCAGCAGCACCAGCGGCAGCGTCGTCACCAGATGCACCCAGGTCGGTGGGCTATAAGTCAGCTCCAGCCAGAGCGGGAAGGCGACCGCCGGCACGCAGACGAACATCATCACGAAGAAGGCCGGGCCATCCGCCGGATCGGCAAAGGAGTAATCGAGCCCGCAGGCCTCACAGCGCGGCTTCAGCGTCAGGAAGCCGTCGAAGAGCCGCCCCTCGCCGCAGCGCGGGCAGCGGCCACGCAGGCCGGTCTTGAGCGGAGACAGCGCCGGCCAATGCTGATGTGCCATGTCGTCCTCCTGATGGTGACGCACCATGATTGACTGCATTCACCAGAGATTGACGGCTACATAACGTCGATATTGATTGCAGTCAATATTCACAGACACGCAACACTGTCGCAGGCCATGCATTCGGCACAGGCCAAATCCGACTAGAGTGCGCGAGCGCCAACTTCCGGCGCCTGCTCCAGTGCATGCGCCATGAAGGCGAGCACGTCGCCGAGCGCCTTGCGGCCGATCGGCCCGCCCAGGCAGATTCGGGCCGCCTCCGGCGCCGGTCCTTTGGCCGCGAAGGCGTCGCTGGCGACGATGCCGATCCCGGTCGCCTGCATCTGTCCGACGAAGGCGGCGCGGGTCCAGGGCGGCGGCAATTCCAGCCAGAGATTGAAGCTGAACGGATCGGCGCGGCTTAAGCCCGCCGGCAGGATCTCAGCGGCGAGCCGCTGCCGCGCAGCCGTCTCCGCCCTGACGAAGGCGAGCAGCGCATCGGCGCTGCCATCCTCGATCCAGCGCGTTGCCAGCGCCGCGGTCAGGGGCGAGGCCATGATACTGCTGGCCCGCAGCGCAGCGGCGAAGGGCCAGCCGGAGCGGAGATCCGGTGCCACGACATAGGCGAGCCGCAAGCCGGCCCCGAGGCATTTCGACAGGCCGGCAATGTGCCAGGTCAACTCAGGCGCGAGCACGGCGAAGGGCGTCGGCGCATCGGAGGGCACGAAACCATAGGCATCGTCCTCGATGATCGCCACGCCATGCCGCTGGGCGACCGCGACGATCGCCTCGCGTCGCCGCAACGGCATCGTGGCCGTCGTCGGGTTCTGCAGGACTGGGTTGAGATAGAGCACCTTCGGCTTCAAGCGCATACAGACTTCGGCGAAAGCCTCCGGATCGAGGCCGTCGCCATCCGTCGCGAGACCGGTCAGGGGCAGGCCGAGCTGCGCGCAGATCGAGCGGATGCCGGGATAGGTCAGTGCCTCGCAGAACACTGCGTCGCCCGGCTTGGCGAGACTGCTCAGGATCGCCAGCAGCGCCGCGTTCGCACCCGGCACGACGAACAGGCGCTCGAACGCCGGCGCAAGCCCGCGCCGGCCGAGCCAGAGCGCAGCCGCCGCCTTGTCAGCGGGCGCGCCACCAAGCGGCTGATAGCGCAGCAGGCTGACCAGTCGCTCGCTGACCTCGACCATGCCCTGCCGCAGCCGAGCGATCAGCACGGGATCGTCGGGCTCCGGCGGCAAAGTCATCGAGAGATCGACCAGCTCCGGCACGGACGCCATTGGCGCCGCGACCTTGGCCGGCGCGGCCTTGACGAAGGTGCCCTGCCCGACCCGCGACTCGACCAGGCCGCGCCGCTGTGCCTCGACATAGCCGCGCGCCACGGTGGTGAAGTCGACGGCGAGCGCCTCGGCGAGCCGCCGTTGCGGCGGCAGCCGCTCACCGGCAGCCAGCGTCCCCGCGGCGATGTCCGCGGCGATGCGGTCGGCGATGGCGAGATAACGCGGCTTGTCGCTTTGGGTCAGGTCAGGGAGCCAATCCATGGGTGCGATCCGTCATGAGGCGAAGCACTGAATGGATTGACTGTATATTGTTGCGCAGCCGCTCTGTCACTAGCGGCTGAGCATCGCCTCAGCCGACGATCTCGCCCCGGAACGCCCAGCGCGTCATCCGGCGCTCGACCAGAGCGCAGGCGGCGTACATCAGCACGCCCATAATCGCGATGGCGAAGAGGCCGGCGAAGGTTGTGGCGGAATCATTGCGCGCGCCGGCCGAGAGCATCAGGAAGCCGATGCCGCGATTGCCGCCGACCGTCTCGGAGATCACCGAGCCGATGAAGGCGAGCGTCACCGCGACCTTCAGGCTGGCGAAGAGATAGGGCATGGCGCGCGGCACGCCGACCTTGGTCAGGATCTCCCATTGGCTCGCCCCGAGCGAGCGCATCACGTCGCGCATCTCCGGCTCGATCGTGGCGAGGCCGGTCGCGACGTTCACCACGATCGGGAAGAAGGAGATGACGAAGGCGGTGATGATCGCCGGCAGCGCGCCGACGCCGAGCCAGATCATCAGGATCGGCACGATCGCGACCTTGGGCACCGCATTGAAGGCAATCAGCAGCGGGTAGAGCCCGGAATAGACGAAGGGCGAGGCGCCTACGGCAAGGCCGAGCAGCACGCCGAAGCCGATCGCCAGCACGAAGCCGATCGCCGTCGTCCACAAGGTCTCCAAGCAGTATCGCAGCAGGATGTCCCAGCGCTGGACCATCACCTCGAAGATGCGCGTCGGCTTCGGCGCCAGGATCTCCGGCACGTCGAAGACGATACAGGCGAGTTCCCAGAGGAGAAGCAGCCCGGCCATGGCGAGCCAGGGCATGGCGATGAGCAGGACCTGTCTCTGACGGTCAGTCATGATCTCGATCCTGCCGGGGCGCGCATCGAGGCCAGGGCGGCGGGGCGGAAGTTTTTTTGCGGCTCGTGGAGTACTCGAGCCCTCCCCCCGCTTGCGGTGGGGAGGGTTGGGTGGGGGGCAGAGCCGCTCGGCATTCCGACAAACGAATGAAGCGCCCTGCTTTCCGGCCCCCCATCCCTAACCCTTCCCCACCGCAAGCGGGGGGAAGGGGATGCGCGACACCTGCATCCGATCGCCCTGGCATCACGCATGCTCCATATGGATGCGCTCACGCAGATCGTGGACGATGTCGACGAACTCGGCGGTGAAGGTCGTCTCCAGCGTGCGCGGCCGCGGCAGCTCGATCTTGCTGACCTTGACGATCCGCCCGGGACGCCGGCTCATCACATAGACGGTATCGGCGAGATAGACGGCTTCGCGCAGGTCGTGCGTCACCAGAACGGCCGTGAAGCGCCGCTCCAGCCACAGCGCCTGCATCACGCCCCAGAGTTCCTCGCGCGTGAAGGCGTCGAGGGCGCCGAAGGGCTCGTCGAGCATCAGGATCTCGGGCTCGTGCACCAGCGCCCGGCACAGGCTCGAGCGCTGCTGCATGCCGCCCGAGAGCTGCCAGGGGAACTTGTCGCCGAAGCCGCCGAGGCCGACCGAGGTGAGCAGCTTCTCGACCCGCTCGACGTATTCAGCCTTGTTCCTGCGGAAGCGGCGCTTGTGCGGCTCGACCACTTCGAGCGGCAAGAGGATATTGTCGCGCGTCGTGCGCCAGGGCATCAGCGTCGGCGCCTGGAAGGCCATGCCGACGCCGCGGATCGGGCCCTTGACCGGCTGGCCATGGACGCGGACCTCACCGCCCGTCGGCGGCAGCAGGCCGGTGACCAGCTTCATCAGCGTGGACTTGCCGCAACCGGACGGGCCGACCACGGCGATGAACTCGCCCTTGGCGATGTCGAGCGTCGCATCCTCCAGCGCCAGCATGCGCGAGGGGCCGCTGCCATAGGCGAGGCTGACCTTGCGCAGTTCGACGAGAGGAGTTCCGGCCCGCGCCCGCGAGCCCTCATCCTGAGGAGCAGCCGAAGGCTGCGTCTCGAAGGATGGTCCAGATGTCACGGGAGCCTCCTGAAGCATCCTTCGAGACGCCGTCCCTGACGGGACGGCTCCTCAGGATGAGGGCTTGAGTGGATCGCCACGTCCGTTACGGCGCGACCATGCGCTCCGCCTTGGGCGGCAGGTATTTATTCGAGAACACCTTGTCGGGCGCCGGCGCGGCGGGCAGGCCGAAGGCGTCGGCGACGTCGACGACCGAACGGGCGAAGCGGGCCGGGTCGACATCGCCCATGCCGTTCTCCTTCACATAGGGCGTCAGCACGTTCATCTTGAGCGACAGGTCGAGGCGCTCGGTCTCGAGCTTCTCGTCGATCAGCGGATCGCGCTTCTTCACGGCGGCGAGGCCAACGGCCGGGTTGGCGGCGACCTCCTTCCAGGCCTTGGCGGTGGCGCGCAGGAAGCCCTTCACCACCTCAGGCTTCTCGGCGAAGGCCGGCGAGACGATGATGCCGTTGCCGTACACGTCCATCTTGTAGTCTGAGTAGTTGAAGGAGACGATGTCCTCCTGCTTCACGCCGCGCGCCTTCAGGTCGAGCACCGACGAGAAGAAGTGGCCGCTGATGAAATCGACTGTGCCCTGCACCATCGACTGCTCGCGCAATTGCGGCGTCAGGTTGACGTGATTGACGGTCTTGGCGTCGATGCCGACCTTCTTGGCGAAGGCGGGGAAGAGCCGGAACGAGGCGTCGAACACCGGCGCTCCGAGCTTCTTGCCGGCGAGATCGGCGGGCTTCGAGATCCCGGTCTTCTTCAGCGTGTGCACGCCGAAGGGCGGGAAGTCATAGGCCATGAAGACACAGAGGATCTCCTTGCCGACATTCTTGGCGTTGTACTCGATCAGCGAGTTCACGTCGGCGAAGCCGATATCATAGGCGCCGGTGGCGACGCGCTGGACCGCGCCGGCCGAGCCCTGGCCGGGATCCATGGTCACGTCGAGCCCCTCGGCCTTGTAGTAGCCCTTCTCCAGCGCCACCAGGAACGGCGAGGTCGGCCCCTGGAACACCCAGTCGAGCGTGAACTTCACCGCGGTCTGCGCTTGTGCCGGGGACATCGCCCCGAGAGCCAGCGCCGCGGCACCCGCCAATGCGACGCGGCGGCTGAGCGCCCATGCCAAACCCTTGCCGGCCGGCTGCGAGCCGGACTGCCCCCACTTCACCTCACGAACCATCAAAGCCGACCCCTGCTTATGTTGTACGACGACGCTAACCGGCACTTATTGGGAGTCAATCGAGCGGCCGGGGTTGTCTGCCGCTTTTTAAGGCAGGCGTTTTCCATCTTGCCGGCAGATGACGTCCCGGTTGTTGCACCGCACGCGCATATCTGCGAAACCGCGCCCTTCCCTGTCCTATCCAGCGAGACCTGAAGCCAAAATGCCCGCTTTCGACCCCGCGCTCATCGAAGCCGCCCGCGTCTCGGCCGCCTGGCCGTTCGAGGAAGCCAAGAAGCTCGTGGCGCGGCTGCAGAAATCGGGCAAGCAGGAGGCGGTGTTCGAGACCGGCTACGGCCCGTCGGGCCTGCCGCATATCGGCACTTTCGGCGAGGTCGCGCGCACCTCGATGGTGCGCCACGCCTTTCAGGTGCTGACCGATGGCGCCATCCCGACACGATTGATCGCCTTCTCGGACGATCTCGACGGGCTGCGCAAGGTGCCGGACAACGTCCCTAATCAGGCTTTGCTCAGAGAGCATCTCGGCAAGCCGCTGACCGAGGTGCCGGACCCATTCGGCACGCATGACTCGTTCGGCCGGCACAACAATGCCCGGCTCTGCGCCTTTCTCGATCAGTTCGGCTTCGACTACGAGTTCAAGTCCTCGACCGACGCCTATCGCGCCGGCGAGTTCGACGCGACCCTGCTCAAGATGCTGGCCCGCTTCGACAAGATCATGTCGATCATGCTGGCGACCCTGCGCGAGGAGCGCGCCGCGACCTATTCGCCCTTCCTGCCGATCCATCCCAAGACAAGAATCGTCATGCAGGTGCCGATCGAGGCGCGCGATGTCGAGGCCGGTACCATCACCTGGTCCGATCCGCAGACCGGCGAGCGCTTCACCACGCCGGTCACCGGCGGCCATGCCAAGCTGCAATGGAAGCCGGACTGGGCGATGCGCTGGGTCGCACTCGGCGTCGACTACGAGATGGCCGGCAAGGACCTGATCGACTCGGTCAAGGTCTCCTCGCAGATCGCCCGCGCCATCGACGGCACACCGCCCGAGGGCTTCAACTACGAGCTCTTCCTCGACGAGCAGGGCCAGAAGATCTCGAAGTCGAAGGGCAACGGCCTCACCATCGAGGACTGGTTGAGTTACGGCCCGCCGGAATCGCTGGCGCTGTTCATGTACTCGCGTCCGCGCGAGGCCAAGAAGCTGCATTTCGACGTGATCCCGCGCGCGGTCGACGACTATCTGCAGTTCCTCGGTGGTTATGAGCGCCAGGACTGGAAGAATCGGCTTGGCAATCCGGTCTGGCACATCCATGCCGGCACGCCGCCGCAGCCGGAGGTGATCGCCACCGGCGAGGGTGACAATGCGGTGCGCACCCAGATCTCGTTCGCGCTGCTGATGAACCTCGTCGCCGTCGCGAACACCGAAGACAAGGATGTGCTCTGGGGCTTCCTGCAGCGCTATGCGCCTGGCATCTCTCCGCAGACGCATCCGCGGCTCGATGCGCTCGTCGGCTACGCCCTCACCTATTTCCGCGAGCGCTTGAAGCCGGCGAAGCGCTATCGCCCGGCCGACGAGACCGAGCGCGCCGCCTTCAGCGCTCTCGACACCGCCCTCGCTGCCCTGCCGACGGATGCGAGCGCCGAGACCGTGCAGGACGCCGCTCTCGATGTCGCCCGCGCTATCCCGCGCTACCAGAACCTGACTGCCAAGAACGCGACGCCGGAACGCCCCGGCGTTTCCGGCGACTGGTGGAAGGCGATCTACCAGGTGATGTTCGGCGAGGATCAGGGCCCGCGCTTCGGCTCCTTCGCCGCGATCTACGGGCTCGACAACACTCGCAAGCTGATTGCGGACGCGCTTGCCGGCGAGTTGATCCGCCAGCACAACGCCTTCCGTTTCATAGACATGGCGAATAGCGCATGAGCGCAGCGGCGCTGGCGGCTGAGGCGGTCGAGACGGCCATCGCCAGCCGCCGCGCCGTGCGCGCCTTTCTGCCCGATCCGGTTGATCCGGCGCTGGTGCGCCGTCTGATCGAACTGGCGGCGCAGGCCCCGAGCGGCACCAACATGCAGCCCTGGCGCCTGCGCGTGCTCGGCCCCAGGACCCGCGCAAAGCTGGAGACGGCACTGGTCGCCGCGCTCGACGATCCCTCCCCGCGCGAGGAGGAGTATCGCTATTATCCGGTGACCTTCCGCGAGCCCTATCTCTCGCGCCGCCGCAAGGTCGGCTGGGACCTCTACGGCCTGCTCGGCGTCGCCAAGGGCGACCATGCCGGCATGCGCCGCCAGACCGAGGCCAATCTGCGCTTTTTCGGCGCGCCGGTGGCGCTGATGCTGACGGTCGACCGCGATCTCGAGATCGGCTCCTGGCTCGATCTCGGCGCCTTCGTCCAGACCCTGTTGATCGCGGCGCAAGGCCACGGCCTCGACTCCTGCCCGCAGGCGATCTTCGCCAGCTTCCATCAGATCGTGCGGCGCGAGCTTGCAATCCCGCCGAGCGAGGTCGTGGTCTGCGGCATCGCGCTCGGCAAGGCCGATCCGGATGCGCCGGCAAACCGGCTCGTGCCGGAGCGCGAGCCGGTCGAGGGCTTCACCAGTTGGCTGGATTAGCCCGAGGCCGTTCCGCTCAAAGCAGGAAGTCGGAAGCCGTCAGGTTGATCTCTCCGACGAGCTCGACCTCGAAATCAGCGACCTTGTCGCCATTCATATCGGCCGTGACGAAGGTGTTGCCGTCGACAATGTCGTATCGCACCTCGCCGGCGCCGCCGCTGAAGCCGTCCGTGTCGATGAAGACGAAATCCTGGAAGTCGGGCGTTTCGGTATCGGCATCCACCGGCAGGCTGATGTCGTCTGCGCCTTGCGTGAAATTGTAGATGACGTCGCGCGCGGCGGCTCCGGGAGCGCTCTCACTTTCGGTCCAGTAGACGAAGACGTCCCGGCCCGCGCCGCCATGGAGGAAATCCTTGCCGGCGTCGCCCCAGAGCTCGTCGGTGTAGTCGAAATTGGCGGTGTCGTCGCCGCCGCCATAAATCGTGTCCGTGCCGTTGCCGCCGCGGAGGAAATCCGCGCCATTGCCGCCTTGGATCGTATCGTTGCCGTCGCCCCCGATGAGGATGTCGCGTTCCTCGCTGCCGGAGAGCATATCGTTTCCGGCCTCGCCATAGGCGATGCCGCCGCCAATCACCACGTCGTTGCCATTGCCGGCATAGATCAGGTCGTACTGGCCGCCACCGTCGATGAGATCGTTGCCATCGCCGCCATAAAGCTGATCGACGCCTTCACCGCCATAGAGACGGTCATTCCCGCCGCCGCCGTGAATGACGTCGAAACCGTCGCCGCCGGACAGCATGTCGGCGAGCGCGCCGCCCGTCATATGGTCGTCACCGCCGCGCCCATAGGCGGTCCAACCGGTGGGGCTGATCTCGGCCAACC
This sequence comes from Bosea sp. 29B, assembly GCF_902506165.1. NCBI lineage: Bacteria > Pseudomonadati > Pseudomonadota > Alphaproteobacteria > Hyphomicrobiales > Alloboseaceae > Allobosea > Allobosea sp. 29B. The sequence continues at coordinate 511,448 of NZ_LR733817.1, forward strand.
AAGTATCGTTACCGTCGGTGCCATCCCAACGATTCTGCAGAACGTTCAGGCTCATGCCTCAAGTCTCCTTGACAGCTGGCCCACCCGCTTTTTGATCTCCCCGCCCGCAGCGTCGATGCGGCTTGCGACATCATGATGGCAAAAGAGCGCGGCCGGAGAGCTCCCGATCGCGCTCACATATCTTGCCGGCAATAAGTCGTATCGCCTGCTTCAGCCCGCCACCGCCGTGTATTCGGTTTCGACCGAGGAATCGTGGAGATGGTGGTCGTAGCCATAGATATGGATCGAGATCGCATCGCCCACGCCGCGGTTCTGCATACGATGGATGTTAGGCCCCGTCGGCAGCATGCAGGCGACATAGCCGGCCTGGCGCTCATATTCCTGCGTCGCCACCGCGCGGCTGGCATCGATGGCACGATACCAGGTTTCCGTCAGGGCGCCCGTGACCATGCCGAAGCAGCAGGAGCAGTGATGATCGTGGATGCAGGTCGTGGAGCCCTCGCCCCAGACCATCGCCCAGACGCTGACGGCGTCGTTGCCGGCGAGCAGGTTGCGGGCATAGCTGCCTTGCTTGCGCTGCAGCGGCAAGGCCTGGATCAGATCGGGGATAGCGACGAGCTCGTTGAGGACGGCGCGGGCCGCGGCGAGATAGTCGCGCGAGCAGGTGCCCTCATGGGTCCGCAGGGCATTCAGCACCGCGCCGCTCCGCTCCTCGCCGAGAAAGCCCTGCATGTCCCTGATCTCCCGTCCCATCGAATGACAGGAGGATGATAGGCCGGGACCGAAGGGAACGGTTTGCGATCCGCCGCTCAAAACACGACGAACTTAGAAACTGATACCAATATCGATCTCATTATGAGAAATGAATTTCTGCTTGCATATAGCGAGTGATATTCTGTTCCGAGGAGATCCATCGCCGTGGCCAGGCTCGATGCCTTCGATCTGCGCATTCTCGCCCTGCTGCAGCAGGATGCGAGCAAGCCGCTGGCGGAGATCGCGGAGGCGGTCGGACTGTCGCCGACGCCGTGCTGGCGGCGCATCCAGAAACTGGAAGAGGCCGGTCATATCAGGCGGCGTGTCGCGCTGCTCGACCGCACCAAGCTGAAGGCCGGCGTCACCGTCTTCATCGCGGTCAAGACGGCGCATCATTCGATGGACTGGCTGGAGCGCTTCCACGCCGCCGTACAGGACCTGCCCGAGATCGTCGATTTCTACCGGATGAGCGGCGAGATCGACTACCTGCTCAAGGCCTATGTCTCCGACATCACCGCCTATGACGCGCTCTACAAGAAGCTGATCGCGCGCATCGAGCTCAACGACGTCACCTCCATGTTCGCCATGGAGGAGCTGAAATCGACCACGGCGATCCCCCTCGGCTTCGCTGCCGAGGGGTGATGACGGCCCTCAGCCGAAGCCCTTGCCCTCGGCTGCGAGCTTGCGCAGCATCGGCGCCGGTTCGAGCGAGGCATCGCCGCTCTCCACTGCTTGCTGCTCCAGCCGCTTGACGATGACGTCAAACCCGACGCTCTCGGCCCAATGCATCGGCCCGCCGCGCCAGGCCGGCCAGTTGTAACCATTGAGCCAGACCGTATCGATGTCACCGGCGCGCGTGGCGATGCCTTCATCGAGGATGCGCGCGCCCTCGTTCACCATCGGGTCGAGCAGCCGCGCCAGGATCTCGTCTGCCGTAAAGCTGCGCCGCGTCACGCCCTTGCTGGCCGAGACCTCGGCGATCAGCGCCTCGACCTCCGGATCGCGCTCGCCGGCACGCGCGCCCTCCGGATAGCGGTAATAGCCGCGCCCGGTCTTCTGGCCGAACCAGCCGCGCTCGCAGATCGCATCCGCCACCGCCGCGCTCTTGCCGCGCGCCTTGCGGCTGCGCCAGCTGATGTCGTTGCCGGCGAGGTCCGACATGGCGAAGGGGCCCATCTTGAAGCCGAAGTCGGTCAGCGCCGCATCGACCTCATGTGGCAAGGCACCGGCGACGAGCAGACGTTCGGCGGCACGGGTGCGCGCCTCCAAAATGCGGTTGCCGACGAAGCCGAAGCAGTTGCCGACCACGACCGGCACCTTGCCGAGCTTGCGCCCGAGCGCGAGTGCGGTCGCGACCACATCGTTGGCGACGCCGGCCGGGCGAACGATCTCGAGCAGCTTCATCACATTGGCTGGGCTGAAGAAGTGCAGGCCGAGCACATCGGCCGGGCGGCTCGTCACCGCGGCGATCTCGGCAAGGTCGAGATAGGAGGTGTTGCTGGCGAGGATCGCGCCGGGCTTGGCGATCGTATCGAGCGCGCCGAAGATATCGCGCTTGACGCCCATCTCCTCGAAGGCCGCCTCGATCACGATGTCGGCCTCGGCGGCAGCGGCGAGCCCAACCGCCGGCGTGATCAGGGCCATGCGCTGCTCGCGCACCGCCTCCGTCATCGAGCCGCGCTTGACCGAGAAACCATAGGTGTCGCGCACCCGGGCATGGCCCTTGTCGATCTGCTCCTGCGTGGTTTCGATCAGCGTCACCGGGATGCCAGCATTGGCGAAGCACATGGCGATGCCGCCGCCCATGGTGCCGGCACCGATCACCGCGGCACGCGCGATCGGGCGCGGCTTCACGCTCTCGTCGATGCCGGGCACCTTTGCCGCCTCGCGCTCGGCGAAGAAGACATAGCGCAGCGCCTTGGAGCGCTCGTCGCCGAGCAGCTTCACGAACAGCGCCCGCTCTGTCGCGAAGCCCTCCGCCAGCGGCAGCGTCAACGCCGCACGCACCGCCTCGACCAGCGCCGCAACGTTCGGCATCTCGCCTGACTTTGCCAGCGCATCCTTGGCCAGAGCCTCGAAGGCCTCGCGCTCGGCGGCCGTCAGCTTGTCGCTGCGCGCGCTCGTCTTCGCGGGCGCGCCCTTGCCCGCCAATTCCTGTGCCAGCGCGACCGCTGCGCCGACGGCATCGCTGTCGACGAGCTTGTCGACCAGCCCGAGCGCCAGCGCCTTCTGCGCCGGGATCGGCTCGCCCGAGAGCATCATCGGGAAGGCCGCGGTAGCACCGATCAGGCGCGGCAGGCGCTGCGTGCCGCCGGCACCGGGGATCAGGCCGAGCTTGATCTCCGGCAGGCCGAGCTTCGCGGCCGGGCTGGCGACGCGGCCATGGCAGGCGAGCGCGACCTCGAGCCCACCACCCAATGCGACGCCCTCGGTCGCGGCGATGACCGGTTTCGGGGCATTCTCGATCATGGCCAGCAGATCCGGCAGGATCGGCGGGGCCGGAGGCTTGCCGAACTCGCTGATATCGGCCCCCGCAATGAAGGCGCGGCCCTTGGCGGCGATGACCAGCGCCGTCACGGCCTGATCGGCCATCGCCTGCGCCAGCACGGCGGCGAGATCGGCCCGGAGCGCGGCCGAAAGCGCATTCACCGGCGGGTTGTCGAGCGTCGCGATGGCGATCTCGCCCTGGCGGGTCAATGTGACGGTAGGCATGCGATCTCCACCCTGTCCTGGCGGCGACGCAATCGCGTCGCTGAATTAGTTGAAGCTTAAAATAATGACGGAGACCCCGCAACGCCTGAGCCTAAGGGCTTCCTTGACCGGCGCAAGCGGCTCCCCCATCGTCTGCCGCCCGCTTCCGGCGGAAGGACAATGAGAAGGCTTGCATGACCGAGACCGTTCTGAGCGAGACCCCGGCCGAGGGCGTCAGGCAGATCACCATGAACCGGCCCGACCGGCGCAACGCGCTCGACCGCGTCACCTATCAGGGGCTGATCGACGCGCTCGCCGCCGCTGATGCCGACGCCTCGGTGCGGGCCGTCGTGCTCACAGGCGCCGGCGGCTGCTTTACCAGCGGCAACGACATCAAGGATTTTGCTGCGGCTGCTGCGACCGGCGTCGGCGCCGAGATCGCCATCGACTTCCTGATCGCGATCTCCACGGCGAAGAAGCCGATCGTCGCGGCGGCGGAGGGTTTCGCCGTCGGCATCGGCACCACCATGCTGCTGCATTGCGATCTCGCCTTCGCTGCGCGCGGTGCCAGCTTCCGCATGCCCTTCGTCAGCCTCGGCCTCTGCCCGGAGGGTGGCTCGAGCTATCTCCTGCCCCTGATCGCCGGCAGCAAACGCGCCGCCGAGCTGCTGATGCTGGGCGAGGCCTTCGGCCCCGAGGTCGCGCAGGACGCCGGCCTGATCAACGGCGTCACCGACGAAGGCGGTGCGCTCGCGGCCGCGCTCGACAAGGCCAGGGCGCTGGCGGCCCTGCCGCCGCAATCGGTCGCGCTGACCAAGTCGCTGCTCAAGCGCGGCAGCGCCGCCGCCGTGGCCGAGACGATCGGGACCGAGGCGCGCCATTTCGGCGAGCGATTGAAATCGGCCGAGGCGCAGGCCGCCTTCATGGCCTTCCTGACCAAGCGCTGACGGCGCGCGACGCCGGCGCCCATCTGTCGCGCCGTTGTCGCGGGAATCGCGGAACTTCCTGCTCCTCGTCACGTTGACGCGCGTCGGCGATCGCAAGGAGCAGGATGTGAAGCTGAAGGTCGTCGCCACCCTGGTCTATCGCTTCGACCATGAAACACCGGTGATCGTCGCGATCGAGCCGGCGCGGTCTTCGGACCAGAGCATCCTGTCCGATCGCCTACTGCTGGATCAGTCCGTCAATCTGATCCGTGACCTCGACGCCGAAACCGGCGCACGCCGCTTCCGCGCGGTGCTCTCGGGCCAGGTCTCGATCCAGTATCAGGGCACGATCGACAACGGCACACGCCGCCTCCTGCATGCCGATGCGCGCCAGCACGCCTGGGCCGAACTGCCGTCCGAGGTCTTGCCCTATTTGCTGCCGAGCCGCTTCTGCCCCTCCGACAATCTGATGCGCTTCGCCCAGCGCGAGTTCAGCGATATCGAAGCCGGTGGCGCCAAGGTCCTCGCCGTCGTCGATTGGCTGCAGGAGCATGTCGACTACGTCCACGGCGTCAGCAATGCGCAGACCACAGCGGAGCAGACCTTCATCGACCGGGCGGGTGTCTGCCGCGACTTCAGCCATCTCGCAATCGCGCTCTGCCGTGCGCTCAATCTGCCGGCCCGCGCCGTCAGCGTCTATGCAGCCGACCTCGATCCGCCGGACTTCCACGCCGTCTTCGAGGTCTATCTCGACGGCCAGTGGTGGCTGGTCGATCCGACGCGGCTGGCACCGGTCGACGGCATGGTCCGCATCGCGGCAGGACGCGACGCGGCTGACATCGCCTTCCTGACCAGCGGCAATTTCTGCCAATGCCAGAACCAGTGGGTCGAGGTCAGCCGCATCGAGGACAGCGAGCCGGCTCAGGCGGCCTGAGCCGATGCGCGCTCACGGCGATCAATCATCGTCGTCATCATGGTCGCGTCGGCGCCTGCGCCGCCAGCGATAGTAATCATCATCGTGCCAGCGCCGCCGATAGCCATCATCGTAGTAGCGGCGGCGATACCAGCGGCGGCGGCGATCATCGTCATCGTCATCATCGTCGGCCCTTGCGGTCGTCGCGGTGAGCGACGCGCCGGCGATCACCATGGGCAACGCAAAAAGCGCCAGCCGCAGCAGCTTCCGCCGTCCTTCGTCGGTCTCGCTCGTCATCGTCTCCTCCATATCGACCATGCCCCATCGCAGTGGGACAACTGGGCGGATTTGGGAAGAACGCGTGGCGAACAGCCATATTCCCGAGGAGGCTTGCTTTTCTCCAGCGCGATTCAGGCCTGACGCACCGTGGCCAGTCTCCGCGACTTGAGGAGGCTGCTCGTCAGCGCAGTCAGGAAAAGCACCGCCTGCACAACGACGATACAGGGCCCGGTCGCGACATCGAGATGGAAGCTCAGGATCGTGCCGAAGACGCTCGACGTCACCGCCGCCGCGATCGCGGTCAGGAGCATCAGGTCGAAGCGCCGTGTGGTCAGGAAGCCGATCGCGCCGGGCGCTACCAGCATGGCGACGACCAGGATGATGCCGACCGCTTTCAGCGCCGCGACGATGGTCAGCGCCAGCATGGCGAGCAGGCCGAAATGCAGCGCCTTGACCGGCAGCCCAATCGCGCGCGCATGCGCCGGGTCGAAGGCGTGCAGCAGGAAGTCGCGGCGTTTGACCAGCATGAAGCCGGCGACCGGCAAGGCGATCAGCGCCGTCTCGGCGATGTCGCCCCAGGTCACGCCAAGCATGTTGCCGAACAGGATGTGCAGCAGGTGCTGGTCGCTGTCGACCTTGACGAAGAGCACGAGCCCGAGCGCGAACATGCCGGAGAAGACGATGCCCATCACCGTATCCTCCTTCACCCGGCTGTTCTCCTTGAGATAGCCGATGCCGAAGGCGCAGGTCAGGCCGGCGGCGAAGGCGCCGATGGCGAGCGGCAGGCTCGCGATATGGGCCAGCACGATGCCGGGCAGCACCGCATGCGAGACCGCATCGCCCATCAGCGACCAGCCCTTCAGCACGAGGAAGCAGGACAGCACGGCGCAGACGAGGCCGACCATCACCGCGACGGCGAGGCCACGCAGCATGAACTCGTGCGCGAAGGGTGCGAGCAGCCAGGTTTGGATCAGGCTCATGCCGCCGCTCCCGTGCTGGCAGCGCGGCGCGCGCCGAGGCGGCCATGCTTGGGCGCAAACAGGAAGGCGGCGAGGAAGAGCAGTGTCTGGAACACGACGATCAGCCCGCCGGTCGAGCCGTCGAGGAAGTAGCTGGCATAGGCTCCGAGAGCCGAGGTCGTCACACCCATCGTCACCGCGATCGCGATCAGCCGGCCGAAGCGGTCGGTCAGGAGGTAGGCGGTTGCGCCAGGCGTGACCACCATGGCGATGACGAGGCAGGCGCCGACCGTCTGCAGTGCCGCGACCGTGCAGGCGCTGAGCAGCACGAAGAACAGGATCTTGAGCCGCGTCGGCGAGAGGCCGACGGCGCGCGCCTGGTTCTCGTCGAAGAAGACCAGCATCAGATCCTTCCAGCGCAGCAGCAGGATGGCGAGCGAGACGAAGGCGATGATCGCGACCTGAACGACGTCCTCATCGGAGATGCCGAGGATGTTGCCGAGCACGATCGACTGGACGTTGACCGAGGTCGGGTTGATCGAGACGATCATCAGGCCGACGGCGAAGAACGTTGTGAAGACGATGCCGATCACGGCATCCTCGCGCAATTGGGTGCGCACCCGGACCAGCGCCATGGCGAGAGCCGCGAGGAGTCCTGAAAAGAACGCACCGGCGGCATAAGGAACCTTCAAGAGATAGGCGAGTGCGACGCCGGGCACGATCGCATGCGCCAGCGCATCGCCCATCAGCGACCAGCCCTTCAGCATCAGATAGCAGGATAGGAAGGCGCAGACGCCGCCGACCAGGGCCGAGACCCAGATCGCCTTGACCATGTACTGGTAGCCGAAGGGTTCGAGCAGGAGCTCCATCACGGCTGCCCGTCCTTCCTGCCGGCGGCAGGCTTCTCATGATCGCGATCACCATAGAAGACGAGCGGGCGCTCATCGTCGGTGATCACGGTGACGCGGCGGTCGTCGGCATCGGCATGCAGGCTCGCGCCTTCCAGGCGGAAATGCCGGAGCGCGCCGCCGAAAGCACGTTGCAGGTTGTCCTGAGTGAAGGTCGTCTCGGTCGGGCCTGCTGCGAGCACCGTCTTGTTGACGATCACGACCTGGTCGCAGAAATCCGGGATCGAGCCGAGATTATGGGTCGAGACCAGCATCAGCCGGCCTTCCGCCCTGAGTTCGCGCATCAGCCCGACGATCTGGTCCTCGGTCTTGACGTCGACACCGGTGAAGGGCTCGTCGAGCAGGATCACCTGCCCGCCCTGCGCCAGCGCGCGCGCCAGGAAGACGCGCTTGCGCTGGCCGCCGGAGAGCTCGCCGATCTGGCGGCGGCGGAACTCCAGCATGTTGACGCGTTCGAGCGCCAGCTCGGCCGCCTCGCGGTCCGCCCGCCGCGGCAGGCGCATGAAGCCCATATGGCCGTAGCGCCCCATCATCACGACGTCGTCGACCAGCACCGGGAAGGTCCAGTCGACCTCTTCCGCCTGCGGCACATAGGCAACGAGGCCGCGCTTCAGCGCCGCGCGAACCTCCATGCCGGCGATGCTGACCAGCCCCTGCGCCGGCTTGAGGAAGCCCATCAGCGTCTTGAAGATCGTCGACTTGCCGGAGCCGTTGACGCCGACCAGCGCGCAGATCGTCCCCGGACCGAGCGCGAAGGAGGCATCGTTCACCGCGGTGACGCCATTGGCGTAGCGAACGGTGACGCCGCTGACCACGATCGACGGCGTCGGTCCCTGCCCCGGGCGGATCTCGGCGCTCTGCAGGTTCACTGGCCGAACCCTTTCGCGATCGTATCGACGGTGACTTCGAGCAGCTTGAGATAGGTCGGCACTGCGCCGCGCGCATCCGACAGCGAGTCGACATAGAGCACGCCGCCATATTTGGCCCCGGTCTCGCGCGCGACCTGCCTGGCAGCACGGTCCGAGATCGTGCTCTCGCTGAACACGGCCGGGAGCTTGTTCTTGCGGACGAGATCGATCAGGCGGCGCACCTGCTGCGGCGTGCCCTGCTCGTCGGCATTGATCGGCCAGAGATAGGCTTCGCGCCAGCCATAGTCGCGGGTCAGATAGCTGAAGGCGCCCTCGCTGGAGACGAGCCAGCGCTTGTCGGCCGGCACCTTGTCGAGCCGGGCGCGCAAGGGCGCGTCCATCGCCTTGATCTGAGCGCCGTAGTCCGCGGCGTTTTTCGCATAGGTCGCGGCATTGGCCGGATCGGCCTCGGCCAATGCCTTGCGGATGTTCTCGACATAGATCAGCGCGCTCGCCGTCGACATCCAGGCATGCGGGTTGGGCTTGCCCTCATAAGGCCCGTCCTTGATGCCCATCGGCACGATGCCATCGGTCACCACGGCGCTCCTGACGTTCTTCACATTGTCGAAGAACTTCTCGAACCAGCGCTCCAGGTTCATGCCGTTCCACAGGACGAGATCAGCCGACTGCGCCTTCACCACATCAAGCGGCGTCGGCTGGTAATCGTGGATCTCTGCCCCCGGCTTGGTGATCGACTCGACGATCGCCGCCGTGCCGGCGACGTTCTGGGCGATGTCCTGGATAACCGTGAAGGTCGTGACGACGCGCAGCGGCTTGCCCGGCGCGGCCTGTGCCAGGGCGCTTCCAGCGGAAACGGCGAGGCCAAGCGCCAGTGTCGTGGCTACGACGAGATCAAGGAAACAACGGCGCGAGGGCATGATCTCTCCGATAGCGAAACAGGGAATGACACAACGCTATTGCAAACTATTTGCATCTGTCAACGCAATTGCAACCCAATTGCGACAAGGCATTTTTGCAAATGCGTCTCAGGGTTGCTACCTCTCGCGCATGAAAGGAATCGACCAGCGCGTGACGGAGTTCGAGCACCAGCTCCGCAAGGCGGGCCTGCGCATGACCCAGCAGCGCCGGCTGATCCTGCGGGTTCTGGCCGAGGCCGACGATCATCCCGATGCGAAGGGCATCTTCACCCGCGCCTTCGTGCATGACCCGACGTTGTCGCTCTCGACCGTCTATCGCACGATGAAACTGCTGGAGACGCAGGGCGCAATCGAGCGCCATGCCTTCGAGGACGGCGTCTCGCGCTACGAGCATGCCGATCAGGCCCATCACGACCATCTGATCGATGTCGAGAGCGGCGAGGTGATCGAATTCTCCTCGCCGGAGATCGAAGAGCTGCAGGCGAAGATCGCCGCCAAGCTCGGCTACGAGATCGTCCGCCACAAGCTCGAACTCTATGGCAGGAAGCTCGGCCGGAAGGGTCGCCGCAAGCCCGGCGAAGGCTGAAGCCTCAGCCTTTCACGGTATTGAGTTTACCGAATCTCAAGGCCCGCCTTCGATAGCTCACGCAACGGCAACTCGTCCTTTTGCGAAGCATGGCCCTGTTGAGCGATCGTTCCAAAATAATGGTCACCGCCCGCCCGCGGCGGGGCGCCAGCCTCGATACCAAGCTCGTTCTGGGCTGCATGGTCCTGCTCGCGCTCTCGCTTGCACTGGCGCTCGGCCTGATCACCATTCTCGGCAGCGATTATGTCCGTGCCAGCCGCAATCTCGAGGCGCTGACGCTTTACAGGAAAGTGCTGACCGCGGCGAACCGGCTCTCGGCCGAGCGCGGCCCGATGAACAGCGTGCTCGGCGAGGAACCGGCGGCGGACAGTCCTGCCGCGCGCAAGCTTGCCGAATTCCGCACATCGAGCGATCAGGCCCTGGCCGAGATCACGCCCGATGACGATAACGAGGTCAGCCGGCATCTCGTCGCCCGCGACAAATTGGGCAACGTCCATGCCAGCCTCGCCGCGGCAAGACGCGCAGCGGATCGGCTGAGCGCACGGCCACTGGCCGAGCGCGACACCAACGAGATCCGCGGCGTGATCGCTGGCATGTTCGGGGTCGTCGAGACGATGCGGCCGGTGGTGGTCGCCGCAATGGCCGAGCTGACGGAGCATGACAGCTCGCTTTCAGGGCATGCCCTGACCGGGCTGATGCTTGGCGATCTGCGCGAATATGCCGGGCGGCTCGGATCCTTCCTCGCCCCGTCGATCGCTGCGCGCGAACCGCTCTCCGTAACGGCTTACGACGAACTCATCCTGACCCATGGGCGTATCCTGCAGATCTGGCAATCGCTGGAACACCAGCTTGCCCTGCACACCGACGCGCCCGAACTGGTCGCCGCCGTCGGCGCGGCGAGAACCCGCTACTTCCGCGATGGGCTCGACCTCATCGCGCGGCTGAGCGCCGAGGGAAAGACGGGCTACTATTCGGTCAACACCGAGCAGATGACCTTGCAGTACGTTCCGACGATGGCGCCGCTGGAACGCCTGCGCGAGAGCTTCCTCGACGACATGCTGGCGCACGCGCAGGCAACCCGCGCGAGCAGCGTTCGCTGGCTTCAGCTCGTCGTTGCCTTCACAGGTCTGATCGTCCTCACCAATCTGCTGCTGCTCGTGCTCGCACGCCGGCGCATCTTCCGCCCGCTGCTGCAGGCCCGCAATCACATCGTGGCACTCGCCGAGGAACGCAATCTCGACCGGCCGACGCGTGTCAACAGGCATAGCGGCGAGATTCATGAGCTGTTCGCTGCCCTTGAATCGCTGCGCCTCAAGCTGCGTGAGCGCCTGCGCCTCACCGAGCGCCTGAAGGTGCAGGCCGAAACCGATGCGCTGACCGGCCTGCTGAATCGCCGCACTTTCGATCGTCTCGGTCAGGACGACTCCGGCTTCGCCGACCTGCCCATCGAAACCGGTCTGATCCTGATGGACATCGATCGCTTCAAGCTGATCAACGACACCTATGGCCATATCACCGGCGATCACGTCCTGCGGACCACAGCGGGGCTGGTGGCGGAAATGGTTCGCAAGAACGACCTCGTCATGCGCTATGGCGGCGAGGAGTTCGCCATCGTCCTGCCGAGCACCTCCCTGCGCACGCTGGCGCGGATCGCGGAAACGCTGCGCGCGGCGATCGCCGAGCAGGCGATCATGCTCGACGACGGAACCGAGTTGCTCGTCACTGCGAGCTTCGGCGTAGCGACCGGCCGACGCGATGGCCCTGGCTGGAAGACATTGATCGAAGCAGCCGATCATGCGCTCTACACGGCCAAGGCCGAGGGACGGAACCGGGTCGGAATCGCCGGCGAGCATATGCTCGCCGGTAAGGTCGTGGCCGATCGGGTCAGGGCAGCCTGAGGCCGCCTGAGCCTTCAGCCTGCCTTGCGCTTGTTCTGTCGGTTGGCGATCAGGTCGTCGACGACGGCCGGATCGGCCAGGGTCGAGGTGTCGCCGAGCGCGCCGTACTCGTCCTCGGCGATCTTGCGCAGGATGCGGCGCATGATCTTGCCCGAACGGGTCTTGGGCAGGCCGGGCGCGAACTGGATCAGGTCCGGCGAGGCGATCGGGCCGATCTCGTTGCGGACGTAGGAAACCAGTTCCTTCTTCAGGTCCGCCGAGGGCTTCTCGCCCGCCATCAGCGTGACATAGGCGTAGATGCCTTGCCCCTTGATGTCGTGCGGATAGCCGACCACCGCAGCCTCCGAGACCTGGGGATGCGCCACCAGCGCCGATTCGACCTCGGCCGTGCCCATCCGATGGCCGGAGACGTTGATCACGTCGTCGACACGGCCGGTGATCCAGTAATAGCCGTCGGCGTCGCGCCGGCAGCCGTCGCCGGTGAAATACTTGTTCGGATAGGTCGCGAAATAGGTCTCCTCGAAGCGCTTATGGTCGCCATAGACCGTGCGCATCTGGCCGGGCCAGCTCTCGGCGATGACGAGGTTGCCCTCGGCGGCGCCCTCCAGCACCTTGCCCTCGGCATCGACCAGCTCGGGCTTGACCCCGAAGAAGGGCCGCGTCGCCGAGCCGGGCTTCAGCTTGGTCGCGCCCGGCAGCGGGGAGATCAGGATGCCGCCGGTCTCGGTCTGCCACCAGGTGTCGACGATCGGGCAGCGGCGCTCGCCGACGACACGGTGATACCACTCCCAGGCTTCCGGATTGATCGGCTCGCCGACCGAGCCGAGCAGGCGCAGCGACTTGCGCTTGGTCTTCTTCACCGGCTCCTCGCCGGCGCCCATCAGCGAGCGGATCGCGGTCGGGGCGGTGTAGAAGATGTTGACCTTGTGCTTGTCGATCACCTCCCAGAAACGGGAGATCGTCGGATAGGTCGGGATGCCCTCGAACATCAGCGTCGTCGCGCCATTGGCGAGCGGGCCGTAGAGGATGTAGCTGTGGCCGGTGACCCAGCCGACATCGGCGGTGCACCAGTAGATATCACCGTCATGGTAGTCGAAGACGTATTGGTGCGTCATCGCGGTGTAGACGAGATAGCCGGCGGTCGTGTGCAGCACGCCCTTCGGCTTACCGGTCGAGCCCGAGGTATAGAGCAGGAACAGCGGGTCCTCCGCCTTGACCTCGACCGGCGGGCAATGGCCGGAAACCTTGGCGACCTCGTCATGATACCAGACGTCGCGGCCGTCCTTCATGGTGACGTTGCCACCAGTGCGCTTGACCACGATCACCGTCGCGATGCCGCCCTTCACCTTGTCGTCGGCGGCATCGACATTCTTCTTCAGCGGCACGGAACGGCCACCGCGCAGGCCTTCATCGGCGGTGATTACGATCTTCGAATCGGAATCCTCGATCCGGCTCGCGAGCGAATCCGGCGAGAAGCCGCCGAACACCACCGAATGCATCGCGCCGATCCGGGCGCAGGCCAGCATCGCATAGGCCGCTTCCGGGATCATCGGCAGGTAGATCGTGACCCGGTCGCCCTTCTTGACGCCCTTGGCCTTCAGCACGTTCGCGAACTTGCAGACCTCGGTATAGAGCTGCCCGTAGCTGATCTTCTTCGACTCGCTGGGGTCGTCGCCCTCCCAGATGATCGCGGTCTGCTTGGCCCGCGTCGCCAGGTGCCGGTCGATGCAGTTATAGGCGACGTTGGTCGTGCCATCCTCGAACCATTTGATCGAGACTTTGCCCGGCTTGTAGCTGGTGTTGCGGACCTTCGTATAGGGCTTGAACCAGTCGATCCGCTTGCCCTGCTCGCCCCAGAACTTGTCCGGGTCCTTGATCGAAGCCGCATACATCTTCTTGTACTTGGCGTCGTTCAGATAGGCCTTCTTGGCCCAGGAAGCGGGCACATCGTAGATCATCTCGGTCATAACAGGCGTCTCCCCGGACTTCGGCCGTCATCAGGGCCGGCGTGCAGATCGCGACGGCGATGCCACCGCGATCCGACCGGCCTTTTTCAAGTTGGTCGCATCATAGGGCGCGAAGTCTCGCCGACAAGCGCCGCGGGCTCGCACTTTCGTTGCTGCGACTTTCGGCGGAAATCGGAGCCGTCAGAGCCCGCCCATCTTGCAGACGAGGGCCCATTCCTCGTCCGTCACCGGCTGCACCGAGAGGCGGAACGAGGTGACGAGCGACATCTTGGCGAGCTTCGGCTCAGCCTTGACCGCAGCGAGCGAGACCGGCTTCGGCAAGGGCTTCAGCGCCTTGAAATCGACCAGCACCCAGGGCGGGCCGGCCTCGCCCCAGGGATAATGCTCCTTGATGACCTCGGCGATGCCGACGACCTCGAGACCCTCGTTCGAATGATAGAAAAAGACCTGGTCGCCGGTCTTCATCGCCATCAGGTTGAGCTTGGCGGTGTGGTTCTTCACCCCGTCCCAATGCGTGCCCTTGGCGCCGGCCTTGACCAGGTCGTCCCAGGAGTAGACCGAGGGTTCCGATTTGATCAGCCAGTGCGCCATCAGCCTTCGTCCTCTTCCTTCAAGGGCACCGGCGGCCGCGATGCCGCCTCGCCCTGCTCGTTCCAGAATCGCACCATCTCACGCGTCAACCCGGCATAATCCTGCGGGCTGAGCTCGACGCGGACCTCGGCTTCGCCGAAGGGCAAGATCAGCACGAAGCGATGGGTGTCCTCGGCGCGCCGGCGGCGCAGCTCGATCACCCGCCCGGCGATGCGCCCGGCCAGCGGCACCGGCTGGCTCTCGGCCACCAGTTCGGCACCGGTGGTCTTGCGCACCTCGGCGATACCGCGCGCGACGCGCTTCGTCAGGTCGGACCAGTCATTCGCCATGCGCCCTCTCCGCTCAGTTTTCCGCCCGCACCGGCCGCGCCAGCAGCTCCGCGACAGCCTCACGCACGCCGACCGTGCCGGCTATAACCGCAGCGACCGCTTCCGCGATCGGCATATCGATCCTCTCCGCCCGCGCCATCTCGACCAGCACGGAGGCTGTGAAAGCGCCCTCGGCGAGCTTGCCGCCGGCGGCTTCAGTCGGCGCCTTGCCCTGCCCCAGCGCCTGGCCATAGGCGAAATTGCGCGATTGCGCCGTGGCGCAGGAGAGCACGACGTCGCCCAATCCCGAAAGCCCCATCAGCGTCTCGGCCTGGGCGCCATGCGCTTCGCCGAAACGGCGCAGCTCGGCAAAGCCGCGCGCCACCAGAGCAGCGCGAGCGCTCTCGCCGAGGCCGAGGCCGATGGCGATGCCGGCGGCGATGGCGAGCACGTTCTTGGCGGCACCGCCAATCTCGACGCCACGCGGATCATTGCTGTGATAGATGCGCAGCGCCGAGGAATTCAGCGCCTCCGCCAGCGCCTTGGCCAAAGCCGCGTCGGTTGAGGCCAGCGTCAGCGCCGTCGGCAGGCCGCGCGCGATGTCGGCGGCGAAGCTCGGCCCTGACAGCACCGCCGGAACCGCCTGCGGCAGCGCCTCGGCGATGATCTGCGTGGTGAAGCGCCCGCTGCCCTGCTCGATGCCCTTGGCGGCCGAGATCACCGGCAGCCCTTCCGGCAGCGCTGGAGCGAGCAGCGTCGAGGCCGACCGCAAAGCCTGCGTCGGCACCGCCAGGATCAGCGCCTCGACCGAGCCCAGTGCCGCGATATCGGAAATCGGCTCGATCGCCTCCGGCAGCCTCGCGCCGGGCAATCGCGGCGCCTCGCGCTGCTCGCGCAGGCTCGCCACCGTCTCCTCATCACGGGCCCAGAGCAGGACCCGCCGCCCGGCCCGCGCAGCCGCAAGCGCCAGCGCCGTGCCGAAGGCGCCGGCGCCGGCGACGCCCACCGTCCGGTAGCGGCTTTTTGCGCTCACGCCTGCGCCCTGAGTTCGTCAAGCGGCCAGCGCGGGCGCGCCACCGCGCTCATATCGTCGACGAGGCCGAGACGCAGGCGCTCCAGCCCGGCCCATGCGATCATCGCGCCATTGTCGCCGCACAGCGCCATCGGCGGCGCGACCATCGGCAATCCGGCCTCGGTCGCAAGCCGCACCAAACCGTTGCGGATCTGCTGGTTGGCAGCGACGCCACCGGCCACGACCAGGGAGGTCGGCTTGATTCCGGCTTCACGGCAGGCGCGCAAGCCGGCCCGCGTCCGGTCGACCAGCACGTCGACCACCGCGGCCTGGAAGGAGGCGCAGAGGTCGGCGACATCGCGGTCGGACAAGGGCGCGATCCGCTCGGCGACCAGCCGCACCGCCGTCTTCAGGCCCGACAGCGAGAAATCCGGATTGGGCCGCCCGCTCATCGGCCGCGGGAACTCGAAGCGCTCGGGATCGCCCTTCAGCGCCTCGCGCTCGACCGAAGGGCCGCCCGGATAGGGCAGGCCGAGCATCTTGGCGATCTTGTCGAAGGCTTCGCCGACCGCATCGTCGATGGTCGTGCCAAGCCGGAGATAATCACCGACACCGCGCACCGCGAGCAATTGCGTATGCCCGCCGGAGACCAGCAGCAACAGATAGGGGAAGGCGAGGTCGTCGGTCAGCCGCACCGTCAGCGCGTGCCCTTCGAGATGGTTGATCGCGATGAAGGGCCGGCCCGTCACCAAAGCGATCGCCTTCGCCGTGGTGAGGCCGACCATGACGCCGCCGACCAGCCCCGGCCCGGCCGCTGCAGCAACGCCGTCGATCTCGAACGGCTTCATGCCGGCGCTCTCGAAGGCGCGTGCCACGATCCGGTCGATCGCCTCGACATGGGCACGCGCCGCGATCTCGGGCACGACACCGCCATAGGCGGCATGGGCCGCGATCTGGCTGAGAACCTCGTTCGACAGGATCTTGGCCTCGCCGGAGCGTTCGACGCAGACGATCGCGGCGGCCGTCTCGTCGCAGGTCGTCTCTATGCCCAGAACTCGCATGCTCTTCATGGTGTTGGGCGGGCATCGGCACTGGTCGCCGGGCTGCCGCCGAGGTGCGCGGTTTCGCGCGGGGATTTCCTCCGTATAGTGCTGCATGAAGGAGAAGGCCAATGCCCAGCGCCGGCCCATCCGCACAGAACCGGAGACCTCGCAGCACATGACGGACATGCCGATCGCCGGTTACGCCATCCTTGTCGGCGAATGCCTTGGTTCCGTCACGGAGGCCGCGCAGGGAGCGAGGATCGGGCGCGGATCTCGCGTCCGTATCCAGCCCGGCAGCTTCGATCCGGCCTGAGCCCGCCCGAGGAGACGATATGCGCGTTTTGGTGTTCAGACCGCTTGAGGATGCCGAGCGCAGCGCTCAGAGCTTGCGCGAGCGTGGCAAGGACCCGGTGGTCGCGCCGCTGTTTCAGGTCCTGCCAACAGGCGAGAAGCCGCCCAAGGGACCGTTCGACGCGCTGGTGCTGACCAGCGCCAATGCCGTGCCGGCGCTGGAGGGCCTGCCAAAGAGCTGGCGCGGCGCCCTGCCCGCCTTCTGTGTCGGCACGCGCACTGCGGACGCCGCCGGCAAGCTCGGCTTCACCGCCCACAGCGCCAGGGGTGGACGCGCCGAGCTGCTGGCGCTGATTCTGGAACAGGTGCCGAAGGGCCGGAAGCTGCTCCTCGTCGCCGGCCGCGACCGGCATGAAGACCTGCCGCAGCAACTGGGCGACGCCGGCCACGAGGTGACGATCTGGACCGCCTATGAAGCCAAGGCGGTCGAGGCCCTGCCCGCTGCTGCCGCCGATGTGTTGCGCGACGGCTCGGCCGATGCCGCGCTGCATTATTCGCCGCGCAGCGCCGAGGTCTTTTTCGACCTCGCCGGCAAGGCCGGGCTCACCGAGCAGGCGCAGGCCCTGCCGCAGCTGGCGCTCTCGGCCGCGATCGCCGCACCGCTGATCTCGGCCGGGTCCGACACCGTGCTCGTCGCCGAGCATCCCGAGGAGGCCGCGCTCTTCGCCGCGCTCGATCAGCTTCCCGCTCGCACTTTGCTGACCGGCGATGCTAAGGAGCCGGCAGCGGCGGACGACAAGGCGGACAAGGACGAGATGACGGCGGGACCGAGCAGCGACCAAGGCCAGACCGGCAAGCGCCGCAATCGCTCCGGCCGGACGCCGCCGACCATCGAGCTCGCAGCCACAGAGGCGGTGGAGACGCCTCCCGTGGAGGCTGCCGCCTCGGCTACGACCGCAGCCGAAGCCGAACGCATCGAGACCGCCGCCGAAGCGGTCTTGCCGACCGAGGCGCTTCCTGAGGAGTTCACGCCGCCGCCGGTGCCGGAGCAGCAGCGCCGCTACAGCCTGCCGACCGTCGCGCTAGCCGGCCTCGCCGGTGGGGTGATCGGCGCCGGCCTGGTGCTGCTGGCTTTACGCCTCGCCGGCCCCGATGAGGGCGCGCGGCTGGCCGAGCTCACCAGGCGCGTCGAGAGCCTGCAGGCGCAGAGCGCCGCGATCGGCGCCATCGACCGCAAGGCGGCGGCGGCGGCCGAAAGCGCCGCCAAGGCGGGCAGCGAGGCGCAGGCCAATGCCGCCCGGCTCGCCGAGCTGGCCAAGGCAGCCCCCGCCGGCGCAGCCATCCCCGCCGGGCTGAACGAGAAGCTCGACCGCGCCGACAGCACGGCCGCCGCCGCCCGCGATGCGGCCGCGACGCTGGGCCAACGCCTCACCGGCGTCGAGGCCGCAGCCAAGAATGCCGCCCAGCCGAGCCGCCAAGCGCTCGCCGCCGCCCGCGTCGTCCTTGCCGAACGCATCCGTGACGCGATCGGCTCCGGCCGGCCCTTCCAGGCCGATCTTACCGCGCTCGGCGATATCCCGGCCGATCAGAAGACGGCGCTCGCCGCCGTCGCCGGCACCGGGGTCCCGACGCGCGACAAGCTGCTGGCGCAGTTCAAGAGCCACCACGCTTTGTTCGTGCGCGAGACCACGCCGGCCGCGAACAGCTGGGAAGACAAGCTGCTCGGTCTCGCCAGCCGCATCGTCACCATCCGCCCCGTGGGTGATTCCGGCTCCAGCGATCCTGCGACCCTGCCGATCCGGCTAGAGGGTGCGCTCGCCCAGAACGACATCGTCAAGGCGGCCGAGCTCTGGACGCAATTGCCTGAGCCAGCGCGGCGCGGCAGCGAAGCCTTCGGTGCGGCGTTGAAGCAGCGCGCGAGCGCGGAGACGACGATCAACCGCATCGCGCAGGATGCGGTCGCGGCGCTGGGCACGGCAGGCTGAGAGGATAGATCCCGATGGTTCGCGTACTGGTCTATCTCCTCGTCATCGCCGCTCTCGCCGCCGGCGCCGTCTGGCTCGCCGATCGGCCGGGCGAGGTCTCGATCCTCTGGCAGGGCTATCGCATCGAAACCAGCGTCGCGATCGCGGCGATCGGCGTCGTCGTGCTCGCCTTCCTCGCTCTGGTCGCCTGGGCGGTGATGCGCTTCGTCTTCGGCCTGCCTTCGGCCTTCGGCTTCGCCTCGCGGGCCCGGCGCCGGGCTCGCGGCTTCGAGGCGATCTCGCGCGGCATGGTCGCGATTGGCGCCGGCGATCCCATCGCCGCTGGACGCCATGCCGTCGATGCCCGCAAATTCGTCGCCAACGAGCCGCTGACCTTGCTGCTCGAAGCGCAATCAGCCCAGCTCTCCGGCGATCGTGGCCAGGCCGAGGCCGCCTTCAAGGCGATGCTCGAGAAGCCGGAGACACGTGTGCTCGGCCTGCGCGGCCTCTTCGTCGAGGCCCGCCGGCGCGGCGACATGGCCGCTGCCCGCGCCTTCGCCGATGACGCAGTGCGCCGCTCGCCCTCGCTCGCCTGGGCCAATGACGCCCTGCTCGACTTCCACACCGCCGCCGGCGACTGGCAGGCAGCCCGCACCGCGGTCGAGCGCCGCGCCGCTTTGCGCCTCGCCGACAAGGGCGAGGCCAAGCGCCAGCGCGCCGTCTTGCTCGCCGCCGAGGCGCTCGAAGCGAAGGATCGCGAGCCCGAGAAAGCGCTCGCCGCCGCGCTCGAAGCGGTCAAGCTCGCGCCCGGCCTCACCCCCGCTGCCGCCCTCGCCGGCCGGATGCTGTCGGAGCGCGGCGACATCAAGAAGGCTGCTCGGTTGCTGGAAGCCGCCTGGAAACAGGTCTCGCATCCCGACATCGCCAGCGCCTATCTCGATGTCCGTCCCGGCGACAGCGCCCGCGACCGCCTCGCCCGGGCGGAAACGCTGACCAAGCTCAGGCCCGCCGATCCCGAGGGCGTGCTGGCTCTCGCCGGCGCCGCCATCCATGCCCAGGACTTCGCCCGTGCCCGCTCGACCCTGAAGCCGCTGCTTGCCGGCGGCGCTTCGGTCCGCGCCTGCCTGCTGATGGCCGAACTCGAGGAGGCCGAGCACGGCGCCACCGGCCGCGTCCGCGAATGGCTGGCGCGCGCCACCCGCGCCCCCCGCGACGCCGCCTGGGTCGCCGACGGCCTGGTCTCCGACCAATGGCTGCCGGTCTCGCCGATCTCGGGCCGGCTCGATGCCTTCGTCTGGACCGTCCCGCCGGCGACGCTCGGCAGCCAGGGCTCCCATCTCGACGACGACGTCCTCGCCGATCTCGACGACCCCTCTGCGCCGCTGCTCGAAGGCAAGGCGGAGGTCGCGGAGGCAGTGACGGTTCCCGCCGCCGCCGGGCTCGCCCCACCTGCTGCGCCCGAGCCACCGAAGCCGGAGCCCAAGGTCGAGACCAGGCCTGAGCCGGTCGCTGCGGCCGCCCCTCCCCCGGCCGAGCCGGTCGTCGAGATCGCTCCGGCAACGACCAAGCCGGCACCGCAGCAGGCCAAGCCCGCCCCGGTCGTCTTTCCGGTCGCGCATGCGCCCGACGATCCCGGCCCGGAGCAGCAGGCGCCGGGCGAGACCAAGGGCCGCTTCCGGATCTTCAGCTGACGCCTCAACACGCGTCATTCTCGGCCCAGGCGCAGCGAAGAGCCGAGAATGACGTGACGAGAACGCGTTGATCGGAGTTCCTTCTGGACTGAATTGCTCGGGTCGAGCCCGAGCATGACGCGCTGGCTTCCGCTCATCTTCAGGTGCAGTTTAGGTCGCGCACGCCTATAGACGGCGCATGACCATGCCCGAAACCGTCTCCTCCTCACCCGCCACCGAACTCGTCATCGAGCCGGAACAGGCCGGCCTACGCCTTGACAAGGCGCTCGCTCTGCTCGGCGGCGAGGTCTCGCGTGCCCGCCTGCAGCAAGTGATCAAGGAAGGCGGCGTCAGCATCGACGGGGTGGTGGTCGCCGATGCCAGCCGCAAGGTCACCGCCGGCCAGCGGCTTTCCCTCGTCATGCCCGAGGCCAAGCCCGCCGCGCCGATCGGCCAGGACATCCCGCTCACCGTCGTCTTCGAGGACGAGCACCTGATCGTCATCGACAAGCCGGCCGGGCTCGTCGTCCACCCCGCCGGCGGCCATGAGGATGGCACGCTGGTCAACGCGCTGATCGCCCATTGCGGCGAAAGTCTTTCCGGCATCGGCGGTGTACGCCGGCCGGGCATCGTCCACCGGCTCGACAAGGACACCAGCGGCCTGCTCGTGGTCGCCAAGAACGATAAGGCTCATCGCGGCCTTGCCAAGCAGTTCGCCGATCATGGCCGGACCGGCCCTCTAGAAAGGGCGTACCTGGCTTTGGTCTGGGGTGCGCCGCGCCGGCAGACCGGCACGATCGACGCTCCGATCGAGCGCTCGAATCGCAATCGCGAAAAGATGATGGTGGTCGGCGAAGGCCGCGGCCGCGAAGCGATCACCCATATCGAGCTGATCGAACGCTATCCGCCCTTGCTGCGCGGCCATGAGGAGGTCGAGGCGCTGGCGAGCCTGGTCGAATGCCAGCTCGAGACCGGCCGCACCCACCAGATTCGTGTCCATATGAGCCATATCGGCCACCCGCTGCTCGGCGACCAGCTCTACGGCTCCGGTTTCATGACCAAGGCCAGTCGCCTGCCCGAAAAAGCCCGCACCGCGCTCGCCGATCTCGGCCGTCAGGCGCTGCATGCGCGCCTGCTCGGTTTCGAGCATCCAGTCACCGGCGAGGAATTGCGGTTCGAGTCGGAACCGCCGGCGGACTTTGCACGTTTGCAAGCAGAACTCTCGATCCTGTGACCGATTTTTGCTGAGCTGCCCACTTTCCGCCACCCTTGCATCGTCTATACTGCGTTGCGAAAGCGGATGGCTAAAGGGGCGCCGCTAGGGTGTCATCGCGGGCGACAGGGCGAAGGTCGTCGTCAACGCACAGCACCGGACGATCCTGCCCGATGGAACATCGGGTGGTTGGCTCGCCGCAGAGCGGGAGCCGGAAAGGAGTACGAGCATGGCGACTGCGTCGTTGCCCGTCATGTCCGCGGAGGGCGGACTTTCACGTTATCTGGATGAGATCCGTCGGTTCCCGATGCTGGAACCGAATGAGGAATTCATGCTGGCCAAGAGCTGGCGCGAGCATGGCGACCGCAACGCGGCGCACAGGCTCGTGACCTCGCACTTACGCCTCGTCGCCAAGATCGCCATGGGCTATCGCGGCTACGGGCTGCCGATGGGCGAAGTCGTGTCGGAAGGCAATGTCGGCCTGATGCAGGCGGTCAAGCGCTTCGAGCCCGACAAGGGCTTCAGGCTCGCGACCTATGCGATGTGGTGGATCAAGGCCTCGATCCAGGAGTACATCCTGCGCTCCTGGTCGCTGGTGAAGATGGGCACCACCGCCAACCAGAAGAAGCTGTTCTTCAACCTGCGCAAGGCCAAGAGCAAGATCTCGGCACTGGGCGAGGGTGATCTCAAGCCCGACCAGGTCAAGACCATCGCGACCAAGCTCGGCGTCAACGAGCAGGACGTGATCGACATGAATCGCCGCCTCGGCGGCGATGCTTCGCTGAACACGCCGCTGCGCGAGGATGGCGAAGGCGAGTGGCAGGACTGGCTCGTCGACGACAGCGAGAGCCAGGAGCGCCGCCTCGCCGATTCGGAAGAGAGCGACAACCGCCATCTGGCGCTGCGCGAGGCGCTGGGCGTTCTGAACGACCGCGAGCGCCGCATCTTCGAGGCGCGCCGCCTCGCCGAGGACCCGATCACCCTGGAGGAGCTCTCCGAGGAGTTCGGCGTCTCGCGCGAGCGCGTCCGCCAGATCGAGGTCCGTGCCTTCGAGAAGGTACAGGACGCGGTCAAGAAGGCGCTTACGAAGATCGAGGCGCCGCGGGCGGCCCTGCCCGCGGCCTAGAGCCCGTTCCGATCAGCTTGCACCGCGAGCTGATCGGCAAAACGGTCTCCAAATAAAAACGAGAGCCGGTTTCGATCAGATCGATCCAATCTGATTGAAGCCGGCTCTTGTCAGTAGAGAGGTTGCAAGGGCTGCAGAGGCAGCCTGAGCGGCCCGAGAAAGACCCTGCCTTCGCGCAGGACCAGCGGCGGCAGCGGCGAAAGCCCTGCCGCCGTATTGCTTTGCCCGCCATCGCCGGTGCGCCCGCCGAGCAGGGCGCCCAGCCCCGCCGTCAGCCCGCCGACCTTGATGCCGGCGATGCGGTCAACGCCAGCAACCGCCGCCACGACCTTGCCGGCCGGCCGATGCGCCTCGTCGAGCGCCAGCTGGCCGCTCGCCTCCAGCCGCGTCGGCCCCTTGACCAGGACGAGCTTGGTCACATCCAGGATGCCGCCGGCCGTGCGCCAGGCTTCGAGCGCATCGGGGTTGAAGCCACGCCGGAAGGACGGGGCGCGCGACAGGCTGGTCTGCAGATCGAGATCGGCGGGCTGGCCGTTGCCGATCAGCACCTCCAGCGCCGGCAGCACGCCGCCCTTGGCGTTGACGGCGAGATCGACCGTGCCGTCGCTGGCAAAGCGTTGCGGATTGGGGCGCAGATGCGCTTCGGCGGCGCTCGCACGCCAGGTCTCGGCAGCGCCCTGCCCGGGCTCGGTGACGGTCAGCACCGGCTCGCCCAGCACCAGCGAGAAGCGCTCGAAGGCGAGCCCGCTGAGATGCAGGCTCGCGGCCAGCTCCTTCCAGTCGAGCGCGGCCTTGCGGCCTTGCGGCAGGTTGGCCAACATCGGTCCGGTCATCTGCAGGATGATGTGGCCGGGCGTCCAGACCTGCGCCACCGCGACGGCCGGTCCGGCATCGAGCTTGACCTCGTCGCCCCAGCGCGAGGAGGTCAGCGTCAGGCTGGCGCAGCGCACCTCGATGCGGAAGGGATAGCCACCGACGCTGCGGTCCCGGCAGGTCCAGTTGCGGCCGGCCCGTGCCTCGCGGGCGATGCCGGCGTCGAGTTCCTGGTCGACCTTGCTGCGCGCGAAGCCCCAGATGCCCGACCAGCCGGCGGCAAGGAGCGCCAGCAGCACGAAGGGCGCGTAGAGCCAGAAGCGGCCATGCCGGCGCACGGGCGTGGGATCGGACATGCGCGGGCGCTCCATTGCGAAAATCTCGGCAGGTTGATAGCGACCGGGGCCGCAGCACGCCAGCGCTGACGCAGATTATCCGCCAACCGGTCGCGAAGCCTCTCTGGCGAGGCAAACGGGCTAAATTGTGAGGATCGGATGACGGTGCCGCTTCCGCCGGAAGATCTCTGGGTGTTCGGCTACGGTTCGCTGATCTGGCGTCCCGGCTTCGCCTTCGTCGAGCGCTCCGGCGCCCGCCTGCATGGCTATCACCGCGCGCTCTGCATCTATTCGCACGTCCATCGCGGCACGCCCGAGGTACCGGGACTGGTGCTGGGCCTCGATCGCGGCGGCATCTGCCGCGGCGTCGCCTTCCGCATTCCAGCCGGCCAGGCGGAGGAGACGATCGACTATCTGCGCGCTCGCGAGCAGGCGACTGCGGTCTATCTCGAACGGCGGCTGGCGCTTCGGCTCGACGATGGACGGCGGCTCAACGCACTGACCTACATCGCCGATCGCAACCACGAGCAATATGCCGGCCGCCTGCCCGAGGAGGCGGTGCTCGCCCTGGTACGCCAGGGCAAGGGCGTCTCGGGCGAGAACCCCGACTATGTCCGGCGCACCCATGAGCATCTGCACGAGATGGGCATCCGCGACCCGCTGTTGGCCCATCTCGTCGCGGAGCTGGACAGAGCAGGCGGGCCAGCGGTCCGCTGAGCATCTCCCTCCCAGTCCTCATCCTGAGGAATGGGCGACACGAAGCTCAAGCCTCCGGCATCAGGTCGCAGAGCGCGGCGCGGCGGCCGGCGCTGTCTTCCGCCAGGAGATGGACATGGATCTCGCTGGCGCCGGCCATGGCGTCGCGCCAGCGCGTCAGCGCCGCATCGATTCCGAACGGGCCACTGTCGCGCGCCGCGACAATCTTGCGGTCCGGCGACACCGCCAGCAGCACCGCGTCGGTGAAGCCGAGCGCATGCCCATCCTGGATGGCGAAGACCGAGGCGACATAGCGCCGCCCCGAGCGACCGCGCCAGGCGGTGAAGCGGCGTTCTGCGATCTGCGCGGCGGCGCGCAGCGGCATCTCGCGGACCTGCCCCGGCAAGGCTGAAGCATCGTCGAACAGCGGAGCCGCGCGCTCCGCCTTGGCGGGCTGCAGCGCCTCCAGCAGGTTGAGCTGGCGCGGCATCTTGTCGAGTGACCGGTTGCGGTCGAATGGGAAACGGGCTCGGGCCAAAGCAGCCATGTCGTTCCTCCTTTGTTCTAGAACAAAATCGGAACAGAACGATCCAATGTCAAGGCCGATCAGGCGCGGGCCTGCGGCTCCTGCCGTATGCTGACAGGAGCAGGCACACCGAGCCGGTCGAGTTCGGCCAGCCCGTCCGCGAGAAGACGGTTGCTCGCAGTCTCGATCTGCTCCTCCAACAGAGCGTGGAACGCCGCCTTGCCCATGCCCGGCTGAATCGCCGGCATGATCTCGACCTTGACCGTGCCCGGCCGCTTGATCAGGCTGCGCCGCGGCCAGAACAGCCCGGCATTGAGCGCGACCGGCACGCAAGGCACGCCCAGCTCGGTGTAGAGATGGGTGACGCCGTATTTATAGGCCGGCTCGGCCCCGGCCGGCCGGCGCGTGCCCTCCGGAAAAATCATCAATTGGCGCCCGTTCTGGCCGAGCTCGATCTTGGCGCGCCGGGTCACGGCCTGCAGAGCCCGGCTGCGGGCGCCGCGATCGACCGGGATCATCCTGAGCTTCAGCAGGCACCAGCCGAAGAACGGCAGCCAGGTCAGTTCGCGCTTGAGGATGTAGACGGGATTGCGGAACACCGTGATCAGCGCGAAGGTCTCCCAGGTCGACTGGTGCTTCGCCGCCATGATGATGCCGCCGGGCGGAATGTTCTCGAGGCCCTTGATCTCGTAGCGCGTGCCGACGATCACCCGCATCCACCAGAGCGACGTCTGCGCCCAGCACAGCGCGATCTTCAGCAGGAAGCGCGGCGGCAGCACCATCGTCACCATGGCTGCGAGCAGCCAGAATGCGAGGTTCAGGTAAAAGGCGGTGTTGAACAGGATCGAGCGGATCAGCAGCATGGTCCGCAAGAACCCCGGCCACCGATGCGCGTCAAGAGCCCGCCGGAAAGATCAGGCGCCGCGCGCCGGTGCCGGCGCCCGCGAGCGCTTGTCGTAATCGGGGCCGATCAGCTCGCCCGGCTTGGGCGAGATCGGCTTGCGGCCGCCGATGATCACGGAGAGCCGCGAGGTCTCGGGGTCGGTCTCGAGCTTGCTGCGCAGCGCGGCGACCAGGTATTTGAGGTATTCCGGCACCAGCAGGCGGATCGCGTGCCAGTCGCGCCACCAGCCGGCGACGTCGACCTGATCGGTCACCACCGGGTGCGGCACGAAGCGCACGCCCGGCATGGCATGGCGAAGCTCGAGTAGCGTGCGCGGCATGTGGTAGTTCGACGTCACCACCAGCAGCGAGCGGAAATCGTGGCGGCGGACCCAGCGGCGCGTCTCGATGGCGTTGCCGATGGTGTTTCGGGCGCGATAGTCGAGATCGACGCAGCAGGCGAGCGCCTCGCGCGCGCTCGGATTGAGCTTGGCCAGTTCGTCGCGGCCGGTCCGCTCGTTGACGCCGCTGATCAGCAGCCGCCGTCCGCGATCGGCATTGAGCAGGCTGACGGCGTCGCCGATGCGCTGCGCTCCCCCGGTGACGACGACGATCGCATCCGTGCGCGGCGGCGAGCCGGCTTCGGCCAGCGACAGGCCGGTGGCGAACCGGACATAGCCGGCAGCCACGACGAAAGAGCCGAGAAGGAAGGTCCAGAACAGGAAACGGCGAAACCAGCGGCGCCGCGGGGAAGCAGGCGTCGTCATCGGTCGCAGGGCAGCCGGGCTGTCCTCAACGCAGGGAAAATGACCTTGCCGGGTTCCAAGCAGCACCATGAGATCAGGATACTAACCGCCCAATCGGGCACAATGACGGCATTCCCACAACCCCGCCGCGCAGCGAGTCAGCCCATTGCCCTGAGATAATGGCGTACCGTCAGCCGCGAGACGAGTCCCGCGATCGTCGCGACCACAGCCGCGACCAGGATGACGACCGCATAGCCGGACCAGCCGATCTCGAAGGCGCCGAACAGCGCCTGCAGCTGGTCGGCCTCGGGCGTCGCGCTCCAGGCCGAGGACAGGAAGCCGAGCAGCGCGATCGCGATGATCGCCGCCAGTCCCCCAGCCGCGCCGCCGCGCAGGCCGAGCGCGACGAAGCGCGTCTGGAATTCGCGGGCGATGAACTCGTCGGTCGCTCCCACGAAATGCAGCACCTCGACCGAGTCGCGGCTGCCGGCCATGGCGCCGCGGGTCGCGAAGGCGACGGCGAGCCCGGCCGCCACCAGCACCAGTAGCACCACCGCGACGCCCGCGAGGATGATCGTGCTGGCCATGGTCGAGAGCCGGCGCACCCAGAGCCGGTGGTCGTCGAGCGTCGCGCTCGGCACCTCGCGCCGCAATGTCTGGCCGAAGGCAACAAGATCACTGGCAGAGGTCGAGGACAGCCGCAGCACGATCAATCGCGGGATCGGCAGCTCGACGAGGTCGAGCCCGGCTCCGAGCCAGGGTTCGAGCAGCTTGTCCGACTCCGCCTTCGGCATCGGTTTGGCCTCGGAGACACTCGGCACGGCTCGCGCCAGTTCGACCGCGCGGGCGATGTCCCGCTCGATGTTGCGGCGCGGATCGGGCCTGACCTGGATCGTCATCTCGTTGGCGACCGCGCCCCGCCATTGCTCGGAAGCGCGGGCGGCGAGCAGCGCCGCGCCGGCACTCAGCGCCGCCAGGAAGGTCAGGATGGCGATGACGACGACAAGCGCGCGCCCGGCGACCGAATCCACCGGCACCAGCGGCTGGTCGCGGCGCAGGCTCGCCGGCAGGCGCTGACCACCGCGCGGCCGCTCATCCTCGGCCTCGTCCATGTCGAGGGGCTCAGGCATCGACATGCAGATGCCCATCCGCCAGCACCAGACGCGGCGCGTCGTAGAGTTCCATCAGCGCGATGTCGTGGGTCGCGATCACCACAGCCGTTCCCAGCGACTGCAATTCCATGAAAAGCCGGAGCAGCCGCCGGCCGAGGCCGGGATCGACATTGCCGGTCGGCTCGTCGGCGAGCAGCAATTGCGGCCGGCTGATCAGGGCGCGCGCGATCGCGGCGCGCTGCTTTTCGCCGCCGGACAGGACCGCCGGCACCGCATGCATGCGCTCGCCGAGCCCGACCCAGCGCAGCAGCTCGACGACCTCGGCGCGATAGCTCGCCTCGTCCTTGCCGAGGACGCGCAGCGGCAGCGCGACGTTCTCGTAGACGGTCAGGTGATCGAGCAGACGGAAATCCTGGAAGACGACACCCATGCGCCGACGGAAATCGGTCAGCGTGGCGGCTTCGAGGCGCGAGACGTCCTGGCCGAAGAGATTGACCAGGCCGCGCGTCGGTTTGAGCGCCATCAGAACCAGGCGGATCAACGTGGTCTTGCCCGCGCCCGACGGCCCGGTCAGATACTGGAAGGAGCGCGGCGCGATGCTGAAGTTGATGTCCTTCAGCACCTCCGGCCCCATCCCGTATCGCAAGCCGACATTCTCGAACCGAACCAACGCACTTCCTCTCGCTGATCTTTTCCGAATCGTGCCGGACGAGCGCCGAGCCGACACGACCTTACACCGAGACCTCGCCCCGGCGGAAAGCGCCGGCAGGTTTTCCTCAGCCCTGCACGGCGCAGGCTTTACGCGACGTTAACCATAAATCGACCCTATGGGAGGCGGAGCCGCTGACCGCACCCGCTTGCGCTTGCGCGCAGCGGCGAGAAGGTCAGGCTCCGGACCGACATCTCTGGGATGCAGCGCGGAGCGAGCATTTTTAAGGCCATGCAGATCGTCTGCCCCAACTGCGCCAGCCGGTACGAGATCGCCGAGGCCAAGATCGGGACCGGCGGCCGCAAGGTGCGTTGCGCCAGCTGCCAGACGACCTGGCAGATCGAGGCGCCGCGCGCCTCCGACGCGCAGCCGGCGGAAGAAGTCCTGCAATCTGACCTGGATGCCGCGATCCCGGAGCTTCCCAGCCCCCCCAGCGCCGAGCAGACCGCCGCCGAGCTGGAGGAGGAGCTGCGCCGCGCCGCCGAGATCGACGCCAACATTTCGGCGATCGCGTCGGAGCAGACCGAGCCTCCGCAGCCGGACGCAGCACGATCACCGCCTCCCGGACGCAAGCGCAGCTGGATCGCGCCCCGCAATCCGGCGGCACGCCTGTCGCCGGCAGCTGCCGGCATCTTCGTCGCCACCGGCCTCGCCGCGCTCGGCCTCGGCCTCTGGCAACGCGAGCGCATCGTCCGGATGGTGCCGCAATTCGCCGGGCTCTACGCGAGCATCGGCTTGCCGGTCAATGTGCGCGGGCTTGCCTTCAGCGCCGTCGAGAGCGAACTGGTCCAGGATCAGCAGGGTCGTTTCCTCGTCGTCTCCGGCGATGTCACCAATGTCGCCAAGGGCGCGACCAGGGTGCCGCCGATCACGGTGATGGTGCAAAGCGAGGACGGCAAGGTGCTCTATAGCTGGACGACGGAGCCGCCGCGCCCGTCGCTGGAGCCGGCGGAGCTGATGCATTTCCGTGCCCGCCTCGCCTCGCCGCCCAATGACGGACGCTCCGTGCAGCTTCGCTTCGGCGCCGGCAGCCCCGGCGGCATCGCCAGCCTCTACTGATCTCTCCCGACTGGTTTCCACACCGCCACGACCCAGCCGCTTCAATTGTCGGCGCATGGACGCTATGACTGGGGCCTGAAGAGATTAGCCCGCGATCACGGGGCTGCGCGGGCATCGGCCCGCGCCGAAAGGAACGGTCGTCGATGTCCCAGCCCAAGCGTATCCGCGTTCTCTACGACGAGGCGGCGATCGCCGCGCGCAATGCCGAAATGGCCGCCGAGATCGCCGCCAATGCCGGCGAGGACCTGCTCGTCGTCGCGGTGCTGAAGGGCAGCTTCATGTTCGTCGCCGACCTGATCCGCGCCATGCATCGCGCCGGCATGACTCCGCAGGTCGAGTTCGTGCATTTGTCGAGCTATCGCGCCGCCACCGTATCATCCGGCCAGGTCGAGATCCTGCGGGATGTGCAGAGCGACGTCCGCGGTCGCCATGTCCTGCTCGTCGACGACATCCTCGAATCCGGCCGTACGCTTGCCTTCGCCAAGGACCTGCTCGCGGCGCGTGGCGCCGCCCGCGTCTCGACCGCCGTGTTGCTGGAGAAGCCGGCCAAGCGCGCCGTCAACATCGAAGCGGATTATGTCGGCTTCGAATGCCCCGATTATTTCGTCGTCGGCTACGGCATGGACGTCGCCCATTCCTATCGCCAATTGCCCTATGTCGGCGTGATCGAGACCGCCGACCAGGCCGGCCTGCCGGGGATCTGAAGCAATGTCGCGCATTCTCGTGGTCGATGACGAGGAGAGCCTGCGCTCGCTGGTCGCGCGCGGCCTCGCCATGGACGGGCACGATTGCCTGACCGCCGGCGACGGCGCCGAGGCGCTCGACATCCTGATGGCCGAGCAGGGCCATTTCGACCTGCTGCTCACCGATATCCGCATGCCGCTGATGGACGGCATCGCTCTGGCGCTCGCCGCCAAGCAGCACTTCCCCGACCTCACCATCATGCTGATGACCGGCTATGCCGAGCAGCGCGAGCGGGCCAAGAGCCTCGAGACGATCGTCTCGGAGGTGATGACCAAGCCCTTCACCATCGCCGAACTGCGCGAGACGGTGCTGCGCGTGATCGAGCGCTCGATCGGGTGAACAGCCGCAAGGCTAACCGTTCAACCACCAGATCGAAGCGTTGAGCAGGCTCGCGAACGAGACCCAGGCGAGATAGGGCACGAACAGGGCCACAGACACTCGGTCGCCCAGCCCTTCGAAACGTCGCATCGTCCAGATCATCGCCGCCAACAGCAGCGCGATCACGACCAGCCCGCCCGCCGGGCTGTTCACGCCAAAGAAGGCGCAGGACCAGAGCATGTTGAGCGCGAGCTGGACATGGTAGGCGAGCAGCGTCTGCGCCCTGCCCGGCGTATCGGCCGGCCGGCGCAGGACGCGGAACGCGGCCAGGGCCATCAGCGCGAACAGCGTCGTCCACACCGGAGCGAACAGCCAGTTCGGCGGATTGAACGGCGGCTTGGCGAGGCCGGCGTACCAGCCCGGTATCTGCGGTACCGTCACGGCGCTGCCGATCAGCGACGCCGCGACGACCGGCAGGATGGCGAGGAGTGCGGCAAGCCATACATTCAGCTGACGATCGGTGCTGCCTGACGATATGCTCATGCGGCGAGAATGGGGTGCGCCTGCGCGCCGCACAAGACGAGCCTCTTGCACCGCAGCAACTCAGATGAGATGAATTGTCTCACATAGTGGAAATCGGATCACCCCCATGACCAAGCGCCTGCTGCATCCCCGTTCGCTCGCCGCCCAGGCCATGGGCAAGATCGACCCGTTGACCAAGGCGGTGGTGCCGCCGATCCATGTCTCCACCACCTATATCCGCGACGAGGACAACGCCTATTCCTCCGGCTTCATCTATGGCCGGCCGGACAATGAGACCGTGCATGAGGCGCAGGCCGTGCTCGCCATGCTGGAGGAGGCCAAGGCCGGCGCCCTGCTGTTCGGCTCGGGGATGGCCGCGGCGACCGCCGTGTTCCAGGCGCTCTCGCCCGGCGACCATGTCGTCGCCTCCAAGGTGATGTACTGGGCGCTGCGCGCCTGGCTGCTGACCGAAGCGACCCGCTGGGGCCTCAAGATCGACTTCGTCGAGACCGACGATCTCGCCAAGCTCAAAGAGGCGGTGAAGCCGGGCGTCACCAAGCTCATCTGGGCCGAGACCCCGTCCAACCCGCTCTGGACCATCACCGACATCGCCGCCGTGGCCGAGATCGCCCATGCGGCAGGGGCGAAGCTCGCGGTCGACTCGACCTGCGCCTCCCCCGTGCACACCCGCCCGCTCACGCTCGGCGCCGACATCGTCATGCATGCCGCGACCAAGGTGCTGAACGGCCACTCCGACGTCGTCGCCGGCGCGCTCTGCGCCAATGTCGATGACGAATTCTGGGCCCGGATCAAGACGGTGCGCAAGGGCCAGGGCGGCATCCTCGGGCCGTTCGAGGCTTACCTGCTGATGCGCGGCATGCGCACGCTCCATGTCCGGCAGGAGCGCCAGTCGGCCTCGGCCATGGCGCTGGCCACGAGGCTGTCGGCTCACCCGCTGGTCTCGCGCGTGCTCTATCCCGGCCTGCCGCAGCATCCCGGCCACGACATCGCCGCCAGGCAGATGGAAGGCGGCTTCGGCTTCATGCTCTCCGTCCAGGTCAGCGGCGGCGAGGCGGCGGCGGTCAAGTCGGCCGCCCATGTCGAGCTCTATAAGCGCGCCACCTCGCTCGGCGGCGTCGAGAGCCTGATCGAGCACCGCGCCTCGATCGAGGGCGCCGGCTCCCCCTGTCCGCCCGATCTGCTGCGCCTCTCGACCGGCATCGAGGATGTCGAGGACCTCTTTGCCGATCTCGACCAGGCGCTGAAGGCCGGACACGCTTGAGCGGCTCGGCTTTCGCGTCGCTGCGCTAGAGCATTGGCGCGATTCAGAGAATCGCGGGAATGCTCTAGCCAGCCTTGAGTCGGACGAGGTCGGCAGCATCGCGCCGCCCATCCGGCGACGACCAGCTGTGGGCCAGGAATTCCATGTCGTCCGCGCTGACCGCAACCTGGTCGCGGCCGGCGCGCTTGGCTGCATACAGTGCCTTGTCGGCGTCGCGCAGGAGCGCGTCGAAATCGATGGCGACGTCCTCGGAATAGGCGACGCCGGCGCTTGTCGTGCTTGTGAACGAGCCACCATCCCCGCTGAAATGACGCTTTGCGAGACGCCTGCGAACACGATCAGCGAGTTTCGCAGCCGTGATCCGCGAGGCCTCCGGCAACAACAGCGCGAATTCCTCGCCGCCAAGCCGTGCGGCGAAACCCTGCGATCGGCAAGACAGCGCCAGGATCTTCCCGAAGCTCCGCAGCACGTCGTCGCCTGCCGGATGACCATGGACATCGTTGGTCGCCTTGAAGTGGTCCATGTCGAAAACGATGAGCGCGGCGGGACCTTTGATGTCTTCCGCGATACGGCTGAGCAGCGCTCGCCGGTTGAGCAGGCCGGTCAGCGGATCGGTCTCGGCATCGCGCTTGTGGCTGCGTGCCAACCGCGCCTGGTTGAGCGCCAGGGAAAGCGCGCCGATACCGGAAAGGGTGGCCAGGCAGACGACGATATTGAGATCTTCGGCCCAATTCGACGGAGCCTGCGACAGGCGCCACTCGCCGTCCTGCAGCAGCAGGATGGCGCAGGGGACAAAGGAGAGCCCCGTCACGACATAGAGAGCCGTCAGCAGCGGGATGGCCAGCCGGGCCTCGGCGCGCCCGAGCCAGTAGTCCCAGGCCGTGATGAGAAGGATGCTCGTCGCTGCCACATTGAGCATGACGATGGCGGCGCCGTTGTAGCCGGCCAGCATCGGGACCGCCATGGCGATGGACGATGCGATCGCCATAATCGCCATGCTGCGCCAGGGCAGAACGCCGGTGCGGAACTCCCGGCCGGCGCCGAACACGAAGGCGAGGCCGGTCAGCAGGATCGTGTACCCGGCCGCGCCGACGGCGGGCGACATGATCTGAGCGTACCAGCTGTAGATCAGCACGCCGAGCGCCATGAACCCCACGCCGAAAGTCCAGGCGATCAGGAAACGTTCCGTCCGGGAGGCAAGCCAGCTGACGAAAAAGGTGATCGCCAATCCGCAGCCGGAAAGAGCAAAGGCCGTCAACAGCGAATGGTAGTCCAGCGGCAAGGCATACTCTGCGGCAGTTGGCGAGAGGTGCGCGGGTTATGGACCAGCTGCGGTTGCAGAAAATTTAAACCGATCGCGTGGATTCCGAGCTATTGCGGCAGGGAGTGATCCGGATCGGCGTTGAGCCGAGCCTCCTGCCTCGGCACTAGAACCAGATGCCCTTCGCCGTCGTCAGCAATTGCCGGCGCTCGGCGAGGCCGTTCAAGCCGCCGTTGATCAGCTGGGTGACGCGAGCCGCGTCGTCGCGGTCGGCGGCGGCGTTGATCTTGCGGTCGCGCCAATAGGCGAAGGCGATCTGCACCGAGATGCGCGGATCGAGCGCCAGCTCCGGCCGCCCCTCCAGATCGATGTTCAGCATCCGGCCGATGCGCTTGTAGTTGGCGCGGCCGGTGAGCTGGAAGATGCCGCGCCCATGATAGCGCGCCCCGTCACCGGGCTCGGTGTTGCCGAGATCCTCGCGGCCTTCATATTTGGCGAACTGCTTCTTCCCGCCCTTCTCTTCCAGCGTGTGGAAGCGGTCGGTCTCGAAGGCGGCCTGCGCCAGGAAATGGCAGACGCGCAGCGGCGTCGTCAGGTCGGCCTCGGCGGCAAGCCGCGTGAAATGCAGGGCGACGTTGCCCATGATCTCGGCCTTGCCGATCGGCGCGAGGCGCGAGAGCCGCTCGAAACTGACGGCGAGATCCGGCTGCCGCGGAGCCTGCGGCTCCTCGACTGGTACGTCCTCGGCTGGTGATCCCTGCATCGACATGGCAGCACTCCTGTTGCGCGTTTGCGCGAGTATGCATCGGTTTCGCGGTGCGGGGATAAGTTCGCCAATAGGACCGTCATGGCCCTGAAACAGCCGGCGTTTAGCGAGGGCGCCCGCCCCAAGGAACGCCCGCCATGACCGACGACACCACTCTCAATCGCCGCGCATTGCTCGCCGGCCTCGGCACCGCCGCTCTCGCTGCTGCCGCGGCAGCGCCCGCCCTCGCCCGCTCGCTGCCCGCGCTGCCGACCAGCAACCTTGGCACCGACACCGGCTATTGGGATGCGGTCCGGCGCCTCTACAGCGTCACGCCTGACATGGTGAACCTGGAGAACGGCTATTGGGGGATCATGGCCGAGCCGGTGAAGGCAGAATACAAGCGCCTGACCGACTTCGTGAATTTCGAGAACACCGTCTACGCCCGCAGCAAGATCGGCCAGGATCTCGACAATGTCCGCACGCCGCTGGCCGATTTCCTCGGCGTCGCCCGCGAGGAGATCGCGCTGACCCGCGGCGCCACCGAAGCGCTGCAGACGCTGATCGCCGGCTACAACAAGCTGAAACCCGGCGACGGCGTGCTCTATGCCGATCTCGACTATGATTCGATGCAGTACGCGATGAACTGGCTGAAAGGCCGGCGCGGTGTCGAGGTCGCGAAATTCGACATCCCCGAACCGGCGACCAAGGCCAATGTGCTGGTGGCCTATGAGGCTGCCCTTAACGCCAACCCGAAGACCAAACTGCTGCTGCTCACCCATATCAGCCACCGCACCGGGCTGATGCTGCCGGTCAGGGAGCTCGCTGCCATGGCCAGGGCGCGCGGCATCGACGTCATCCTCGACGCCGCCCATAGCTGGGGCCAGGTCGACTTCAAGGCGAGGGATCTCGGCGTCGACTTCATCGGCTTCAACCTGCACAAATGGATCGGCGCGCCGCTCGGCGTCGGCATCATCTACATCGCCCGTGAGCGCCTTGCCGATATCGACACCCATTACGGCGACGAGGATTTCAAGCCGGACGATGTCCGCTCGCGCATCCACACCGGCACGCCGAACTTCGCCGCGCAGCTCACTGTTCCCGCTGCCCTTGCCCTCCACCAGGAAGTCGGGCCGCAGGCCAAGGAGGCGCGCTACCGCCATCTGCGCAATTACTGGGTCGCCAGGGCGCGCGAGCTCAAGGGCGTCGAGATCCAGACCCCGGACGATCCCGAGATGGTCGCCGGCATCACGT
Source organism: Bosea sp. 29B (assembly GCF_902506165.1). Lineage (NCBI taxonomy): Bacteria > Pseudomonadati > Pseudomonadota > Alphaproteobacteria > Hyphomicrobiales > Alloboseaceae > Allobosea > Allobosea sp. 29B. The sequence goes on from NZ_LR733817.1 coordinate 547,336, forward strand.
CCTTCGCACTCACCGGCAAGCGCTCGGCCGCCGACTGCAACGCCGTCGTCGCGGCGCTGCGCGACCAGCACAAGGTGATGACGGTGCGCCGTGGCGGCGTCGCCAAGGGCAACACCATCCGCATCTCGCCAGCGCCCTATCTGACGGAAGCCGACCTCGACCGCTTCATTGCGGCACTCGCGGTGGTTTCGGGCAACCGGGCGGGGTAACTCTTGCCGTCATTCTCGGGCGGCGCAAAGCGCCGACCCGAGAATGACGGCAAGAAGGCACTGGTTTCCGAGATGCTCGGGTCAAGCCCGAGCATGACGCGAAACCATCGCGTTCAATTCCGCCGCAGCAGGCGCTCGAGATAATCGAGCTCCTCGGTCGGCCGCAGCGGATCGCCGAGGCGCCGCCGCAGCTCTTCGAGGATGCGCCGCGCCCGTTGGGTCGCGCTCTCGTCGGCACCCGGAACGCGCACGCGGCCATCGGCCCAATCGCGCTGGCGCTGCGGCCGCCCGAGCGGATCGTTGTTGTCGCGCTGCTGCGCCGAGGGTCGGCCGGCCGGACGCCCATCCGGATCGCCATAGGCATTGTCGTTGCCTTCGCCCTCGCCGGGCTCGCCCTGCATCTGCTGGGCGAGGTTCTGGCCGCCTTTGCGCAGCGCCTCGAGCGCGCGACCCTGCGAGTCGACTGCCGACCCTTCCTGGCCCTGGCCGAGCTGGCCCTCGGCCTCGCGCATCGCATCCTCGGCCTCGCCGAGTTCGCCGGGATCGGCGCCCATGCCGCGCATGCGCCGCTGCAGATCCTGCAGCCGTTCCCGCAAGGCCTGCTGGCGCTGCGACAAGCCCTGACCCTGGCCCTGCCCGCCTTCGGCGTTCTGGCCGTCCTCGCCCTCGCCGTCCTCGCCGGGCTGCTGCCCGGGTTGCTGGCCACGCTGCCCGCGCTGGCCCTGCTGCCCTTGCTGGCGCTGGCCCTGCTGACCGGGACGCGCCTGCTGCTGGCCCGGGCGGCGACCCTGCTGGGTGCGGTTCTGGTTCTGCTGGTCCTGCTGATAGGTCTCGTCGCGCAATTGCTGTTGCTCGCGCGTCATCCGGTCGAGATCGCCCAGCGCCTGGTTCATCTCGCGCTGGCGCGGGTCCTGCTGGCCGGGACGCGCCGTCTTGAGATTGTTCAGGAGGTTGTTGAGCTCCTCCATCAGGCGCTGCGCCTCGGCCATGTCGCCGCGCTTGGTCAACTCCTCGATGCGGTTGAGCATGTTCTGCAGGTCGCGCGGCGTCACCGTGCGGAAATTCTCCGGCAGACGCGCCTGGTTCTGCTCGCCGTTCTGCTGCTGGCGCTGCCATTGCTGGGCAAGCTCGCGCATGTACTGGTCCATGGCGCGGCGCAGGTCCTCGGTGAGCTTCTTCATCTCCTCTTCGGAGGCACCGCGCTCCAGCGCCTGCGCCAGGTTCTCCTGCGCGGCCCGCAGTGCCTTTTCGGCATCCGAGAGGTCGCCATCCTCGAGCTGCAGCGCGAGCGCCCACATCATCTCGGCGGCGTCGCGCAGCTGGTCGTCGCTGGCGGCGCGGCGCAGTCGCTCGCCGATCATGCGCATGCCGAGGTAGACGCCAGTCTCCTTCATGAAGCGGTCGGGCTCGATCATCAGCGCATCGAGCGCGAGCTGGACGTTCTTGCGATTGTCGACGTCCATGACGAGCTTGCGCCGCTGCTCGACCAGTGCCTTGGCCAGCGGCTTGGTGAAGGTCCGCTGCGGCAGCACGACCTCGATGGTCTCGCTGCGCCCTTCCTGCCCGGTCTCGTCGCGCGCCAGGAGGCTCATATTGACCTTGGCGCCGGCCCAGGGATGGGCCGAGAAATCGACCGTGCTCTTCATCTCGTCGTCGCCGGAACCGGAGGGCGGCACCGGCAGGATTTGCTTGGGCGCCTCGACCAGCGAGCGGCCACCCGTAATCGGCCCGACGCGCGAGACCAGCACCTCCGCCGAAGCGATGCCGTAGTCGTCCTTGGCGCGGTAGCTGATGCCGAGCCCGCCCTGGACGCCGCTGACGGGCTTGGGCGCATCGACAAAGGCGATCTCCGGCTTCTGGTCGATGATCGCGTGCAGGCTCAGCGTCTGCGCCGGCGCGCCCGAGCCGGTGATGCGCAAGGTGCCGTCGCCGGCGACGAGATAGCGCTTCTCGGTCACCGCGACCGTATTCGGCGGCGCCGCCTTGGCCTCGACCGGCTTGGCGTCTCCGGATTTGGCTTCGCCGGGCTTGCCCTCGACCGGTACGGCATCGAGGCGGCCGGTGGTCGCGACATCCATGCCGCTCTTGCCGGCGATGCGGACCACTACCGTCGACTTCTCGGGCACGTTGAAGTTCGGGCCGGCGAGCTTGCCGAAATCGATCAGGATCGGCGGCATGCGCGTATAGGACGGCGGATCGATCCAGGCATCGATCCGGACCGCGGCGGCAGCGAGCGCCGGCCCGCGCCAGTCGAAGGCGGCGGTCAGCCGCGGCAGGGCCTCATGCCCGGCGACGAAGAAGCCGGCGACGGCCGCGACCAGCGGCGCGGCCCGCAGGGCCCGCCTGTCGCGCCCGGCCATGTGCGGCTGCGGCGGTGCAACCTTCAGCGCCGCGACATGGGCGCTCTGGCGCTGCAGGTGCAGCGTCCACAATGCCTGCGAGACCGGGTCCTTGCCGCCGACCGCGAGCGTATCCTCCAGCGCGGTCGCCGGGCGATGCGCCCCGTCCATCGACTGGTCGAGCCGAGCCAGCGCCTCGCGGCGGCTGGGCCAGCGGCCGGTGACGGCCGGCCAGAAACTTCCGAGCAGGAGGAGAGCGAAGAAGGCGCAGCCGGCGGCTCGCCCCCACCAAGGCAGGTGCAGCCACAGCCCGAACCAGGAGACGGCAAGGAAGGCGAGGACGACGCAGAGCGGCGCCCACAGCTTCGGCCAGAGGCGCTCCCAGGCAAGAGACAGCCGCGATGCCGCAGTGAGGCGCTCCAGCCTCTTGCGGATCATACCGACCGGATCTAGCGCCGTGCGGCGCGGTGCTTCGCTCATCCGCTGCTCCGGGCCGCCCCCGCGGCGCCTCTCCTAGCTTCATCGATCGAAGGGAGAGGCTAACACGGGAATGTGGCGTGACCAGCGTCGAAGCGCTACGCCCCACAGGTGCTCCGGGAAATGTGAAGCAGACTCAGGGCAGCCAGGGCGGCGCGCGATCCGTGCCGATCAGCTCTTCATAGGTCTGGCGCGGCCGCGTCACGGCGAATTTATCGCCCTTCACCATCACTTCGGCGACCAGCGGGCGCTGATTGTAGGTTGAGGACATGCTGGCGCCATAGGCACCCGCCGTCATGAAGGCGATGAGGTCGCCGGGCTTCAACGCCGCGAGTTCGCGCCCGGTGGTGAAGGTGTCGCCTGATTCGCAGATCGGCCCGACCACATCATAGGCGATCGTCTTCGCCCCCTCCGCCGGCTCGGCCACCGGCCAGATCTCGTGATAGGCCTCGTACATCGCCGGCCGCATCAGATCGTTCATCGCCGCATCGACGACGAGGAACTCCTTGGTCGGGCGCGGATTGAGGTGGAGCACTTTCGTCAGGAGGATGCCGGCATTGCCGACGATCAGGCGCCCCGGCTCGAAGCCGAGCTCGGCATCGAGCCCTTGCATCAGCTTGGCGACCATTCCGGCATAGGCTTCGATCAGCCCCGGGCCATGGTCGAAATTCCTGGGGACCTCGTAGGGGATGCCGAGCCCGCCGCCGAGGTCGAGCCGGTCGACGCGGTGCCCTTCGGCCCGAAGCGCCAGCACGAGATCGCGCATCTTGGCATAGGCAGCCTCGAACGCTTCCGTCTCGCGGATCTGGCTGCCGATATGCACGGCGAGGCCCATGATGCGAACGCCTGCCATGTTGGCGGCGCGGGCATAGAGCCGGTGCACCTCCTCGAAGGAAACGCCGAACTTGTTGGCCGAGGACCCCGTGGTGATCTTGGCGTGGCCGCCGGCGCCGATATCGGGATTGACCCGGAACACCGCCTCCTGGCGCTTGCCGAACCGTTGCGCCACCTTCGACAAGAGGTCGAGCTCGCCCTCGGTCTCGATATTGACCTGGTAGATGCCGGCTTCGACGGCGAAGGCAAGCTCGCTCTCAGCTTTGCCGACGCCGGAGAACACGATCTTGCTGGCCGGGAAGCCGGCGGCGAGCGCCTTGCGGATCTCGCCCTCGGAGACCGTGTCGGCGCCGGCGCCGAGCGCGGCCAGCGTCTTCAGCACGCCGAGATTGCTGTTCGCCTTCATGGCGTAGAAGACATGCGCCGGCTTGCCCGGCATGGTCGACGCCATCGCCGCCTCATAGAGGCGATAATGCCGCTCGATCGTCGCCGAGGAATAGACATAGACCGGCGTTCCGACGTCTGCCGCGATCTCGCGCAGGTCGACATCCTCGGCGAAGAGCGCGCCGTCGCGATAGGCGAAGTGATGCATCGAAGGTCCGGAAGACTGTCAGAGCAACGGGTCGAGCACGAAGGGCTTCTCGGGTACCTCGATCGCCTTGTTGCGCTTCGGCGGCTTGCCGAGCGGCGAAGCTTCCGAAGCGTTGAAGCTGTTCTCGACGGCGCCCGTCTGCTGATCCGGCAGATCGATCGCGTTCTTGGCGTTCGGCGGCGGCTCCAGCGGTCCACGGCGGCCGCAAGCCGCGAGCGCGAGGCCGAGCAGGCCGACCACCAGCACGGTGCGGCCGAGTTTCAGGCGGGATTGCGGCACGAACGATGATCCTTAGGCGAAGCTTCGGGACGAGTGTAGCGAATGGCGCGCAAGCTTGCGAGCCTTTGCGCCGGGATCATGACTGCGGCTTCGCGTCCTTGGCGAGCTGCTTCAGCCAGCGCCTGGCCTGCCGCTTCACATTGGCGGGGGCTGTGCCGCCATAGCTGGTGCGGCTCTTCACCGAGCGCTCGACGCCGAGCACCGCGAAAATCTCGTCGCCGATCTTGGGCTCGACCTCCTGCATCTCGGCGAGCGAGAGCTTCTCCAGCCCGACGCCCTTGGCCGAGGCGATACCGACGAGCCGGCCGGTGACGTGGTGGGCGTCGCGGAACGGCATCTTCAGCACGCGCACCAGCCAGTCGGCGAGGTCGGTGGCTGTGGCGTAGCCGAGCCCGGCCGCCTTCTTCATTGTCTTCAGGTCCGGCTGCATGTCGCGGACCATGCCGGCGCTGGCAGCGAGGCAGAGCGACAGGGTCTGCACCGCGTCGAAGGTGCCCTCCTTGTCCTCCTGCATGTCCTTCGAATAGGTCAGCGGCAGCCCCTTCATCATCGTCAGCATGCCTTGCAGCGCGCCGAAGACGCGGCCCGCCTTGCCGCGCACCAGCTCAGCGGCGTCGGGATTGCGCTTCTGCGGCATGATCGAGGAGCCGGTCGAGAACTTGTCGGAGAGCTTGACGAAACCGAATTGCGGCGTCGCCCACAGCACGATCTCCTCGGCCAGGCGCGACAGGTGCATGGCGCAGATCGAGGCGGCAGACAGCGTCTCCAGCACGAAATCGCGATCCGAGACCGAATCCAGCGAGTTGGCGGTCGGGCGGGCGAAACCGAGCGCCTTGGCCGTCATGTGCCGGTCGATCGGGAAGGATGTGCCGGCGAGCGCAGCGGCGCCGAGCGGGGATTCATTCATGCGCTCGCGGGCGTCACGAAGCCGGCTGCGATCGCGCGCCAGCATCTCGACGTAAGCCAGCAGGTGATGGCCGAAGGTGACCGGCTGTGCCGACTGCAGATGGGTGAAGCCCGGCATCACCGCGCCGGCATAGCTATCCGCCTTTTCGGCGAGGGCGAGCTGAAGGTCGGCGACCTGCTCGTCGAGCTGGTCGAGCGCATCGCGCACCCACAGGCGCATATCGGTCGCGACCTGGTCGTTGCGCGAGCGCGCAGTGTGCAGGCGCCCGGCGGCGAGGCCGATCCGGTCCTTGAGATTGCTCTCTATGTTCATGTGGATGTCTTCGAGAGCGCGCGAGAACGTGAAGCGCCCGGCCTCGATCTCGGCCTCGATGCCCTTGAGTCCGGCCGAGATCGCGTCCACGTCCTCACGCGTCAGGATGCCGGTCTCGGCGAGCATGGCAGCATGTGCCAGCGAGCCGCGGATATCCTGGCGCCAGAGGCGCTGGTCGAAATCGATGGAGGCGTTGATCTCCTCCATGATGGCGTCGGGACCTGTGGCGAAACGCCCACCCCACATGCGGTTGCTCACGGCGGTCTTTCCTGCTCTTCAAGGACGTACGATGACGTCTCGGTCGAAAATGGCGATGGCCTGTGGGGCCTTGGCGCTGCTGGTGCTCGGCGGCGCAGGGGCCTTCTACTCCGTGCGGGGCGGAGCCGGCAATTCCACTTGCAGCGCCGCCTCGGCAAAGGTTGAAACACTGCGCGCCCTGGCGAAAGGCGAGGTCGCGGCCGTCGAGGTCGCCAAGCAGCCGGCGCTCCTGCCCGATCTTGCCTTCAACGGGCCGGACGGCAAGCCGACGACGCTGTCGGCCTTTCGAGGCAGGACGGTGCTGGTCAATCTCTGGGCGACCTGGTGTCTGCCCTGCCTGACCGAGATGCCGGCGCTCGATGCGCTCCAGGGTGCGCTCGGCAACGCCGATTTCGAGGTGGTGGCGATCAATATCGACACGCGCCACCCCGACAAGCCGAAGAAGTGGCTGGCTGACAAGAGCATTACTCGCCTTGCCTACTATGCCGACCCGCAGGCCAAGGTCTTTCAGGACATCCGCGCCGTGAAGAAGGTCGAGGGCATGCCGATCAGCCTGCTGGTCGACCCGGCCGGCTGCGAGCTCGCTCTGTTGCAAGGGCCCGCCGAATGGGCCGGCGCCGACGCCAAGGCGCTGATCACCGCGGCGATCGGCCGCCGCTGACCTCCCACTCCTGTCGATCAGGCCGCTGACGCCCACAAGGGCGGCAAGCGGCTTAAGGCCTCATCCTTCGATTATAACGTCGCGGGATGTGAACCTGTATCCGCTCAGCCAGTTGCAACATGGGCCGCGTCGGCAACGCGGACACCAGCAATCGTATAGGAGCGAAGCGATGATCCGATTCGACTTGGTCACAGTGCGCCAGGCCGCCCGAACGGCCCTTCGGCTGGCCATGGGTGGCTTGCTGGCCGCCGGATTGGCAGTCACTGCGCAGGCTCAGGATCGCACCGCGATCTCCGGAACCACGGTCTCGCTGGCACCGCTGAAGGGCTTCGTGCCGTCCAGCAAGTTCGCGGGCCTCGAGCATGCCGAAGCCAAGGCGTCGGTCCTGGTAGTCGAAATGCCGCCCGAGGCACATACGCAGTTGCAGGCGCTGTTCGGCAACGCGGAAACTGCCAAGACGAACTTCGCTAAGCAGAACATCGTGATCGACGAGGCCGAGGACATCGAGACTGCCGGGGGCAAGGGCCGCATTCTGACCGGCCAGCAGAATGTTGCCGGCACCACCTTCGATAAGTGGATCGTGCTGCTCAAGGGCGCCAAGACCGTGATGATCACCGTGCAGGCGCCGGAGGATTCCGATCTCGACGGCGATGACGTCGTCACCATGCTGAAGAGCGTCTCGCTCGGTGCCGAGCCGACGCTCGACCAGAAGCTCGCCGCCCTGCCCTTCCGCGTCCGCGCCACCGAGCCTTTCCGCGTCGTCGACACCTTCGGCGGCCTCGGCGTGCTGATGACCTCGGGCCCGCTGAACGTCGACCCCAAGGGCAGCCAGCCCATGCTGATCGTCAGCTACCAGACCGGCGGCCAGGTCGCGGCCGGCCAGCTGACCGCCGTCGCCGAAAAGCTGCTGCAGACGACGCGCGGCTTCGAGGAGGCCGAGATCGCCAAGCGCGAGACGGTCGCCTTCGCCGGCAGCAAGGATGGCGTGCTGCTCTCGGGCAAGACCGCTGAGGGTGGCACCGGCAAGCGCTTTTCCCAGTATATCGGCCTTGGCCCGGATGGCCGCTTCGTGCGCATGATCGTCAGCGCCGACGAAGCGACCTATCCCTCGCTGGAGCCGGCGATCAAGGCGATCGCCGACAGCATCGCCTTCGCCCAGTGATCGACTGACGCCACTACCCGGCGTCACCGATCTGCAACATTTGCCATGGCCGGCCGGCTGCTCCATACGCTGCCGGCCATGAGCTACACCATCGGCCTCGCCACCACCTTCCACGACCCGGCCATCGCCATCGTCAATCCCAGCGGAGAGGTCCTCTTCGCCGAGGCGGCCGAGCGCTATCTGCAATACAAGCGTGCCCCGAACTGCGAGCCGGACACGGCTGTGCGGATGGAAAGCCTGCTCAAGCGCTATATCCCGAAGGGCGCGGAGATCAGGCTCGCCACCAGTTGGGGCGAGGAATTCACCGGCTTCCTCGACCAGATGAGCCGCGCCGGCTCCTTCAGCCTCGACTCACTGTTGAAGCTTTCGCCCGCGTTCAATCGCTCGCTCGTGCCCGAGCGCAGCGAGCGCGCCTTGATCGCCAACCTGCACCATCAGCAGCAGCGCGCCGGCCTCGGTACCCTGCTCGGCCTCGACCGCGCCTTCGGCGAGGCGAAGATCACCGGGATGAAGCGCTATGGCCACCATCTCAGCCATGCCGCCTATGCCTCCTGGTCTTCGCCCTTCCGCGATGCCGCCTGCCTCGCCGTCGATGGCATGGGCGAGACCGGCGCTTCCGCGATCTTCGCGCTCAGGGATGGCCGCCTCACCGAGCTGAAGCGTCATCGCGGCCGCGAATCGATCGGCTTCTATTTCGGCTTCGTCACCGATCTCGCCGGCTTCGACCAGGCCAAGGGCGAGGAATGGAAGATCATGGGGCTCGCGCCCTATGGCCGGAGCGATCCCGAATTGCTCGCTCTGCTGCGCAAGCTCTATCGCGTCGAGGGCACCAAGCTCACCTTCGCCGACGCCGCGACGGTCCAGAACGTCGCCGACGAAATCCTGGCTCGCCGCCCGGCCGACGCGCTCGACAAGGGCTGGGCCGATCTCTCGCGCTGCGGCCAGGACGTCTTCGCCGAAATGATGGAGGCGCTGCTCGCCGAGACCGCGGCGCTCTGCCCGTCGGAGAATCTCGTGCTCGCCGGCGGCTGCGCGCTCAACTCGTCCTTCAACGGCAAGATCGTCGGCCGCCACGGCTTCAAGCAGGTTTATGTCCCCTCAGCCCCGGCCGATGACGGCAATGCGATCGGCGCCGCCTGGCTCGCCCATGCCGAGGCCAATCCGGATTGGCAGGCGCCCAAGGGGCCGATGAGCCCCTATCTCGGCTCGAGCCTATCGACCGAACCCTTCGAACGCATGGCGGCCTGGGAGCCGCGCCTGAAGAAGCTGTCGCCCGACGAGATCATCACCGCGACGGCCAAGCTCCTGGCGGAGGGCAAGCTCATCGGCTGGGCGCAGGGACGCGCCGAGTTCGGGCCGCGCGCACTCGGCAACCGCTCGATCCTGGCCGATCCGCGCCCGGCGAACGCCAAGGACCTCCTCAACGCCAAGGTGAAGTACCGCGAGGCCTTCCGGCCGTTCGCGCCTTCGATCCTGGCCGAGCACGGCCCCGACTGGTTCGAGAACTACCAGGACGCGCCCTATATGGAGCGCACCCTGACCTGGAAGGAAGCGGTGCGTTCACGCGTTCCCGCCGTCGTCCACGAGGACTCAACCGGGCGGCTGCAGAGCGTCACCGCCGAGCGCAATCCGCGCTACCACGCCCTGATCACCGCGTTCCACGAGATCACCGGCGTGCCGGTGATCCTCAACACCTCGTTCAACATCATGGGCAAGCCGATCCTGCACACGAGCGAGGACGCGATCCTGATGTTCTATACGAGCGGACTGGACGCGCTCGTGGTCGAGGACTGGCTGCTGGTGAAGTAATCGCCCGCTGTGGCCGTCGGCCTATCCGGACATGAAAAAGGCGGCGCTCACGCGCCGCCTTTTCGATTCTGAAGATGAAAAAGCTCAGCTCGCCTGCTTGACGGCGATGCCCTTCTCTTCGAGCAGCGCCTGCAACTCGCCGGCCTGGAACATCTCACGGGTAATGTCGCAGCCGCCGACGAACTCGCCCTTGACGTAGAGCTGCGGGATGGTCGGCCAGTTCGAATAGGCCTTGATGCCCTCGCGGATCTCCTGATCCTCGAGCACGTTGACGCCCTTGAAGGGCACGCCGACGTAAGAGAGGATCTGCACGACCTGGCCGGAGAAGCCGCACATCGGGAATTGCGGCGTGCCCTTCATGAAGAGCACCACGTCGCTGGACTTCACTTCGGCATCGATACGGGCGTTCACATCGCTCATGGCTTTATCTCCAAATGCGGGTTCAAGGCCCGCCGGATGAACTCGTTCTAATCTTGGGGAACCGTCGTCGTCAGCGCAAGGGCATGCAGCACGCCGCCCATGTTTCCTTGCAAGGCGGCATAGACCATCTGATGCTGCTGCACGCGCGACTTGCCCTTGAAGGCGGCCGAAACCACCGTCGCAGCATAATGATCACCGTCGCCGGCGAGATCCTTGATCTCGACGACGGCGTCGGGGAACACCGCCTTGATCATGCGCTCGATCTCGCTCGCTTCCATCGCCATGGCGATCTCCTCAAAGCATTTTCAAGCGAAGTGGAAACCGGTTCGCGTGAAGAAAATGCGTCAAAACAAACTCTATCCGGCTTTGCCGGCCATGTAGTCCGGCAGCCAGCTTTCATGGGTCTTGCGCAGGGCGGCGACCGAGACGGCGGCTTCGCCCGGCAGGGCAAGCTCGCTGCCGCCGGTCTTGCCGATGATCTCAGCCGGCACGCCTGCGGCCTTCGCTTCGGCAACGACCGCCTCGGCGGCGTCAGCCGGCAGCGAGAGCAGGTAACGGCCCTGATCCTCGCCGAACAGCACCGCATGAGCCGGCCCTGTCGGCAGCGCCGTGATGTTGGCGCCGATGCCCTTCGCCATAGCCATCTCGGCCAGCGCGACGGCAAGGCCGCCATCCGAGAGGTCGTGGCAGGCGCTGAGCCGACCAGCCGTGATCAAGGAGCGCACGAATTCGCCATTGCGGCGCTCGACCGCAAGATCGACCGGCGGCGGCGCGCCTTCTTCGCGGCCGCAGACCGTCGACAGATAGGCGCTCTGGCCGAGCCAGCCGTTGGTCTCGCCGATCAGGACGATCGCCTCGCCATCGGCCTTGAAGCCGATCGTGGCGTGCTTTGTCACATCGGCGAGCACGCCGACGCCGCCGATGGTCGGGGTCGGCAGGATCGAGACGCCGTTGGTCTCGTTGTAGAGCGAGACGTTACCGGAAACGACCGGGAAGTCGAGCGCCCTGCAGGCCTCGCCGATGCCGCGGATGCAGCCGACGAGCTGGCCCATCACCTCGGGCCGCTCGGGATTGCCGAAATTGAGGTTGTCGGTGATGGCGAGCGGCAGCGCACCAACCGCGGTCAGGTTGCGCCAGGCTTCGGCGACCGCCTGCTTGCCGCCCTCGAACGGATCGGCCTCGCAATAGCGCGGCGTCACGTCGGCGGTCATGGCGAGGCCCTTCGGCCCGTCCTCGATGCGCACGATGCCGGCATCCCCGCCCGGCGTCACCGCCGAATTGCCGAGGATCAGCGTGTCGTACTGCTCGTAGATCCAGCGCTTCGACGACAGATCGGGCGAGCCGACCAGCGCGAGCAGCGCCTCGCTGTTCGACATCGGGGGCGTCACGCTGGCGGCATCGATCACCGGCCGCTTCGGCGTCTCGACCCAGGGCCGGTCGTATTCGGGAGCCTCGTCGCCGAGTTCCTTGATCGGCAGGTCGGCCATGGTCTCGCCGTCATGCTTGACGACGAAGCGCAGCGTGTCGGTGGTCTTGCCGACGACGGCGAAGTCGAGGCCCCATTTGCGGAAGATCGCCTCGGCCGGCTCCTCATGGCCGGGCTTGATCACCATGAGCATCCGCTCCTGGCTTTCCGAGAGCATCATCTCATAGGCGCTCATCTGCGCTTCGCGGCAGGGCACCGCGTTGAGATCGAGTTCGACGCCGAGGTCGCCCTTGGCTCCCATCTCGACCGCCGAGCAGGTCAGGCCGGCCGCGCCCATGTCTTGGATCGCGTCGACATGGCCCGCGGCCATGATCTCGAGGCAGGCTTCCAGCAGCAGCTTCTCGGCAAAGGGGTCGCCAACCTGCACGGTCGGGCGCTTCTCCTCGGCCCCCTCGCCGAAGGCGGCCGAGGCCATGGTCGCGCCATGGATGCCGTCGCGGCCGGTCTTGGAGCCGAGATAGACGATCGCCTTACCGACGCCCGAGGCCTTGGCGTAGAAGATCTCGTCGGTGCGCGCGAGGCCGACCGCCATGGCGTTGACGAGGTTATTGCCGTCATAGCGGCGATGGAAGCCGGTGGCGCCGCCGACATTGGGCACGCCGAAGGAGTTACCGTAGCCGCCGATGCCGGCGACGACGCCGGAGACCAGATGGCGGGTCTTCGGGTGCGACGGGTCGCCGAAGCGCAGCGCGTCGAGCACCGCGATCGGCCGCGCCCCCATGGTGAAGACGTCACGCAGGATGCCGCCGACGCCGGTGGTCGCGCCCTGATAGGGCTCGATGAAGGACGGGTGGTTGTGGCTCTCCATCTTGAAGACCACCGCGAGCCCGTCGCCGATATCGATCACGCCGGCATTCTCGCCCGGCCCCTGGATCACCCAGGGCGCCTTGGTCGGCAGCGTCTTCAAATGGATCTTGGACGACTTATACGAGCAGTGCTCGTTCCACATCGCCGAGACGATGCCGAGCTCGGTGATCGACGGCTCGCGCCCGATCAGGTGCAGGAAGCGCTGATACTCGTCCGGCTTGAGGCCGTGCTCGGCGACCAGCTGCGGGGTGATCTTGATGTCGTTGGGAATCACGCGGCCTGTTCCTGACGGAGGGGGCGAGCCAAGGGCTCGATCTCAAGCGGGGGCAATAGCCTGAAAACGGCCGCTGACACAATCGTTGGGAGCGCCTACCCCACCCCGATCTCCGCCATGGCCGCGCGCAGCTTCGCCGGAATCGGGACCGGCGTCTGCGGGCCGCGCTCGACATAGACATGGGTGAAGTGGCCCTGCGCCGCGGTCAGCTCCCCGCCCTGCCGGAAGATGCCGATGCGGTAGGTCACCGAAGAGCGGCCGAGTTTTTCGACGGCGAGCGCCCCCTCGACCACCTCCGGGAAGGCGACGCTCTCGAAATAGTCGCAGCGCGTGCCGACGACGAGACCGACGATCCTACTCTCTTTGACGTCGAGAAAGCCCTGCTCGATCAGCCAGGCGTTCACCACCGTGTCGAACCAGTTGTAGAAGATCACATTGTTGACGTGGCCGAAGACGTCATTGTCGGCCCAGCGCGTCGGTATCGTGCGGAACAGGCGGAAATCGGCCCGCCCCAGCCTAACCGGCTTGTCGCTCATGGCTTCTCCCCGCCCGCCTTGTCGCCCGCGCCGATCTCGGGAACGCCGAGCGCATCAGCCAGCCGCGCCTTGGCCGAGCCGGGCCGCAGCGGTTTCTGCTGGCTCTCATGCGGCGCCCAGCCGGAGAGCCAGACGATCTCGAAGGTCGCGCGCAGGCGCCCGTCCGGATCGGCAAAGCGCTCGGCATAGAGCTCGGCCGCTCGCAGCAGCACGGCTCGCCGCAGCGGCTTGCGGCTGCGCTCGGTCAGCGCATTGGCCCAGCCCATGGCGCGCAGATCGCGCAGCAGCCCGAACATGTCGCCATAGCGGACGGTGACGCTTTCGCTGTCGATCACCGGCAGCGCAAAGCCGGCCCTTTGCAGCAAGCCGCCGAGATCGCGCAGATCGGCAAAGGGCGCGACGCGCGGGCTCGCGCCGCCGGTCAATTCGACCTCGGCCGCGAGCAGCGACTGCCGCAATTCGGTCAGGCTCTGGCCGGCGAGCAGGCAGGCGATGAAGAGCCCGTCGGGCCTGAGCGCGCGCTTGATCTGGATGAGGGAGCCGGGCAGGTCGTTGACTGCATGCAGCGCCAGCAGGGAGGCCGCGAGGTCGAGCGATTCCGCGGCGAAGGGCAAGGCTTCGAGATCACCGACGATAGTGGCGCTGGTCTCGGCGACCTCCGCCATGCGCAGCAGGTCCCCCGCCCTCGCCTGCAGCACCGGCCCGACCAAGGGCAGCGGCGTGCCGAGATCCGCCGCCCGTTCGAAGCGGCGGAGCACGGCCGAGAGCCGCTCGTCGAGATCGGCAGCGCAGCGCACCAGCAGGAAATCCGGATAGCCGGCGGCGAGCGCTGCCGAAAGGCGGCGGCGATAGAGCGCGCGGTCGAAGACGACTGAGCTCACCGCGCGCCCCTGCTCACTCCATGCCCTCCAGCTCGATGATCAGCCCTTCGATCATCTTGAGCCCGATCTGCCAGAAGGCCGGATCGCGCGCATCCAGGCCGAACGGCTTCAACAGCTCGGAATGGTGCTTGGTGCCGCCGGCCGAGAGCAGCGCGAAATAGCGCTCCTGAAAGCCCGAGGCCGAGTTCTGGTAGACGCCGTAGAGCGAGTTCACCAGGCAATCGCCGAAGGCATAGGCGTAGACATAGAAGGGCGAGTGGATGAAGTGCGGGATATAGGCCCAGAAAGTCTCGTAGCCCGGCCCGAGCCGGATCGCCGGCCCGAGACTCTCCGACTGCACGCTGAGCCAGAGATCACAGAGATTCTCGGCCGTCAGCTCGCCCTGCCGGCGGGCTTCATGGACCTTGCGCTCGAAGGAGTAGAAGGCGATCTGGCGCACGACTGTGTTGATCATGTCCTCGACCTTGGCCGCCAGCATCGCCTTGCGCTGCTTCTGGTCGCGCGTCTCGTCGAGCAGCTTGCGGAAGGTCAGCATCTCCCCGAAGACGCTCGCCGTCTCCGCCAGGGTCAGCGGCGTCGGCGCCATCAACGCGCCGTTCGGCCCGGCCAGCACCTGGTGCACACCATGGCCGAGCTCATGCGCCAGCGTCATCACGTCGCGCGGCTTGCCCTGGTAGTTGAGCAGCACATAGGGGTGCGCCGACGGCACGGTCGGATGCGCGAAGGCGCCCGGCGCCTTGCCTGGGCGAGCTGGCGCGTCGATCCAGCGCTCGTCGAAGAAGCGCTGGGCGATCCCCGCCATATCGGCTGAGAAGTTGCCATAGGCCGAAAGCACCGTGTCGCGTGCTTCCGTCCAGGGGATGGTCCGCTGCTCGACCTTGGGCAGCGGCGCGTTGCGATCCCAATAGTCGAGCGCCTCCTGGCCGAACCAGCGCGCCTTCAGCTTGTAATAGCGATGCGACAGGCGCGGATAGGCCTCGCGCACCGCCGCGACCAACGCATCGACCACCTCGCGCTCGACCCGGTTCGCCAGATGGCGGGAATCGGCGACGTCCTCGAATTTGCGCCAGCGGTCGGAGATCTCCTTGTCCTTGGCGAGCGTGTTGGTGATCAGGCCGAAGGTGCGCAAATGCTGGCGGAACACGGTGCCGAGCACCTCTGCCGCCTCCTTGCGCACGGCGCCTTCGGCGTCCTGCAGCCGGTTCAGCGTCAGTTCGAGCGTGAGGTCGTCGCCGCCGACATTGAAGCGCAGCGAGGCGATGGTCTCGTCGAAGAGCCGGTTCCAGGCGCCATGGCCGGTGACCGACTTCTCGTGGAAGAGCTCCTCGATCCGATCCTCGAGCTGGTGCGGCTTGTCCTTGGCGAGATCGTCGAGCCAGGGCTTCCAGTGGCTGAGCGGCGCCTGCGCCGCCGCCTTGGCCAGCAGCGCCTCGTCGATCCGGTTGAGTTCGAGCCCGAAGAACAGCAGCTCGGTCGAAATCGCAGTGACCTTGTCCTGCGTGTCGCCATAGAACTTGGCGCGCTGCGGGTCGGTGGTCTCGCCGGAATAGACCAGGCCGGCATAGGACATGATCTTGCCGACCAGATCCTCCAGGCCCTCATAGGCCTTGACCGCCTCGGCCAGCGCGGCGCTGGCATCCTCGCGCGCGGCGAGCACCGCGAGCTTGCCGCGATAGAGCTCGGCGAAGCGGCGCGCCTCGGTCGCGGCGCGCTCGACATCGGCTGCGAAGGCGGGCGAATCCATCGCTGGGTAAAGATGCGTCAGATCCCACTCCGGCAGGGCGCCGAGCGCCTCGGCCGCGCCTCCGGCATGGGCGACGCGTGCGATTGCGGGACGGTCGAACGGGCGGGTCATGTCGTCTCTGCCTCGGCCTGTCGGGATCGGTTGTGGCCCCTCATATGCGCGGCCTGCCGCTTCCGATCAACGGCAGCGCTGCCACAGGCGCCCGATTTCCCGCAGGCTTCGCCGGCTTAAGCGGCGCTTAACCGTTCTCCCCGACAGTGACCCGAAACGGAACAGCCGATTCCGGCTAATCGCCTGGCCTGCCGAGGTTTCATGTCCGCAACCATCCTCGTCGTAGACGACGATCCCGTCCAGCGCCGGCTGCTCGACGCGATGCTGAAGCGCTTCGGCTACGAGGTCGCGCTGGCGGAAGGTGGCGAGCAGGCGCTGGCGGTTCTCGTCGACGAATCACGTCGCATCGACTGCCTGATCCTCGACCTCGTCATGCCCGGCCTCGACGGCATGGGCGTGCTTGCCGCGCTGCGCGAGCGCGGCAGCGCGGTGCCGGTGATCGTCCAGACCGCCAACGGCTCGATCGAGACCGTGGTCACGGCGATGCGCGCCGGCGCCGTCGACTTCGTGGTCAAGCCGGCCGGTGCCGAACGCCTGCAGGTCTCGCTCAAGAACGCGCTCAAGCTCGGGGCTCTCGAGCACGAGATCCGCTACATGAAGCGGCGCGCCTCCGGCCAGCTCGGTTTCCGCGATCTCGCCAGCAAGAGCCAGGACATGGGCCGCGTCATCCAGCTCGCCGAACGCGCCGCCCGCTCCAACATCCCGATCCTGATCGAAGGCGAATCCGGCGTCGGCAAGGAGGTGCTGGCCCGCGCCATCCAGGGCTCCAGCGACCGCAGGGGCAAGCCCTTCGTGACCGTCAACTGCGGCGCGATCCCGCATAACCTCGTCGAATCCATCCTGTTCGGCCATGAGAAGGGCGCCTTCACCGGCGCGACCGAGCGTCATATCGGCAAGTTCGTCGAGGCCAATGGCGGTACGCTCTTCCTCGACGAGGTCGGCGAATTGCCGCTCGATGCGCAGGTCAAGCTGCTGCGCGCCATCCAGGAGAGCGAGGTCGACCCGGTCGGCGGCAAGAAATCGGTGCGCGTCGACATCCGCATCATCTCGGCAACCAACAAGAGCCTGCTGGAGCAGGTCAAGCGCGGCGAGTTCCGCGAGGACCTGTATTACCGCCTCAACGTCTTCCCGATCACCTTGCCGCCGCTGCGCCGGCGCCGGGAGGACGTCGCCGACCTCGCCCGCGGCTTCCTCGCTCGCTTCGCCGCCGAAGAGGGTCGCAAGCTGCGCGGCATCAGCGCCGAGGCGCTCTCCCTGCTCGCCGACTATGACTGGCCCGGCAATGTCCGCCAGCTCGAGAACGCGATGTTCCGCGCCGTCGTGCTCTCCGATGGCGACGAGCTCACGATCGCCGAATTCCCGCAGATCGCGGCGCAGATGGACGGATTCGACGTACGCATCCCGCCGGCGCCGGCCTCCATTGCCAGCGAGCCGCGTGGCGAGGCGCCGCCGCGCGTCATCCAGGTGCCGGTCCGCGATCCCAATGCGCTCGACCTCGTCGCCGGCTCCGACATGCGCACGCTCGACGAGCTGGAACGCGAGATCATCAAGTTCGCGCTCGCCCATTATCGCGGCCACATGTCCGAGATCTCGCGCAAGCTCGGCATCGGCCGCTCGACACTCTACCGCAAGCTCAAGGACTACGGGCTGATCGAAGGCGAGGATGCCGCCGACGGCGCCGACGCTGCCTGATCAGCCCGAATCGAAACGCATTCTGCAGCCCACAGGGAACGGGTTGCAGAGGGCGAATATCGGCCGCTGTTGCAGGGCGGCATCTTGTCGAAGCAGGCCGAGTCACGCAGTTATCGGCGTGGATCGGCCAGGGACCGGGGAAGTTTATCGATGCGCCTTCGCCGCCTGGCGGAAACCGTCTCAGCCACCACGCTCGGCCTCTCGCTGCTCCTCGCCTCCGCGACCGCGCAGGAGGCAACGGGCGACATCGGCATGCCGCTGCCCGAGCAGCCGGCCCTGGTCATCCTGAACAGCGATACCGGGCCGCAGAAGCTCGATATTCCCGCCCCGGCGGAAGTGACGCTCGACCTACGCCCGTCCACCAGCCTGCAATCGGCGGATGCAGCCGAGACCAGGGAGATGGTCACCGGCGCGCTTTCGACCAGGCCTGACCGTACCCCGACAGAGCTCGACCTCGACCTGCCCGAGCCGGAGATGCCGCCGGTCGATCCGGCCCTGGTGAAGCCGGCTGAACCCGCGCCGCAGCCGCAACTGGCCAAGCCCTCGCAGATCGACCTGCCGCCTCTTCCCGACGTCGCGGTCACGATGCCGCCGGGGCTCGAACTCTCCGGCCGGATCGCGGCCCAGGCCGAGATCGCAGCCGCCCTGCCCCGCCTCTCCGCTCGCGAGCGGGCCGACATCGTCGCAGCTTATGCCGCCAACGAGAACCGGCCGTTCTGGATCGACGGCAAGGACCTTGGCGCGTCCGGCAAGCAGATCGTCGCACAGCTCGGCCACGCCGGCGATGACGGCTTGCGCGCCGGCGACTATCTGCTCCCGGTCTTCGAAGGCAGCGACAAGGACAGCCTCGCCGCGGCCGATATCCGGCTCTCGGCGCTCGCCGTGCTCTATGCCCGCGATGCCCGCGGCGGCCGTCTCGACCCGCGTCGCCTGTCGAAGCTGATCACGCCGAAGCTCGAATTGCCGTCTGCGACCGAGGTACTGTCCGAGCTCGCCGGTGCGGCCGATGCCGGCGCCGTGCTGGCCGCCTATAATCCCCGGCACGCCGGCTATCAGCACCTGAAGGCCAAGCTCGCTGAGTTGCGCGCCCACAAGCCGGAGACGCCGGTTGCCCGCGTCCCGGCCGGCCCCACCCTCAAGGTCGGCATGCGCGATGCCCGCGTGCCGCTGATTCGCGCCCGGCTCGGCCTCGGCAGCAGCGAGGAGCCGGTTTATGACCGCTCGACCGCGCTGGCTCTGGCCGACTTCCAGAAGCAGGCGGGCCTGCGCGCCGACGGCGTGCTCAGCGACCAGACCGTCGCCGCGCTCGCCATGCCGCGCTCGACCCGGCTGGAGAGCGACATCATCGCCCAGATGGAGCGCTGGCGCTGGCTGCCGAGCGATATCGGCGAGAACCGCATCGTCGTGAACATCCCCGAATACCGGATGCGCGTGATGCACGGCGACAAGCTCGCCTATGAGTCGCGCGTGATCGTCGGCAAGCCGGAATCGGCGACGCCGGTATTCTCGCACCGGATGGAGCATGTCGTCGTCAATCCGTCCTGGTACGTGCCGCCCTCGATCCTGAAGAAGGAGTTCCTGCCCGGGCTCGCCAACGATCCGAACTATGCCGCCAGGCGCGGCTATGTCGTGACGCGGGGTAAGAACGGCAGCATCTCGGTGCGCCAGCCGCCGGGCGAGCGCAATGCGCTCGGCTGGATCAAGTTCATGTTCCCGAATGACCATGCCGTTTATCTGCACGACACGCCGAATCGCGGCCTGTTCGGCGCCGGCAAGCGCGCCTTCAGCCATGGCTGCGTGCGCGTCGAGAACCCGTTCGCCCTCGCCGATCAGGTGCTCGGGCCGGAATGGACGAGCGAGCGGCTGAAGCGGCTGATCGGCTCCGGCGAGCGCACCATCAAGCTGCCGCAGCCTCTGCAGATCCATCTCGTCTATGAGACGATCGTCGTAGACGCAGCCGGTGCCGTCACCACCTTCGACGATATCTACGGTTTCCACAGGCTGGTCAGGAACGCCCTCGAGCAACGTTCCTGACCGTTCCGGCCTGGGAAAAGTCCCATTCGGCACGGTTTCGCCATGATCTGCCGGTAGCGAGCAATCTTGCTTGCCGGATTCCGGCGGGGAGTTGTCTCGCCGGTAACCTCCCGTTAAGCCTTCTCGGCAACTGTTCCTTCACGTTTACCGCTCCGGCTCGCCCGGTGCTTCGAGACGGGTCTGGCAGAGTGAGCAGGTCAAAAGCCGAGATCGCAGCACGGCTCCCGCGGTTTTTGCGGCTGAGCGCGCGTGCCGGCTTCCTGCTCGCCACGGGCGCAAGCTTCCTGGTGCTTGGCGTGCGCGGCACGCAGAACGCCGTCGCCAACGGCGACACCCGCACGATCACGATCAAGCATATGCACACCAAGGAGGAGACGACCGTCACCTTCAAGCGTGACGGCCGCTACGATTCCGCGGCGTTGGAGAAGCTGAACTGGGCGCTGCGCGACTGGCGCATCGACGAGCCGATCCGGATGGATCCACGGCTGTTCGATATCGCCTGGGAAGTCCATCGCAAGGTCGGCTCCGACCAGCCCTTCCACGTCGTCTCCGCCTATCGTTCGCCCGGCACCAACTCGATGCTGCGCCGGCGCTCGCGCGGCGTCGCCAAGCACAGCCAGCACATGCTCGGCAAGGCGATGGATTTCTATCTGCCTGATACCCCGACCGCCCGCATGCGCGAGACTGCGATGCGGATGCAGCGCGGCGGCGTCGGCTTCTATCCCGGCGCGCACACCCCCTTCGTCCATCTCGACGCCGGCTCGGTCCGTTCCTGGCCGCGCATGACCCGCGACCAGTTGGTCCGGCTCTTCCCGGACGAGAAGACGGTGCACCTGCCGGCCGACGGCAAGCCGCTGGGCGGCTATGAGGTCGCCAAGGCCGAGATCCTCTCCAGCGGCGGCTCGGTGATGGGCTACGCTGCCGGAGATTTCGACGAGGGCGCGATCATGGCGTCCGGTGGCGGTGGCAAGAGCTTCTGGGCCGCGCTGTTCGGCGGCGACGACGAAGAGGCCGACGCCCGCCCGACCCGTGGCCGTGCGGCCGCGGCACGTCGCGCGCCGACGCAGCAGCCGACTGTCATGGCCTATGCCGGCGACAGCAACAGCGGCGATGGTGGTCGCTTTGCCGTGTTCAATGCGCAGCCGGCCCAGCCCGAGCCGAGCGGCCGTTCCGTGCTGCGCGAGCGGTCGAATCGCGCGACGACCACCACCGCGCCGCCGCCGGAGGAGACGCAGGTCGCCGCCTTGGCTCCTGCCCAGGTTGCGCCGCCCGAACCGCAAAAACCCGCCCCGATCGCGACCGCGCTTCCCGTCGCGCGCCCGAGCGGCCTGATGCCACCGGCGCCGAATCCGCCGACCGGCTCGCCGCAGCTCGCCGCCCTGGCGGCGGACGCCACAGCCCTGCCGCTGCCCGCCTCCGAGCAGAAGCTCATCCTCGCCTCGCTGCCGCCGCGTAGGCCGACCGACCTGCCCGGCCCGTCGCTGGAGACCATCCTTACGGGCAAGGCCGTCTCGGCCCCGCTGCCGCCGTCGCGCCCGGTCGCGCTGGCGAGCCTGTCGACCGAGGGACTGCGTCTGAGCGACGACGCCGAGGACGCCGTTCCCGCCGGCGCCAAACTGGTCGCGATCAATCATCCGATGCCGCCGATCCGGCCGCGCCCACCGGGCGCCGCGCCGGAGCAAGCTGGCACGACGCAGATCGCTGTGCGGCCGCGCAGCACCCCGATCGCTGCGGAATATAATGCCGACCGGGCCGGCCTCGACTCGCTCTTCGCCGCCGTCTCGGCACCGGAGGTCCCTCCCGTACGCCGCGCCACCGTCGCGACCGCCAGGGCGAAGGCTGGTGCGGAGGCTCAGGCCAAGGGCTGGGTCGCCGGCGCCAGCCCCGCCGCCTCGCTCGGCTTCTCTGCCGCCGAGCCCAGCGATGTCGGCACCAGCGGCTTCAGCGGCCCGGCGGTCAAGGCACTGCCGACGACCTTCGTCCAGAACTGAGCAATCCCTCAGCCTATTCCTTGTCGATCGGCCAGGCCTTGAACACCGGAAGGGCCTCGCAGGCTGCAGCCTGGCGCGCCAGCACCGGCCAGCGCGCCTCCGGGGCGAATTCCGGAATGACGAAGCGGCAGAACCCCCAGGCGATCGCGGCGGCGATGTCGCCCGGCCTGAGCTCAGGACCCGCACCGATCTCCCCACGCTGGGCGGCCTGATCCAGTAGGTCCAAAGCCGTGTGGAGCTGCGCCAGGATGCGCTCCTGCCAGTTGTCGTAGCGCTTCTCTTCCGGCCGCTTGCGCTCGTATTCGACCGAGACCGCCTTGTCGGCGGCGACGATGCCGATGCCGGTCAGGCTGAGATCCCTGACCCGCTGGGCCTTGTCGGTCGGCCGCAGCGAGCGGCCGGCGATATCCTCGAAATGCTGGATGATCAGCAGGGATTCGCTGAGCACCGTGCCGTCATCGGCGACCAGCGTCGGCGCCTTGATCAGCGGGTTGATCTTGCGGAACTCCGGCATGTGGCGAAACACCGAGACCGAGCGATGCTCGAAATCGAGGCCGAGCAAGGTCCCGGTGATGGCGGCGCGCCGCACATAGGGGCTGTCGAGCATTCCAACCAGCAGCATCGTGATCTCCCATTGTCATGGGCGGAACACTGGCCGCTTATGGCCCCCTTGCCACGCGAATTCGGGTGAAGCGCGACTTCACGCCATTTGATGCTCGTCGGCGGGATAGTCTTCCGGCGCCAGTTCACCGGCCGCGATCTTCGCCTGAACGGCCGCCTGGCAGGGATCCCAGGACGGCGTGTTGCCGAAGCGCTCGAGCATGAGATCGATCAGGACCCGCACCTTGCCGGGCACGTAAGGCCCCGGCGGGCGCACGACATGCAGTGCGCTCTCCCGCATCGGATAGCGCCAGAGGATATGCTCGACCGTCCCGGCGCGGATCGCGTCGCTGGCGATGAAGGTCGGCAGCAGCACGATGCCGAGCCCGGCCTCGGCCCAGCGCAGCAGCGTATCGCCATTGTCCGAGCGCAGCCGCCCGGATGGGCGCACCGAGGCCCAGCGCCGGCCTATGCGGAAGCCCCAGTCGACCACGCTGTTGCCGGAATAGACCAGGCATTCGTGCCGGGCGAGGTCGAGCGGCGTCTCCGGCCGGCCGTGGCTGGCGAAATAGCCCGGGCTGCCCAGCACCGCCGCCTTGACCGGGGCGATGCGCCGCGCCACCAGGCTGGAATCCTTGAGCGAGCCGATCCGGATCGCGGCATCGAAGCGCTCGCCGATCAGATCGACCTGGCGATCGCTGGCCTCGACATCGAGTTCCAGCCGGGGATGGCGCTCCGCCAGCTCCGCCAGCACCGGCGCGAGATGCCGGTAGCCGAAGGAGAGCGGCATCGACAGCCTCAGGCGTCCGGCGACACCTTCGGATTGCTGCGCCATCGCCTCGCGCGCCTCGGCGAGCTCGGACAGGATGCGCTCGCCGCGCGCCTTGAATTCCAGGCCGGCCTCGGTGGCGGCGACGCCACGGGTCGTGCGGCTGAGCAGGCGCGTGCCGAGATCGGCCTCCAGGCGGGCGATACGGCGGCTGACGATCGATTTCGCCAGGCCGAGGCTATGCGCGGCCCGGCCGAAGCCGCCGGCGTCGACGACGGCGACAAAGCTCCTGATATCGTCGATCTCGGACATGAAGCGTTCCCGCAAGTGTTCCTGGATGAGCAACAGATTGATGCCCAATATGGGCATTCTGGTGCGGCAAGTGAACCGCTACCTCTCCCTCATCAAATCCCGCTTTCGCAGGAAGGCCGCCACGAGGCGCGCTCCGAGACAAACAGCCCCGTTTCATCGGCCTGCCAGCGTCACAGATGAGGAAGCCATGCTCGACAAGCTCAAGAAGCGCCGTACGCAATATGCTCTCGGCAAGAATCTGCCGATCTCCGAAACGCAGGTCGATGCCCTGATCCGGGAAGCGGTCCGCCTCTCCCCGTCCAGCTTCAATTCGCAGAGCTCGCGCGCCGTCATTCTGTTCGGCAGGGAGAGCGACAAGTTCTGGAGCATCGCCAAGGAGGCGCTTCAGGCGATCGTGCCGGCTGCCGACTTCGCGGGGACTGCCAAGAAGATCGAAGGCTTCGCCAGCGGCGCCGGAACCGTGCTGTTCTTCGAGGACCAGGAGCCGGTCAAGGCGCTCCAGGCCAATTTCCCGCTCTATGCGCACAACTTTCCGATCTGGTCGGAGCATTCGACCGGCATGGCGCAGCTGGCGGTGTGGACCGCGCTGGCCGACGCCGGCATCGGCGCGAGCCTCCAGCACTATCACCCGCTGGTCGATGCCGAGGTCGCCAAGACCTGGAACATCCCGGCGTCCTGGAAGCTGACGGCGCAGATGCCCTTCGGCTCGAATGAGGCGCCCTTTGGCGAGAAGACCTTCATCGACGACGAGGTCCGGTTCCGCACCCACCGTTGATCGGGTGCAACTCGGGCTGATTGCCTGAAGCAACACCCTGAAGAATAAAGCGCCGTCCGGGGAACATGCTCCGGGCGGCATTTTTGTGCGATGCACACCGATTCCGACTGAAATGGGGCTACTCTCACCCGGATTGCAGCCTCCACCGCTGACGATAGGTCCGCCGGCCGGCCGGCTCGATCAGTCCGGCGCGCGCCTCGGCGCTTGCAAAGATGCCGCTCCTGTCGGATGCCATAGGGAAATGTCTGCAGGTTTCGCAGTTGCTCGCCAGGCTGAACAGCCGGGCTCACGGCAGGAGGGGGAGCGTAGTGAAGATCGGTTCGCCTAAGGAACTCTTCGCGGGTGAGGCACGCGTGGCGATGACGCCCGACAGCGCGCAGCAGCTGCAGAAACTCGGCTATGACTGCCTCGTCGAGACCGGAGCAGGCCTTGCCGCCGGCTTCACGGACGATGCCTATCGCGCTGCCGGCGTGACGGTCGTCGAGACGGCCGCCGCGCTCTGGGACGAAGCCGACATCATCGCCAAGGTGCGCCCGCCCGAGACGGCGGAGGCCGAACGACTCAAGGCCGGCAAGACGCTGATCTCGTTCTTCTATCCGGCGCAGAACAAGGAGCTGCTGGAGTTCTGCAAGGACAAGAGCGCCAACGTCATCGCCATGGACATGGTGCCGCGCATCTCGCGCGCCCAGAAGATGGACGCGCTCTCGTCGATGGCCAACATTGCCGGCTATCGCGCCGTGATCGAGGCCGGCAACAATTTCGGCCGCTTCTTCACCGGCCAGATCACCGCCGCGGGCAAAGTCCCGCCGGCCAAGGTGCTGGTCGTCGGTGCCGGCGTCGCCGGCCTTGCCGCGATCGGCACGGCGACTTCGCTCGGCGCCATCACTTACGCTTTCGACGTCCGCCCGGAAGTGGCCGAGCAGATCGAATCGATGGGTGCGCAGTTCGTCTTTCTCGACTTCAAGGGCCAGCAGCAGGACGGCGCCGCGACCGGCGGCTATGCCGCGCCCTCCAGCCCCGAGTTCCGCGAGGCCCAGCTCAAGAAGTTCCGCGAGCTCGCCCCGCAGATCGACATCGTCATCACCACGGCGCTGATCCCCGGCCGCGATGCGCCGGTGCTGTGGACCAGGGACATGGTCGAGGCAATGAAGCCCGGCTCGGTCATCGTCGACCTTGCCGCCGAGCGCGGCGGCAATTGCGAGCTGACCAAGCCGGACGAGAAGATCGTCACGCCGAACGGGGTCACGATCGTCGGCTACACCGACTTCCCGAGCCGGATGGCGGCCCAGTCCTCGACGCTCTACGCCACCAATATCCGCCACATGATGACGGACCTGACGCCGGCCAAGGACGGCAAGCCGGTCCATAACATGGAGGATGACGTCATTCGCGGTGCGACGGTGACCTTCGAGGGCGCCATCACCTTCCCGCCGCCGCCGCCCAAGGTCGCCGCGATCGCGACCCAGAAGCCGAAGGAGAAGGCCAAGGAGCTGACCCCTGAGGAAAAGCGGGCGAAGGAAGCAGCCGCCTTCAAGGCACAGACCCAGTCCCAGCTGATGCTGCTCGGCGTCGGCACGGTGCTGATGCTGATCGTCGGCGCCTATGCGCCGGTAAGCTTCATGAGCCACTTCATCGTCTTCGCCCTCGCCTGCTTCGTCGGCTTCCAGGTGATCTGGAACGTGTCGCATTCGCTGCACACGCCGCTGATGGCCGTCACCAACGCGATCTCCGGCATCATCGTGCTCGGTGCCCTCTTGCAGATCGGCTCGTCCAGCTGGCTCGTCACCTTCCTGGCGATGATCTCGGTGCTGATCGCCTCCATCAACATCGTCGGCGGCTTCCTGGTCACGCGCCGGATGCTCGCCATGTTCCAGAAGTCCTGAGGGGGCCGCAGTGAGCATCGGTATCGTTTCTGCGGCTTACATCTCCGCCGCCATCCTGTTCATCCTCTCCCTCGGCGGCCTCTCGAACCAGGAAAGCGCCAAGCGCGCGGTCTGGTACGGCATCGTCGGCATGGCGCTCGCCGTCATCGCCACGGTCTTCGGCCCCGGCAGCGGCAAGCTCTGGCTCGTCATCGTCATGTTCGCCATCGCCGCGGCGATCGGCTGGCAGGTGGCGATGAAGGTGCAGATGACCGAGATGCCGCAGCTGGTCGCGGCGCTGCACTCCTTCGTCGGCCTCGCGGCGGTCCTGATCGGCTTCAACGCCCATATCGAGCTCGCTTCGGTGATGAGGCTCGACGCGGTGGCCCGCGAGGCGCTGACTGGCTTTGCCGGCGTGCTGGCGCACAAGACCGGGGTCGAAATCAGCATTCTGAAGGTCGAGGTCTTCCTCGGCGTCTTCATCGGCGCGGTCACCTTCACCGGCTCGATCATCGCCTTCGGCAAGCTCGCTGGAAAGGTCGACGGCAAGGCCAAGAAGCTGCCCGGCGGCCATATGCTCAACGCTAGCGCCGCAGCGCTCTCGCTGCTGCTGCTGATCCTCTATGTGCAGGGGGCAGGCTTCTGGGCCCTCTTCCTGATGACGCTGCTCGCCTTCTTCATCGGCTACCACCTGATCATGGGCATCGGCGGCGCCGACATGCCGGTCGTGGTCTCGATGCTGAACAGCTATTCGGGCTGGGCGGCGGCGGCGATCGGCTTCACGCTCGGCAACGACCTGCTGATCGTCGTCGGTGCGCTGGTCGGCTCGTCGGGCGCGATCCTCAGCTACATCATGTGCAAAGCGATGAACCGCTCCTTCATCTCGGTCATCCTCGGCGGCTTCGGCAACACCACCGGACCGGCGCAGGCGATCGAGGGCGAGCAGATCGCGATCGACGTCGACGGCGTCGCCACCGCGCTGAACGACGCCGACAGCGTCATCATCGTGCCGGGCTACGGCATGGCAGTGGCGCAGGCGCAGCAATCGGTCTCGGAACTGACCCGCAAGCTGCGCTCCGCCGGCAAGGAGGTGCGCTTCGCCATCCACCCGGTGGCCGGGCGTCTGCCGGGCCATATGAACGTGCTGCTCGCCGAGGCGAAGGTGCCCTACGACATCGTCATGGAGATGGACGAGATCAACGAGGACTTCCCGTCCACGGACGTCGCGATCGTCATCGGCTCGAACGACATCGTCAATCCGGCAGCACAGGAAGATCCGAACTCGCCGATCGCCGGCATGCCGGTGCTCGAGGTCTGGAAGGCGAAGCAGGTCTTCGTCTCCAAGCGCGGCCAGGGCACGGGCTATTCCGGCATCGAGAACCCGCTCTTCTACAAGGAGAACACGCGGATGTTCTATGGCGACGCCAAGAAGAGTCTCGACGAGCTTCTGCCCAAGATCGCCTGATCGCCCCCACAGTGCGGCCCGGCTTCACCGGGCTGCACGGGCAACGCGGCAGAAACAGAAAAGCCCGCCCGGCGACATCGCCGGGCGGGCTTTGTTCTTGCGCGAAGACGCCGTTCAGGCCGCCTTCGCCAGCTCCGGTGCCACGGTGAACGGCGCCGCCGTCTTGGCCTTGACCTCGTCGAGCGTGACGTCGGGAGCCAGCTCGATCAGGGTCAACCCGCCGCCCTTGGCCTTGTCGCAGGCCATGACGCAGAGATCGGTGATGATCAGGTCGACCACGCCCTGCCCGGTCAGCGGCAGCGAGCAGCGCTCCAGCACCTTGGATTCACCCGCTTTGTTGGCGTGATCCATCACCACGATCACCTTCTTGACGCCGGCGACGAGATCCATCGCGCCGCCCATGCCCTTCACCATCTTGCCGGGAATGGTCCAGTTGGCGATGTCGCCATTGGCCGCCACTTCCATGGCGCCGAGGATGGTGAGGTCGATATGGCCGCCGCGGATCATCGCGAACGAGTCGGCCGAGGAGAAGAAGCTCGAGCTGGGCAGGACCGTGATCGTCTGCTTGCCGGCATTGATCAGGTCGGGATCGGCCTCGCCCTCATAGGGAAAGGGACCGATGCCAAGCAGGCCGTTCTCCGACTGCAGCGTCACGTCGACGCCCTCGGGGATGTAGTTCGCCACCAGTGTCGGGATGCCGATGCCGAGATTGACATAGAAGCCGTCCTGCAGCTCCTTGGCGGCGCGGGCGGCCACCTGTTCACGGGTCCAGGCCATCAGGCGGTCTCCCTCTTGCGCTCGGTGAGCTTCTCGATCTTCTTCTCGTTGATCGTGCTCTTGATCAGGCGGTCGACATAGATGCCGGGCGTATGGATGCCTTCCGGATCGAGCGAACCGACCGGCACGATCTCCTCAACCTCGGCGACAGTGACCTTGCCGGCTGTCGCCATGTTCGGGTTGAAGTTGCGCGCCGTGCGCCGGTAGACGAGGTTGCCGGCGGTGTCGGCCTTCCACGCCTTGACGATGGCGAGATCGGCGCGCAGCCAGGTCTCGCGAACGTAAAGCTGCCCCTCGAACTCCTCGACCGGCTTGCCTTCAGCGACGACGGTGCCGACGCCAGTGCGGGTGTAGAAGGCCGGGATGCCGGCGCCACCGGCACGGATGCGCTCGGCCAGCGTGCCCTGCGGGTTGAGCTCCAGTTCGAGCTCGCCGGAGAGGTATTGCTGCTCGAACAGCTTGTTCTCGCCGACATAGGACGCGATCATCTTCTTGATCTGCCGGGTCTGCAGCAGCATCCACAGGCCGAAGCCGTCGGCGCCGGCATTGTTCGAGATCACGGTGAGGTTCTTCACGCCGGAATCGCGGATCTGCGGGATCAGGCTCTCGGGATTGCCCGACAGGCCGAAGCCGCCCGACATGATCGTCATTCCGTCGAACAGCAGCCCGTCGAGGGCCGCCGCCGGGCTGTCATAAACCTTCTGCGTCATTCAGTTTCACTCCCGTTGTCTTTGGATTGTCCCGACAGGCTGCCGTCAGGCGCGTTCGAGTCCGATGGCGATGCCCTGGCCGACACCGATGCACATGGTGGCGAGCGCACGGCGCTTGCCGGTGAGCGACAGCTCCAGCGCGGCTGTGCCGGCGATGCGGGCGCCCGACATGCCGAGCGGATGGCCGAGCGCGATCGCCCCGCCATTCGGGTTCACATGGGCTCCGTCCTCGGCGATGCCGAGCTCGCGCAGCACGGCGATGCCCTGGCTGGCAAAGGCCTCGTTCAGCTCGACCACATCGAAATCACCGGGCTTGATGCCGAGCCGCTCGCAGAGCTTGCGCGTCGCCGGGATCGGCCCGAGTCCCATGACCCGCGGCGCGACGCCGCCGGTGGCGCCGCCGAGCACGCGCGCCAGCGGGGTCAGGCCATATTTCGCCATCGCCTTCTCGGAGGCGACGATCAGCGCCGCGGCGCCGTCATTGACGCCCGAGGCGTTGCCGGCGGTGACCGTGCCGCCCTCCTTCCTGAAGGGCGTCGGCAGCTTGGCGAGCTTCTCCAGCGTGGTGTCGCCGCGCGGATGCTCGTCGCTCTCGACGCGGATCGGATCGCCCTTGCGCTGCGCGATGACGACCGGAACGATCTCCTTGCCGAGCCGGCCATTCTGCTGGGCCGCAACGGCCTTGAGCTGCGAGCGCAGCGCGAAGGCGTCCTGGTCGGCGCGGCTGATCTTGCAGTCGGCGGCGACGTTCTCGCCGGTCTCCGGCATGGAATCGACGCCGTATTGCGCCTTCATCAGCGGGTTGATGAAGCGCCAGCCGATGGTGGTGTCGTGGATCTCGGCATGACGCGAGAAGGCACTGTCGGCCTTCGGCAGTACGAAGGGCGCGCGCGACATGCTCTCGACGCCGCCGGCGATCATCAATTCGGCCTCGCCGGCCTTGATCGCGCGGGCCGCGGCGATGACCGCATCCATGCCCGAGCCGCAGAGCCGATTCATCGTCGTGCCCGGCACCTCCTTGGGCAGGCCGGCGAGCAGCAGCGACATGCGCGCGACATTGCGGTTGTCCTCGCCCGCCTGATTGGCGCAGCCGAAGATCACATCGTCGACAGCGCCGAAATCGACGCCCGGATTGCGCTCGATCAGGGCCTTCAACGGCACGGCGCCGAGATCGTCTGCTCGCACCGAAGACAGGGAGCCGCCGAAACGGCCGATCGGCGTGCGGACATAGGCGCAGATGAAGGCTTCGCTCATGCGGGAAAACCCTTGTTGTTTCCTCGGATGCCATTCGCCGCCGGATGCGACGGATGGAAATCTCGTTCGCCGCCCGGGTGCGCGCCCCTCGACGGGGTCGCAAGCGCCGCGGATGCCAGCGTGCGGTGGGAATATGCAGCAGCGAAACTCTTATGTTAAATGAATTCACTGCCCGCGATAATAACCGTGAGGTTATCGAACTATGGCCGAGCCGCGCCTGTCGACGATGGATCGGCGCATCAAATTTCGCCATCTGCGCTGCTTCATCGAGGTTGCGCGGCTGAAAAGCGTCGTCAAGGCGGCTTCGGTGCTCCATGTCAGCCAGCCCGCCATGTCCAAGACCGTGCAGGAACTCGAAGAGCTCCTGGGCGTGGCCCTGTTCGAGCCCAACCGCCGGACCATGCTGCTCACCGGCGCCGGCGAGATCTTCCTGCGCTATGCCAGCGCCAGTGTCACCGCGCTGAAGCAGGGCATGCGGATGGTGGGCGGCGACGAGATGTCGCCCGAGCATGCTTTCACCGTCGGGGCACTGCCGACGGCGTCGGCCCGGATCCTGCCGGCCGCCATCGCCCATATGACGCAGCGCTATGACCGCCTCAGGCCGCGGGTCGTGACCGGGGCGAACGACGTGCTCATGGCGCAGCTCCGGCTCGGCGACCTCGATCTCGTCATCGGCCGCATGGCCGCGCCGGAGACGATGACCGGCTTCACCTTCGAGCACCTCTACTCCGAGCGGATCGGGCTGGTCGTCCGGCCGGGGCATCCCCTGCTTCATGCGGAGGCGTTCGCCCTTGCGGCGATCGCACAGCATCAGCTGCTCATGCCGCCGCCGGGATCGGTGATCAGCTCGACGGTCGAGCGCTACATGATCGCCAATTCGATCCAGCCCCGCTCAGGCGTGATCGAGACCGTCTCGGACGCCTTCGCCCGCGGCTATCTCAAGCAGACCGATGCGATCTGGTTCATTTCCGAAGGCGTGGTCGCCGAGGACGTCGCCAGCGGCCAGCTGGCCCTGCTACCGGCCCATACGGAAGACACGCTGGGTCCGGTCGGCCTGACGACGCGCGCCGATGCCGTGCTGTCGCTGTCGGCCCAGATCTTCATTGCGGCGCTGAGGGAGATCGCCGCCGGCTGGCGCGCGGGAGGCTCCTGAAGAGCCAAGACCGCAACGATTTCGAGGGCGCCTTCCAGCTGAAAAAAGCGCGGGTCGTCCCGGGCGACCGGAGGGAGACCGGGACCCATTCCGGAACCTCTATCGGAAAGGCTCAGGAATGGATCCCGGATCTACGCTTCGCTTCGTCTGGGATGACGGCGTGATGGATATCGAAGCCTGAGCTCGCGAAAACGCGCGCCCTATTTTTTGGCCAGGCCCTGACGATGGCCTCAGGCGCTCTCGCCGACCGCCTGCAGATAAAGGTCGAGGATCGCCTCTTCCTCCTTGCGCTCGTCGAGGTCGCGCTTGCGCAGCGCGATCACCTTGCGCAGCACCTTGACGTCGTAGCCATTGGCTTTGGCCTCGGAATAGACCTCCTTGATGTCGTCGGAGATCGTCTTCTTCTCTTCCTCAAGCCGCTCGATGCGCTGCACGATGCTCTTGAGCTGATCGCCTGCAACCGGATCGTCCATTCTCAAAACCCTTCTTCGGAAATTGGCCGCAGGGGTTCGCAAGGATGGGCGGCAAGGTCAAGCAGGAAGGGCGCTGAGTTCACATCTCAAGAGCATTGCGCGAAAAAGTGGGCACCGGTTTTTCGCGCAAGCAATGCTCTAAACTTTGAAAATCGATCACGTTTTCCGCATTTTGACGGAACCGTCAAAATGCGACGCGATCTAGAGCCGCAGCCAGCGCTCCCGGCAGCAGCCGCGCCAGCCTGAGGCCCCAGGCGCGGGCCGCATGCGGCTCGCCGATCAGGTCCTGCCTGATCTCGATCAGCGCGTCGAGCAGACCGCGGCGCGTCGCATGGCGGTCGATCGTGTCGCCCGGCAGGCCGCCATTATAGGGTTCGTTGTCGCCGACGATCAGATCGCCCTCCGCTTGCAGCGCCGCGATCAGCGCCTGCGCGAGGCGCCCTTCCCTGTCCCAGAGCACGCCGGCATGCCAGGGCCGTGGCACGCCCTTCCAGAACGGCGTGAAGGAGTGCAGCGAGACGATCGCCGGCGGGTAGCCGGCAGCGATCGCCGTCTCGATCGCGGCGTCGATCGCGGTGTCATAGGGCGCGTAATAGCGCGCGATCCGTTCGGCGATCCCGGCTTCGTCGATCCGGGCATTGCCCGGCACGATCGCGCCGTCGGAGATCCGCATCACCAGAGTCGGATCGTCGCGGCCGCGATTGGGATCGATCAGCAGGCGCGAGAAATTGCTGAGCACGGCAGGAGCGCCCAGCGCCTGCGCCATCGCCCGCGTCATCTCGGCCGCTCCGATATCGTAGGCGATGTGGCGTTCGAGCTGCTGCGGCGGCAGGCCGAGCAGGTTCAGCTCAGGCGGGATCGCATTGGTCGCATGGTCGCAAAGCAGCAGGATGCCGCTCGCCGGATCCCCCGCGATGATCTCGACATCGCCGGGCTGCCGCACCGGAGCACCGCCCTGCAAGTCCTCGTCCGCACGCATCATGACCTCGGACCATCCGTCGCATCGCGAGCTGCGCCCGCGCAGGCGCGACATAGCGCGCTTTCGCCTCGCCCGGAACGGCAGAGCGGCAAGAATTCACGCTGCCGCAACATCCTGGAACATGTGCTGATCGCAAATGCGGTATCCACTTTTGCGGGACATGCTCTAGTAAGAGGCCGATAAGAGGCTAAGACGAAAGTCGATTGCCAGCAGCAGATTCGCACGGGGAAGGCGCTTGGAGCAGCGGCAGGACGCAATTGCAGAGCGGCATCGGGTCGCCCGCCGGATCTTCGACGCCGCCGTGGACAGAGCCCATCCGCGCAGCTGGCTCGCCGCGCATCTGCCGCCCCCGCCTCCGAAGGGGCGCCTGATCCTGCTGGCCGCCGGCAAGGCCGCCGGCAGCATGACTCTGCTGGCGGAAGCCCATTATCTCGACACGCTGAAGCTGCCGCCCGAACGCTTCCTCGGCCATGCAGTCGCCCGCCATGGCTACGAGGCACAGACCCGCCATATCCCGATGCTGGCCGCCGGCCACCCGGTGCCCGACGAGGGCAGCATCGCCAGCGCGACACGCGCGCTCGCACTCGCCGCCTCCGCCACCGCCGACGATCTCGTCCTGGTGCTGCTCTCCGGCGGCGGCTCGGCCAACTGGGTCGCGCCGGCCGGTGCGCTCGCACTCGCCGAGAAGCAGGCGGTCAACAAGGCGCTGCTGCGCTCCGGCGCGCCGATCGGCGAGATGAACATCGTCCGCAAGCGGCTCTCGCGCATCAAGGGCGGCCGGCTCGCGCTCGCCGCCGCTCCGGGCAAGCTGCTGACCCTCGCCGTCTCCGACGTGCCGCATGACGATCCCGCCGCGATCGCCTCGGGGCCGACCGTGCCCGACCCGAGCACGATGGCCGATGCCCGCGCCATCGTCGCCCGCTACGGGCTGGCGCTGCCACCCGCGGCGCAGGCCCTGCTCGCCGACGACGCCAGCGAAACGCCCAAGCCCGGCGATCCCGCCTTCGCCGGCAGCGAATACCGCATCGTCGCACGCCCGGCCGACGCCATTGCCGCGGCGGTCAAGGCCGCCGCCGAGGCCGGTTATGAGCCGATCGATCTCGGCCCTGATCTCGAAGGCGAGGCGCGCGACGTCGCCGCCGCCCAGGCGCAGCGGGCACGCGAGCTGAAGGCGGCCGGGCGCCGCGTTGCGCTGATCTCCGGCGGCGAGCTCACCGTCACCATCGCCGGCAATGGCCGCGGCGGCCCGAACCAGGAATTCGCGCTGGCCCTGGCGATCGCGCTCGCTGGCGAGCCCGGCATCGTCGCGCTCTCGGGCGACACCGACGGCACCGATGGCGGCGGCGGCGAGGCGACCGACCCGGCCGGCGCGGTGATCGACGAGACGACGCTGGCGCGCGCCCGCGGCCTCGGCCTCGATCCCGCCAAATCGCTGGCCCAGAACGACTCGACCGGCTTCTTCTCGGCTCTCGGCGACCTGTTGCAGACCGGCCCGACCCTGACCAATGTCAACGATTGCCGCGTGATTCTGATCGATCCAAGAAGCGATTCATGAGCCGAAGCGCACGTCTCCATTCGATGTTGCTGGCCGGAGGGCTGCTGATGGCCGGTGCCGGCCCGGCGCTGGCCGATCTGCGCATGTGCAACACGACCGGCAGCCGCGTCGGCATCGCCCTCGGTTATCGCGATGCGCAAGGCTGGATCACCGAAGGCTGGTGGAACCTGGCTCCGCGCGCCTGCGAGACCCTGCTGCGCGGCACGCTGGCGGCGCGCTTCTACTACGTCCACGCCGTCGACTACGACAAAGGCGGCGAATGGACCGGCAAATCCGTCATGTGCACGCGCAACAAGGAATTCACTATCCGCGGCATCGAGGACTGCCTGGCGCGCGGCTATGAGCGCTCCGGCTTCTTCGAGGTCGACACCGGCGAGCAGAAAGGCTGGACGATCCAGCTCACCGACACGGCCGGCGCCGCGCCGCGCCCGTGATTGCGGTGCAGCAAATCGCTTGCCCTAATCGGTTGAATCGGCGAGGCCTGCCGGAAGCGGGTCCAAATGGGTTTTTGAAGGGGGAATGACGTGATGAGGCGGGAACGGCGGATCAAGATCATCGCGACGCTGGGGCCGGCCTCGTCCACCTCGGAGATGTGCGCCGCCCTGTTCAAGGCCGGCGTCGACGTCTTCCGCATCAATATGAGCCACACCCAGCGCGAGGATCTGCCGGCAAGGATCGCGATGCTGCGCGGGCTGGAGAAGCAGTTCCGCCGCCCGGTCGGCATCCTCGCCGACCTGCAGGGGCCGAAGCTGCGCGTCGGCCAGTTCGGCGGCGATGGCGGCGTGATGCTGGAGAAGGATGCCCGCTTCATCCTCGACGCCGACCCGGCGCCCGGCACCGTCAAGCGCGTGCACCTGCCGCATCCGGAGATCCTCTCGGCGCTGGAGCCCGGCCATCACCTCATTCTTGACGACGGCAAGATCCGTCTCGTCGTCGAGAAGGCTTCGCCCAAGCAGGCCGTGACCAAGGTCGTCGTCGGCGGCCGCCTCTCCTCGCGCAAGGGCGTCAGCCTGCCCGACACCACGATCCCGGTCTCGGCCATGACCGACAAGGACCGTTCCGACGCCGAGGCCGCAGCAGAAGCCGGCGTCGACTGGATCGCCCTCTCCTTCGTGCAGCGGCCGGAGGACATGGCCGAGCTGCGCAAGATCGTGCAAGGCCGGGCGCTGGCGCTCGCCAAGATCGAGAAGCCGCAGGCCGTGCTGCGCCTGCAGGAGATCATCGAAGCGTCCGATGCGATCATGGTGGCGCGCGGCGATCTCGGGGTCGAGATGCCGCTCGAGAAGGTGCCGGGCACCCAGAAGCGCATCACCCGCATGGCCCGGCGCATGGGCAAGCCTGTCGTCGTCGCGACGCAGATGCTGGAAAGCATGATCACCGCGCCGGTTCCGACCCGCGCCGAGGTGTCCGACGTCGCCACCGCCGTGTTCGAGGGCGCCGACGCCGTCATGCTCTCGGCCGAGAGCGCCGCCGGCCAGTACCCGATCGAGGCGGTCGCGATGATGAACCGCATCGCCGAGGAGGTGGAGAGCGACTCGGTCTATCGCTCCATCCTTGAATCGCAGAAGGCGGAGCCGGAAGCGACCGGCGCCGACGCCATCGCCAAGGCCTCGCACGAGATCGCCGACGCGCTCAATCTCAAGGCGATCGCCGCCTGGACCTCCTCGGGCTCGACCGCCTTCCGCATCGCCCGCGAGCGCCCGAACTCGACGGTGATCGCGCTGACGCCGAACGCCGCCACGGCGCGCCGGCTCACCCTCGTCTGGGGCGTCCATTCGGTGGTGACCAAGGACGCAAGCGACATCGACGACATGGCCTTCCGCGCCTGCAAGTTCGCGGTGCGCGAGCGTTTTGCCGCCGAGGGCGACCGGCTCATCGTCGTCGCCGGCGTTCCGTTCGGCACGCCGGGCGCAACCAACATGGTCCGCATCGCCTTCGTCGCGAAGGAGCATGTCGAGCAGGCGTGAGCGGACGCTTCGCTCGCAGCTGAGCGATCTCACCAACACGGCAACGCCCGGATCGCCATCGGTCCGGGCGTTTTCCGTTGTCCCGGCGCCGCTACCCAGCTCGCAAGTCCATAGAAGATACTTATCAAGTAAATAAAGATATTAAATTTTCGTTTTGAATGAGCCGAAGCTATCGTCCTGCAAAACACGGTCCGGGGAGGGACGCATGAGCGGCGAGGCAGTGAAGAGCTTAGGCTCCGCGGATTTCTCCGGCGGCACTGAGGCCGGCGGCGGGAAGTCCGAATCTGTTCTGAAGAAGATCGGCATTCCGCTCGCGATTGCTGTCTTCGCCCTGCTGTTGCTGATGCCGACACCGGCGGGCCTCAGCTATCCCGGCCAGAAGGCGCTGGCGATCTTCTGCGCCGCCCTGACGCTCTGGGTCGCCGGATCGATCCCGATCTACCTCACCTCCATGCTGGCGATCATCGCGCTGACCCTGACCGGCACGGTCAAGGAGCGCGTCGCCTTCGAGACGCTGGGCTTCGACGTGATCTGGCTGATGGTTTCGGCCTTCGTGCTGACCGCAGCGATGGTCAAGTCCAACCTCGCCCGCCGCTTCGCCCTGTGGATGATCACCTCCTTCGGCGGCACGCCGAAACGGACCCTGCTGGTCCTGATCTTCATCAACTTCGCGCTCGCCTTTTTCGTACCCTCGACCACGGCACGCGCCAGCCTGATGGTACCGATCTGCGTCATCCTGCTGGAGATCTATCGCGCCGTTCCCGGCCAGAGCAATTTCGGCCGGCTGATGATGCTGCTCGGCGTCCAGGCCGACGCCGTCGCCACCTCCGGCGTGATGACCGGCACCGCTGCCAACATGATCGCGGTGAAATTCATCAAGGAGCAGGCCGGGACCGACATCGGCTACATGGACTGGCTCCTGGCCGCGATGCCCTCGGCAATCCTGACCATGCTGCTGACCTTCTTTGTCGGCCTCAAGCTGTTCGATTTCCGCGGCGAGACCGGCTTCTCGGAGGGCATGGCCAAGCTCAAGGAACAGCTCGCCGGCCTCGGCAAGCTCACCCTCCCCGAGAAGAAGGCGATGGTGATCTTCGTCCTGACGCTGCTGCTCTGGGCGACGGAGGACTATCAGGAGGCCTGGTTCAACGGCTTCGGCCTCTCGGTCTACATGACCGCCGTCATCGCCGCCACGCTCTGCCTCATGCCCGGGATCGGCCTGATCACCTGGAAGGAGGCAAACATCAAATGGGACCTGATGATCTTCGCGGCCGGCGCCTACGCCGCCGGCAACGCGCTCGAATCGACCAAGGGCGCGCAATGGATCATCGGCAAGCTCGTCTACGGGCTCGGTCTCGAGACGATGGCGCCGGCAACCGTCTATGTCGTCGTGATCTTCCTGAGCATGTTCAGCCACATGATCTTCACCTCGAAGACCGTGCGCACGACGATCATGATCCCGGCCTTCATCGCACTGGCCAAGACGCTCGGCATGAACCCGGTGACGCTCGCCCTCGCCGCATCGTTCACGCTGACCTACACGATCACCCTGCCGCCGCACTCGAAGGTCAACACCATCTACTTCGCGACCGGCTATTTCTCGGTGCTCGACCAGCTGAAATACGGCCTCATCACCTGCTTCATCGGCGCCGTCCTGATCTCGCTGTCGGTGTTCACCTGGTTCCGGCTGCTGGGCTACGGCCTCTGACACTCCGCCGGACCGCAGCCAATCCCACGACAGAGCCGATCCGATGAGACTGATCCTGCTTCGCCACGGCGAAACCCTCTGGAACACGCAGAAACGCCTGCAGGGCCATGACGACTCCCCCCTCTCCGAGCGCGGCGTCGCGCAGGCGCAGGCAATCGCGCCGAGCCTGCGCACGCTCGCCCCGGCCAGGATCGTCTCCTCCGACCTCGGCCGCGCCCGCCAGACGGCGCGGATCGTCGGCTACGAGGACGCCGTGCTGGAGCCGCGCCTGCGCGAGCTCGACATGGGCGCCTGGACCGGCCGCGCCAAGGACGAGCTGATCGCCAGCCAGCCCGACGACTATGCCGCCTGGCGCGCCGGTCGCCTGACCCCGGCCGGCGGCGAGAGCTGGCAGCAGTTCACGGCGCGCATCCGCGATGCGCTCGCAGACTGGATCGGGCGCGGCGGCGGCGATCTCCTCGCCATCGTCCATAGCGGCGTCGTCCGCGCCGCCTGCAACGTGCTGCTCGGGCTTGCGCCCAATCAGATCCTGCCGGTGACCCCCGGCACGCTGACCATCTTCGATTTCGCCGATGGCAATGCGGCAGCGCCCCGGCTCGAAGCCTATAATCTCGGCGCCTTCACGCCCGATCTGGACGTGGCCGACTGATATCAGCGCAGTGCCGCGAACCGCCCTGGCAAGGGCTCGCTGACCAGCAAATCGAGGAAGCGCGCCGTCGCCGGCGAGAGCAGCTTGCCGCGATGATGCGCGATCCTGATGCCCCGCTCGAAGGTGGCGCCCGCAATCGGCACCTCAACAAGCAGGCCGCCGGCGATGTCGTGCGCCACCGCCATCCGCGAGACGATCGAGACGCCGAGACCGTGCATCACGCCCTGCTTGATCGCCTCCAGGCTGGAGATGTGCATTTCCGGGCCGAGCCTGATCCCGCTGCGGCGCATCCGTTCCACCAGGAATTGCCGCGTCGCCGAGGGCTCGGGCTTGATCAGGAAGGTCTCCTTGGCGAGCTCCCCCGGCACCACCTCGCCGCGCCGCGCAAAGGGATGGCCCGGCGCCGTGATCAGCACCAGCTCGTCGCGGCAGAGCTCGCGGAACAGGAAGCGCTGCGGATCGAGCTCAATCTGGTCGGAGACGATCAGGAACTCGACGCTGTTCGCCTCGAGCCGGCGGATCAGCTCGGAGGAGGAGGCGATATCGAGCTCGAAGGCCAGCTTCGACGCAAGCTGCTTATGCCGGGCGATGATCGCCGGAACGAGGTAGACGCCAATGAAGTTGCTGGCGCCGAAATGGATGGTACCGCCTAGCGGATCGCCCATCTGGCGCAGGTGCTCGCGTGCCGCGCCGAGCGCGTTGACGACCTGCAGCGCATAATCGCGGAAGGCCACGCCCTGCTGCGTCAGATGCATCCGCTTGGCGATCCGATCGAACAGCATCGTGTCGAGCTCCTGCTCGAGCATGCGGATGCGCATGGTCACGGCCGGCTGCGTGCAATGCATCCTCCTGGCGGTCTCGGTGACGCTGAGACACTCCGCCAGCACCAGGAAGGCCTCGATCTGGTTGATGTTCACCGGCTCGTCCCGACGGCTGCACGATGTCGCCATCGTCATTTATCAACCAGAGAATATCAATCAGGGATGATTATGATCTGAGCAGGCCCGCCGCAGCCGGGAAATCCTTGCCTCGGCAGCCGCCATTCCCCTCGGCCCTCCCCTGCTCTACTGCTGGAGGCGTCAGTGTCCGTTTGAGGCGTCGTCAGGGCGTGACGAGACTGGTGTTTTTCGAGCATCGGAGCGGAGCGTACTCAAGTACGTGAGCACCGAAGCGCAGAAAAATGCCAGGCGCAGGCCGCCCTCACGGCGTCTCGAGCGGACACGTAGTCTCAGCGAGCCAGCGACGCCCATGGCCCTCACCGACATCGCCACCCGGACCTACAATCACAGCTGGCGGCTCGACCCGATCATCCGCAGCCTGCTCGACACCGATTTCTACAAGCTGCTGATGCTGCAGATGATCAGGAGCTTCCACCCGGAGGTGCAGGTCACCTTCGGCCTGATCAATCGCTCCAAGCAGATTCGCCTCGCCGACGTGATCGAGGAAGCCGAGCTGCGCGCCCAGCTCGACCATGCCCGTGGGCTACGCTTCACCAAGAAGGAGCTGATCTGGCTCGCCGGCA
Organism: Bosea sp. 29B; assembly: GCF_902506165.1. Classification (NCBI taxonomy): domain Bacteria; kingdom Pseudomonadati; phylum Pseudomonadota; class Alphaproteobacteria; order Hyphomicrobiales; family Alloboseaceae; genus Allobosea; species Allobosea sp. 29B. Next base: position 587,678 of record NZ_LR733817.1, read on the forward strand.
ACAGCTTCTACGGCAAGACCCAGATGTTCACGCCGGACTTCATCGCCTGGCTCGCCGAGTTCCGCCTGCCCGAATACGAACTCCGCAAAGTCGACGGCCAGTACGAGCTGACCTTCGCCGGCCCCTGGACCCACTCGATGATGTGGGAGATCCCGGCACTCGCCATCGTCAACGAGCTGCGCTCGCGCCAGGCACTCAAGGGCTGGGACCGCTTCGCGCTCGACGTGCTCTATGCCCGCGCCAAGTCGAAGCTCTGGGACAAGGTCGAGCGGCTGAAGAAGCTGCCCGATCTGCGCATCTCCGATTTTGGCACGCGCCGCCGCCATGGTCATCTCTGGCAGCGCTGGTGCGTCGAGGCGCTGAAGGAGGGCCTGGGGCCGACCTTCACCGGCACCTCCAACGTCCTGCTCGCCATGGAGCACGATCTTGAGGCGATCGGCACCAACGCCCATGAACTGCCGATGGTGCTGGCGGCGCTGGCCGACAGCGACGAGGAACTGAAGCGCGCGCCCTATCGCGTGCTCGACGAATGGCGCCAGGTCTATGGTGGCAACCTCCTGATCGTGCTGCCGGACGCCTTCGGCACCACGGCCTTCCTCGACGATGCCCCGTCCTGGCTCGCCGACTGGACCGGTTTTCGCCCTGACAGCGCCCCGCCGATCGAGGCCGGCGAGCAGATCATCGCCTGGTGGACATCCCAGGGCCGCGATCCCAAGAGCAAGCTGCTGATTTTCTCCGACGGCATGGACATCGACTCGATCGAGGAGGCCTATCGCCATTTCCACGGAAGGGTCCGCACCGGCTTCGGCTGGGGCACCAACCTGACCAACGACTTCGTCGGCTGCTCGCCGGTCGGCACGCCCGATCTCGACCCGATCTCACTGGTCTGCAAGGTCGTCAGCGCCAATGGCCGCCCGGCGGTGAAGCTCTCCGACAACCCGAACAAGGCGACCGGCGACCCGGCCGAGATCGCAAGGTATCTGCGGGTGTTCGGCGGGGCGGACCGAAAGGCGAAAGCGGTGAGGGTTTAGCGGCGGGGTTTTGCGCGCCGCTGCTTACGCCCCATGGCGGGCATTGGCGTGGTGCAGATTTCAAGCAATTCACCCCGGCAGGCGTACCTGTGAGACTTGGCATCAACCTACGCGGTGACCTCGCTAAGCTGAGCGACGAAGGGCTGGCTACGCACCTTGAAAAGAGCCTCGCCTATCGCGAATGGCTTTCATCGCGCGCCGCTGATGCCCCAAACCGATGGCTGTACAAGATTGGCGTCGGCATGCCCTTCGGCAGAGGCCCTTTGCATGCACGCATTTTTTATCGCGCCATGGGGCTCATATATGGTGGCCCTTTGAACGGGCACTCTCTGGGTGACCTGTACGTGCTGGATTGCGAGATCAAGGACATCATGGACGAACTGAGACGTCGGGCGCGTATCGCTCGGCGGCATCGTCTCAGTCCCTGATTAAAGGCAGTTTTCGACCCAAAGCGGTCCTCTCGCTCAGCAGGAACAGGCAAGCGAGCTTGTGTGACTAAGCAGGAACATAGGTCAGCCTGATCACGCTCTCGCCGATGCGACCGCTGGCGACGAGGCGCAGCGGCGGCCGGGGGCCTGCGAAGAACGGCGTGCCATGCCCCAGCACATGCGGGTGGAAGTAGAGCCGATACTCGTCGATGAGACCAAGCTCGGTCACGCTTTGCGCAAGCTTCGGCCCGGACACCGTAATCTCACCCGCCAGCTCATCCTTCAGCCTGCGGATCGCAGTCTCCATGTCACCGGCGACGAGTGTCGCATTGGGGCCGACCGATGTGAGCGAGCGCGACACAACCCATTTCGGCAGGCGCCGCCAGGCCGCTGCGAAGTCGCGATGATCCGCGGTCCACTCAGGATGGTCCTCGTCCCAATAGCGCATGATCTCGTACATGCGGCGACCGTAGACGCTGCCCGCCAAGCCTCGCACATGCTCGATCCAGTGGCGGAAGAGCACGGCATCAGGCGCAAAGGCCTCGTGGTCGACATAGCCGTCCAAAGACAGGTTCATTCCGAAGATGAGCTTGGCCACGCTGCAAAGCCTCCACGCCACGTCGCCCAGGATAGCGTGAGCCGCAGCGATGCAGAAATGCGCCCGCTTCCAGCGCATGGCGGCTGTTCCTTGCCGCGGCGTGCGAGTCGGCTATCGTGAACGCGTTCTCAGGGCGGGGCGAAATTCCCCACCGGCGGTATGCGGCCTCGGCCGTGAGCCCGCGAGCGCCTTTCGCAAGGAAGGGTCAGCAGATCAGGTGCGATGCCTGAGCCGACGGTCACAGTCCGGATGAAAGAGAACGTGCCGTCGTCCGCGCCCACAGGCGCGGCGCGCGGCCGTGATCGCCTTGGGTGACGTGTCTGTCGCGAAAGGAGATCACTGTGACACTCGCCCGTTTTGCCTTCATCAAGGCCGCCTGGCACGCCGATATCGTCGACCAGGCCCTCAAAGGATTTCTCGAGATCATCCCTCCCGATCAGGTCGATGTGTTCGACGTGCCGGGAGCATTCGAGATGCCGCTGCTCGCACGCGACCTCACCGCGACTGGCCGCTACGCTGCCGTGGCCGCTGCGGCCCTGGTCGTGGACGGCGGCATCTACCGCCACGAGTTCGTCGCACAAGCCGTCGTCGACGGATTGATGCGGGCCGGGCTCGACACCGGCGTGCCGGTGCTCTCGGTCTCGCTGACCCCGCATCATTACCGGGAGGGGGCGCATCACGCCGAAATCTTCAGGGCGCATTTCGTCACCAAGGGTCGCGAAGCGGCCGAGGCGGCCCTGATGATCGTGCGAACGCGCGCCCGCCTGGCTGCGTAAGCGCGCCAACGCATGAGCTGCCTTCCGAGCGATCGGGAGGCAGCCTTGCACCGATCTCGTCGATGATCGTGGCTACCCGATCCGGAACACCTTGCCGGTCCCGGCCTCGCGGTAGAGGTCGACCCACTCGCCGTTCCAGTGATAGTCGAGATGCCGGCCCTGGACGGGATTGCCGGCGAGATCGGGCCAGAACAGCCCGGCGCACTCCCCGCCTGGCCGACGCACGCTCGGATAGGTCACGCCATCCGAGCCGGCGGCGCGCAGCCTCAAACCCAGCGTCTGGCTTTCCAAGTAATCGTCTAGCCGCAGCAGCACGCTCTCCCCAGCCCGCTCGCCGCGCAGATCGTGCAGGTTGGCCTCGATCGACAGCACCAGTTCCCGGAACTGCGAGGTCCAGCCGGGCGGCTCCTTCGTCCGCGCCATGAAGCGACCATGGTGGTGGATCGTCTCGAACAGCGCCGTCTCGAAGCTGTCGGCGATATAGAGCACGCCGAAGCTGCCATCGCTGAACCGGCTCGGCCGATCGCGGCTGACATGGGTGAACGGTGCCATCAGCCAGCTCGCGCCCAGTCCGGAGACGCGGCGGGTGGGTGGCACCAGGTCGAGATTGCCGATCGTCTCCATCAGCCGCGGATTGGTCTTCATCTCCGCCAGGATCAGCAGCGGCCAGTCGGCGGGGTCCGCGATATCTTCGAACAGGTCGATCGGCGGGAAGGCGCTGCGGATGATACGGACCGCGCCAGGCCAAGCGACCGGCGCGACCGGAAAGTCGTCCGTGCTCACCAGAGCCCGCGCTCCGCGTCGAGATAGCGCCGCACCCGCATCAGATCGGTGAGCTCGCCGCCGAGCATGACCTCCAGCGCCGACCTGCCGGCGAAAGCCTCGTTACCCGCCTTGATCCAGGCATAGCCGCGCTGCGGCTCGCGGAAGATCAGGCGCAGCGCCTTGTGGATGCCCATCAGGTTGGAGAGCCGCGCTTTGGCATCGCGGTCGATGCGACCGATCTCGCCTGCCTTCCAGCGCCGATAGCTGCGCACCGGCTGGTCGAGCAGCACGGCGGCCTCCTCGTCGGTCAAGCCCCAGAGGCGGAAGAGGTTCACCGACGCGCGGAACATCGCCGCAGCCTCGGCCTCGGTGATCGCAGCAGGCGAGAAGGCATCGGGCGAGGTCGAAACCGGCGAGAGCAGGCTCATCGGGCAATCTCCATTTGGCAGAATATAGATAAAACGCTGCCAAATGGCAAGAGCGTGACCACGCGTCATTCGACGCAGCGAAGCGGAGATCCGAGAATCTCAGGGCAAGAAGGTGCCGATCAGAGTTTCATCCGGCATGAGATGCTCGGGTCAGGCCCGAGCACGATGCGCGAGGCGACTCAGGCGTCGCGACCTTCGACCTCGAGCTTGAGCGATTCGACGGCGTCCTTCACCGCGTCGAGCTGCGGATAGATGACGAGCGCCCGCCGATAGGCGACCATGGCGCGCTTGTCGTCGCCTTGCTGGCGCAGGATCGTGCCGAGCCCCATCATCGCGCCGTAATGGCGCGGCTCTCGCTTCAGCGTCTCGGCGATGTCGAGCAGCGAGCGAATCGGATCGCCCGAGAGGAACAGCGCATTGGCCCGCTGATTCCAGCCCTCGGCCCAGTCGGGCTCCAGGGTGACGACCCGGTCGAGCAATTCGATCGCCAGCGGCAATTCGCGCGCCTTCAGCGCATCCTGCGCCCGCGTCATCAGGAGATCAGCCGTATCCGACCCCGACCGCGCCCAGCGCCGTTGGATCAGATTGGCGATTCCCTTCGCCTCTTCCGGCGTCTTGGCGCCGGCAAGCCGCTCGAACAACCGGTCGAGCGTGACGGGGCTGCGCGGCGGCGGGGCTTCCGGCAGGTTGGGCTTGTCGTCGCGATCGGCGTTCGGCACGGCGCCGTCACGCAGCGGTTTGTCCTGCGCAAGCGTTCCGGGGGCAGCCGCAAGCAGCAGCCCCGGAATCAGCGCAAGGCGGGCAAGACGAGAGAGTCTCATGCTCTCAAGGTGGGCCTGACGAAGCCCGGCGTCAATTCACGGCCCAGCGAGATCGCTGGAGAAGCGAGGTCGCGCGCAAGCCAAAAAAGCGGGCCGCACACTGTGCAGCCCGCTCTTTCAATCTCACAAGGAAGCTTCCAGCGCGGCCTGACGGCCGCGCGAAACCTCAGCCCTGACGCGCCTTGAAGCGCTTCTGGACCTTGTTGATGATGTAAACGCGGCCCTTGCGGCGCACGAGCTGATTGTCGCGATGGCGGGCGCGGAGCGACTTCAGCGAATTGCGGATCTTCATAACCGGTACTCCCATCGGCCCGCCTTATGGCAGAACCGGTCAAAAAACTGAAGGCGACGCGAACCGGAGGCCGGCTCTCATCGAGCAAACGACGTGCGTGCCTGATGCGATGGCCGGCTGTATAAGGATTTTGCGGCGATTGGCAAGGCCCCGGCGCGTTTTTCCGGCGTACGATCGCATGCGTCATGCTCTCGTCGCAATCGCATGGCGGCCCTAGCGTCCCGGCCACTGCATACCTAGATTGCGGCGGCGGCAGACCTATCAGGGAGCTCTCTCGATGTTCAACGCCAAGTCCCTCCTCGATGCCCTCGTCAATGCGGGCAGCCAGGCTGGCGCCCAGGGCGGCCAGGCTGGCGGGCTGGGCGGCGTGCTCGGCAATCTCGCCCAGCAGGTCCAGCAAGCCGGCGGCGCCGGCGGTCTCGCCGGCATGGCCGGCCAGATCTTCGGCCAGGCCAGCCAGGGCGTGCAGGACGCTGCGCGCAACACCGGCCTGCAGCAGGGCGCGACCGACATCGTCGGCCAGCTCTCCGGCGGCAAGACGCCCGAGCAGTTGATCGAGCAGGCCAAGGGCATGCTCGGCGGCAACCAGCTCGCCGCCGGCGCCGTACTCGGCGGCCTCGGCGCGCTGATCTTCGGCACCTCGGCGGGCCGCTCGATCGCCGGCTCAGCCGCCAAGATGGGCGGCCTCGCTCTGGTCGGCGGTCTCGCCTACAAGGCCTATCAGAATTACCAGGCCGGCAAGCCGCTGCTCGGCGCCGACCAGCAGGCCGCATTGCCAGCCCCCGCCGGCTCCGGCTTCGAACCGGAAGCGGCGAAGAACGAGCATGCGCTGCTCTTCATCCGTGCCATGATCGCGGCGGCTGCAGCCGACGGCAAGATCGACGCGACCGAACGCAACGCCATCCTCGGCGGCCTGCGCGAAGCCGGCCTCGATGCCGAAGCCAATCAATGGCTGACCAATGAACTGGCGAACCCCGCCAGTGTCGATGCGCTGGTCGAAGGCGCCGAGACGCCCGAGCTCGCGGCGCAGATCTATACGGCTGCCCGGATCGCCATCAATCCGGATACCCCGGCCGAGAAGGACTTCCTCGCCGGCCTCGCCGGCTCGCTCGGCCTCGATGCCGAGCTGGTCGCGAACATCGATTCAGCGGCGAGCGCCGCGAAGGCCTGACCTGTAACGCAGGTCTGCAGTGCGCCGGGCAAGGATTGACCGCCCGGCGCACCGAGCCGTCCAATGCGGCATGCAATCACCAAACCCACATTGGTCGGCACGCCTGCCGTTCTATTATGGCTGGCTCGTCATCGGCATCGCCTTCGTCACCATGGCGGTGGCCGTCAATGCGCGCACCGCGTTCTCGCTGCTGCTGCCGCCGCTGATCGACGAATTCGGCTGGGATCGCGGCCTCGCCTCGGGCGCCTTCTCCTTCGGCTTCCTGCTCTCGGCCGTCACCAGCACCTTCGTCGGCCGCATGATGGACAAGCACGGCCCGCGCGTGGTCATCGAGACCGGCGTGGCGATGCTGGCAGCGGGCATGCTGATCGCGCCTGCGATCGGCGCGGCCTGGCACCTCTATTTGACGCTTGGCGTCCTCGTCGGCTGCGGCGCCAACCTGATGAGTTTTTCGGCTCAGTCGCTGTTCCTGCCGAACTGGTTCGTGCGCCGCCGGGCCTTCGCGATCAGCATCGCCTTTTCCGGCGTCGGCGTCGGAGCGCTGCTGCTCCTGCCGTGGCTGCAATCGATCATCAGCCGGGACGGCTGGCGCGCCGCCTGCTGGATCATGGGCCTGCTCGTCCTGTTCCTTCTTGGCCCGCTCAACCTGCTGGTCCGGCGCAAACCGCAGGATCTCGGCCTGCAGCCGGATGGCGAGACTGGTCCGGCCGGCGCCGTCGCCGCGCAACGCAGGGCGGCGGTGGTCGATCCGGCCTGGGTCGCAGTCGAATGGACGCTGGCGCGAGCGCTGCGCACGGCCCGCCTCTGGTGGATCATGATCGGCTATTTCTGCGCGCTGGTCGCCTGGTATGCCGTCCAGGTCCACCAGACCAAGTACCTGATCGAGGTCGGCTTCACACCGCTCATGGCGGCCTGGGCGCTGGGGCTGGTCAGCGCCGTCGCTATTCCCGGCCAGATCAGTCTCGGCGCCCTGTCGGACCGGATCGGCCGCGAATGGATCTGGATGATCGGCTGCCTCGGCTTCGCCATCTGCTACGCCGCGCTGATCGCGCTGGAGCACACGCCTTCGCCCGCTCTGCTCTACCTGATGGTGATCACGCAGGGCTTCCTAGGCTATGCGATCACCTCGGTGCTGGGTCCGATCGTCTTCGAGATTTTCGAGGGGCCGCATTTCGGCGCGATCTTCGGGACAGTCACCGTGGCGCTGCTCGGCGGCGGCGCCGCCGGACCCTGGCTCGCCGGCACGATCCACGACGCCACCGGCAGCTACCGCCTCGCCTTCCTGCTGGTCATCGCCTGCTGCTTCATCTCGGCGGCGGCGATCTGGCTGGCAGCGCCGCGCAAGGTCCGGCTGGTGCCAGGACGCGTCAAGTCTTCCGGGTGAACCGCTTCAGGGCGCGCGCTTGACGCCCTGATCGTCCTCGAACACCGGCCGGAAGAAGCTACGCTCATAGCTGACGATGAAGCGCTGCTTGTCGTTCTCGGCAACCACGGCGAGGCATTCGGCGTCCTTGAACGAGGCCTCGCGATAGGCCTCGTACTCCGCGAATGACGGGAAGCTGAACATCGCCAGCGCGACGTTCGAGGTCCCTTCCGACGGCATGAAATAGCCGTGATGCTTGCCGCCGAACCGCTCGACCAAGCGGATCCAGGCCTTGCCATAGGCCTCGAAGGCCGGGAGCTGGTAGGGGTCGACGACGTAACGCAGATGGCAGGTGATCGTCATGGTCAGGCCGCCTTGGCGTTCTTGAGGAACTCGCCCATCCGTCCGAGCGCACGTTCGATGTTCTCAAGCGAATTGGCGTAGGAGAGCCGGATATAGCCCTCGCCATGCACGCCGAAATCCGGCCCGCCGATCGTGGCGACACCGGCCTCATCGAGCAGGGCCGAAGCCAGCTTCTTCGCCTTCCAGCCGGTTTGCGACACGTTCGGGAAGGCATAGAAGGCGCCCTTCGGCACGATGCAGGAGACGCCGGGCAAGCCATTCAGCCCGGCGACCACCGCCTTCCGGCGCCGGTCGAACTCCGCCAGCATCATCGCGACCGCATCCTGCGGGCCGGTCAGTGCTGCGAGCCCCGCCCACTGCGCCGGCGCGTTGACGCAGGAATGCGAGTTCACCGCGAGCTTGCGGGCGTTGTCGTAGAGCGGCTTCGGCCAGACCGAGAAACCCATGCGCCAGCCGGTCATGGCATAGGTCTTCGACCAGCCATTGAGCAGGATCAGCCGGTCGCGGATCTCGGGATAGCTCAGCAGGCAGACGTGCTTTTCGCCGTCATAGAGCATCTGGTCGTAGATCTCGTCCGACATGACCGCGACGTCGGGGAAGCGGGCGAGGCCGGCCACGAGCTTGTCGACCTCGGCCTTGGGCGTGACGCCGCCGGTCGGGTTCGCGGGCGAGTTCACGATCAGCAATCTGGTCTTCGGCGTGATCAGTGCCAGCGTCTCCTCGGCCGAGAAGGCAAAGCCGTTCTCCTCGCGGATCGGCACCGGGATTGGCGTCGCGCCGGTGTACTCGATCATCGAGCGATAGATCGGGAAGCCGGGATCGGGATAGAGGATCTCGGCGCCGGGCTCGCCGAACATCAGGATCGCCATGAACATGGTGACCTTGCCGCCCGGCACGATCATCACCTCCTCCGGCGAGACATCGACCGAAAAGCGCTTGTACAGGTCGGCGGCGACCGCCTCGCGCAGCGGCAGGATGCCGTTGGCCGGAGTGTAGCCATGATGGCCGTCGCGCAGCGCCTTCACCGCAGCCTCGACGATATGCTCCGGCGTCGGGAAGTCCGGCTGGCCGATGCCGAGATTGATGATGTCCTTGCCCTGGCGCTGCAATTCGGTGGCGCGGGCGAGCACGGCGAAGGCGTTCTCCTCACCGATCCGGCCGAAGGATGGGACGACGTGCAGCGTCATGGCAGTTTCCTCTTCGCTTGCGGCGCCACCGGCCGCGTCTTTCACACTCTCTTCCGTGCAAAGCGCCGACCTGACAAGAGGACCGCTCCCATCGTCATCGCGGCACGCCAAACCCTGCGGCGCATCTCGACATGGGAGACCCGCGATGCAATCCTGACGTTCATAAGAACGGCCGGATACGCGGCTTCGCCATTGCTTGCCTCGACCGCGATCGTTTGGGGGAGAGACATGGCAAAAGCGACGACACCGGGGAAACCGCCAGTCGGCCGCACCAGCAAGGCTCAAAAGCCGATCGAGCCGGTGCCCCCTTCGGAAGCAGCGGCCAAGATCGGAGTGGAGCCTGCCCCGGCCCCGATCGAGATGCCCTCCGACACGGTTGCCGACACCGATGTCCCCGAGATCCGGATCGCCAATCGTTCGTTCAGCGCGGTTCCCAAAGAACTCTCGGGACGCAGGCTGGATGTCCTGCCGGACCTGCCTGATATCCGCGACCGCATCTACCAGCCCCATTTGCGGGCTTTGAGGCCGAGCAGGTACCCGTCGATCCCCTTCAAGATCCGCGATCAGGGCAGCAGCAACAGCTGCACGGGTTATGCGCTCGCCCATGCGGTGGACATGCTGCTGCACCGCGCCGGTCTCGACGCGCCGGCGATCAGCGTGAGCGCCCGCATGCTCTACGAAATGGCCAAGCTCAACGACGAGTGGACCGGCACCCGTTATGAAGGGTCGAGCATTCGCGGCGCGATCAGCGGCTTCTACCGCAACGGCGTCTGCACCCAGGGACTGGTCGACGATGACGCGACCGATCCGTGGGTCCTGACCTATGAGATCGGCAAGGAGGCACGCCAGAACCGGATCGGCGCCTACTACAGATTGATGCCGGATCTCGCCGACTATCACGCCGCCATCGACGAGATCGGCGTCATCGTCGCCTCCGCGCAGATTCACTCCGGCTGGGCCAGGCCGGAGAAAAATCAGATCGTGCCGAGCGGCGTGTCCGCCGGAGGCCACGCCTTCGTCATCGTCGGCTATGATGCGACCGGCTTCTGGGTGCTGAACTCCTGGGGCAGTTCCTGGGGTGATGACGGTATCGCCCACTGGTCATACGAAGACTGGGCTGCGACCGTCATGGATGCCTGGGTGTTGCAGCTCGGCGTCCACGCTCCGACCGCCTTCAGCGCCTTGCCGCGACGCACGCTCGCCAATGCCGGCATGCTCCGGGAAACCGCGCCTTCCCCTGTGCGGACGGATATCGTCGGCCATTTCATCAATATCGACGACGGCGCCTACGTCACCGGCGGCCGCTACTATTCGCCGACGCCGGCTGAAATGACCGAAACCGTCAAACGCTTGATCGATGCGGAATCGAACGATGGGCAGGGTTACCAGCACCTCGTCATCTACGCGCATGGCGGCTTGAACAGTACCAACGACGAGGCCAATCGAATCGCCACGTGGAAGCGCAATGCGGTCTTCAGCGGCAATGGCATCTATAACTTCCATCTGATGTGGAACACCGAGGCGATCGGTGAGGTCTTCGGCAGGATGTCCGAGGCGCAGGAGGGGCGCGCCGCCGGCTTTCTCGGCGACCTCGCGCTCGAGACGCTGTTGCGCCCTCTCGGCCTGCGGGCCTGGCGCAACATGAAACAGGATGCCGCCATGTCCTTCGCCAGGGGCACGACCTATGACGGTGGCTTCTACGGGTTGAAGCCGTTGCTTCAGGGCCTCGACAAGGCCGCCGAACGGCCGTTGCTGCACCTGGTCGGGCATAGTGCCGGCGCGATCATGCTGGGAGAATTGCTTGCGGCGATGCCCCGCTTCGGCCTGTCGCAGCTCGAATTCGGCTCGATCCACTTGATGGCGCCGGCCTGCACCGCCGAGTTCTTCCAGGAGACTTACGCGCGCTATCTCGCCAAGCCCGGCGGACCGGCGCTGAAGGACAAGATCTACCTCTACAATCTCGATGACGAACGCGAGCGAAACGACGTCGTCGGCTGGGGTGGGCCGTTCGGCTACAGCCGCTCGCTCCTCTATCTCGTCTCCCGCGCTTATGAAGAGAAAGCCAATATGCCATTGGCAGGCATGCAGCGCTTTCGTGACGAGTTACGCCCCTCGGACAAGATCCAGATCGATTATTCGTCGAGCGCGAACGACAAGCTCAACCTGACCCGCTCGACCAGCCATGGCGGCTTCGACAACGATGTTGCGACGCTGACGACCATCATGACGCGAATTCTTGGCAAGGCTCCCAAAAAACCTCCGACCAGCGACGAATTGACGGGCTATTGAAAGCCGGCCGTCGGTCTCCGGACACCGCCTGATCCACATCAATGCGGCGTGGCGCATGAATGCGGGTCGGCGATTTTCCTGCTCTCACGGCGCGCGGCTGCGCTGCCTGGGAGGCAGGGGCGCATTTGGAACACTTGCAAACTGCGCCGCAGCGACTTTTGCTGGCAGCGGCGCCCACCAAGCGATTGGCACGACGCCATAAGCTGCTGTATGCAGAATACAGCAGCCGGCAAGCGCCCTTGCCGATCCGCTTGCGACCAGCATGACCTGCCGGTCAAATCGATTTAAAGACGATGCTGAAGCGGCGCGAACGCCGCCTGGCTGCGAGAGGGAATGACGGGATGGCCAAGACGCCTAATGGCAAGACGCCTAGTGGGAAGAAGCCGGCGCGGAAGATCAAGCCGGAGCAGTTGCGCTCGAAAGCCTGGTTCGACAATCCCGCCAATGCCGACATGACCGCGCTCTATATCGAGCGCACCATGAATTTCGGCCTGTCGCGCGAGGAGTTGCAGTCCGGCCGCCCGATCATCGGCATCGCCCAGACCGGCTCCGACATCGCCCCCTGCAACCGCCATCACCTCGAACTCGCCAGCAGAGTCCGCGACGGCATCCGCGAGATGGGCGGCGTGCCTTTCGAGTTCCCGATCCATCCGATCCAGGAAACCTGCAAGCGGCCGACCGCCTCGCTCGACCGCAACCTGCAGTACCTCAGCCTGGTCGAGATCCTCTACGGCTACCCGATCGACGGCGTCGTGCTGACCACCGGCTGCGACAAGACCACCCCGGCCCAGATCATGGCCGCCGCAACGGTCGACATCCCGGCGATCGCCCTGCCCGGCGGGCCGATGCTGAACGGCTCCTTCCGCGGCGAGCGCACCGGTTCAGGCACGATCGTCTGGAAGGCACGCCAGATGATGGCGGCCGGCGAGATCGATTATCGTGGCTTCGTCGATCTTGTCGCTTCGTCCGCGCCATCCGCGGGTCATTGCAACACCATGGGCACGGCCTCGACCATGAACGCGCTCGCCGAGGCGATGGGCATGACCCTGCCCGGCGCCGCCGCGATCCCCGCGCCTTATCGCGACCGCTACGAGATGGCCTATCTCACCGGCCGCCGCATCGTCGAGATGGTCTGGGAGAACCTGATCCCCTCGAAGATCCTGACCCGCGAGGCCTTCGAGAACACCATCGTCATCAACTCGGCGATCGGCGGCTCGACCAATGCCCCGATCCACGTCAACGCCATCGCCAAGCATATCGGCGTCAAGCTCGACAACGAGGACTGGACCAAGATCGGCTACGACACGCCGCTCTTGGTCAACATGCAGCCGGCCGGCGAATATCTCGGTGAGGATTATTACCGCGCCGGCGGCCTGCCCGCCGTGATTGCCGAGCTGATCGCCAAGGGCCGGCTCAAGCCCGCGATCACCGCCAACGGCAAGACCCATATCGAGAACTGCGAAGGCGCCTTCACGGGCGACCGCGAGGTCATCAAGGCCTATGATGAACCGATGAAAAAGGAGGCCGGGTTCCTCAACCTCTCCGGCAACCTGTTCGATTCGGCGATCATGAAGACCTCGGTGATCACGCCGGAGTTCCGCAAGCGCTATCTCGAGAACCCGAAAGACCCGATGGCCTTTGAGGGCAAGGCCGTCGTCTTCGACGGGCCGGAGGATTACCACCACCGCATCGACGATCCCGCGCTCGGAATCGACGAGCATACCGTTCTGTTCATCCGCGGCGTCGGCCCGGTCGGGTATCCCGGCGCGGCCGAGGTGGTGAACATGCGGCCGCCGGATTACCTGATCAAGAAGGGCGTCACCGCCCTCGCCTGCGTCGGCGATGGCCGCCAGTCCGGCACGTCGGGCTCGCCCTCGATCCTCAACGCCTCGCCGGAAGCGGCGACCGGCGGCGGCCTTGCGCTCCTCAAGACCGGCGACAAGGTCCGCATCGACCTGAAGAAGCGCACCGCCAACATCCTGATCTCGGACGAGGAGCTGGAGAAGCGCCGCGCCGAGCTCAAGGCGGCCGGCGGCTACAAGTACCCGAAGAGCCAGACGCCCTGGCAGGAGATCCAGCGCAAGATCGTCGACGAGCTCTCCGAGGGCATGGTGCTGAAGCCGGCGGTCAAGTACCAGAAGATCCACAAGAAGTTCGGCATTCCGCGCGACAACCACTGATATCGCGCATGGCCGGCGGCGGGGCTCCTGCCGCCGGTCATTCCCGCCGCGCATCGCGCCTCGCCGGCAGATGCGTGGGAGCGGGGCTGACAAATCGGCTCAGGGACGACAGTATGACGCCCCTGAGCTCATTTGAAACGATTTAAAATGACTTACAGCCCGCAAGTCGACGCGTTTCGCAAACTCCACCAATCCGGCTGCTTCGTCATGCCAAACCCCTGGGACGAGGGCTCGGCCCGCTGGCTGCGCGGCCAGGGCTTCAAGGCGCTGGCCTCGACCAGTGCCGGCTTCGCCTTCACGCAAGGACGGGCCGACCAGGATGTGCCGCGCGACATGATGCTGGCTCATCTCGCCGAGCTGGTGAAGGCGGTGCCGGATCTGCCGATCAATGCCGATTTCGAGAACGGCTATGCCGATACCCCGGACGGCGTCGCCGCCAACGTCAAGCTCTGCATCGCGACCGGCGTCGCCGGCCTCTCGATCGAGGACGCGACCGGCCGCAGCGACAAGCCGCTCTATCCCTTCGAGCTCGCCGTCGAGCGCATCAGGGCAGCCCGTCGCGCCGTCGACGAGACCGGCACCGGGATCGTGCTGACGGCCCGCGCCGAATGCTTCCTGACTGGCCATCCCGACGCGCTGAACGAGTCGGTGCGACGCATCAAGGCCTATGCCGAAGCGGGCGCCGACGTGCTCTACGCCCCCGGCCCGAAGACGGCAGCCGACATTGGCGCCATCGTCGCAGCGGCCGGCGGCAAGCCGGTCAACACGCTGGTCTATGGCGATTTCGGCCTCAGCGCCTCCGACATCGCCGCCACCGGCACGCGCCGCATCTCGATCGGCGGAGCCCTGGCCCGCGCTGCCTGGGCCGCCTTCATCGAGGCGACCCGGCTGATCAAGGACGAAGGCAGCTTCAAGGGCTTCGCCGGCAACGGCGCCTCGGCCCCGCTCAACCCGTTCTTCCGCGACGATCTCAAGGCGCGCTCGTGAGCGGGCAGCTTCTCATTGCCCCGGAATGGCTCGGCAAGAGTGGGCTCTGGCAGATCGACGCCAAGGGCAAGCGCAAGCCGGTCGATGCCGACGATGTCGGCCTGTCGGACGACCTCGCCGACCGGCTGGAAAGCTGGATGGACGTTTTCGACGCCATTTATGACGAGGCCGACGAGGCGAGTTCCAATTTCGCCAACGAAGTCGAACGGTTGGCCTGGGAAGCGGAAGGCGGGGCACTCGCTGCCGCCATCGCCGCCGAGCTCGGCCCGGACTGGCAGATCACGCACGACTTCACCGCCTGGCGCAGGACGATCAAGGCATGACGACGCTGAACTGGACGCCCCGCTCCTTCCCGCCGGTCAAGGTGCTGCAGGGCCGCTATTGCCGGCTGGAGCCGCTCGATCCCGCTCGACATCTCGACGACATCTGGCAGGCCATGGCCGGCCATCCTTCCGTCTGGGATTGGCTGCCCGCAACGCTTCCGCCGAGCCGCGAAGCCTATGGCGAACTGCTGACGATGATGGCAGGCAAGGCCGGCATCATCCCCTTCGCCGTGATCGACGAGGCCGACGGCAAGGCCAAGGGCCATCTCTGGATGATGGAGATCCGGCCCGAGCACGGCGTCTTCGAGGTCGGCTGGATCACCTATTCACTGTCGATGCAGCGCACCCGCATGGCGACCGAGGCGGTCTATCTCGTCGGCGACTACGGCTTCTCGCTCGGCTATCGCCGCTATGAGTGGAAGTGCAACAACCGCAACGAGCCCTCCAAGCGCGCCGCGCAGCGCTTCGGCTTCCAGTACGAAGGCCTCTTCCGTCAGCATCAGGTGGTGAAGGGCGAAAATCGCGACACCGCCTGGTTCTCGATCCTCGACGGCGAATGGCCGAAGGTCGGGCAGGCCTTCCGCAACTGGCTCGCACCCGAGAATTTCGACGCGCAGGGCCAGCAGAAGAGCTCGCTGGCCGGCTTCACGAAGACTGCGGGGGCCGCCTGAGATGGCCCTGCGTCGCGCCACGACGGACGACATCCCGGCGATCGTCGCGCTGACGCAGGCCGCCTATCTGCCGAATGAGAGCATCATCGGCGTGCCCTCCCTGCCGCGCATCGCCGATTATCGTGAGGTGCTGGCGGAACACGAGGTCTGGCTCGCCGAGAGCGAGGGGGCGCTCGACGGCGTCCTCGTGCTCGAGGACGAGCCGGCGAAGTTCACGCTCTGGAGCATCGCCGTCTCGCCCGCCGCCACCGGCAGGAAGATCGGCTCGCAGTTGATGAATTTCACCGAGGAGCGGGCCAAGGCGCTCGGCCACGACGCCGTCCATCTCTACACCCATGCCAAGCTCGCCGACCGCATCGGCTGGTATGAGCGCCTCGGCTACCAGACCACCCATTTCGAGGATCTGCCGGATCGCCGGCTGATCCATATGCGCAAGAACCTTCGGTAACCAGCCTTCCGATAATCGGACAAAAGGGAAGAAACGACATGGCAGGACGTTTGAAGGGCAAGGTCGCGGTCGTCACCGCAGCCGGCCAGGGCATCGGGCGGGCGATCGCCGAGGCCTTCGTGGCCGAGGGCGCGACCGTCTGGGCGACCGACAAGGACGTCGCCCTGCTCGACGGCATCCCGAAGGCGAAGAAGCGCAAGCTCGACGTGCTCTCGACCAAGGCGGTCGAGGCTTTCGCCGAGAAGGTCGGCACCATCGACATCCTCGTCAACGCCGCCGGCTACGTCCATCACGGCACGATCCTGGAGTGCGACGACAAGGCTTGGGAGTTCTCCTTCGACCTCAACGTCAAGTCGATGCACCGCACGATCAAGGCCTTTGTTCCCGGCATGCTCGCCGCCGGCAAGGGCTCGATCGTCAACATCGCCTCGGGCGCCGGCTCGGTCCGCGGCATCCCGAACCGCTATGTCTACGGCGCGACCAAGGCCGCGGTGATCGGCCTGACCAAGGCGGTCGCCGCCGACTACATCAAGAAGGGCATCCGCTCGAACGCGATCTGCCCCGGCACGATCCAGTCGCCCTCGCTCGACCAGCGCATCGTCGACCTCGCCAAGGTGACCAAGACGACCGAGGCTCAAGCCCGCCAGGCCTTCATCGACCGCCAGCCCATGGGCCGGCTCGGAACCGCCGAGGAAATCGCCTGGCTCGCGGTCTATCTCGGCTCCGACGAGGCGAGCTACACCACCGGCCAGATCCATCTCGCCGATGGTGGCTTCGCGCTCTGATCAGCGCAGGAGAAACGCCATGCACGTCCTGATCAGCGGCGCCGCCGGCATGATCGGCTCGCGGCTCGCCGCGCGCATCGCCCGCGAGGGCGCCTGTGCCGGCAAGCCGCTCACCCGGCTGACGCTGACCGACGTCGTGGCGCCGCCGCGCCCGGCAGGCTTCGATGGGCCGATCGAGAGCCGCACCGAGGATTCGAGTTCGGCAGCGGTCGCGGCCGAACTCGCAGCGCTGCGGCCCGACATCATCTTCCACCTCGCCGCGATCATCTCCGGCGAGGCGGAACGCGATTTCGACAAGGGCTATCGCATCAATCTCGACGGCATGTGCAATCTGCTGGAGGCGATCCGGCAGGAGAGCGCGAAGAATGGGCCTTATGTGCCCAAGCTCGTCTTTTCCTCATCGAGCGGCATCTTCGGCGCGCCCTTCCCGCCGGCGATCTCCGACGAGTTCCACGTCACGCCGCTGACCAGCTATGGCGCGCAGAAGGCGATCGGCGAATTGCTGCTCGCCGACTATTCGCGCCGGGGCTTCGTCGATGGCGTCGGTATCCGCTTCCCCTCGATCGTGATCCGGCCGGGCAAACCCAACGCTTCGGCCGGCGGCTTCTTCTCCGGCATCATCCGCGAGCCGCTGCAGGGCCAGGAGGCGCTGCTGCCGGTCGAGGACGACGTCATCTTCACCCATGCCTCGCCGCGCTCAGCCGTCGGCTTCCTGCTGCACGGCGCCTCGCTGACCCGCGAAGATCTCGGCCCACGCATCAACCTCAGCATGCCCGGCGTCTGCGTCACCGTAGGCGAGCAGATCGAGGCTTTGCGCCGCATCGCCGGCGACAAGGCGGTGAAGCTGATCCGGCGCGCCCCCGACAAGGCCGCCGCCGACATCGTCAAGGGCTGGCCGACCCGCTTCGACGCCAAGCGGGCACTGTCGCTCGGCTTCCGGGCCGAACAGGATTTCGACGAGATCATCCGCGTCCATATCGAGGACGATCTCGGCGGCCGCCTACCCAACTGAACTTAAGAAGCAAAAGATCGGACAAAAGCATGCACATCCTCGTCATCGGCGGCGCCGGCATGGTCGGCCGCAAGTTCATCGAGCGCCTGGCACGCGACGGCGGCCTCGGCGGCAAGGCGATCGACAAGGTGACGGCGCAGGACGTCTTCCCGGCTGCGACGCCGGCGAATGCGCCCTTCGCCTTCGAGTCGCTGACCTCCGACCTCTCCCAGCCGGGCGAAGCCGAGAAGCTGATCGCCTCGCGCCCGGAGCTGATCGTCCATCTCGCCGCGATCGTCTCCGGCGAGGCCGAGGCCGATTTCGACAAGGGCTACCGCATCAATCTCGACGGCACGCGCTATCTCTTCGACGCGATCCGCCTCACCGGCAACGGCTACAAGCCGCGCGTGATCTTCACCTCCTCGATCGCCGTCTTCGGCGCGCCCTTCCATGACAAGATCGAGGACGAGTTCTTCACCACGCCGCTGACCAGCTACGGCACGCAGAAGGCGATCGGCGAATTGCTGCTCAGCGACTACTCCCGCCGCGGTTTCTTCGACGGCATCGGCATCCGCCTGCCGACGATCTGCGTCCGGCCGGGCGCGCCGAACAAGGCCGCCTCCGGCTTCTTCTCCAACATCATCCGCGAACCGCTCAACGGCCAGGACGCGGTGCTGCCGGTCTCCGACCAGGTCCGCCACTGGCACGCCTCGCCGCGCTCGGCCGTTGGCTTCCTCGTCCACGCCGCGACGATGGATACGGCTGCGATCGGCCCGCGCCGCGCCCTGACCATGCCGGGCTATTCCGCCACCGTCGCCGAGCAGATCGAGGCGCTGCGCAAGGTCGCCGGCGAGAACGTGGTCAAGCGCATCAAGCGTGTGCCCGATCCGGTGATCGACGCCATCGTCGCCGGCTGGCCGCGCAATTTCGACGCGAAGCGCGCGCCGGCGCTCGGCTTCAAGGCGGAATCGAGCTTCGAGGAGATCATCCGCGCCCATATCGACGACGAGCTCGGCGGCACGTTCGTCGCGTAATCGCCTAGGCTTAAAGCATCGCCACCGTCATGCTCGGCCTTGTGCCGAGCATCCACGTCTTGAACACCGCATGCGATCGGTGAAGCAAAGACGTGGATGGTCGGGACGAGCCCGACCATGACGAGAAGAGCCGTTGGGCCCAGAGGCCAATCGACCTTAAGGCAGCTTCTTCAGCAGCAGCGGCGCGCCGACCGCCGGGTCCTTGCGCCACTGCCCGCCCTCGAAGACCAGCTCGACCTTGTGGCCCTTGCGGGCGATCAATTCGAGCCGGCCGGCCTCATAGCGCCAGGCGACCGGCGAGAAGATCGTCAACCCGGTGTCCGGGCAAAGCCCGTCGAAGCTCGCGACCGACGCGCCGGCATTGGCCGAGGGATTGGTGGAGAGCACCAGCTTGCAGACATCGCGTCCAGCCTGTCGCATCACCGTATAGCGGCCGGGGACACTGCCTGCCGCAGGCGCGCTCGCAGGATCGACGGCAGTCGGGCGCGCCGCCGCCGTCGCCGCAAGCTCAGCCCGTCCAGGCGCCGGACGCTGCTGCGCCCGCACATAGCCGGCCGGGTCGAGCCCGTATTCCGCGCCATCGCTGCCTTTGCCGCGCCGCCCCGGATCGGCCTTCCCGCTGAAGACGATCACCGGCTTGCCATGGCCGTCGAGCAGCCTGGGCGCGCCATCGGCGACATCCCAGGCGACGACCCCGGTGAGAATCGGCAGGGCACGCCGGCACGTCGCCGGGAACCGGACCTGCCGGCCCTGCCCGGCCGTCTCGGCCCCGAAGGTCACCGTGCACTCGCGCGCCGAGCCGAGCTTCTCGAGGTCCCATGCGCCGATGAAGGGCTTCAGGCCCTCGGGCGCCTTCTCGGCACCGCGTGGCAGCGATTGCGTCTGCGCCCCAACCGGCAAGGCGGCGAGCAGCGCCAGAGCGGCGATCGCTACGCCCCGCTGCATCCAGCGCATTCCCGTCTTGATCAGGCTTTTGTCCATGGCGTCTCGGCAACCGGTGTCAGAGGACCCTTGCCATCGAACCATGAAACAAGATTGTCGACCAGAAGCTGGCCCATCTGTTCGCGCGTATGCACAGATGCCGAGCCGACATGCGGCAGAAGCACGATGTGATCCATCGCGATCAGCTCGGCCGGCACGCGCGGCTCGTCCTCGAACACGTCGAGGCCGGCAGAGAGGATGGTCTTAGTCTTCAGCGCCTCGATCAGCGCCTGCTCGTCGATCACCGTGCCGCGGCCGACATTGACGACGATGCCGTTCGGCCCGAGCGCCTTCAGAACCTCGGCATTGATGATGTGATGGGTCGAATCGCCGCCCGGCGCGACCGAGACCAGCGTGTCGACATCCTGGGCCATCTCGACCAGTGAGGGATAGTAGCGATAGGCGACATCGGCCTGGCGCGAGCGGCCATGATAGGCGATCGGCACGTCGAAGGCTTCGAGCCGGCGCGCCACAGCCTTGCCGATCCGGCCGAGGCCGACGATGCCGATCTTGCGCTTGCGCAGCGAGGTGGTGAGCGGATAGGCGCCCTGCAGCCACTTGCCGGCGCGCAGATAGCGGTCGACCTGCGGCAGCTGACGTACGGTCGACAGCAGGAGGCCGATGGCGAGATCGGCGACCTCGTCGGTCAGCACATCAGGCGTATTGGTGACGATGAGGCCGCGCTTCCCGGCGGCCTTGGCATCGACATTGTCGTAGCCGACGCCGAAGTTCGAAACGACTTCCAGCTTCGGCAGCGCATCGAACAGCGCGTCGTCGATGCGCACATGCGCGCCGCCGCCGGCGACGCCGCGCACCCGGTCCTTCACGGCAGCAAGCGCCGCTGCACGATCCTGCTCCTTCCAGAGCTCGTGCACGATGAAGCGCGCCTTCAGCTGGTCGGCGGCATAGGCCATCAGCGGCCCGGTCATGACGATCTCGATCTTGTTCTGTGTGGTCATGGTCCTGCTTTCGTGGAACGCTTGCTGGCTTGATTTCAAATTCTTAAAACGATTAGATCAACCTAGCTGCTCGCGTGCCGCCGGGGAATTCCCACAACCGCAGACAAGGGCTGCTCGCAGAGCCGGTTATGCCATCCCGGCTCCGCTGTCGATTCAGCCCGATATAGTATGATTTAATCACGCGGTTTTGCCCGCATCTGCATCAGTTCGACCGGCGAGCAGGCGCAAAGTGCTGTTCAGGCTGTCGATCACCAGTCCGCTCATCCGCGCCGCCGCGAGCTCGCCATCGCGCTGCACGATCGCCTCAAGCACACGCTCATGATCGATCAATGACGCCGTGAAAAAGAAGCGGTCGTCGGGCGCCTTCAGGAACAACGACCACTGGATCGTCGCGCAAACCGCGGGCGCGAGGCATTGCAGCGGCGGATTGCGGGTCGCGGCGAAGATCGCCTCGTGGAAGGCGAGGTCGGCATTGACGGTCGGCTCGGCATAGGGCGGGTTTTCGGCCATGCCACGAAAGGCCGCCTCGATCCGGCTGAGATCGGCATCGCTGCGCCGCTGCGCCGCCAGCCGGGCCGCGCTCGGCTCGACGAAGAGCCGAAGCTCGAACAGATCGCGGATGAATTTCTCGTTGGGATCAGCCTTGAAATGCCAGGCGAGCACATCGGGGTCGAGCAGATTCCAGGTCTCGCGCGGCGCCACCCGCGTGCCGCTCTTCGGCCTGGCCTCGACCAGTCCCTTGCCGGTCAGAAACTTCACGGCCTCGCGATAGGCGGTGCGCGAGACTGAGATTTCATCCTTCAGATCGTCCTCGTTCGGCAGCAGCGCTCCCGCCGGCGAGGCGCCGGTGATGATTGCGACCGCGAGCCTGTGCGCAACCTGGCCGAAGAGCCGGTCTGGATTGAGCCTCGTCGCGCGCGCTTTGACATGAAGCTGCATCGAACCGCGCATTCCTCCGTGATCGCCAGCCTGCGAGAGCTCGCCCCGCTGCCGGTGCAGCGCTTGACACGCCTGTTTCTATCGTATGACTTTATCCGGGAACGAGGTTGACGCAACAGGCGGCTCGCCT
This sequence comes from Bosea sp. 29B, assembly GCF_902506165.1. Lineage (NCBI taxonomy): Bacteria > Pseudomonadati > Pseudomonadota > Alphaproteobacteria > Hyphomicrobiales > Alloboseaceae > Allobosea > Allobosea sp. 29B. Next base: position 609,618 of record NZ_LR733817.1, read on the forward strand.
GTGTTGCGCGGCCTCGTCTCGATCGGCCGTCAGAAGCCGATGTTCTGCAACGCCGCCGGCGGGGATTGTGTCAGGCACCCCGGGGCAAACCAAAGAGCGGGAGAAACAACCAAGATGGCATCCGTCCAGATTGCCGACGTGCGCAAGGCCTATGGCTCGACGCAAGTCATTCATGGCGTCGATATCGACATCAATGATGGCGAATTCGTCATTCTCGTCGGCCCGTCGGGCTGCGGAAAATCGACCTTGCTGCGCATGATCGCCGGCCTCGAGAACATCTCGGGCGGCGAGATCCGCATCGGTCCGCGCGTCGTCAACGACGTGCCGCCGAAGGAGCGCGACATCGCCATGGTGTTCCAGAACTATGCGCTCTATCCGCATATGACGGTGGCCGACAACATGGCCTTCTCGATGAAGCTGCGGAAAGCGCCGAAAGCCGAGATCGACGAGCGCGTCAACAAGGCCGCCGGCATTCTCGGCCTCGACAAGCTGCTCGACCGTTATCCGCGCCAGCTCTCCGGTGGCCAGCGCCAGCGCGTCGCCATGGGCCGTGCCATCGTGCGCGATCCGCAGGTCTTCCTCTTCGACGAACCGCTGTCGAACCTCGACGCCAAGCTGCGCGTGCAGATGCGCACCGAGATCAAGGAACTGCACCAGCGCCTCAAGACCACGACGGTCTACGTCACCCACGACCAGATCGAGGCCATGACCATGGCCGACAAGATCGTCGTGATGCATGACGGCATCGTCGAGCAGATGGGCGCGCCGCTCGACCTCTACGACAACCCGGCGAACCTCTTCGTCGCCGCCTTTATCGGCTCGCCCTCGATGAACCTGCTGAAGGGCACGATCCGCGCCAACGGCTTCGAGACCCAGGGCGGCGTGATCTGGCCGATCGGCAAGCATCCGGCGGATTCGAACGACCGGGCCGCCGTGCTGGGCATCCGTCCGGAACATCTCATTCTCGATGCGAGCGGGCTTCCTGCAGAAGTCGTGGTCATCGAGCCGATGGGCTCGGAAACCCAGGTCGTCGTTCGCTGCGGCGGGCAGGACCTGACCTGCGTCTTCCGCGAACGCATCACCGCCAGGCCCGGCGAGACGATCAAGATCCGGCCCGATACCTCGGTGACCCATCTGTTCGACGCCGCGACCGGCAAGCGGATCTGATTTTCGTCGCCGCCGCACGGGGAACACCCCGGCGGCGGCGATGGCCCACAAAAACGCGACGAGGCTCCCATGCAGGGCCTCGCGGCAACCCGGAGGAGACAAGCGATGAGCATTTCCAGACGTGACGTATTGATCGGCGGCGCAGGGCTCGCAGCCGGCGCTACCCTTGCCGCACCGTCGATCGCCCAGACCGCCAATATCGAGAAGGGCGCGACACTGCGCGTGCTGCGCCCGACCAAATTCGTCGACCCCGACCAGACGATCTTCAACGAGAACACCGAAGCATTCACCAAGGCGACCGGCGTCCAGGTCCGCGTCGACTACGCGAGCTGGGAGGATCTGCGCCCGCAGACCGCCGTCACCGCCAATACCGGCGCCGGCCCCGACATCGTTGTCGGCTGGGCCGACGATCCGCACATTTTCGCCGACAAGCTGATCGACCTGACCCCGGTCGCCGAAGACCTCGGCAAGAAATATGGCGGCTGGTACCCGGTCGCCGAGAAATACGGCAAGAAAGACAAGACCAATACCTGGATCTCGATTCCGATGGGCGGCTCCGGCGGCCCGGCGGTCTATCGCGAATCCTGGGTCAAGGAAGCAGGCTTCGACAAGTTCCCGACCGACCACGCCGGCTTCCTCGATCTCTGCCGCAAACTCAAGGCCAAAGGCCATCCTCCTGGTTTTGCCCTCGGCAATGCCGTCGGTGACGGCAACTCGTTCTGCAACTGGCTGGTCTGGTCGCATGGCGGCTACATGGTCGACGAGAACAACAAGGTCGCGATCAACAGCAAGGAGACGATCGAGGCGCTGAAATACGCCAAGGCGCTCTACGAGACCTTCATCCCGGGCACATTGTCCTGGCTCGACATCAGCAACAACAAGGCGCTGACGGCGGGTGAAATCGGCCTGACCCAGAACGGCGTCTCGCTCTACTTCTCGATCAAGAACTCGAAGGACGAGAAGACCGCAGAGATCGGCAAGGATCTGAACCACGCACCGATGCCCGTCGGCGCCGGCGTCGGCCGGCCGACCGAGACGGCGCTGGTGATCAACGCCATGGTGTTCAAGCACACCAAGTTCCCGAACGCCGCCAAGGAATATCTCCGCTTCATGATGGAGACGGAACAGTACGACAAGTGGCTGACCGGCTGCTTCGGCTACTGGACGCAGCCGCTGAAGGGCTACGCGAAGAGCAAGGTCTGGGAGGGCGATCCCAAGATCCTGGTCTACCGCGACACCTGGGAGCGGGCTCTGTGGAGCGGCTACAAGGGCGCGATCACCGAGGCGGCCGGCACGGTCAACGCCGAATACGTCATGGTCCAGATGGTCGCTTCCGTCTGCGCCGGGCAGGCCACGCCTGAAGAGGCGGCGGCCGAAGCCGAGCGCCGCGCCAAGCGCTACTACCGCACCTGATCGTCACGACCGCGCCGCCGGGACCTTCCGGCGGCGCGGCTGCTTCACGGGAAGAGCGCCATGACGATCGCCGCTGAAGCCAGGACCGTTCACCATCTGCCACAGAACTGGCTGGTCCGGCTGCTCGACAACAAATCCTTTCTCATCTTTCTTTGCCTGCTTCCGACGGCCACCCTGCTGCTCGTCTTCCTGAGCTATCCGCTGGGCCTCGGGATCTGGCTCGCCTTCACCGATACCCGCATCGGCCGCGCGGGCCACTTCATCGGCTTAGAGAACTTCACCTCGCTGATGCAGGATCGGGTCTTCATCACCTCGGTCTGGAACACTCTGCTCTATACCGGCGTCGCCACGGTCGGGAAGTTCGGCCTGGGCCTGTGGTTGGCGCTGCTGCTGAACAATCATCTGCCGTTCAAGTCGCTGCTGCGGGCCTTGATCCTGGTGCCCTGGATCGTCCCGACTGTGCTCTCAGCCATCGCCTTCTGGTGGATCTACGATCCGCAGTTCTCGATCATTTCCTACGTGCTGGTCGACGTGCTCGGCTGGCGCACCACCTATATCGACTTCCTCGGCGAGCCCTGGGCCGCGCGCTGGTCGCTGATCGCGGCGAACACCTGGCGCGGCATCCCCTTCGTTGCGATCTCGCTGCTCGCCGGTCTGCAGACGATCTCGCCGACGCTCTACGAGGCGGCGATGCTCGACGGTGCCAATGCCTGGCAGCGCTTCCGGCATGTCACCCTGCCGATGCTGATGCCGATCCTGGCGATCGTGCTGACCTTCTCGGTGCTGTTCACCTTCACCGACTTCCAGCTCGTCTACGCCATCACCCGCGGCGGCCCGATCAACTCGACCCATCTGATGGCGACCCTCGCCTTCCAGCGCGGCATCCCCGGCGGCCAGCTCGGCGAGGGCGCGGCGATCGCGGTGGCGATGATCCCCTTCCTCGTGATGGCGACGCTGTTCAGCTACTTCGCGCTCGCCCGCCGCAAATGGCAGCAGGGAGAAGACAATGACTGATCAGACCGCCCCTGCCCCGCGCCCGCATCTTGTCGACGAGGAGCGGACCGGAGTGATCGACTGGTCCTCGGGACCACGCCGCTTCATCACGCTCTATCTGCCGCTCTCGCTCTTCGTGATCGTGCTGCTGTTCCCATTCTACTGGATGGCGATCACGGCGATCAAACCGAATGGCGAATTGCTCGACTACAAGAACAACAACCCGTTCTGGGTGAAGTCGCCGACGCTGGACAACATCAACAAGCTGCTGTTCCAGACCGACTACCCGCAATGGCTGCTGACGACGATGACGGTTGCGACGGTCGCAACCGCGCTCTCGCTCTTCTCCAGCGTGCTCGCCGCCTATGCGATCCAGCGCTTGAAGTTCAAGGGCTCGCAATATGTCGGCCTGGCCATCTACCTCGCCTATCTGGTGCCGCCCTCGATCCTGTTTATTCCGCTGGCGACGCTGATCTTCCAGTTCGGACTGTACGACTCCCAGCTCGCGCTGATCCTGACCTATCCGACCTTCCTGATCCCGTTCTGCACCTGGCTCCTGATCGGCTACTTCAAGTCGATCCCCTACGAGCTCGAGGAATGCGCCATGATCGACGGCGCGACGAGGCTGCAGACACTCTGGAAGATCACCCTGCCGCTGGCGCTGCCCGGGCTGATCTCGGCCGGCATCTTCGCCTTCACTCTGTCCTGGAACGAGTTCATCTACGCGCTCGCCTTCATCCAGTCGGCCGAGAAGAAGACCGTCCCGGTCGCTGTTCTGACCCAGCTCGTCGAGGGCGACGTCTACCATTGGGGCTCACTGATGGCCGGCGCGCTGCTCGGCTCGATCCCCGTCGCGATCCTCTATTCCTTCTTCGTCGACTACTACGTCGCCTCGATGACGGGTGCGGTGAAGGAGTAGCTCCCGGCGGGCGGCCAGGCCGCTCGCCTTCCAACCAAGGCAAAGAATTGTGACTTCAATCGCCTTCGTCGGGCTCGGCGCCATGGGCGCGCCGATGGCCGAAAATCTCGTCAAGCACCAGTTCCGCGTAACCGGCTTCGACATGAGGGAGAGCGCCCGAACCGCGCTCGTCGCAGCCGGGGGCCAGGCTGCCGATAGCGCTGCCGCCGCGGCTGAAGGAGCCGAGACGCTCGTCCTCATGGTGGTCAACGCCGCACAGGCCCGCTCGGTCCTGTTCGACGCCGGCGCGCTCGATAGGCTGGCTCCGGGCGCCACCGTCATCCTGATGGCGACCTGCCCACCCGGCGAGGTCGAGGCCATCGCCGACGCCGTGACGAAGACGGGCCGGCATTTCGTCGATGCGCCGGTCTCGGGCGGCGTCAAGGGCGCTGAAGGAGGCACGCTCACCATCATGGTCGGCGCCCCCGCCGACAGCTTCGCCAGGGCCAAGCCGGTGCTCGACGCCATGGGCGACAAGGTCTTCCATGTCGGCGGGAAGCCGGGCCAGGGCGCGACGGTGAAGACCGTCAACCAATTGCTCTGCGGCGTCCATATCGCGGTCGCGGCGGAGGCGCTCTCGCTGGCGCAGAAGGCCGGCATCGACGGTGCAGTGCTGTTCGAGATCATGGGCGGCTCGGCCGCCTCGTCCTGGATGCTCAGGGACCGCGGCCCACGCATGCTCGAAGACGAGCCGCCGGTCGCCAGCGCCGTCGACATCTTCGTCAAGGACCTCGGCATCGTCCTCGATGCCGGCCGTGCCGCCAAGGCGGCTTTGCCGCTCGCAGCGGCCGCGCACCAGATGTTTCTCGCCGCCTCGGGCCTCGGCCATGGCGGGCGCGACGACTCGCATGTGGTCCGCGCTTATCGGGCGCTGAACCGCAAGCCGGACAACGATGCCTGAGCTAAAGCATTTTCGAGCGAAGTGGACACCGGTTCGCGTGAAGAAAATGCGTCAAAACAACAAGTTAGAGTATTTCTGCGTTTCGGAGAAACCCGGAAATGCTCCAGCTTCAGCGCGCTGCCTTCGGCGGCGCCGTGGTCTCGCGCACCACCAACTCCGGCGTCAGCACGGCTCGCTGCGGCGGTGCCGCTGGATCGGCGATGCGGCGGAGCAGCATCTCCGCGGTCTTGCGGCCCATCTCGTCCTGGAAGTTCTTGACCGTGGTCAAGGCGGGGTACCACTGCGAGGCTTCCTGAACATCGTCGCAGCCGATGATCGAGAAGTCCGCACCAGCCTCCAGGCCGCGATGGCGCAGGCCGAGCATCGCGCCGAAGGCGGTGAGATCGTTGAAACAGACCGCGGCAGTCGGCGGGTTCGCGGCGTCGAGCACCTTCTGGACGCCCTTCAGCCCGTTCTCGCGCGTGCCATAGGCCGAGTAGACGATCGTGGGATCGAGCGGCAGGCCGTGCTTGGCCAGGGTCTCGCAATAGCCGCGATAGCGGTTGCGCCCGGTCGAGATCAGCGGGCTTTCGCCGAGAAAGGCGATGCGGGTGTGGCCGAGGCCGATGAGATGCTCGACTGCCAGCACAGTGCCGTGCCGGTCGTCCGAGCCGACGAAGTCGAGTCCGATGCCGGGAATTTCGCGCGACAGCTGGACCAGTGGCACCTGCGCCGCCATCAGGTGCTGCAGGGTCTCGGCCGTGGTGCCGCCGGCCGGGCAGATGATCATGCCGTCGGGGCGATATTCCTTGAGCGTGGTGAGGACACGGTCCTGCCGCTGGAGGTTCTCGGCATAGGTGCCGAGCAGGATCGAGCGGCCATGCGCCGCCGCCGTCTCCTCGATCGCCGCGAGCAACTCGGCGAAATAGGGATTGGTGATGTCGTGGAAGCCGACGCCGAGGATGTTGGTCCGGTCGGTCCGCAGCGAGGCCGCGCTGCGGTTGTAGCTATAGCCCATCTCGCGCGCGATCTGCTGCACCCGAAGACGGGTGCCGTCGGCGACCAGCGGACTTTCGCGCAGAGCGAGCGAAACTGTCGCGGTAGAGACCTCCAGCCGATCGGCGATGATCTGCAAGGTAACGCGACCCCGGCCACCGGGCTTTACACCCGCCTTACCCGCCCCCGAGGGGTCGCGCGAGTGTCCGTCATTCGCCATCGATCGCTTCTCCTGAAGCCGGTAAGCCGATGCATTCAACCAGTTCTTGGCCAAATCGTTCCGCATTGCTTTGTTCCATCTCATAGAATTCGGAGAAACTGAAGATGAGCGCGACTAAAGAATCGATCGGCTTCATCGGCGTCGGTTACATGGGTCAGGGCATGGCGAACTGCATTCTCGCCAAAGGCTTTCGCCTAACCGTCATGGGCCATCGCAATCGCAAGCCCGTCGAGGAGTTGAAGGCGGCCGGCGCCGCGGAGGCAGCCACGCCCAGGGAACTCGCCGAGAAGGCCAGCATCATCTTCCTTTGCATCACCGGCTCTCCGCAGGTCGAACAGGTCGTCAACGGGCCGGACGGCATCGCCGCCGGTGCCAGGCCCGGCACGGTCATCGTCGACTGCTCGACCTCCGACCCGGTCTCGACGATCGCTCTGGCGGAACGGCTCGCTGCCATGGGCCTGCACCTCTGTGACGCGCCGCTGGGCGGAACACCCGCCCAGGCGAAGCTCGGTCAACTCTCCACGATGATTGGCGCGGACAGTGGCGTTTTCGAGCGCATCCGCCCGGTCTGCGAAGCCTGGGCCCAGAAGATCGTGCATCTCGGCCCGGTCGGCGACGGCCACAAGATGAAGCTGCTCAACAACTTCCTCTCCCTCGGTTACGGCGCCATCTATGCGGAGGCTCTGACGCTGGCCCAGAAGGTCGGCATCACCCCGCAGACCTTCGACAGCGTCATCACCGGCGGGCGCATGGAGTGCGGTTTCTACCGGACCTTCATGCAATACGTGCTGGAGCGCGATCCGGATGCGCACAAGTTCACGCTCTCCAACGCGCTGAAGGATGTCCGCTATCTGGAGAGCCTCGCCAACGCTGCCGGCGTTCCGAACCCGGTCGGCGGCGCCGTCAAGAACGTCTATGCGGCAGCCGTCGCCAGCGGCAAGGGCGAGGACTATGTGCCGATGCTCTCGGATTTCGTCGCCGCCCAGAGCAAGGTTTCGCTCGGCTGAGTCTGGCTGTGCCACGGCGGGACGCGCCCGGACCACATCTGTGCCGAACGCGGTAGCCGGTAGCCAGTTGCGGTGCCAAACCGTCATCATGGCCTCCATCCACGGGAGGAGGCTTCAAGATGCGTGCCGGAATCAGTCCAAGCGGGCCGAGCCTTCGGGCACGTGCCGGACGCGCTCGCGGTAGAGCAGATAAAGTCCGGAGGCGATCACGACCGCTGCGCCGATGAAGGTGAAGCGGTCGGGGATCTGGCCGAAGACGAACCAGCCGAGCAGGATCATCCAGATGATCTGGGAATAGATGAACGGCGCCAGGATCGTCGCCGGCGCCCGCTGATGCGCCAGGATCAACAGCCAATGGCCGACCGCGCCGAAGAAACCGGTGCCGCACATCAGCAGCCAGCTCTGCCAGTCCGCCGGCCAGGACCAGTACAGCGGCAGCAGCGGCAGCATGATCACCACCCCGCCAATGCCGGAATAGAACATCGTCGTCTGCGGCGAATCGCTTGAGGCCAGCATCCGCGTCGACAGGGCATAGAAGGCGTAGCAGAAGCAACCGCAGACGCTGAGCAGGGCCGCCGGATGCAGGCCTCCGAGCCCCGGCCGCGTCACCACGAGGACACCGAGGAAGCCGACGCCGATCGCGATCAAGCGGCGCGGCCCGGCCCATTCGCCGAGCAAGGGCCCCGCCAGCAGCGCGACCAGCAGCGGCGCCGCGAACATGATCGAGACCGTCTCGGCCAGTTGCAGATATTGCAGGGCGACGAAGTTGAGCGCGGTCGAGCCGAGCAGCAGCAGCGAGCGGAAGCCCTGCAGCCAGGGACGCTTGGTCCGGGTGATGCCGGGATGGCTCCAGGGATTGAGCAGGAGCGAGACCAGGGCGACGCTGATCACATAGCGCGCCAGGACCACCTGCATCGGCTGCATCGTTCCGCCGAGCCATTTCGCGCATGTATCGAGCAGCGAAAAGCAGACGATCGCCCCACTCATCAGGGCGATGGCGGTCAAGCGTGTCCGGCGCGTATCCGGAAGCGGAGCGGGTGCGGCCGACACGATCTCGTCATGCTCTGGAGGAATGACGAGACATCAATGAACCGATTTAAGGCTTGAAACCAGCTCGCCAGCGCATGCGAGTCATGCTGCTGACGCGCCTGGCGTCAGGCGGCGTCCTCGGCCTCGTCCTCGGCATCCTCGACATCGGCGCCAGCCTTGGACAAGCCCTTCGACGCCTTGCGCAGCAATTTGCGCAATTGCTTGCGTTCCTTGGCATCCAGCTTTTCGAGCAGCTCTTCCTCGACCTGGTTCCAGACCGCATCGAGCGCCGCCGCGGTCTTCTGGCCGTTCTCGGTCAGCGCCACCTGCACCAGCCGGCCGTCGCGCCCGCCGCCCTCGCGCGTCACCAGCCCCTGCAGCGAAAGCCGGCCGATCGTCTTGGACACGGTCGGCGGCTTGACCCGCAACAAGGTCGCGAGCTCACCCATCGTCATCGGTGCACCCTGCAGGGATTTCAGCGCTTGTTCCTGGCCTGGAAAGAGCCCGAGCGCGTTGAGACGCTCGCCCATCCGTGCCCTGTGAAGCCGCGCCGTCACCAACAGGGCACGGCCGACGCTTTTTTCGAGGGACTTGGTCATGAGCCGGCCCTTGGAAAAGGTTGCGGATACTTTTCGCCGGCTGTGCAATCGCTCGCCTTCATGACAAGCCGATGACAATTGTCAGACAGGCTTTTGAATCCGTGCGATTTCCTGCTCCACCCTGGCGAGAAAAGCCGCCCGGCTCTGCGACGTCGACCGGTTCATGTCGTAATGCGCGAGATAGGAGACCCGCGCCGCCGGGTGGCACACCGCCCGCAAGCCGCGCTTGATCTGCCGGCGCGGCGGGTCGCCCATCAGGAAAGTCCGCCAGCGCGAGCCGCCATAGCTCGTCACCGTCGTCAGCCGGCGAATGTTCCAGAGATTCGGACGGATCGAACCGTCGACCAGCTTGAACGAGACGCCGGGCAGGAAGACGCGGTCGAAATAGCCCTTCATGATCGCCGGATAGCCATAGTTCCAGACCGGGAAGCACAGGTACAGCGCTTCCGCCCGCAGCAGGCGCCCAACATAGCCAGCTACATTTTTCTGGTTGCTGGCAAGATCGTGGTAGCCGACGCGCTCCTCGCGGCTCAGCACCGGATCGAAACCCTCGGCATAGAGGTCGCAATCGTCGACCTCGTGCCCAGCGCGGCGCAGCGCGGAGACGAGCGTCTCATGCACCGCCGCCCCGAAACTCCTGGGATCGGGGTGGGCGTAGAGGACGAGCGCGCGCATCGATCGGTTCAGGCGCCGACACCGGCTTCGCCGAGAGCCTTGAACAGGAAGGTCTTGCCCGAGCGGTAGTCGTAGTTCGGGTCTTCCCAGGCGATCATCTTGCCGGGGTTGAGCAGCCCCTGCGGATCGGCCTCGCGCTTGAAGGCGAGCTGGACCTCGTCGGTCTGCTTCATCCCGCCCTCCTCCAGCGTGTAGCGGTGCGGGTTGAAGATCGGCGCACCCATCTCTTCATGAATCGCCATGATCTCCTCCAGCCGCTCCTCGCTGGTGAAGCGCACCAGCGGCAGGCCAAAGCAGGTGATCTTGCCGTCGAAGCGGACGAATTCGAGATGGCAGGTCACCTCGTCGCCGAAGCGGGCATGGATCTTGTCGACGAGATCGACCTGGTTCGGGAAGGGATAGAGCACCTGCAGATAGGTGATCGACGGATCGACCCGCAGCGCCCGCAAAGTGGTGTGATTCCAGCCGAGCTCGAAGGTCGGCGGCAGGCCTTTGGCCTCCTCCGCTGTCAGCTTGTCGGAGCGCATCAGCAATTGCGAGCCGCCGAAGCGACGGGCGAAGGCGAGCATCGACTCGACCGCGAAGTCGGCGACCATGACCATCACGCAATGGCTCTCGCGCGGCAGGAACTTCCGGTGGCGCAGGAAATAGTCGTGCGGCGCGGGCGCGGCGACCACAGCAAGGTTCTTCAGCGCCAGCCCGTCCTGCTCGCCGAGCGCATTGGCGAACTCGGTCGCGGCGCGCAACTCGTCGAAACCGAGGATGACGTCGACCCAGGCATAGGCCGGGCCGAGCGGCATCTCGACCTGCGTGATGATGCCGTTGGTGCCGTAGGCATGGGCGACCTTGTGCAGATCATCGCCCTGCAGCTCGAGGATGCGCGGCGTGCCTTCCATGGTCGCGACGCGCAGCGAGATGATGTTGCCCCAGTCGCGCAGGCCGCCCCATTTGATCGAGCCGACGCCGCCGGAGCCGCCGGCGATGAAGCCGCCGACCGAAGCCGTGTGGTAGGTCGAGGGATGCAGCCGGATCTCCTGTCGGGAATGGGCGCGCGTCTCCTGGTCGATCCTGGCCAGCACCGCGCCGGGCTCGGCGACATAGCGCCCGGCCTCGATGCTGGTCACCTTGTTGAAACCGGAGAGGTCGAGCACGATGCCGCCCGAGAGCGGCATGGCCTGGCCGTAGTTGCCGGTGCCGGTGCCGCGCGGCGTCACGGGAACTCCGAGCGCATGCGCCGCCGAGAGCGTCTCCAGCACCTGCGCCTCGCTCACCGGCGAAACGATGATATCGGCGACGACATGGTCAAGCTGGCGCTTCAGCTTCGGCGAATACCAGAAGAAGTCGCGGCTCTTCTGCTTGACCAGCGCCGGGTTGTCCTCCGTGCGGATACCGTTCAGACGGCGTTTCAGGGCGTCGATGTCGTAGCGTGCGGTCATGCGGGGCGGCTCATCAGGGAATCGAGTTCGCGATAATCGGGCAAGGTACGGTCGATGGCGCGGCCATTGACCAGAACGGTCCGGTCGGCCTGCGGCCTGGCGAAGAATTCGGTCCAGTCGCGGGCGGGGGTCAGGATCAGATCGGCAGGGCCGCCCACCGCGATACGACCAGCGCTTGAAAGCCCCATGATCTCGGCTGGCGTCGCAGCGACCGCCCTCGCCCAGTCCCGGTCGGAATGGTCGAGCTGGAGGATGCGCGTACCCTCGCGCAGCGTCTCGACCAGATCGAGATCGCCATAGGCATAGAACGGGTCGCGGGTGTTGTCGGAGGCGATCGTCACCGGCACGCCAGCGGCCTTCAGCTCATGCAGCGCCGTGACGCCGCGCCAGCGTGGCGTGCGCCCACGCTGCCGGTCCTGCAGATACATGTTGCACATCGGCAGCGAGACTACGGCGATGCCGGCCTCCCTGACCTTGCCGATGATGCGCGCCTCGTCCTGCGGCTGCTGCAGCGAGAGCGAGCAGCAATGCCCGGCCAGAATCTTGCCCGCGAAACGATGGCGCAGCGCCGCATCGGCGATGTGCTCAAGCGAGCGCGCCGCCGGATCATTGGTCTCGTCGACATGGAAGTCGAGGTCGAAGCCGTTTTCGATCGCGGTCCTGAACAGCGTGTCGAGCGCAGCCTCGAGCTCCGGCACCATATAGGTGACGGCGCCGAGCAGCCTGTCGCCATGATCGGTCACGGCTTTCGTGATCGCCTGCATATGTGTGGGATCGGCGACGGCATCGATGCCGAACAGCGGCGACGCCTGCAGCGCGATCCGCCCGGCCCATTCCGCGCGCAACTCGGCATAAACCGGCCAGGAGATGCCGATCTGCTTGCCGAGCGAGTCGAGATGGGTGCGGATCGCCGCCGTGCCATGGGCATAGGCGCAGCGCAGGCCGAACTCCATGCGCGCCCGCACGTCGCCGGCCGACCAGTTTGCCTCGCGATCGGCCGCGACCGCGCTCAGCGCGCCCATGAAGCTGCCGTCCGGATTGGGCCGGCGCGGCCAGATATGACCCTTGTCGAGATGGGTGTGGGCATCGACCAGCCGCGGCAGCGCGATGCCGCCATCGAGATCGAGCGAGGGAGTGGCGTCGAGCACGGGCGTACCCGCCGGCAGGAGCGAGACGATGCCACCGTCCTCGACGGCGATGTCGAGCAACGCCAGGCCGTCGCGATCGCTCGCCAGGCCGCCGGCCTCGACCAGGCAGGCAGGCGCCCTGGCATTGCGCAGCACATAGCTGCCGGAAGCCGGGATTGCTGCAAAGCCGGTGGTCACGTCAGTCGTCTCCGGCTTGCACGCCGCCCTTGTGAATCACCTGCCGACCATGCTGGCTCGGCGCGCCCCGATCAAGCGGCGCCAGCGGCATCCTCACCCGCAAGGCATTCAGGGCAAAGCGGCCCTTGTCCGTTCTGTCGCGATGCAGCAAGAGAGCGGCGCAGGGCATCAAACCGGAAATTGGAATCCGCTTTTCGATCCGATGCCTCACCAAGGAGCTGGTCATGACGGCACGCATCATCGACGGCAAGGCGGCGGCGGCGGAACTCAGGGCGCAGATCGCTCGCGAGATCGCAGCGCTCAAGGCAGCCGGCAAGCCCGCGCCCGGCCTGCATGTCGTACTCGTCGGCGAGGACCCGGCCAGCAAGGTCTATGTCGCCTCCAAGGAGAAGCTTGCGGCCGAGATCGGGATGAACTCGGTCGCCCATCGCCTGCCGACCGAGACCACGGAAGCAACGCTGCTCGCCAAGATCGCCGAGCTCAACGCCGATGATGGCGTCGACGGCATCCTCGTCCAGCTGCCGCTGCCCAAGCATATCGACACAGGCCACATCATCGATGCGATCGACCCGGCCAAGGATGTCGACGGCCTCCATCCGATCAATGCCGGCCTGCTCGCCGGCGGCAAGAACGGCCTCGTGCCCTGCACGCCGCTCGGCTGCATGCTGTTGCTGAAGCAGGCGTTGCCGTCACTGTCGGGGCTGGAAGCGGTCGTCATCGGCCGCTCCGAGCTGGTCGGCCGGCCGGTGGCGCAATTGCTGCTCCAGGCCGATTGCACCGTCACCATCGCCCATTCGCGTACGCGTGATCTGCCGGCCGTCGTGAAGCGCGCCGACATCGTCGTCGCCGCAGTCGGCCGGCCGCGCATGGTCAAGGGCGACTGGATCAAGCCGGGCGCGACCGTGATCGATGTCGGCATCAACCGCATGCCCGACGGCAAGCTCGCCGGCGATGTCGACTATGCCGAGGCGGCCGAGGTCGCCGGCGCGATCACGCCGGTTCCCGGCGGCGTCGGGCCGATGACCATCGCCTGCCTGCTGCGCAATACGCTGACCGCCTATCGCGCCCGACGCAAATAGGTCGGACGTCGACACCGGCGTTAACTATAGATTAACCAAGAATTTGTGCGGCGCCGCGGGCGGGAGCAAGGTCGGGTTCTCGAACGACGTGGAGGCGCGCCATGCAAGGCTCGGCCATCGACATCGCCCGGCACAATGCCGATCTGTTCGACCGGACCGAAATCGCCGAATGGTACGGCGGACAGAGTCTCTTTGCCTCCGAAGCGATGATCCTCGAACGCTTTCACGAAGCCTATGCCGGCAAGCGCCTGCTCGATCTCGGCGTCGGCTCCGGCCGCACCACGGGAGCGCTGCTGCCTGATGTCGCCGACTATGTCGGGATCGACAAGGCCGAGGCAATGCTCGCTGTCGCCAGGCGCCGCTTTCCGAGCGCGACCTTCCTCGACATGGATGTCCGCGCGATCAGCGAGTTCGGTCCTGGCCGCTTCGACTTCGTGCTCGGCGCCCTCGCCATCCTCAGCGCCTTCGACCATGCCGAGCGCCTCGCCGTCATCGCAGCCGTACATGAGGTGCTGGCGCCCGGCGGCGTCTTCGCCTTCTCCTTCCACAACCGCGCCTGGAACCGAGCCGGCGGCATGCCGCTGCATGCGCGCTCCTGGCACCCGCGCGAGATCATGAACTCGGTGCATCCGCAGAGCTGGATCAACTATCTGCGCCTGCGGCCCTTCGCGCATGAGGAGGCCGACTACGCCATCCATGTCGACCCCGCCCATCGCTGGAGCGGGCTGTTCTATTTCGTCGACCTGGCGACGCAGGAACGCCAGCTCGAGGCGGCTGGCTTCGAGATCCTGGCTCGCTTCGGCGAGGATGGCCGCCCGCTCGCCGCGGGCGACGATACCAGCCGCGACGGGCTCCTGAACCTCGTCTGCAAAAAGGCCGGTGCGCCACACTGACCGCTTATGGCGCTCAGCGGAATTCGTAAGCTCCGTCATGGTCGGGCTTGACCCGACCATCTCAGGACGAGAAGGCGCCCTATTCTGCACGAGAGTCCCGGGTCGGCGCTGTGCACCGCCCGAGAATGGCATGCATACCCTCGATCACATGTGGATCGGGCGCTTGTCGACGGCGAGCGCCGCTTCCTTGACCGCCTCGGCCAGCGTCGGATGGGCGTGGCAGGTGCGGGCGAGGTCCTCAGCCGAGCCGCCGAACTCCATCAGCACCGTCACCTCGGCGATCAGGTCGCCGGCATGCGGGCCGATGATGTGGCAGCCGAGCACACGGTCGGTCGTAGCGTCGGCAAGGAATTTGACGAAGCCGTCGGTGTGCCGCATCGCCCGCGCCCGGCCATTGGCCGTGAACGGGAACTTGCCGACCTTGTAGGCGACGCCCGCGGCCTTCAGCTCCTCCTCGATCTTGCCGATCGCCGCGACCTCGGGGGCGGTGTAGACGATGCCAGGAATAGCGTCGTAGTTCACATGGCCGTGCTTGCCGGCAAGGATTTCGGCGACGGCGACGCCCTCATCCTCGGCCTTGTGCGCCAGCATCGGCCCGCGCACCACGTCGCCGATCGCGTAGATGCCATCGACATTGGTCTTGAAGTGGTCGTCGATGATGACGCGGCCGCGCTCGGTCGCGACGCCCGCCTTGTCGAGGGTCAGGCCGTCCGTGTTCGGGCGCCGGCCGATCGCGACCAGGACGATGTCGGCGTTGAGCGTCTTGGCCTCGCCGCCGGCAGCCGGCTCGACCGTGACGGTGGCGCCGCCCTTCTTGGCGGTCTCGACCTTGGTGACCTTCGAGCCGAGATGGAAGGCGAAGCCCTGCTTCTGCAGGATGCGCTGGAACTGCTTGGCGATCTCGTCATCCATGCCGGGCAGGATGCGGTCGAGATATTCGACGACGGTCACCTTGGCGCCGAGCCGGGCCCAGACCGAGCCGATCTCCAGGCCGATCACGCCGGCGCCGACAACCAGCAGCTCCTTTGGCACGGCGGTCAGCTCGAGCGCGCCGGTCGAGGTCACCACCGTCTTCTCGTCGATCGAAACGCCCGGCAGCGCCGCCGATTCCGAGCCGGTGGCGATGACGATGTTCTTGGTTTCCAGCTCCTGCGTCTTGCCGTCCTCGGCGGTGACGACGACCTTGCTGGCCGCCGGGATCGAGGCCGTGCCGTGGAACGGGTCGATCTTGTTCTTCTTCAGCAGGAAGGCGACGCCGTTGACGTTGGCATCGATGGTCTCCTGCTTGTGGACCAGCATCTGCTTCAGATCGAGCTTCGGCTTCCCGACGCTGATGCCGAGACTCGGGAAAGTATGGCTGGCCTCCTCGAACATCTCGGAAGCATGCAGCAGCGCCTTGGAGGGGATGCAGCCGACGTTGAGGCAGGTGCCGCCATGGGTCTTGCGCTTCTCGACCACCGCGACCTTGAGGCCGAGCTGGGCAGCGCGGATGGCACAAACATAGCCGCCGGGGCCGGTTCCGATGACGACGAGATCGTAGGACATGGTCTCTCTTCCGTTCAGACTTTACGATTGGGGTTGCGCCAATGGCGCGTTGAAGGCCCAGACATGGCCGAAAGGATCGCGCAGGCGGCCATAGCGGGCGCCCCAGAACACATCGCTCGCCGGCATGACGACATCGGCACCAGCAGAAGCGGCCCTGGCGATGGCGGCATCGACATCGGCTGGCTGCGGCAGGTTGATGCTGATCGCCATGCTGGCGCCGCCACGCGAGTTCGGCGCCATGACATCGCCGCCGAACTCCGGGAATTCATCGTGCAGCATCACCTCGCTGCCGAAGAGCGCGAGGTTGGCATGCATGACGCGCTCGCCGTCCTCGGCCATCGCCTTGAAGGTGCACTGTGCGCCGAAGGCTTTCTCGTAGAAGGCGATCGCCACTTCGCCGCCCTTGACGCAGATATGCGCCTGGATCGGTGGGGGATTGGGTCCGAACGCCATGCTCCGTCCCCCTTCCTATCGGTGCGATGGTGCCAACCGCGCGACTATGGTCGGCACGAGCGCTATGAGCCCGATGACGTCGGCGATCACGACCTTGCTGATTGCGGGGCCATAACCACCGACGAGCAGCGCGATGACGATGAAGCTCGCCATGCTCGCGCCCGCGACGAGTACAGCCACATCACGCAGCCCGGGACGAATGGCAGCCGCCAGCAACAATACGCCCACAAGACCGAACAGCACGGCACGGTGCCGCAGCAGGATTTCGAGATCAGGATTGGCGATCTCGAAACCGTAGAGCGAGCGCAGCCAGCCAACCCCAGCTACGCCGGTCGTCGGCAGCAGGTTGACGATGCCGGCAATGACCAGGCCGACCGGGACCAGTTTTGCCGGTATCGCCATCTCAGCGAGGTCTCAGAGGTCGAGGACGAGGCGCGCTGGGTCTTCCAGGCCTTCCTTGATGCGGACAAGGAAGGTCACGGCTTCCTTGCCGTCGATGATGCGGTGGTCATAGGAGACCGCCAGATACATCATCGGCCGGATCACGATCTGGCCGCCGACCACCATCGGGCGCTCCTGGATCTTGTGCATGCCGAGGATCGCCGACTGCGGCGCATTGAGGATCGGCGTCGACATCAGCGAGCCATAGACGCCACCATTCGAGATGGTGAAGGTGCCGCCCTGCATGTCCTCGATCTTGAGCGAGCCGTCTCGGGCCTTCTTGCCGAGGGCGCCGATCTCCTTCTCGACACCGGCGATCGAGAGCTGGTCGGCATCGCGCACCACAGGCACGACCAGGCCCTTGTCGGTGCCGACGGCGACCGCGACATGGTAGTAGTTCTTGTAGACGATGTCGGTGCCGTCGATCTCGGCGTTGACCGAGGGGATTTCCTTCAGAGCCTGCACGCAGGCCTTCACGAAGAAGCCCATGAAGCCGAGCTTCACGCCATGCTTCTTCTCGAAGACGTCCTTGTACTGGTTGCGCAGCGCCATGACGTTGGTCATGTCCACCTCGTTGAAGGTGGTCAGCATCGCGGCGTTGGTCTGCGCTTCCTTGAGGCGGCGCGCGATGGTCTGGCGCAGCTTGGTCATCTTGACCCGCTCTTCGCGCGAGGCATCGTCCGGAGCCGACGGCGCCCGCACCTGGATCGGGGCGGCCGGCGCGGCTGCAGCGACGGCCGGGCCGGCCGCGATCGCCGCCAGCATGTCGCCCTTGGTGACGCGGCCATCCTTGCCGGAAGCAGCGACCTTTGAGGGGTCGACGCCGCTCTCGGCGGCGAGGCGCGAAACGGCCGGGCCGGAATCGGCCGCCTTGGTCGCAGGCGCGGTGGCGGCCGCAGCCGGAGCCGGAGCAGCCGGCTTGGGCGCTTCGGCGGCAGACTTGGCCGGAGCGGCCGCCGCCTTGCCGTCGCCGGCCGCGATCGTGCCGAGCAGCGCGCTGACGCCGACCGTTTCGCCTTCCTTGGCGACGATCTCGCCGAGCACGCCGGCGGCCGGAGCGTTGACCTCCAGCGTCACCTTGTCGGTCTCGAGCTCGACCAAAGGCTCGTCCGCCTTCACCGCGTCGCCGGGCTTCTTGAACCACTTGCCGATAGTGGCCTCGGAGACGGATTCGCCGAGGGTCGGAACGCGGATTTCGGTCGCCATGTCAGGCCTCTTCTCGTGTCTTTTGTCTGAGCATGATCCCGAAAAGTGGAAACCGGTTTTCGGAAAAGATCATGCTCCGCTGGATGAATCCGGATCAGACCGCGAAGGTCTCGTCCAGGAAGGCGTTGAGCTGGGCGACGTGCTTCGACATCAGGCCGGTCGCAGTCGCGGCCGAGGCCGGGCGGCCGACATAGCGCGGCCGCTTCGACTTCGAGCCGGCATGGCCCAGCACCCATTCCAGATAGGGCTCGACGAAGGTCCAGGCGCCCTGGTTCTTCGGCTCCTCCTGGCACCAGACGACGTCGGCGCCCTTGAAGCGCGCCAGCTCCTGCGCCAGCGACTTCAGCGGGAACGGATAAAGCTGCTCGACGCGCATCAGGTAGACATCGTCCAGCCCACGCTTCTCGCGCTCTTCCAGCAGGTCGAAATAGACCTTGCCCGAGCAGAGCACGACGCGGCGGATCTTCGAATCCTTGACCAGCTTGGTGGTCGACTTGCCGCGCTCGGCATCGTCGTGCAGCACGCGGTGGAAGGTCGAGCCCTCGGCCAGCTCGCTGAGGTCGGAGACGCAGCGCTTGTGGCGCAGCAGCGACTTCGGCGTCATCAGGATCAGCGGCTTGCGGAAGTCGCGCTTCAGCTGGCGGCGCAGGATGTGGAAATAGCTCGCCGGCGTCGAGCAGTTCGCCACCTGCATGTTGTCCTCGGCGCACATTTGCAGGAAGCGCTCGAGACGGGCCGAGGAGTGCTCCGGACCCTGGCCTTCATAGCCGTGCGGCAGCAGGCAGACGAGGCCCGACATGCGCAGCCACTTGCGCTCGCCCGAGGAGATGAACTGGTCGAACACCACCTGCGCGCCATTGGCGAAGTCACCGAACTGCGCCTCCCAGCAGGTCAGCGCGTTCGGCTCCGACAGGGTGTAGCCGTATTCGAAGCCGAGCACCGCCTCTTCCGAGAGCATCGAGTTGATGACCTCGTAGCGGGACTGGCCCTCGCGGATATG
Source organism: Bosea sp. 29B (assembly GCF_902506165.1). Classification (NCBI taxonomy): domain Bacteria; kingdom Pseudomonadati; phylum Pseudomonadota; class Alphaproteobacteria; order Hyphomicrobiales; family Alloboseaceae; genus Allobosea; species Allobosea sp. 29B. The sequence continues at coordinate 628,933 of NZ_LR733817.1, forward strand.
GTTCAGCGAGGTGTGACGGGCTTCGGTTTCCTGGTCGATCAGCACCGAATGGCGCTGCGAGAAGGTGCCGCGCTCGCAATCCTGGCCGGAGAGGCGCACCGGATTGCCGTCGAGCAACAGCGAGCCGAAGGCGAGCGATTCCGCCGTCGCCCAGTCGATGCCCTGCCCGCTCTCGACCGCCTTGCGGCGGTTGTCGAGGAAGCGCTGGATCGTCTTGTGGAGGTTGAAGCCTTCCGGGACCTCGGTGATCTTCTGCGTGATCTCTTTCAGCACGGCTTCGGGCACGCCGGTCGCGCCGCGACGCGGATCGTCCTCGTCGGCGCGGATGGCCTTCATGCCGGCCCAGCGACCGTCGAGCCAGTCGGCCTTGTTCGGCTTGAAGGCCTGGCCGGCGTCGAACTCGACCTCGAGCTTCTCCTTCCAGGCGGCGCGCATCTGGTCGAGCTCGCCCGGCTGGATCACGCCCTCGGCTTCGAGCTTGGTGCTGTAGAGCTCCAGCGTCGACTTGTGGCCGCGGATCTTGCGGTACATCAGCGGCTGGGTGAAGCCCGGCTCGTCGCCTTCGTTATGGCCGAAGCGGCGATAGCAGAACATGTCGATCACGACCGGCTTGTGGAACTTCTGCCGGAACTCGATCGCGATCTTGGCGGCGAAGACGACCGCTTCCGGATCATCGCCGTTCACATGGAAGACCGGTGCCTCGACCATCTTCGCCACATCGGACGGATAGGGCGAGGAGCGCGAATAGCGCGGATAGGTGGTGAAGCCGATCTGGTTGTTGATGATGAAGTGCAGCGAGCCGCCGGTGCGGTGGCCCTTCAGCCCGGACAGGCCGAGGCATTCGGCCACGACGCCCTGGCCGGCGAAGGCGGCATCGCCGTGGATCAGCAGCGGCAGCACCTTGGAGCGCTCGACGATATCGCCGAACTGGTCCTGCTTGGCGCGGACCTTGCCGAGCACCACGGGGTCGACGATCTCGAGATGCGAGGGATTGGCGGTCAGCGAGACGTGGACGTTGTTGCCGTCGAACTCGCGATCGCTGGAGGCGCCGAGATGGTACTTGACGTCGCCCGAGCCCTCGACGTCGTCAGGGGCGAAGGAGCCGCCCTTGAATTCGTGGAACAGGGCGCGATGCGGCTTGCCCAGCACCTGGGTCAGCACGTTGAGGCGGCCGCGATGGGCCATGCCGAAGACGATGTCGCGCACGCCCAGCGCGCCGCCGCGCTTGATGATCTGCTCCAGCGCCGGAACCAGCGACTCACCGCCATCCAGGCCGAAGCGCTTGGTACCGGTGAACTTGAGGTCGAGGAACTTCTCGAAGCCCTCGGTCTCGACCAGCTTGTTCAGGATCGCCTTCTTGCCCTCGCGGGTGAAGGCGATCTCCTTGTCCGGCCCCTCGATCCGCTCCTGCAGCCAGGCCTTCTGCTCAGGGTCGGAGATGTGCATGAACTCGATGCCGACCGTGCCGCAATAGGTCCGCTGCAGGATCGCCGTCATCTCGCGGATGGTGGCGAACTCCAGGCCGAGCACATTGTCGATGAAGATCTTGCGGTCGAGATCGGCCTCGGTGAAGCCGAAGGCCGCCGGGGACAGCTCCTCCGGATCCTTCTGGCTCTCGATTCCCAGCGGGTCGAGCTGGGCATGGAGGTGGCCGCGCATGCGGTAAGCGCGGATCAGCATGATCGCGCGAACCGAGTCGCGGGTCGCCTGCTGGACATCGGCAGCGGACAGCGTCGCGCCGGCAGCCTTGGCCTTGGCGCCGAGCTTCTCGCCGACAGCCTTCTCGACCGCGGCCCAGTTGCCGTCGAGCGCCGAGACCAGCTCGCCACCGGCCGGGATCGGCCAGTTCGGCCTCTTCCAGGACGCGCCCTTGGCGTTGTCGACGACGACCTGCTTGTCGTCGTTCAGCGCGGAGAAGAAGCCCTGCCACTCCGGATCGACCGACTTGGGGTCAGCCTGATAGCGGGCGTAGAGGTCCTCGATATAGGCCGCGTTGCCGCCATAGAGGAAACCCGTCTGCGCGAGAGCCTCGTTGATGTCCTGGCGAGCCATGGTCGTCCTGCCTTCTGCCTAACCTGCCGCTTCGTCTTGCCGTCATGCTCGGGCAAGGCCCGAGCATCTTTTTGTCGAGCCTGGCTGGTCATGAGATGGTCGGCTCAAGGCCGACCATGACGCAGCCCGTCTCTCAGCCCTTCAATACTTCGACCAAGGTCTTTCCAAGGCGCGCCGGCGACGGCGAGACCCGGATACCGGCCGCTTCCATCGCCGCGATCTTGTCTTCCGCGCCGCCCTTGCCGCCGGAGATGATCGCGCCGGCATGGCCCATGCGGCGGCCGGGAGGAGCCGTGCGGCCGGCGATGAAGCCGACCATCGGCTTCTTGCGCCCGCGCTTGGCCTCGTCCTTGATGAACTGCGCCGCCTCTTCCTCGGCCGAGCCGCCGATCTCGCCGATCATCACGATCGACGTGGTCTTATCGTCGGCGAGGAACATTTCGAGCATGTCGATAAACTCGGTGCCCTTGACCGGGTCGCCGCCGATGCCGACGGCCGTGGTCTGGCCGAGGCCCTCGTTCGTGGTCTGGAACACCGCCTCATAGGTCAGCGTGCCGGAGCGCGAGACGATGCCGACCGAACCGGGCTTGAAGATATTGGCCGGCATGATGCCGATCTTGCTCTCGCCGGCGGTGACGACGCCCGGGCAGTTCGGCCCGATCAGGCGGGTCTTCGAGCCCGAGAGCGAACGCTTGACGCGGACCATGTCGAGCACCGGGATGCCCTCGGTGATGCAGATCACCAGCGGGATCTCGGCGTCGATCGCTTCGCAGATCGCGTCGGCCGCACCCGGCGGCGGAACGTAGACGACCGAGGCGGTAGCCCCAGTCTTCTCGCGCGCCTCGGCGACGGTGTCGAAGACGGGCAGGCCGAGATGCAGGCTGCCGCCCTTACCCGGCGAGGTACCGCCGACCATCTGCGTGCCATAGGCGATCGCCTGCTCGGAGTGGAAGGTGCCGTTCTTGCCGGTGAAGCCCTGGCAGATGACCTTGGTGGTCTTGTCGATCAGGATGGACATTGGTTTACCTCAAGCCTTCTTGATCGCAGCGACGATCTTCTGCGCGGCGTCGTCGAGGTCATCTGCCGGGATGACGTTGAGACCGGAGTCGCGGATGATCTGCTTGCCTTCCGCCACGTTGGTGCCTTCGAGGCGCACCACCAGCGGCACTTCGAGCCCGACCGTCTTCACCGCTGCGATCACGCCGCGGGCGATGACGTCGCACTTCATGATGCCGCCGAAGATGTTGACCAGGATGCCCTTCACCTTCGGATCGGCGGTGATGATCTTGAAGGCCGCGGTGACCTTCTCCTCGGAGGCGCCGCCGCCGACATCGAGGAAGTTCGCCGGGCTTTCCCCGTAGAGCTGGATGATGTCGAGCGTCGCCATGGCGAGGCCGGCGCCGTTGACCATGCAGCCGATCGTGCCGTCGAGCGCGATATAGGCAAGATCATACTTGGACGCTTCGATCTCCTTGGCGTCCTCCTCGGTCTCGTCACGCAGCTCCATCAGCTCGGGATGGCGGTAGAGCGAATTCGAGTCGAACGAGACCTTGGCGTCGAGGCACTTGACCTGGCCCTGCGTCGTCACGATCAGCGGGTTGATCTCGAGCATCGCCATGTCCTTGCCGACGAAGGCGGCATAGATCTGGCCGAGCACGCTCGCCGCCTGCTTGGCCTGGTCGCCGGAGAGCTCGAGCGCCTTGGCGACGGTGCGGCCGTGATGCGGCATGATGCCGGTGGCCGGATCGACCGAGAAGGTCAGGATCTTCTCGGGCGTGTCATGGGCCACCTTCTCGATGTCCATGCCACCCTCGGTCGAGACCACGAAGGCGACGCGCGAGGTCTCGCGATCGACCAGCGCCGAGAGGTAGAATTCCTTCGAGATGTCCGAGCCATCCTCGATATAGAGGCGGTTGACCTGCTTGCCGGCCGGGCCGGTCTGCGCCGTCACCAGCGTGTTGCCGAGCATCTCCTTGGCGTGGCTCTCGACCTCTTCGATCGACTTGGCGAGCCGCACGCCGCCCTTGGCGTCGGCTGGCAGTTCCTTGAACTTGCCCTTGCCGCGCCCGCCGGCATGAATCTGGCTCTTCACCACATAGAGCGGTCCGGGCAGCTTCTTCGCGGCCTCGACGGCCTCCGCCACCGATAGCGCCGGGAAGCCGGCGGAGACGGGCGCGCCGTACTCCTTGAGAACCGCCTTGCCCTGATATTCGTGGATGTTCATGCCTGATGTCCTGTGCCGGTAAAGGGAGAGGCGACGGCGTGATGGCCGAAGACGTTGCCGCCGGCCATCACGCCATCCGTCTGTCTCACGCCAATGACGCGTCGATGCTCTTGCAGGCGTCGATAAGACCCTGGACCGAGGCGACCGACTTGGCCAGCATCTCCTTCTCGGCGCCGTTGAGGCGGATCTTGACGACCCGCTCGACACCCTTGGCGCCGATCACCACCGGCACGCCGAGGAACATGTCCTTGACGCCGTACTGGCCCTTGAGCGCGGCGGCCGCCGGCAGGACGCGCTTCTGGTCCTTGAGATAGCTCTCGGCCATGGCGATCGCCGAGGCGGCCGGAGCGTAGAAGGCCGAGCCGGTCTTGAGCAGGTTGACGATCTCGCCGCCGCCCTTGCGGGTCCGGTCGACGATCGCGTCAATGCGCTCCTGCGTCGTCCACTTCATCTTGACGAGGTCGGGCAGCGGGATGCCGGCGACGCCCGAGTAACGGACCAGCGGCACCATGTCGTCGCCATGGCCGCCGAGCACGAAGGCCGAGACGTCCTTGACCGAGACCTTGAACTCGTCGGCGAGGAAGTGGCGGAAGCGGGCCGAGTCGAGCACGCCGGCCATGCCGCAGATCATGTTGGGCTTGAGGCCCGAGAACTTCTGCAGGGCCCAGACCATCGCATCGAGTGGGTTGGTGATGCAGATCACGAAGGCCTTGGGAGCATACTGCTTGATGCCTTCGCCGACCGACTTCATCACCTTGAGGTTGATGCCGATCAGGTCGTCGCGGCTCATGCCGGGCTTGCGCGGCACGCCGGCGGTGACGATGATCACGTCGGCGCCCTTGATGTCCTCATAGGACTGCGTGCCCTTGTAGCCGGCGTCGAAGCCGTCGACCGGGGCGGACTCGGCGATATCAAGGCCTTTGCCCTGGGGAATACCCTCGGCGATATCGAACAGGACGACGTCGCCCAGCTCCTTGAGGCCCGCGAGGTGCGCGAGCGTGCCGCCGATCTGTCCGGCGCCGATGAGGGCGATCTTCTTGCGGGCCATTGCCGAATCCTTGTTGTTGGATGCGAGAGCTGTTGCAGCCGAAAAGCCGTGGGTTCTTTGACCCAAGCCGCTCTCGGGCTCAACCCTGTCGAAAATTGGACATTGGAACGTCCCCAAGCGGCGCTTTCGGCCCTCCGATCACGGAATACCCAGCAAAACCAAGCTGTTAAAAGCTACCTGACGAAAATGCCCCGTCAACCTGCCTCGAAAACAGGCAGTTACATATTACAGAAACTGTCATTTTTTCAGATGACGCCGGTCGCGAGCGTGCGCAGCGCCACCCTGATCAGGGTCGCGAGCCTGGCATCGACCGAGGCCTGCGGGACATCCGCCTCCAGTTCCAGCGAGGCAGGATGGATGAAACGGTGTGTAGCGTCGATCACGAAGGCGATAGCGCGGTCGCGGTCGCGCGGCTCGAAGGCCCCTGTGGCGATGCCGTCGTCGATGACGCGCTCGAACAAGGCACGTACCCGGGTTCGGTTGCGTCGGCTGATCGCATGGCGCTTTGCCACGGCCTGCGACAGCGCCGCGAACAGATGCGGCTCCTCGTGCAGCAGGGTGCGGTTCGCCTTTGCGAGCGCCAGGATCAAGCGCTCGAGCTTGTCCTCAGCCGGATCCGGCCCGTCGGCGATGTCGGCGAGCGAACGCTCGGCCGCCTTCAGCCAGACATCGACCACCGCATCGATCAGCGCCGTGCGCGAGGGAAAGTAGCGATAGACATTGGCATGGGTCATGCCCGCCTCTTCCGCCACCGCGACCACGGTGAAGCGGCGCAGGCCGTGCCGGCGCAGATGCTCGCCGGCGACCGAGAGAATGCGCATCTCACTCGGCTCGCGCGGCGTCGCCACGCTCAGGTCTCCACCAGCCCGGTCGCGTCGCCGCTCGCCGCCGAGTCGGCTTGGCCATGCGGCAGAGCGAGATATTCCTCCGAGCGCATCTCGATCAGGCGCGACACCGTCCGATCGAACTCGAAGGCCTCGCGCCCGTTCTGCGCGACATAGAGGCCGGTCGGCTCCGCCGCCGCCGAGGCGACGAGCTTCACATGACTCTCATAGAGCGTGTCGATCAGGATGATGAAGCGCTTGGCCTCGTTGCGCCGCTCGATGTCCATGATCGGGATGTCGTCGAGGATCAGCGTATGAAAGTGCTGGGCGAGCGCGAGATAGTCGGAGGCGCCATAGGCCTGGGCGCAGAGGTCCTTGAAGCTCGCTCGCGCCACGCCGCCCGCCGCCTGCGGCAGCTTGAGCTCATGACCCTTGATCGCGATCGTCGTGGGCGCGCCCTGCGCCACGCCGGTGAGCTGGCTGAAGGCCTTGTCGAGCGCGGCCTTGGCCTTGTCGTCGGCAGGGACGTGATAGGTTGGCGCGCCACCGAGCTTCTCCAGCCGGAAATCGGTACGCGCCTCCAGCTTGATCACGTCGACCTTGCTGGCGAGCAATTCAATGAAGGGCAGGAAGAGCGCGCGGTTGAGCCCGCCCTCATAGAGCCGCGACGGCTCGACATTCGAGGTCGCGACCACGATGACGCCGTCGGCGAACAGCTTGGTGAACAGCCGCCCGAGGATCATCGCGTCGGCGATGTCGGTGACGGTGAACTCGTCGAAGCAGAGCAGGCTCGCTTCTTCAGCCAGTTCCGCCGCAACCGGCCCGATCGGGTCCGGTTCCTTGACCGTCCCTGCCTTGAGTGCCTGACGGTAGGCGTGGATGCGCTCATGCACATCGGCCATGAAGGCGTGGAAATGCACGCGCCGCCGCGCCGCGACCGGGACCGTCTCGTAGAACAGGTCCATCAGCATGGTCTTGCCGCGGCCGACCGAGCCCCAGATGTAGAGCCCTTTGACTGCGTCCGCAGACGGCTGCTTGCGGCCGAACAGCCAGCCGAGCGCGCTGCTCTTCTTCGCCAGCTTGCGGCTGCCGAGAGTTTCGGACAGCGCCTGCAGCCGCCTGACGACAGCGACCTGCGCCGGATCGCGCTCGATCGCGCCCGAAGCGACCAGGGCGTCATAACGTTCGGAAAGCGTGGCGGACATGGCCTGGAGGCGGGATAGCAAGAAGGGACGTCAACTTCCGGGTTACGGCAGGGCGGCGCGCCTCGCAACCCTCGGTGAGGCCTGCGGGCTATGCGGCCTGCCGCGGGCGCTGCCAGCCGGCGCGCAGATGGCGGGCAAGCTCGCGCGCCGCTTCCGAGGGCTGCGAGCGCGACAGATGCAGCGTGATCGCGAAGGGCGGCAGCTCGGGCAACCCCTCCGGTGAGCCGAGAATATCGAGATCGGGCGGGACCGTGCAGGCGAGCCAGGCGGTAACGGCAAGGTCGGTCCGGACCGTCGCCGTGGTCGCATCGATATTGCCGTTCTCGAAGACGCTGCGCCAGGCCTTCCCCTGGCCATCGAGTGCCGTCGTCACCGCCGGACGGAAGGCGCAGCTGTCGGCAACCAGCGAGAGCGGCAAGGGCCGCTTCAGATGGGCCGTGCCGGCCCTGGCGCCGACCCAGACCAGCCGTTCGATGCCGAGGCATTCGCCGCCTGCGGCCGCAAGCGGCTCCTCGACCAGAGCAAGATCGACCTCGCCCTTGCCGAGCGCCTCCAGCAATTGCGGCGAGGAGGCGCAGACCAGCGAGATCTCGACCAGCGGGCTCGCTTCGGCAAAGCCTTTCAGGATCGGCGCGAGCGCGGTGCCGACGAGATCATAGGGCACGCCGAGCCTGACCGTGCCGGCGCAGCCCGTCGTCATTTCGGCCCAGATCTCGTCATTGAGACCGATCAGCCGGCGCGCCTTCGCGAGCAGGCGGTCGCCCGAGGCCGTCAACTTCAGCCCGCGCCGCTCGCGGTGGAACAAGGCCTGTCCGAGCCGCCGCTCGAGCCGCATGATCTGCTGACTGACGGCGCTCTGCGTCAGATGCAACGCGTTACCGGCGATCGTCATGCTGCCATGGTCGGCGACGGCGACGAAGGCCCGGATCAGTTCGAGGTCGAGATTGCGCATGCCTCCCATTATGAATCGTAATGCTGAATCGCTTCAACATTCGTTTTCATGATCCGACCATGAAACCTATTCCCTCGGCTCCATTTGGAGTCGCCCCATGTCGCCGGAATCGATCCTGCCGCTCATCGCCTTCGCCGCCATTTCGACTGTGACACCGGGCGCCACCACCACCCTCGCCACAGCGTCAGGCGCCCATTTCGGCTTTCGCCGCTCCCTGCCCTTCATGATCGGAGTGGCCATTGGGCTGGCCGGAATGGCGGTGGCCGCAGCGGCCGGGCTCGCCGGCCTGCTGCTGGCAATGCCGTCCCTCGAACTCGCGATGAAACTCGCCGGCTCCGCCTATCTGCTCTGGCTCGCGGTCAGGGTCGGCCGCAGCGGCCCGCCGCATCTCGACAGGAGCATCGCCAGGCCGACCAGCTTCCTTGGCGCGCTCTGGATTCAGCTGCAGAACCCCAAGGGCTGGGCGATGACGCTCGGCGCTGCTGCCTCCTTCGGCGAGATCGCCCGCGGTGCAGGAGAACTCGCCGCCCTGCTCGGCACTGTCTTTGGTGTTCTGGCGCTGCTGTCACTGATGCTCTGGTGCGTCGCCGGACTGCTTCTTGCGCGGTTGCTGACGCAAGCCTGGCAATGGCGAGCCCTCAACATTGCTCTCGCCCTGATGCTCGCAGCTTCGATTGCCACGATGTGGCGATAGAGCCGGATCCGACCAGGTTGGCCCAACCTGATCGGTGAATCCGTCTCTCACTTTGGACGGGAGACCGTTTACCGATCAGCTTGCAAAGCAAGCCGATCGGACGGGCTCCCGCGCAGCCTTAACCATTCCGGCCAATCTTACAGGCATTTAGCCGTAAATTGCCGCAATTGCGCCTCTTGCATTCCCAGATCGGGAGCGCATCTTGCTCTTCGAGTTAGGGAAGACACGCCTCCTCTGGGCAGCGCCATCCGCGCTTTCACAGGAGCTGCAATTGAATCGTTCGATCAAGTCTGGCGCAAAGGCCAGGCATGGCGAGGTCAGGCGTCTCTGGCCTGCCGAGCGCGACCTCTTCACCGCCCATCTCCTTCGCCTCGACGCCGGCACACGGCGCGAGCGTTTCGGGACGGCGGTCAACGATGATTTTCTCCGCGCTTACGCCGAAACCACCTTCGGCGTCGGTGGGCTCGTCTACGCCTATGTCGAGGCCGGCGAGGTCCGCGGCGCCGCCGAATTGCGCGGGCTGGAGGAGATCATCGTCCAGACGGGCGAAGCCGCCTTCAGCGTCGAGCGCGACTGGCGCCGGCGCGGCATCGGCGGGGAGCTGTTCGGCCGCCTGATAACGGCAGCACGCAACCGCAACATCCGCACGCTCTACATGACCTGCCTGCCCGAGAACGCGGCGATGCGGAATCTCGCGCGCAAGTTCGAGGCCGAGATGGTCGGCGGCTACGCCGATGTCGAGGGCCGGATCGCCACCGGCGCACCGACGCCGTTCACCCTGCTCGACGAAGCGATGGACAATGCCCGCAGCTTTGCGACCCTGTCGCTCTCGCTGCAGCGCAGTTTCTGGCCTTCCGCCCTGTTCGGCCGGAGCGCCTCTCGGCACTGAGCATTAGCAAGAGGCACCCTCGCCGTCATGGTCGGGCTCGTCCCGACCATCCACGTCTTCATTGATCGCGTGCGGTGTTCAAGACGTGGATGCTCGCCACAAGGGCGAGCATGACGCGTTGGGGACACCTCGCAATGACGACGGGCGCCGTGCTTATCGATTCATCGAGAGCCCGGCGCCCGATTTGGTGATCGCGCCGTTCATCGCACCGCCGCTGCCGACGCGCAGGCGCGCCACGACCGAACCACCCCTCTGGTAGAGATAGACCTCGCCGTCGCGGTAATCCCAGGCATTGACCTGTTGCAGGTCGCGATTGCTGCAGCCCGTGGCGTTGGCGCGGTAGAGATCGAGCGAAGGCGAACTCGAAAGCTGCACCCGGCAGGAGCCGCCGGTCGCCTCCTGCGCCGTCCAGTTGCCGATGACGCCATCGCGGCTCGAGACCGCCCCGCCGCGTGTCGGGCTTCCACCCGGAGCCGCGCCCGGATTGGCGTTGGCGACCTGAGGTGGCGCCGGCTCGACCGGGCGCTGCTGCTGCACCGGCGGCTGCTGCCCCGGCTGCGCTGCCTGCGGGTCGAAGAACGGATCGTTCTGGGGCGGCATGCCGCCGGCGCCCGGCGCAGGGCCACCGGGCGGATAACCGCCCGCCTGCGGCGGCGCGCTCGGGTAGCCACCCGGCGGCGGCAAAGGCTCGGAGGTGATCGGCGCCGACTGGATCGGCGGTGCCGACTGGATCGGTTCGCTATAAACAGGCGCGCGCGCCACGGCCTGGCCCGAACCCGAGCCATATCCACCAAAACGCTGCGAGCCCGCGCAGGCGGTCAGCAGCACGAGAGGCAGCAGGCTCGCGGCCCGCAGCAGCGCAGAAGTCCTCAAGCTCATTCCCACCATCTCGACCAGTCGCCCGTCCGCGGCATTGTGCCCATGCCGCCTGAACGCGGCATGAAATATTTGGCGTGCGCGCGGTTCAAGGCTGCAAAACGCGCATCGGTCAAGTCTCAACATGGTTTTGCAGCGCGCATATGGCGTGGCAGAACGGTGCCCCCGTCATCCGGACTATCAGATGAAGCCGCTCACTCCCTCCTCGATCCGCGCGCCCTTCGCCCGCTACAGCCACGGCGTCGAACTGCCTGCAGGCCAGCGGCTCGCCTTCTGCTCCGGCCAGCTCGGCATCGCCACCGACGGGACGATTCCGGAAGGCGCCAGGGAGCAGGCCGATCTCTGCTTTTCCAACATCGCCGCGATCCTCGGCGAAGCCGGGATGACGCTGAAGGACATCGTCCGCATCAACGCCTACGTCACCGACCGCGCCCATATGAAAGGCTATATGGACTCGCGCGACGCCCATGTCGGCACCCCGCCGCCGGCCTCGACCCTGATGATCGTCTCCGGCTTCACCCTGCCGGAGTTCAAGGTCGAGATCGAGGTGGTCGCGGCAGCGCCCGAGAAGCGGCGCAAGCCGACGCGTACGGTTACGGCGCCGAAATTCTGATTCGACAACCTTCCAGGTCATCCCGGACAAGCGGCGAAGCCGCGCCGATCCGGGATCCATGCCTGAGCCTCTATCGGTGAGGTTCAGGAATGGGTCCCGGGTCTCCCTCCGGTCGCCCGGGATGACCCGCGAGGTTGGATAGAGCCTTCGCGAAGGTCCGGCTCAGCTCGCGTCGGGCGCCCGCCAGGGGAAGCTCCAGGTCTCGGTCAGGGTCTTGCTGCCGCTCTTCAGGAAGGCGCGCATCTCGGCGAGTTGGCCCGGCTCGACCACGATGTCGATGAAGGCCCGGAAGCCCTCCGTCTTTGGATTCGGCACCAGGAAGGCGCGGTTGATCCGGCCATAGGCGATCGAGGGCACGATCTCGACCTTTTCCGGCTGCTTCAGATAATAGCCGAGATCGCCGCCGGCGAAGTCGACGATGAAGCGCCTTGTATTCTCGGTCACCGCCTCACCCGAGCCGAGCGCCTTCGGCTTGGCCTGGTAGGTGTTGATCGCCCGTCCGCCCGGATGCAGATCGCTGGAGTCCAGCATGGCGGTGAGCTTGTAGCCGAAGCGGAATTCGCGCCCTGGCTCCAGCGCCAGCTTCGGCGCCCAGAGCGCGACGATGTTGTCGTTGGTTTCATCCGTGGTCGGCAGTTCGATCAGTTCGACCACGCCCTCGCCCCAGTCGCCTTGCGGCTCGATCCAGTAGGACGGCCTGAGCTCATAGTTGAGGTCGAGGTCCTGATAGTGCTCGAACACCCGGTCGCGCTGCATCAGGCCGAAGCCGCGGACATTGCGCTCGACGAAGGAGGAGGCGGCCGGGACGCGGGCGTTGCGCAGGGGGCGCCAGATCCACTCGCCGGTGCTGGAGTGGATCAGGAGGCCGTCCGAATCGTGCAGCTCGCTGCGGAAATCATCGTGGAAGCGCCGGTCGTTCTCGCCGGTGAAGAACATCGAGGTCAGCGGCGCCAGGCCGAGCTTCTCGATCGGCTTGCGCGGGAACAGCGCCGCGCCGACATCGATCACGCTGTCGCCATCCGGATAGATATGGAAGCGATAGGCTCCGGCAACGGAAGGCGAATCGAGCAGCGCATAGACCGTGATGCGGTCGGCATCGGCTGCCGGCGTCTCCACCCAGAACTCGCGGAAGATCGGAAACTCCTCGCCGCCCGGCACGCCTGCGCCGATCGAAAGGCCGCGCGCCGAGAGGCCATAGCGTTGCCCGCGCCCTAGCACGCGGAAATAGCTCGCGCCGATGAAGGAGATCAGCTCGTCGAAGACGCGCGGATCGTTGAGCGGGTAGTGCAGCCGGAAGCCGGCGAAGCCGAGATTGACCGGCAGGGGCTTGTCGAACTTGGTTCGCCCGTAGTCGAAGAGATTGGCGGCATAGGGCACCGGTGTCGGTACGCCGTCGCGAATCACATTCACCGTCACCGGCCGGGTGAACAGGAAGCCGGGGTGGAACATCTGCATGCGGAAGCCGGAGTTCGACTGGGCGAGCAGCGCCCGCTCCGGCCGGAAGCGGATCTCGCGCCAGGCGTCGAAATCGAGCCGCGTCAGCGCCTCCGGCAATGCCGGCCCTGCTTCATAGGGCACGGCCGCGATCTCGCGGGCCCGGCGCACCACCTCGTCGAAGCCGAATCGCGGCTGCGGCGGCGCCTGTTCCGGCTGTTGCGCCAGCAAAGCCTGCGGCGCGGCGGTGGCGCACAATGCGGCGCTCAGCCCGGCCAGAACCCGGCGGCGATCGGTAACAGTCATGATCGAAGCTTGCCCCATGGATATAGGCGCGCGAAGGCGCACTACGCCAACGACTTAGGCGATGAAATGGGGCTGGTCTAGGGCGCCGCCATGGCCTGCGCGAGCCAACGTCAAAAGGAAATGAGAGCGGCACCCCGTCGCGCCGCCCCGTCCTGTAAAAAATCCGGTCCCGGCCGTCAGAAAAAACTTGAAGCGCGGGGCACGCGCCCGTATATGCAGCTCACCCAATTCGCACGTGCCTGTGGCCGCGTGCTGGTCGGTGGGCATCCGGACAAGAGGCCGGACAGCCGCCAGGGATGGGAAACGGATGGAGGGGGATGGATATCCCCTCAAATCACGCTCCCGGCGCTCGCAAGAGGGCCGCTCCCGAACAGCGACCAGCAGCCGGAGGCGAAACCGGCGAACCCCGAATCTCCACGGGGGACGTAGCTTAAAGCAACGACGGAGCGGGCTTTTTTGGTCTCGTTGGTCCTCCAAAGGCCAACACCGAAGAGGCTTGTCCTTCATTGCCGGGCGTGCGGGGTTAATCTCCCAATCGACGGTGTTTCGGGTCCGGACGTCTCGTCCGCAGTCCTAAGGCGTCTCCACAGCGCCTCGGGTCGCGGTCGTTTCAACCGGCTACACGTCGTATCGGCGCCGCTTGCGTCGAAGAGGAGCAGCGTCTCATGACCGAGCGCATCCGTGAATTTCTGCGTGACCGCCGCGAGGATGGTCCCTGCGTCGTGATCGACCTCGAAGTCGTGCGCGAGAACTATGTCGCCTTCTCCCGGGCGCTGCCGGACACCCGCGTCTTCTACGCGGTCAAGGCGAACCCGGCGCCGGAAGTGCTGCGCCTCCTCGCCAAGCTCGGTTCCTGCTTCGATTGCGCCTCGGTCGTCGAGATTGAGCTGGCGCTTTCGGCCGGCGCCACGGCCGACCGCATCTCCTTCGGCAACACCATCAAGAAGGAGCGCGACGTCGCCCGCGCCATGGAGCTCGGCGTGCGCCTGTTCGCCGTCGACTGCGAAGCCGAGGTCGAGAAGGTCGCCCGTGCCGCCACTGCCACCAAGGCCGAAGGCGCGCGTATCTTCTGCCGCATCCTCTGCGACGGCGCCGGCGCCGACTGGCCGCTTTCGCGCAAGTTCGGCTGCGTGCCCGAAATGGCCGCGGACGTGCTCGAGCATGGTCATCGCCTCGGCCTGCAGGCCTATGGCATCTCGTTCCATGTCGGCTCGCAGCAGGCGAACGTGAACGCCTGGGATTCGGCCCTCGCCTCGGCCTCGGCCGTGTTCAAGGAGTGCGCCACCCGCGGCCTGTCGCTGTCGATGGTCAACCTCGGCGGCGGCTTCCCGGCGCGCTACCTGAAGCCGATCCCGGGCGTCCCGGCCTATGGCGATGCGATCTTCCAGGCGCTGTCGAAGCATTTCGGCAACCGTCTGCCGGAGACCATCATCGAGCCGGGCCGCGGCATGGTCGGCGAAGCCGGCCTGATCGAGGCCGAGGTCGTGCTGATCTCGAAGAAGAGCGAGGACGATCAGGTTCGCTGGGTCTATCTCGACATCGGCAAGTTCAACGGCCTCGCCGAGACGATGGACGAGGCGATCCGCTACCCGATCCGAACGATCCGGGACGGCGACGCCACGGTTCCCTGCGTGCTCGCCGGCCCGACCTGCGATTCGGTCGACGTCATGTACGAGAAGACCCCGTACATGCTGCCGTTCAGCCTGGAGATCGGGGACAAGGTCCTGATCGAGGGCACCGGCGCCTATACGACGACCTATGCGGCCGTCGCCTTCAACGGCTTCCCGCCGCTGAAGCAGTACGTCATCTGACGAAACGGGAGGGCTTGCCGCCCTCCCTCACTCATCGGGTCCGGCGAAGCGCCCTGCCAGCTATCGGCAGGCTGCCCGTGAAAGCGGGCGGAGCGTTCGTGCCTCCAAGAATGGAGCGCGAGCGTGGCTCCCGCCGGACCCTCTTCCACACAATCCCTAGTTTGTGGCCGCGCTCGCGCGGCGCCGGGAAGGTCCGCGCGATGGCGGGCGCTCCGGTAGGAGGTGCGTCATGATCACGATCCGCGACGAGATCGAGACCGATATCCCGGGCCGCGAGGTCCTGCTCGACCGCTGCCTCGGCGAGCGCCGCACGACCAAGTCGAGCGAGCGTCTGCGCGAAGGCCGCCTGCCGGCGGAAGGCCTGGCCCTGACTGCCGAGCGCGATGGCGCGATCGTCGCGACCGTGCGCCTCTGGCATGTCGAGGCCGCCGGCAAGCCTGCGCTGCTGCTCGGCCCGCTCGCGGTCTCGCCGGAACTGCAGGGCGAAGGCCTCGGCAAGGCGATGATGCGCGAGGCGATCTGGCGCGCCGCCTGCCGCGGCCATGGCGCGATCCTGCTGGTCGGCGACGCGCCCTATTACGAGCGGTTCGGCTTCACCGCCGAGCCGATGGCCGATCTTTCCATGCCGGGCCCGTTCGAGCGCGAGCGCTTCCTCGGCCTGGAACTCCGCGACGGCGCGCTCCAGGGCGCGAGCGGCGTGCTCAAGGCCACGGGAGCGCTCGTGCCGGCCGCCGGAGCGGAAGGTCTCCGACGTCGCGCAGCCTGACGTCGCAGCCTCGACACCAAGTTCAGCGGGCAGGCCCTAGGGTCCGCCCGTTCTGCGTTCAGGCGCCCGCTATTTCACCGCCCTCGTCGCCGAAGCGTCATTCAAATTTCACCGGACTGTCGTCCAGGACCGCCATCACCCGCCGCGAAGGCGGGAACAATGGCAGACACGGTTCTGGCGAATAGCTTGGTACGGCCTCAAGCTGTGCGGTTCACGACTTGGCGGCCGCGCCGGTCGACGCTGCTCGCCTTCGGCTTGCTGGCGCCCTCGCTGATCCTGCTGACGCTGTTCACCTACTGGCCGGTCGCTCAGGTCTTCTGGCAATCGTTGCACAACCAGCAGAAGGTCGGCGGTCCGCAGGGCTTCGTCGGCCTCGCAAACTTCGCCGCGCTCTTCGCCGATGCCGCCTTCCGCAAGGCCCTCGCCAACAACCTGCTCTACGCCATCGGCACCGTGATCCCGAGCCTCGTGCTGGCGCTCGGCTTCGCCATGGCGCTGGTCCGGTCGAGCCGCGTCAACGCGCTGTTCCGCTCGCTCTTCTTCCTGCCGGTGCTGATCCCGCTCGTCGCGGCCGCCTCGGTCTTCCTGTTCATCTTCCTGCCCAATGCCGGATTGCTCGACTACCACCTCGCCAAGCTCGCGATCTCCGGGCCGAACTGGCTGGGCGACCCGGATATCGCGCTCTGGTCGATCATGGGCCTGACGATCTGGAAGAACGCCGGCTACTACATGCTGTTCTTTCTCGCCGGCCTTCAGGCGGTTCCGGCCGACGCCTATGAGGCGGCGATCCTCGACGGCGCCAATCCCTGGCAGCGCCTGCGCTACGTCACCCTGCCCTATCTCAAGCCGACGATCGGCTTCGTGCTGGTGATCGGGCTGCTCAACGTCGTGACCCAGGTCGACCACGTCTTCGTGCTGACCAAGGGC
The DNA here is from genome assembly GCF_902506165.1 of Bosea sp. 29B. Classification (NCBI taxonomy): domain Bacteria; kingdom Pseudomonadati; phylum Pseudomonadota; class Alphaproteobacteria; order Hyphomicrobiales; family Alloboseaceae; genus Allobosea; species Allobosea sp. 29B. The sequence goes on from NZ_LR733817.1 coordinate 645,554, forward strand.
GGCCCGTCCGACTCCACCAACCTGCTGCTGTTCTACGTCTACCAGCAGGCGGTCGAGAGCTACGACGCAGGCCGCGCCGCCGCCGGCACGCTCGTCATGCTGGCGCTGCTGCTCGTCATCTCCGCGAGTTCGCTGCGCACGATCGAGCGCTCCTTCGGGGAGCGCGACCAATGATCGAGGCCTCGACCGGCGTCGCCAACCGCGAGATCACGCCCAGGCTCGGCTACGCCGCGACCTTGCTGCTCGCGGCGCTCTGGATGGTGCCGTTTCTCTGGATGCTGGTCGCCGCCTTCAACCCGCACACCTATGGCGGCTCGGGCATGGCCTCGCTGGTGCCGTCCTACCTCCCGACGCTCGGCAACTTCGCCGAGGCCTGGGCCTCGGCCGATTTCCCGCGCTATGGCCTCAACACCGCGATCATCAGCTTCGGCATCCTGGCCGTGCAGATCGTCACCATCACGCTGGCGGGCTATGCCTTCGCCCGCATCGACTTCCCCGGCCGGACGCTGTGCTTCTACCTGTTCCTGCTGCAGCTGATGCTGGCGCCGGTCGTGCTGATCGTCCCCAATCTGGCGATGATCGCCAAGCTTGGCCTCTATGACAGCCTGCTTGGCGTGATGGCGCCCTATTTCGCCTCCGCCTTCGGCACCTTCCTGATGCGCCAGGCCTTTCTGGCGATCCCGCGCGAGCTCGAGGATGCGGCGCTGATCGATGGCGCCAGCGTCTGGCAGCGCATCGGCTTCATCTACCTGCCTTTGGCGAAGCCCTCGCTGATCGCCTTCTCGATCGTCTCGGTCACCAGCCACTGGAACGAGTTCCTCTGGCCGCTGATGGTGATCAATTCGCCGGACCTGCGCCCTCTCACCGTCGGCCTCGCCTCGTTCACGCGCGGTGCCGAGGGCGCGCAGGCCTGGGGCGTCATCGCCGCCGGCACCCTGATGGTCAGCGCACCGTTGCTGATCGCCTTCGCGCTGTTCCAGCGCGCCTTCGTCAATTCCTTCGTCTCGTCAGGCATCAAGTAAGGGGTCCAGACAATGACCATCACCACCCGCAGATCGGTCCTCGCCGGCGCGGCGCTTGCCGCTTCGTTCGCGGTCGCACCCGCCTTCGCGCAGGCGCCGACCGAGATCGAGCTGTTTTTCCCCGTCCCGGTCGACGGACAGCTCGCCCGCGACATGACCGCGCTGATCAAGGAGTTCAACGAGAAGAACCCTGCGATCAAGGCGACGCCGGTCTACACCGGTTCCTATGACGAGACGCTGATCAAGACCCGCGCCGCGATGAAGGCCGGCAAGCCGCCGGCGGCCGTGATCATGTCGGCCAACTTCCTGCTCGACCTCAAGATCGAGGGCGAGATCCAGAAGCTCGACGACCTGATCAAGGCCGACGGCAAGAGCAACGACGCCTATATGGGCCAGTTCTTCCGCGCCCTGCACGGCAACGCGGTGCTTGACCGCTCGGTCTATGGCGTGCCCTTCCACAATTCGACGCCGCTGCTCTATGTCAACGCCGACCACTTCAGGGAAGCCGGCCTCGATCCGGAGAAGCTGCCGACGAATTGGGAGGAGCTCGCCGCCGCCGCCAAAAAGCTGACCAAGCGCGAGGGCGACCGCGTCACCCGCTGGGGCATCATGGTGCCCTCGAACTACGATTACGGCGGCTGGATCCTGCAGGCCCTGACCCAGTCGAATGGCGGCCAGTGGTTCAATGTCGATTACGGCGGCGAGGTCTACTATGACAGCCCGTCGATGCTCGGCGCCCTGACCTTCTGGTCGGACCTCGTCGCCAAGCACAAGGTCCACCCGGCCGGCGTCCAGGCGGGCGGCGCGGTCTCGACCGCCTTCCTCTCCGGCCAGGCCTCGATGATGCTGCTCTCGACCGGCTCGCTGACTCATATCCGCACCAACGCGAAGTTCCCCTACAAGGTCGCCTTCGTGCCGAAGAACGTGAAGAACGAGGTGCCGATCGGCGGCGCCTCGCTCGTCATCCCGACCGGCGTCGAAGGCGAGCGCCGCAAGGCCGCCTGGACCCTGATCAACTGGATGACCTCGCCGGAGAAGTCCGGCTGGTGGAGCCGCGCCACCGGCTACTTCGCCCCGAACATGGCGGCCTACGAGCTGCCGGAGATGAAGGAGTTCATCGCCAAGAATCCTGACGCCGGCATCGCCGTCAGCCAGCTCGCCTACGCCAAGCCCTGGTTCGCGACCTACAAGACGGTTCCGGTCCGCAAGGCGATCGAGGACGAGCTCCAGGCCGTGCTCTCCGGCAAGAAGCAGCCCAAGGAGGCGCTCGTCTCGGCCCAGAAGACCGCGGACGAGATCATGAAGCCCTATGTCGAGCAGACCGCGCTGAAGCTGCCGACGCAGTGAACCGACAACAGAGCCGCATCCGGACCCAGGCCCGGATGCGGCTCGCTCCTCTCCCGAAATGGCCGATCAGAGCCCGGCCGTGACGCCTCCTCATCGGACAAGACGACCATGCTGATCGCCCACATCACCGACCTGCACATCCGCCCGCTCGGCAAGCCGGCCTATCGTGTCTCCGAGACCAACGCCCTGACCGAACGCGCGCTCGACGTCGTCGCAGCCCTGCGCCCGCAGCCGGATGCGCTGGTTATCACCGGCGACCTCACCGATTGCGGCCTCGCCGAGGAATACGGACTGCTGGCGAACCTGCTGGAGCGTGTCGAGGTGCCGGTTCTGCTGCTGCCGGGCAATCACGATCGCCGCGAGACTCTGACGGCCGGCCTGAAGCTCGGACCGCACGCCGTGCTCGACGACGGCTTCATCCAGTTTTGCGCCGATCTCGGCGATGTCAGGCTGATCGGCCTCGACACCTTGCTGCCCGGCCAGAGCGCCGGAGCGCTCTGCGACAAGCGCCTCGCCTTTCTGGAGAAGGCGCTCGCCGGCGCCAACGGCAAGCCGGTCGTCATCTTCATGCACCACCCGCCCTTCGACTGCGGCATCATCCACATGGACCGCATTCGCCTGCTCGAAGGCGCCGACGGCTTCCGCGAGATCGTCGCCCGCTACCCGAACGTCGAGCGCATTCTCTGCGGCCACCATCACCGGCCGATCACGACGCGCTTCGCCGGCACGATCGCGCAGATCGCGCCGAGCGTGACGCACCAGGTCACGCTCGATCTCGCTCCCGAAGGGCCGGCGACCTTCCATATGGAGCCGCCGGCCTATTACCTGCACAGCTATCGCGCCGGCACCGGCCTCGTCAGCCACATGGCTTATGTCGAGCGCTATCCGGGCCCCTACCCCTTCGTGCTCGACGCCGACTATCCCGGCGCGCATGCCTGATACCGCTGGCCTGGCGCCCGTTCCGGTTGACCCTGGGGACGCCAGGCCATACCAGCGTCCGCTTGTCCACAAACGCACAACCCAGGAGTTGAAAAGAATGACGGATTGGCCCGTATACGGCGAGATCAGCGGCCCGATCGTGATGATCGGCTTCGGTTCGATCGGCCGCGGGACGCTGCCGCTGATCGAGCGGCATCTCAAATTCGACAAGAGCCGGTTCGTGGTGATCGCACCCGACGACGACAACCGCGCCCTTCTGGACGAGCGCGGCATCCGCTTCATCCAGGAAGCCGTGACGCTCGAGAACTACAAGACCATGCTGGAGCCGCTGCTGACCGCGGGCGGTGGCCAGGGCTTTTGCGTCAACCTGTCCTGCGACACCGGTTCGCGCGACCTGATGGAATTCTGCTCCAGCCTCGGAGCCCTCTATATCGACACGGTCAACGAGCCCTGGCTCGGCTTCTATTTCGACGAGACGAAGGGTCCGGGCGAGCGCTCGAACTATGCGCTGCGCGAGATGACCCTCGCCGCCAAGCGCGCCCGTGCGCCCGGCTCGACCACGGCCGTCTCCTGCTGCGGCGCCAATCCCGGCATGGCCTCATGGCTCGCCAAGAAGGCGCTGCTGAACCTCGCCGCCGACATGCGCCTCAACGTGCCGCAGCCGACCACCCGCGAGGAATGGGCCGGGCTGATGAAGCAGGTCGGCGTCAAGGGCATCCACATCGCCGAGCGCGACACGCAGCGCTCGAAGAATCCCAAGCCGCCGGGCGTCTTCGTCAACACCTGGTCGGTCGAGGGCTTCATCTCCGAGGGCGTGCAGCCGGCCGAACTGGGTTGGGGCACCCATGAGAAATGGATGCCGGACAACGCCCGCACCCATGAGGCCGGCTCGCAAGCGGCGATCTACCTGATGCAGGCCGGCGCCGAGACCAAGGTGCGCAGCTGGTGCCCGACCCCGGGCCCGCAATACGGCTTCCTGGTGACGCATAACGAGTCGATCTCGATCGCCGACTACTTCACCGTGCGCGACGAGGCCGGCAAGGCGATCTACCGGCCGACCTGCCACTACGCCTATCATCCGGCCAACGATGCCGTGCTCTCGCTGCACGAGATGTTCGGCAATGCCGGCCGCCCGCAGGAGGAGCACCACATCCTCGAGGAGAACGAGGTCATCGACGGCATCGACGAGCTCGGCGTGCTGCTCTACGGCCACGACAAGGGCGCCTACTGGTTCGGCTCTCAGCTCTCGACGGACGAGGCGCGCAAACTCGCTCCCTACCAGACCGCGACCGGCCTGCAGGTCACCTCGGCCGTACTCGCCGGCATGGTCTGGGCGCTGGAGAACCCCAAGGCCGGCATCGTCGAGGTCGAGGAGATGGATCTAGACCGCTGCCTTTCGATCCAGATGCCCTATCTCGGACTGGTGCAGGGCTACTACACCGACTGGACGCCCCTCGATGGCCGCCCGGGACTGTTTCCGGAAGACATCGACACCAGCGATCCCTGGCAGTTCAAGAATATCCTGGTGCGCTGACGCCAAAAGCAAAAGGCCCGCCTCACGGCGGGCCTTTTCGATTCAAGCTCGCAACCGCTCAGTAGCGCAGCGTCGAGAAGCTGTTGGCGAACGGGTTGGCGCCCGAGCCGATGCGCGAGGGCAACGTGCCCTCGCCATAAAGCTCGCCCGAAGCCGAATAGACCGGGCTCGCCACGATGTTCTGGGTCGCATAGCGGTTCATGCTGCCGACAGGAACGACATTGCCGGCGTCGAAATAGCTGCGCTTCTGGACGGTGACACGCAGCGGGCGGCGCTGCTGCTGCGCCTCGGCCACCGAGGCGGCGAAGGTGACCGCTGCAACGGACAGGGCCAGGCCGGCGGCGAGACGGGAAAGCGAACGCATGACGATCTCCTGAGGCGGTTGCCCCCGCCGAGGCTGCGGCGGATCGGCTGTCGCTGACGATACAATTCCAGAGTTAATGCTTTTGTTGCGCCCCGCCAGTGCAGGGCGGCCACACGAGGCCGTTACCGCGCCTGCGCCTGCTTGCTGCTGGTCGGCCGCAGTGCCGGGGCCTTGCCGTCGGCATCGAGCCAGGACCCCTTGCGCCCGGTCGCCGCCAGCCGCGGCACCGAGCAGCCTTGCCGACGGTTGAGCTCGGTGCGGGCGAAATTGGCGCGCAGCTCGGGATCGTCGCCGGCACTCAGGAGATCGATCCGGTCGATCAGGCAGATCAGTTGCGCCCTGTCAGCCGGCCGCACCTCGCTGCCGCACCACCAGCCGGAGAAGGACAGATGCGCTGCCCCGTCGAGATGGCGGAAGGCGATGCAGGCTCGCCCGGCTTTGCCGTCGCTCAGGCCGATATCGGCGGTCTCGACGGTGCCGAACTTGGTCTCGATTGTGGTCGCCGCGCCGCTGCGCCCGATCGAGAGGCCGCGCGCCGCGCTCTCGCGCACCAGCGTGATCACGAAGGGTTGCGCCAGCCCGGCAAGCGCCTTCCGCACCTGTGCATCGCGATTGACCTGGAACTTGAGCGCCAGGAAGGATTTGCTGTCGCCGAATTCACCGAAGCTCAACATGTCCTCGCGGCGCTGGCCGTCCTGGCTGCGCCGCGCCTCGTAGGCGCTGCGCTTGTCGAGTTCGGGCGACTCCAGGCCGAACAGCGCGATCGGACGACCGATCATCACCCAGCCGTCCTGCCCGGCGGCGATCGGCAGCGCTTGCAGGCGAACGTCACGGACGAGCGGTGCGGTCGAAGCTTCGGCCGGTGAGGCGAGGCTCGCCAGCGCCGGATCCGAGGAGCCCGAGGAGAGACCGGCGACGAGCACCGCGGTCAGGCTGACCCCGGTCAGCGCAGCCAGGCCGCGCCAGACAAGGCCCCCGGTCAAGCCGATAGCGCCCGAACGCAGCGCGCGCCGCACCGGCCGCATGATCCGTGCGAAGCCGGTCTCGGCTGCATCGGCGAGATCCACCAACCGTGCTGCAAGATCGAAGCGGCTCGGCGTCGCGTTCGCCAGGCCCTGCAGGCGCGGCTGAAGGCGTTGCCCGCTTTCCTGCAGGCGCAGCTTGAAGCGCTGCCAGATGGCGCTGATCTCGTCCCCGGACACGACAATACCCAACCCGTTGGACGGCCCACACCCCTGCAAGCCGCTTCGTCCCACTCGCAGGCGAGCTTTCGCCGGGCGCGATGAGCAGGTGGTTACCGGGCGCGTTCCATCGCGAAACAGGGTCAATGGCCGGTAAGGAGGCAGGGTTAATGCTGGTGCGGCAGCAGGACGATTGACTTTTTACGGCAGCTTGTGTTTGGGATTGCGCGCCGGGCACTTATCTCCCGGCTTCGCGATGATGTTCAGGTTGGCTCTGTGACGTTCCGTCTGACGACGAAAACCACGACCAAAACGACGGCCGGGAAAACCCGGACGTCGCACTGACACGTCGCCTCGATTCCGGGATCTCCCCCCCGGCCGGGGTCAACCGGCCGAACCCGCGATCGAGATGAGCGGCGACGGCCTCCCCGGGGAGGCACAACCGGTTTCGCCAGAAGGAATTCATAGAGATGAGCTTCAAGGTCGCGGTCGTCGGCGCCACGGGCAATGTGGGCCATGAAATGCTCGACATCCTCGCCGAGCGTGCTTTCCCAGTCAGCGAGGTCGTCGCCCTCGCCTCCTCCCGTTCGATCGGCACCGAGGTCTCCTTCGGCGACAAGACGCTGAAGGTGAAGGCGCTCGAGCACTACGACTTCTCCGACACCGACATCTGCCTGATGTCGGCGGGCGGCGCGGTCTCGAAGGAATGGTCGCCGAAGATCGGCGCGCAGGGCGCCGTCGTGATCGACAACTCCTCGACCTGGCGCATGCATCCCGACGTGCCGCTGGTTGTGCCGGAAGTGAACGCCGCCGCGACCGCCGGCTTCAGCAAGATGAACATCATCGCCAACCCGAACTGCTCGACGGCGCAGCTCGTCGTGGCGCTGAAGCCGCTGCATGAGCGCTTCGGCGTCAAGCGCGTCGTCGTCTCGACCTATCAGTCGGTCTCCGGCGCCGGCAAGGAGGCGATGGACGAGCTCTTCAACCAGACCCGCTCCGTCTTCGCCGCCGGCGAGGTCGAGGCGAAGAAGTTCTCCAAGCGCATCGCCTTCAACGTCATCCCGCACATCGACGTCTTCATGGAAGACGGCTTCACCAAGGAAGAGTGGAAGATGATGGCGGAGACCAAGAAGATCCTCGATCCGAAGATCAAGCTGACCGCCACCTGCGTGCGCGTGCCGGTCTTCATCGGCCATTCCGAGAGCGTCAACATCGAATGCGAGAAGCCGATCACCGCCGACGAGGCGCGCGAGGTGCTGCGCACCGCTCCCGGCATCCTCGTCATCGACAAGCACGAGCCCGGTGGCTACATCACCCCGCATGAAGCGGCCGGCGAGGACGCGACCTATATTTCGCGCATCCGCGAGGACGCCACGGTCGAGAACGGCCTCGCCTTCTGGTGCGTCTCGGACAATCTGCGCAAGGGCGCCGCGCTCAATGCGGTCCAGATCGCCGAGGTGCTGGTCAACCGCAAGCTGATCCAGCCGCGCAAGCAGGCGGCCTGAGTTCAGGCCTGCCGATTTAAAGAAAATTTCAAGGCGGGCCTCGTGCCCGCCTTTTTCTTGCGTGCACGCATGGCGGCCGTGCCGGATTTGCGCGAGGGATCGCCCCGATCATCGGCTACGGTCGGCTTCTCATCGAGATTCGCCGAAGACCTTGCCCGACACCTTGACCAGAGTGCCTCTGCCGGTCGAACCAGCCCCGGCCGAGCCGCCGCAACGTCCCGCGCCGCGACGTGACAACAGCCTGCGCGGCATCGGCCTGATGCTGCTCGGCAGCGTCTTCCTCTCGGCCGCCGACGTCGCCTCGAAATACCTGACAGCCACGACGCCGGCCATCCAGGTCGTCTGGCTGCGCTATGCCGCCTTCGCCCTGATCATGCTGGCCGTCGCCGCTCCTGGCGGCTTCAAGCAGCTGAAGCCGCGGCGCGCGAGCATGCAGATCCTGCGTGGCGTCGCCGTCACCGTCTCCTCGATCCTCTTCGTCTCGTCGCTGAGATACCTGCCGATCGCCGACGCGACCGCGACGAGCTTCGTCTCGCCGCTCTTCGTCACCGCCTTGTCGATCCCGATCCTCGGCGAAAAGATCGGCTGGCGGCGCTGGACCGCGACCGCCGTCGGCCTGATCGGCGTGCTGATCGTCGTCCGTCCCGGCGGCAGCGATTTCCAGGCAGCCTCGATATTGCCGGTGCTCTCGGCCGTGACCTGGGCCTTCGCGCTGATCGTCACCCGGATGATGAGCGCGACCGAGAACCCGGTGACGACGCTCGCCTGGTCGGCTGTCGTCGGCTGCATCGTGCTCTCGGCGCTCCAGCCCCTGACCTGGCAGCCCCTGTCGGCACAGGCGCTGCTGGTCGGCCTGTTCATCGGTGTCTCCTCGACCGTCGGCCACTGGTTCGTGATCCAGGCCTTCCGGCATGCCGACGCTTCGCTGCTGGCGCCATTCTCCTATGTCCAGCTGCTCTGGGCTTCCGCCTTCGGCTTCATTCTGTTCTCGGTGCTGCCCGACGCCGTCACCTGGTTCGGCTCGGCGATCATCATCGCGTCAGGCCTCTACACCGCCCATCGCGAACGCATCAGGGCCCGCAAAGTCACCGGGCGATAGGCGCGGCCTGCATCCAGCCGGCGGGCAGCGCTCTATCCAGAGCGTCGCCCTCATCCTAGCCTCGCAGTGCAATGACCTCTTTCATCCGGCTCGGCCGCCGAGCCTTCCTCGCCACCGGCTCGGCATTCCTGTCGGCCTGCTCGCCGCTCGGATTGATCGATGCGCTGACCCCGGCCGACGCCGGCGGCCGCCTGGCTGCGAGCGGCATCGCCTACGGCCCGGACGAGCGCCACAGGCTCGATATCTACGTGCCGGAGCGAGGCGCGGGCCAAGCGCCGGTCATGGTCTTCCTCTATGGCGGCGGCTGGAACAGCGGCGAGCGCGCCGATTATGGCTTTGTCGGCCGCGCCTTCGCGGCGTTGGGTTTCGTCACCGTCATTCCCGATTATCGCCTCGTGCCGCAGGTGCGCTTCCCCGCCTTCGTCGAGGACGGTGCGCTGGCCCTGCGCTGGGTCCGCGACCAGATCGCATCCTATGGCGGAAATGCCAGCGGCATCGCGCTGAGCGGTCATTCCGCCGGCGCCTACAACGCGATGATGCTGGTGCTCGACCGCCGCTTCCTTGCCCGCGTCGGGTTACGCCCGGGCTTCATTCGCGGCGTCGCCGGACTCGCCGGCCCGTACGATTTCCTGCCGCTCGACGACCCCCGCAGCATCGCCGCCTTCGGCGAGTTCCCGCGTCTCACCGAGACACAACCGGTCGCCTTTGCCAGCGCCCTTGCGCCACGCGTCTTCCTTGCCACCGGTGATGAGGACGAAACGGTCCGGCCGCGCAACAGCGTCTCACTCGCACAGAAGCTCCGCACGGCGGGGGCAACAGTCGAACTCAGGACCTATCCCGGCCTCGGCCATGCCGGCATTCTGCTCGCGCTCAACGCCGGGTTCCGCGACCGCGCCCCGGTCCTTGCCGATATGGTGCGCTTCGCCCGCGCTCAGGCGCCCTTGGCCACGACGCCATAGCGCGCCATGAAGGTCGCCACCGCCTCGCCGACGACGTAAGCGATCTCGTCTTCGCTCGGCGGCATGCGCTCGGCATTGAACAGGCGTGGCCGCATCAGGGTCGACTGCGAGAGGTCGACGAACTGCGCCGCCGCCAGGGCCGTGTTCTCGATCGCCAACTCGCCCTGCTCGACGCGGCGGGCGAGGAAGGCGGCGAGCTGCTGCGCGCCCTGCATCGGGCCGCGCTCGTAGAACTCACGGCCGAGATCGGGCATGCGCTCGGCGACCCCGAGCACGATGCGGTGGGCGCTCATCGCAAAGGGACCGGTCAGCAGGCGCACCAGTCCACTGCCGAAATTCATCAGCGCCAGATTGAGGTCAGGCTCTTCAGCCAGGGCGGCATACATGCCCTGCTTCTGCTTCTCACGCTCGCGCTCGATCAGCGCGACGAAGAGATGCTCCTTGTCCTCGAAATAGACATAGAGCGTGCCCTTGGAGACATTCGCAGCCGAAGCGATGTCGTTCATGCTGGCCGCGTCGAAACCGCGTGCCGTGAACACGGCATGCGCCCCTTCGAGGATCTGGTGGCGCTTCTCGGGATCAGCACCGGCGACCCGCCGGTTACGGGAGATCGCCTTGACATGTCGCGGCTCGAGCGTCGCGCTCATCCTGTTCCATCCGTCTCGCGCATATTCGCGCTTGCAAAAATAATCGAACCGATCGGTTCGATTTCCTCTTGATATGCACCCCGTACGGCGCTATTTCAAGCGCAATCGAACCGAGCGGTTCGAAACCAGATTGTCAGGGCATTGTCACCATGACTGCCGAAACCACCCTTGAAAAGCGCCTTGAGCCACGCCGCGACCGTTTGAAGCTGGTCGACCCGGCGCTGGAACAGACTCCCGCGCCCGTCGAAGGCCGCAAGGCGAGCGACGACATGGCCGCCCCGTCCCAGGCCGCCGAGAAACCGGCGCGCAAGCGCAGCGGCGCCAAGCGCGTCGCGCTGATCCTCGTCGCCGGCACGGCGCTTACCGCCAGCCTCTGGTATGGCATCGACTGGTGGCGCAATGGCCGCTTCATCGTCTCGACCGACGACGCCTATGTCGGCGCCGAAATGGCGACGATCTCGGCCAAGCTGCCCGCCAACATCGCCACGATCGCGGTGACGCAGAACCAGGAGATCAAGGCCGGCCAGCCGCTGGTCAAGCTCGACGATGGCGACCAGCGCATCGCGCTGGAGAGCGCCCAGGCCAAGAGCGCCACCGCCAAGGCCACGCTCTCGCGCATCGACGCGCAGATCGAGGCTGCCCGCGCCAGCCTGCAGCAGGCCCAGGCGCAGCAGATTTCGACCGAGGCCGCCGTCACCCGCACCACCGCCGATTTCGACCGCGCCCACAACCTCGCCGCCAAGTCCTATGGCTCGCAGGCGACGCTCGACGCCGCCACCGCCGCACGCGACCAGGCCGTCGCCTCGCTCGCCAGCGCCAAGGCCGGCGTCGTGCAGGCGCAGGCCAATATTGAGGTGCTGAAGGCGCAGCGCGTCGAGGCCGCCCGCCAGATCGACGAGCTCAAGGTCGCCGAGGACAAGGCGGCGCGCGACCTCTCCTTCATGTCGATCTCGGCGCCGATCGACGGCCTCGTCGCCAACACCAACATGCAGCTCGGCGACCTCGTCAGCGCCGGCAAGCGCCTGATGTCGATCGTCCCGCTCGACAAGGTCTATGTCGACGCCAACTTCAAGGAGACGCAGGTAGGCCCGCTGAAGATCGGCGACAAGGCGAAGATCACCGTCGACGCCCTGCCCGGCCAGGCTTTCGACGGCACGGTCAGCGGCATTGCCGGCGGCACCGGCTCGGTCTTCACCTTGCTGCCGCCCGACAACGCCACCGGCAACTTCACCAAGATCGTCCAGCGCGTGCCGGTCCGCATCGTCCTGTCGCCGGAATCGGCCGGCAAGCACATTCTGCGCCCGGGCATGTCGGTCGTGGTCTCGATCGACCCGCGCGGGAACGTCGCGAAGTAACCAGAGCCCGTTCCGATCGGCTTGCACGCAAGCCGATCGGCAAAACGGTCTCTTACGCAAAGTGAGAGGCGGATTCACGGATCAGGTCGTTCCGGCCTGATCGAATCCGGCTCTCACCGGGCCCTCGACCCGAGGAGCCATTTCCGACCGGGAAATGGCGATGCGCCAAGGCTCAATCGCCCCTTCTGGGCCAAAGCGCACCGCGCCTCACGGCGCTCCTCGGGCCGGGGGCCCGGCTCCGTAAACCAGACAGAAATCTCCTGTCGAGGAGGCCGCATGGCCACCGCCACGACCGCCATCCCGGCCGCCGCCGCGCCGGCTGCCGACGCCATTCCACTGCGCCGGATCTTCGCCTTCCTGGCGATGGTCTTCGGCATGTTCATGGCGATCCTCGACATCCAGATCGTCTCGGCCTCGCTCGCCGAGATCCAGGCCGGCCTGTCCGCCTCCAGCGACGAGATCGCCTGGGTCCAGACCGCCTACCTGATCGCCGAAGTCATCATGATCCCCTTGTCCGGCTATCTCAGCCGGGCGCTCTCGACCCGCGTCTTCTTCTCGATCGCAGCCGCCGGCTTCACGGTCGCGAGCATCCTCTGCGCCACCTCCAGCTCGATCAACGAGATGATCCTCTGGCGCGCGATCCAGGGCTTCATCGGTGGCGGCATGATTCCCGGCGTCTTTGCCGCGGCCTTCACCATCTTCCCGGCCTCGAAGCGGCCGATCGTCTCGCCGCTGATCGGCCTGATCGCCACGCTCGCCCCGACGATCGGGCCGACCGTCGGCGGCTATCTGAGCCATGCCTTCTCCTGGCACTGGCTCTTCCTGGTCAATGTCGTGCCCGGCATCGGCGTCACCATCGCCGCCTGGACGCTGATCGACTTCGACAAGCCCGACCACAGGCTGCTGCGCCGCTTCGACTGGGTCGGCCTCGGCGCCATGGCCGCCTTCCTCGGCAGCATGGAATACGTGCTCGAGGAGGGTACGCGGCTCGACTGGTTCGAGAGCCACGAGATCGTCCTGTTCTCCTTCGTGATGGTGATCGGTGCCGTCCTGTTCTTCTGGCGGGCGCTGACGCGCGACGATCCGCTGGTCGATCTCTACGCCTTCAGGAACCGCAACTTCGCCTTCGGCTCGCTGTTCTCCTTCACCATGGGCATCGGCCTCTACGGCCTGACCTATCTCTACCCGGTCTATCTCGGACGCATCCGCGGCTATGATGCGCTGATGATCGGCGAGACCATGTTCGTCACCGGCCTCGCCATGTTCCTGACGGCGCCGATCGCGGGGCGCCTCTCGGCCAAGCTCGACCCGCGGATCATGATGATGATCGGTTTCGGCGGCTTCGCGCTCGGCACCTACATCGCCTCTGGGATCACTGCCGATTGGGACTTCTACGAGCTCCTGGTGCCGCAGATCCTGCGCGGCTGCTCGCTGATGCTGTGCATGGTGCCGATCAACAACCTCGCCCTCGGCACCCTGCCGCCGCAGCAGCTCAAGAATGCCTCCGGTCTCTACAACCTCACCCGTAATCTCGGCGGTGCGGTCGGGCTCGCCGTCATCAACACCCTGCTCAACAACCGCACCGACCTGCACATCACCCGTCTGCACGAGGTTGTCGCCGCCGGACGCCAGATCGCCGAAGAGAACCTCGCCTCGATGACGCAGCGCTTCATCGAGTATGGCGACGCCGCCCAGTCGATGGCGCTGAAGCTGCTGACGCAGCGGGCCCACAAGCAGGCGCTGGTCATGGCCTTCGGCGACGTCTTTCTCGGCCTCACCGTGATCTTCGGCGCCCTGGTGTTGCTGTCCCTCTTCATGACCAAGCCGCCGGCGGCCAAGCCCGGAGCCGGAGGCGGTGGCGGGCATTGAGGTCCGCCGAATGAGGCTCCCTGCACTATGGACAACTCCCTGATGCGTCTTGCCGCAGGTGCGAAGAGATTGACAGTCGGCTTTGGAGAAGGCAAAAATACTAACAATATCAGTAGTTTAGATAAATTCTAAACTACAGTGGCACCGATCTTCGAGTTGGAAGGCGTTCATGAGCATTCTGTCCCTCAAGGATGGCATCCCGGCGCGGACCCAGGCGGAGCAGATCCCCTGGCCCCAGAAGGCCCCGGCTGCCTGCCCGATCAGCGCGGTCAAGGCACGCCTGCGCAGCGTCGGCCTGCGTCCGACCCGCCAGCGCATGGCGCTGGGCTGGCTGCTCTTCGCCAAGGGCGACCGCCATGTCAGCGCCGAGATGCTCTATGAGGAGGCGCTGCGCGCCCGCGAGCCGCTCTCGCTCGCCACCGTCTACAACACGCTGCGCCAGTTCTCCGAGGCCGGCCTGCTGCGCCAGGTCTCGGTCTCCGGGCCGAAGACCTTCTTCGACACCAATGTCTCGGAGCATCACCACTTCTACAACGAGGACGACGAGACCGTCGTCGACATCCCCGGTTCCGAGATTCATGTCTCGGGCCTGCCGGTCGCGCCGGAAGGCATGATGATCTCCTCGGTCGAGGTGATCGTGCGCCTGCGTCGCGCCGATGGCGAGGAGACGGTGACGAAGGTCGCCGGGGGCCACCGGGCGTGATCGTCTGCTCCTGCAACGTTCTTTCCTGCCGGCAGATCAAGGGCACCATTGCTCCTGACGGCAGCGGTCCGCGCACCGCGGGCGAGGCCTATGACTGCCTCGGCTGCAGCCCGGATTGCGGACGTTGTGCCCGCGAGGTCCGCTCCTTGCTCGTCGAGGCGCGCGCCGCCTGCGCCAGCCAGTGCCATAGCTGCGCCAGCCACGATATCGACTGCGCCGTGCATGTCTCGGTTGGCCTGATGATGGCTGGCCTCGAAGAGAACGACGACCGCGTCGCCGCCTGATTCGACGCGACGCTTTTCTCGCGCCAGGCGCGAAATCTGCCCTTCCCTTTCCTATCCGGCCGCTCTACATTAGGATCATTCTAATGTAGTCGATTGCGAGGAGAGCGGCATGAAGGGCGACAAGAAGGTCATCGAATACCTCAACAAGGGCCTGCGTTCCGAGCTCACGGCCATCAACCAGTATTGGCTGCACTACCGGATGCTCGATAATTGGGGGCTGAAGGACATGGCCAAGACCTGGAAGAAGGAATCGATCGAGGAGATGGTCCATGCCGACCGTTTCGTCGACCGCATCCTCTTCCTCGAAGGCTTCCCGAATCTCCAGACCCTCGACGCGCTGCGCATCGGCGAGAACGTCAAGGAAGTGATCGAATGCGACCTCAAGGCCGAGGTCGAGGCACGCTCCCTTTATCAGGAAGCGGCGAAGTACTGCCGCGATGTCGGCGACTACCCGTCCGAGGACCTGTTCAAGGCCCTGATGAAGGATGAGGAAGGCCATATCGACTTCCTCGAGACGCAGCTCGACCTGATCGGCCGCATCGGCCTCGAACTCTACACCCAGAAGCATGTCGGCGGGCTCGTGGGCGACGAGCACTGACCTGCGGCAGCCGTTTCAAAGGGGCGATCGACCGGGCCTGGTGACAGGCCCGGTTTTTTGTTGCGCAAGCGCCTCCCCAAACACCGCACCGCGTGTCAGAAACCGGCTACCCTGATGGAGGACCGAACGAATGGCTGAGATCGTCGCGGTAGCTCGGGATGAAGGCCACCGCTTCAGCAAGCCGCTCCTGCCGGCGATTCGCCTGCTCACGGGCCTCGGCGTCGAAGGCGATGCCCATTGCGGCGAGACGGTGAAGCATCGCTCGCGTGTCGCCGTCGATCCGACGCAGCCGAATCTGCGCCAGGTCCATCTGATCCATGCAGAGCTTTTCGAGGAGCTCGCCGCCAGCGGTTTTGCGCTCCGGCCCGGCGATATGGGCGAGAACGTCACCACGCGCGGGCTCGACCTGCTCGCTTTGCCCGCCGGCGCCCGCCTGCGGCTCGGTGCCGAGGCGCTCGTCGAGATCACCGGCCTGCGCAATCCTTGCGTCCAGATCGAGGCCTTCCAGCCCGGCCTGCTCAAGGCCGTTCTCGGCCGCGATGCGGACGGAAAGCTGATCCGCAAAGCCGGCGTCATGGCAATCGTGCTGGAGGGCGGAGAGGTCCGTCCCGGCGATTCGATTGGGATCAGCTTGCCCGCTTTGCCGCACCGGGCCCTAGAACGCGTTTGAGGCGGCAGAGCCTTTCGGCCCGCCGCCTCATCGAAGCGTCAAGATCGTAGGCCGGTCAGGCTGATGCAGCCTGACCGGTGAGATGCGCTCGCGACCAGCTCCTCAGAGGAAGCTGATGTTCGCGGCCTCGGGGCCCTTCTTGCCGGCGCGGATCGAGAAGCGCACGCGCTGCCCGTCCATCGGCGGCTGCAGGCCGCTACGGCTCAGCGACGAGACGTGCAGGAACACGTCCGGCCCGCCCTTGTCGGGGGCGATGAAGCCGAAGCCGCGATCGGTGTTGAAGAACTTCACCGCGCCGTCGAACGGGCCTTCCATCGGGGCGCTGGCGCCACGATCGAAGCCACCGCGATCGCCGCGGTCGAAGCCGCCACGGTCGCCGCGGTCATAGCCGCCGCCACCGCCATAGCCGCCACCGAAATCGTCGCGCGGCGGGCGCGGCGAGAACGGACGACCACCGCCACCCGGACCGCCGGCGCCACGCGGCGCGGCAGGGGCTGCGGTCGAGGCGTCGATCTCGTGGACGGAGACGACCTGCAGGCCGCGCCGGCCTTCGCCGAGATCACAGATGATGGTCGCACCGGGCTGCAGGTCCTGCGGATCCTGCGGGCCGATGGCCGAGATGTGGAGAAAAACGTCGCCGGAGCCGTCCGCCGGAGAGGCAAAGCCGAAGCCTTTCTCCGGATCGAACCACTTGACCTTGGCTTCGATATTCTCGTGGGTGACGAAGGGCGCCGGGGCGGCGGGCTTACGACGATCGAACATGCAGCTTCAACGATAGTGACCGGGAGCACGCAATCTAGCGCAAGCTTCCGGGTTCGTCATCGGTGCGGCGCAGCAAAAATGCTTGTCCGGCGAAATCGTGCCGGATTGCAAATTTTTTCCCCAGCGACCGCCGTTTCAAGCGGCGGATCGACTAAAACTCACCCGTTCCGGAGCAGACGTCAACCGTCCTGTCCCGGCGCAGCTTCCGAGCAGCGGATCATCTGCACTTTCTTGGGCATCTCGCCGACCGCCGGGACGAACTGTCCGGTCTGCGGATCGAGGAGCATCAGCATGCCGCTGGCGACCGCGAAATAGGCGCCGTGCAGGTGCAGCCTGCCCTTGCTCTCGAGGATATTGATGCAGGGGAAAGTGCGCAGGTTCGCGAGCGACTGCTGGACCGAGAGCAAAGCGAGGCGCTCCACATAATCGTCCAGAGTCTCGTTTCGACCGCGCCCGCCCGAGCGCCTGGCCGCGGGTTCGACCAGCGTGATCCAGCGGCCGATGAAATCGCCGGACGAGAGCGGTCCCTGCGTATCGTCGGCAAAGGCCTTGATGCCGCCGCAGCGGCCATGGCCGAGCACGACGATATGCTCGACCTTGAGCGCCTGGACGCCGTATTCGAGCGCTGCCGAGGTGCCGTGCAGCTGGTCGTCCGGCGAGAAGGGCGGGATCAGGTTGGCGATGTTGCGGATCACGAACATCTCGCCCGGGCTCGCATCGAAGATCACTTCGGGCGAGACCCGCGAATCGCAGCAGCCGATCAGCATGATCTTCGGCGTCTGGCCGCTTTCGGCGAGTTTTTCGTAGCGACTCTGCTCGCGAACGAAGCGGTCGTCCAGGAAGGCACGATAGCCTTCCGTCAGGCGCTGCGGGAACGGCTCGGGGGCTTGCTGGTCCATGGCTCAGTTGGGCCAGAAGCCGACGGCCCTCGTCAAGAGCCCGTCCAGCTGATTCTGCTGCAACGCAGCATCAAATCTCGCAAAACTGCTTCTGCAATCGCGCCGCCAGCGCCAGCGCATCGCCGCAAATCAGGATGCGCTTCACTCGCGCGCTCGCGCCGGCCGTCAGCGAAACCTGGGAGCGGGAGACCGAAAACTCTTTGGCCAACAGCGCGATCAGCGCGGCATTGGCCTCGCCCTCGCTCGGAGCGGCCCGGACTCTGGCCTTCAGCACGTCGCGCCCATCGGCCAGCGTCTCGACGCCGTCAAGGCCATCGCGCCCGCCGCGCGGCGTCAGGCGGACGGACAGCACGAGCCCGTCCGACGTGACCGACCAGGCGGCCATCCGGCCTAGAAAACGTTCGGGTAGATGTAGCGGGTGATCACGCTCTGGATGAAGAAGATCAGCAGCAGCAGGATGATCGGCGAGATGTCGATGCCGCCGAGATTGGGCAGCATGTTGCGGATCGGCCGCAGCGCCGGCTCGGTGATGCGGTAAAGGAAATCCCAGACCGTCGAGACGAACTGGTTGCGGGTGTTGACGACGTTGAAGGCGATCAGCCAGCTCAGCACGGCCGAGGCGATCAGGATCCAGACATAGAGGTTCAGCGCCAGCATCACGACGTCGAGAACGGCACGCATCGAGCAGCATCTCCGAGAAGGCCGGGCACTCTGCGACAAGCACCCACAAAACTCCTGCCGCAAGCGATTGACAGGAGCGCAACGCAGGGCCTAGAAGGCCAGCGCCCTGGGGGCTGTAGCTCAGATGGGAGAGCGCTGCAATCGCACTGCAGAGGTCAGGGGTTCGAATCCCCTCAGCTCCACCAGGGATTTCTGCTAAATAGCCGGGATTAAACGGGATTTGGCGGGACCAGGTGGTCTTACCCCAACAAGCGGCAGCGCTTGGCCGTGTGCCCTCTCCTATCGAAGCCGTGGGGTCGCCGCGGTACTCGATGGATCGTGGTCGACGATTGATCGCGAAACCCAGCTCCATTGCGCCTTGGCCGCCGCGGCCCCTTGACCGTAGCTCGCGCCGTCCTCCAGCCCGAGTGATTCGCAAGCTTCGGATGGCATCACGACGCTGTCGGCGGTGAGCGCTGCGCAGACCCGTTTGAGCGCGACGACCAGCATCTCCGGCGACGAAGCCTCAATCTCTTCCTCGCGCGGCAAGTTGACGAGCGAGCGGAATGCTCGCCGCAGCGTCGGCTTCCACCTGCTCTTCGCTGGAGGCGATGGCCGCACCTGTCAGGCCGGCCTTACG
This sequence comes from Bosea sp. 29B, assembly GCF_902506165.1. Lineage (NCBI taxonomy): Bacteria > Pseudomonadati > Pseudomonadota > Alphaproteobacteria > Hyphomicrobiales > Alloboseaceae > Allobosea > Allobosea sp. 29B. Next base: position 664,591 of record NZ_LR733817.1, read on the forward strand.
TACAATCTGCTGACTGCTCATGCGCGGCGCCCCATTGGTATGACGCACCTGCCGATGACCAGTTCCCCGTCAGCGAAGACGACGGGCAGATGGCCGTAGAACGAGAACGTCGGGAGAGTGACGGGCTTCACGGCGAAGGAGCGCGACGGCTTGCCCCGGCCGCAGCTGCGGTTGATGCGGATCGGGCTCATGCGCTGGCCCCCGCCCGCCTGATCTCCTCATAGCGCTCGATCGACGCCCGCAGCGCGGCGACGGCGGCCTCTCCCCGCACGCCCTTGATCCCGCGCTCGTCGCCCGTCCTGCCGGGCACGCCGTCGAGGAAATTGTTGCGCTTATCCGGTCCATGAGGCTATCTCGCTTAGGTTGTGCGGCAGCGTGCGATGCGGAGCGGCTTCGCGGCGATGGGGGCAGGATGCGGACGCTGGGGCGGCGGATTGCGTGCATCGCTTTCGCTCTCGATGCAGGTATCATGGCCTGCCTGTCAGTGTCCGGATCGGCGCAGGCCGCGGGCACCGATGCGACCTGGCTTTATAACCCTCCGGGCGCCAATACCAACGAAGGTCAGAACTGGTCCACTGGAACCGTCCCGACCGGAACGGGCTATTTCGGTACGAGCGCTCGCACCGAATACTATATGTTCTCGACCCATGGCGGCTTCACCTTCAACGCGGATGCGCCAGCCTATCGTTTCAGAGGAAGTATTACCTTCGACGGAGCTGGGATCGTCAACAATTCGAGCAATACGCAGACGTTTGAAGTTTTCAGATTCAATGGGATGTACTTCCTCAATTCCGCGAGCGCCGGAAACGCCCACATCACGAGCGATGGCGCTGTTGTATTTCGCGGCACCAGCACCGCCGCCGATTCGAACATCAGCTCGCGGGATTTAAGATTTCAGGATGACAGCACAGCTGGCAACGCAACGATCCGACCTTATTCGTTAGCCCTATTCGAGGGACATTCGACGGCCGGCGATGCAACGATCATCGTTGGCTTCAGCACTGCCGTATCCTTTTCGGAATACAGCACGGGAGGCAATGCCCGGTTCGTCGTGTCCGGCGAGCTCGCCATACTCAGTTTAACGACAGCAGGCATGACTGCAGGCTCGATCGAGGGGGCCGGCACGGTCGAGCTCGGCTCCAAGCAGCTGACTGTCGGCAGCAATAATCTTTCGACGACGTTCAGCGGTGCGATCATCGACAGTGAGGGGAATTTTTATAGAGGCGGCTCGCTCGTGAAGGTCGGGAGCGGGACGCTGACCCTGACGGGGGCGAACAGCTACACCGGGGGGACGACCGTCTCCGGCGGCACGCTGGCCGGGACCACGACGAGCCTGCAGGGCGCGATCCAGGTCGATGCAGCCCTGGTGTTCGACCAGAGCAATACGGGCACTTACGCCGGTGTCCTGTCTGGCGCCGGCTCCGTCACCAAGCGCGGCAGCGGCGTCGTCACCTTCACGGGGTCGAGCAGCTTCACCGGCCAGACCTCGGTCGAAGCGGGCACGCTGTCCGTCAACGGGTCGCTGGCGGGCTCGACCGTGGTCGTCAATGGCGGCACGCTGGGCGGCGCCGGAACGGTCGGCGGCATTGCCGCCGTTTCCGGCACGGTCGCTCCGGGCAATTCGATCGGCACGCTGACGGTCGCCGGAAATGTCTCCCTCGGCTCGGCCTCGACCTATCGGGTCGAGGTCGATGCCTCGGGCCAGAGCGACAGGATCGTCGCGTCCGGGATGGCAACGCTGTCTGGCGGCACGGTCCAGGTCGTCGCCGCCAATGGCGACTACAACCAGGTCACACGCTACACCATCCTGACGGCGCAGGGCGGTGTCAGCGGCCAGTTCTCGGCCGTGACCTCCGATCTCGCCTTCCTCACGCCCTCGCTGAGCTACGGCGCGACCGATGTGACCCTGACGATGGCCCGAAACGACCGGCGTTTCGGCGGCACGGGATATACGGTGGCGACGACGGCCAACCAGAGCGCAGTCGGAGTCGTGGCCGAGACGCTGGGCAATGGCAATCGCGTCTACGAGGCGCTGATCGGCTCGACCGTCGCGGAAGCGCGCACCGGCCTGAGCCTGCTGGCGGGCGAGGCACATGCGGCCAACGCATTGAACACGGTGGCCGACGGCAATGCGATGCGCGACGCGTTGCTGTCGCATACGCGGCTGCCCCCTGGTGCTGCCGGCCCGGGCGTCGCATCCTGGAGCGCCGACGGGCCGGGCGGGGTCTTGGCGGGCAGCGCTTCACGCTCCAATCTGGCGGCGCCGCGCTTCTCGGCCTGGGGAACAGCGATCGGCTATCAGGGCCGGTCAGACGGCACCGCTAACGCGGGCGCGATGAGGCGCAATGGCGGCGGCTTCCTCGTCGGCGGCGAGGTCGCGATCGATGAGACCTGGCGTCTGGGCGCGGCGGCGGGCTATACGCGCTCGCATTTCGACATCGCCACGCGCGCGACCTCCGGCTCTTCCGACAATGTTCATGCCGCGCTTTACGGTGCAGCCAGATTCGGTGGCCTCAACCTGACGCTCGGCGCCGCCGTCAGCTGGAGCGCCGGCGACATCGATCGCCGCGTCGCATTCCGGAACTTCGGCGAAAGCCTGACGTCCAGCCCGGGAGGCATGCTGGCCCAGACCTTTCTGGATGTCGGCTATCGCTTCGATGTCGGGCGGTTCGGGCTCGAGCCCTTCGCGCAGGTCGTGCTGCTCAATCTGCAGAGCGACAGGGTGACGGAAACCGGCGGCTCCGCCGCCTTGGCGGTGGCGTCCGGCTCGCAATGGTTCGGTCTGTCCACGCTCGGCCTGCGGACGGAGATCAGGCTCGGCGGCGGGCCCCTGTTCGCGCGCAGCTCGCTAGCTTGGCGCCATTCCTTCGGCGAGGTCACGCCCACGGCGCTGGCCGCCTTCAGCAGCGGCTCGTCCAGCTTTCGCGTCGCAAGCGCTCAGGCCGATCGCGATGCCGCCGTCGTCGAGGCCGGACTGGATTGGCGCGGCCTGTCCAGCGTCAATCTCGGTGTGAGCTATGGCGGCGTCTATGGCGCGAACGCCCGCGACCATACGCTCAGGGGCAAGGTCGAGATCAGGTTCTGACCGAGAGTGGGAGCGCGTAACCGGTCGCGCGCAACTTCACCTCGCTCCCGGCCCTGACACGGACCACTCACCGCCGGTCACGCCTTCGAGCCGGCGCCGCAGCGCCTCGACCTCAGCCTCGCCTCACAGCTGCGCCAGATCTTCCGCCAACTCCGGGCCGCGGCCGACGACGGTCTTTTCACACTCGGGCCGGAAGGGCAGCAAGACCCCGTCGACCAAATGAGGCTGGACGAGGTGACGAAGCGGCTCGCCCGCCTCAGTGCGGAGCTTCGTGCCGTTCAGGACGACACCGAGCGAGCCTAGACCGGCAAAGGTGCGCGGTGATTCCCGACGTAGCATCGTCGTGCGGCTAATCGGGCGAGGATAGCCCAACTTTTACCTCAACAGGAGACAGTCATTGTGCGGCACGGTGAGACAGAACAAAACAAGAGTCTGATAGAACATAAACTGAACCTGTACACAGAAGGCGTGTTTTGGCACCCTGTCAGCTCAGTGTGGTGGCCCTCAGCTCCAGCAGGCCCGACGACTGATCGTTGATCTCCCAAAATCATGCCGCTGAAGCAGTTTGAGCGATGGCCTCGCCTTGGCTGCCGGCGCTTGCGCCGCCTAGTATCGGGCGACCCGCCTCGAACCGCCCGGCAGCGCGACGATGACCCGCTATCCCATGTTCAATCCGCAGCTGCTGCAGAGCTTCGTCGCGGTCTGCGAGAGCATGAGCTTCACCCGCGCCGCCGAGCGGGTCTCGCTGTCGCAATCCACCGTCAGCCAGCAGGTCAGGCGCCTGGAGGAGATGCTGGGCAAGCCGCTGTTCGAGCGCAACCCGCATCAGGTCCAGTTGACTGAGGAAGGCAGCCGGCTGCTGAGCTATGCAAGGCGCATCCTCGCTCTGCACGAAGAGGCGCATGACGCGCTGACCGGCTTCTGGCGCGACGGCGTGCTCAGGCTCGGCATGCCCGAGGATTTCACCGTTCCGACCGCCGGCCTGCTCGCGCAGTTCAGCCTGGCGGAGCCGCATCTGCGCCTCGACGTCACCAGCGGCCTCAGCGCCGATCTCTACAGCGCCTATGAGCGCGAGGAACTGGACCTGATCCTGGTCAAGCAGCGCCGCCGCCAGCCACCGCGCGCCGCGCGACCCGAGCCATTGCTCTGGCTCGACAGCCTGGCCCACCCCGCCATCGAGCGTGCGCCGGTGCCGCTGGCGGTCTTCCCGCTCAACGGGCTCTACCGCGAGGAACTGTGCGAGGCGCTGGACGGTCTCGGCATACGCTGGCGCGTCAGCTACGCCAGCACGAGCCTGGCTGCGCTCATCGCCGCCTCCGCCGCTGGTCTCGGGCTGACCTTGCTTCCGGCGAGTTGCCGACAGCAGGGCCACCGTGTGCTTGGGGCGGCGGAAGGCCTGCCGGACGTGACCGGCTTCGAACTGGCGCTTTACTACCGCGACAACGCTCCGGACGCGACCATAGCTCTCGCCGGACAACTCAGCGCCTTCTGCGGGCTGGAGCCATAGGCAGGTTTTTTCAAGGCCCGCTTCCGGCTATCGGCCTGGGCACATTGATCATTGCCGAATCGAATGATCATCATGGGCAAACATCGCTGCCACCGCGGACGGCCCTCTCGTAGAGGGAGAACACCAACATCAGTCCGGGGAAACGACATGGGCAGCGTGCAGCACCAGAGCCGCAGGGGTTTTCTCATGCAGACGGGCCAGCTCACCACAGCCGCCACGGTCATCGGCCTCGCCGGTGGCAGCGCCGAGGCGGCGCCGAGCAAGCCCGAGAAGGACGCCGGCAAGACCGGTGTCACCACGCTGAGCGACCGCCACTACTATCTCGGCGGCGTCCGCCTCGAAGACGGCTTCGACTATGACGGCGACATCGTGGTCGGCACCCGCACCGGGCTCTACACGCTGGAGGTCAAGGACGGGACAATCACCGCCCTGCATCCGGCCGGCGCTGCCCTTTCCGCCACCCTGCCGCGCTACGACGCCGGGGGTCAGCTGGCACTGCCGGCGATGCGCGACATGCACATCCATCTCGACAAGACCTTCTATGGCGGACCCTGGCAAGCGCCGCGCCCACGTCAGGGCAAGACGATCATGGACATGATCGCCCTGGAGGAGAAGCTGATCCCGACGCTGCTGCCGACCTCGCAGGAGCGCGCCGAAGGCCTGATCGCCCTCTTGCAGTCGAAGGGCACAACCACCGCCCGCAGCCATTGCAACATCGATCCGGTCAGCGGGCTGAAGAGCCTGGAGCACCTGCTGCTCGCGCTCGAAAAGCACCGCGACGACTTCTCCTGCGAGATCGTCGCCTTCCCGCAGCACGGCCTGCTGCATTCCAAGGTCGACGGGCTGATGCGCGAGGCCATGAAGATGGGCGTGCAATATGTCGGCGGGCTCGATCCGACCAATGTCGACAAGGCGATGGAGAAATCGCTCGACGCGATGTTCCAGATCGCGCTCGACACCGGCAAGGGCGTCGACATCCATCTGCACGAGACCGGCCCGTCCGGCGCTGCCGCCATCACCTACATGATCGACACGGTCGAGAAGAACCCGGCGCTGCGCGGCAAGGTGACGATCAGCCACGGCTTTGCCCTGGCGACCATGGCGCCCGGTCTGCAGGCGGAGACGATCCAGCGCCTTTCGGCCCAGAAGATGACGATCGCCTCGACCGTGCCGCTCGGCGCCCTAACGATGCCGCTGCCGCAATTGCAGGACAAGGGTGTCTCCGTGATGACCGGCACCGACAGCGTGATCGACCATTGGTCGCCCTTCGGCAGCGGCGACATGCTGGAGCGGTCCTATTTCTACGCGCAGGTCTATCGGAACTCCGACGAGTTCCGGCTGTCGCGCTCGCTCGCCATCGCCACCGGCGGCGTCCTGCCGCTCGACGACGAGGGCAAGCGCGCCTGGCCGAAGGTCGGCGACACCGCTGGCTTCACGCTGGTCGGTGCCAGCTGCTCCGCCGAGGCCGTCGCACGCGTTCCAGCGCGCAGCGCCACCTTCCACAAGGGGCGGATGGTCTACGGCAGCGTCGGCAAGGCCTGACGCTCATAAGGTCGAGACGATATTGCCGGCGCGCCCGAGGCCCGGGCGCGCCACACCTATTCCTGCTCAGCCCTTGAGCTTGGCGTTGCACTGGCTCCAGTAGCCGCCGCCCTTCTCGATCCACTTCAGCTCGCCATTGGCGTTCGCGGCCTTGTTGGCGTTGTACTGGTCGGCGCAGGTCTTGAGGCGCGCGCGGCCGGCGGTCTCATCCGAGTATTTCGGCGAGACGACCCGCGGGAAGACCGCGGCCTTGGCCTTGCCGGCGGGCTTTGCCGGAGTCGCCGCCGCCGGCTTGCCTGCCGTGGTCGCAGCCGGCGTCGCCGCCGGAGCCGGAGCGTCCGTCACCGCCGCAGCCGCATCGTTCTCCGAGGCGTCGTCATCGGCGCAATTGGCCTTGCGGAAATCGTTCCACTTCTGGCCCTTCAGCGTGTTCGCCTTCTTGGCGTCCTGATACTTGGTACTGCACTCCTTCATGGTCAGGGCCGAGGCCGGCGCGCCGGCGAGACCCATGGTCATCAGAGCAAGGGCGGTGGAGAACAGAAGCGTCTTCATGTGCAGTCTCCCTGGGCGATGAGTCGAGCTCGCCGCGGCGAGCTTAACCAACGATGGAAATCTCTGCCATCGCCCTGCGGCAACTTCTGGGCTAGTTGCTCGTTCCATCACAGCAACAACTCAAGGACGTCCCGATGAAGTTCGCAATCACCCTCGCCATCCTCGCTCTCGGCCTCACTGCCTGCACGACGCTGGAACAACGCGTCAGCGGCGCTGCGGTCGGCGCCGGGACGGGAGCGGTCATAGCTGGACCAGTCGGGGCCGTGGTCGGCGGGGCCGCCGGCGCCGTCAGCGCCCCCAGTGTCGTCCGCACCACGCGTCGCGCCACGCGCTAATCGCGCCCGGCAGCGGAACCCTGCCGCTACTCCTTCGTTTCGACCATGAAGCCATTCGAGCCCATGGAGTCGAACGATGGACAACGACAAGCGCCTGCCACCGGACGTGCCCTCCAACGAGGATGAGATCGATCGGGCGACAGGCAGCGTCGCGGCTCGGGCCGCGGATCTCGCCAACCGCACGGCCGAGACCGTCAAGGACGGCTATGGCCGGGCCAAGGAGAAACTGGCCGAGATCGATCCACGCGACACATTGCGCGATGCCGGCCGCTATGCCCAGGAAACCGGCGAGGCGGCAGTTGAAACCGTCAACCGCCATCCGCTTGCGACCTTCGCGGTCGGCGCGCTCAGCGTCGGCCTGCTCACCTGGGCGATGACGCCGCGCCGGTCGAGCTGGCAGCCCGACACATCAGGCTGGACGCGGATGCTGCGCGACTACAGCGACCAGGCGCTGCGCGCCGGGCGCGATCTCGTCGGCAATGGTCGCGAACAGCTCGATCGCGGCCGCGATTATGCCAACCGCGGGCAGGACTATCTCGACATGGGCCGTGACTATGCCCGAGAAGGCGGTCAGATGCTGGTGCGTCGCGGCGAACGCGAGCCGCTCGCCGCTGTCGTCGGCGTCGGCCTGGCGCTCTATGTGATCGGCTCGCTTCTGAGCAGCAGCGGCAGTAGCAGCCAGTCACAGCCCGCCGCTCGCCGCCGGGCCAAGCGGTAAGTCCATCGACTGGGCGGCTCAGCCCCGGCGCGAGGCCTTCTCCGCCTGGCGAGCCGCTTGCTTCTCGGCATCGCCCGCCCGCACCACGCTCCGGATCGCAAGCGGCGGCTTGCCCGACCTCTCGGCGATCACGCGGTCCTGCTCCTGAATTGCCTCCAGCGCGGGCTCGTCGCCATCGATCCCGCCAAGCAATTCGGTGGGAACGCGGCGATTGGAGCTGCGTGAGCCATCCTCGTAGAACACGTCGAACAGCACGTAGGCGGCGTCGAGTGGCTTTGATTTCTTGCGGGCCATGGTCGGTCCTTGTCGGTTGGGCGATCCGTCCGGCAGCGGCGCCCAAGGCGGGCCGAAGGGATCGCGGGGCCGCAGAGCGGCGACTGAAAGCGGTGAGCGCGACGTAGACCCGTCCGGCCGGCAAGGCAAGCCGGAACGGCGCCTTGCCGGTTGCCGGCCTATGTCAGGCTCAGAGTCTCGACGATTTCAGAATCGAGCACGAGGTCGTCCCCGGCTCCCATGAGCCAGAGCGCATCGGCGCTGAAGCGCCGGATCGGCCTGTCCCACCAGCGCTCAACCAAGGCGGCAAGCGCTGCCGCCTCGGCAACGTCGAGGTCGTCCTTCAGGTTCCAGATACCGACGACATAGAGATCGCTGGTCGGCCGCCCGAGCGCCCGCTGGAGGAGATGGAGGGCGTTCTGCCCGTCGCGGCGTTCCGGGTAGAGCCGCAGATACAGCCGGCCGCGATTGACATTGCCCGAGAACAGGCCGCGTAGCTCCATGGCGACCGGCCCGATGCGCGAAAGCGCCTCTCGCGCCGCAGGACCGATCAGCGGCGGCGCACCGACAGACAGCGAGCCGCACACCGTCGCATGCAGCTTTGCCTGTCGCCTGGCCACGATGTCCCAGGCGATCTTGCTCGCGAATGGCGCCTCGCGCAGCTCTTGTTCGAGCTCCCGATACGCCGGGGCGTCCGTCAGACCCAGCGTCGGCACGACCAGCGAATAGATCGCAGGGTGCCGGCCGTTCTCGTAATGTGTGCCGTTCTTGCGCGCGATCGCCTTGGGATGGGCGGGGTCGATCAACGGCAGATGCGCCAGGCGATAGCCGTCGTCGAGCGCCATGCCGGCGCCGGACGCGAAGGCCGTGCGGCTGCGGAGATAGGCGAGCTCCTCGTCGCCGATCAGTTCGATCCCGGCAGCCTCGCTCACGCCTTCAGCATCCACTCATGCGCGGGGTCGTTGTGGAACTTCCAGACCCGCTTCGGCCCGGCCATGACGTTGAGATAATAGAGCTCGTAGCCATGCGGCGCGCCGACTGGGTGATATCCCCTGGGCACCAAAACGACATCGCCATCCGAAAACGCCATGGTCTCGTCGAGCGAGCGGTCATCGGTATAGACGCGCTGGAAGCCAAAACCCTGCGGCGGGTTGAGGCGGTGGTAATAGGTCTCTTCCAGCAGGGATTCAGCCGGCAGGTTGTCCCGATCGTGCTTGTGCGGCGGGTAGCTCGACCAGCAGCCCGAGGGCGTGATCACCTCGACGACGAGGAGGCCGTCAGCGCTTTCCGTCTCGGGCAGGATATTGCGGACATGGCGGGTGTTGCTGCCCTCCCCGCGCGTCAGCGAGCCGACATCGGCGGCCGCGATGACGCGGGCCGGACGGGCTCCCGCCTTACCCGGCGCCGAGCAGATCGCGATTTCGCACGGCCCCTGTGCCGTGACGCTCCAGTTCGAGCCGGCCGGGACATAAAGCGACCAGGGATCAGGCTCGAAGGGCGAGGAGCGCCCGCCGATCACGCCGAACTCCTGACCGCCGGCGCTGGCCGAAACCTTGCCCGAGAGCAGGACGAGGCAATGCTCCCTGCCACCGGTCTCGCGCGACAGGCTCTGCCCGTCGGCGAGCCGGTACACGGCGAAGCCGACATGCTCCCAGCCGGCCGTTTCAGGCGTGATCTCGTGGATGCGCCCCTCGGCATCGGGCGCCTGCGGCTTGACCAGCAGCTTCGACATGATCGTCCCCGAGCTCAGACGAGCCCGGCCTCCTTCAGGCTCTGCTTGAGATGGGCGACGCCCTTCTTGGCATAGGTCAGCGGATGCGCCTTTTCGGGATCCTGCTCGGCCTCGACCACGACCCAGCCGGAATAGCCCGGCAGCGCCTTGAACACCGCGGGGTAGTCGACCATGCCGTCGCCCGGCACGGTGTAGACGCCGAGCTCCCGGCCCTTGCCGAGAATGGCGTCGAGGAAGCTCCAATCCTCCCGGCGCGCCTGCTCCATCACGCCCTTGCGCACGTCCTTGGCATGGACATGGCTGATGCGAGCACGATAGCGCTCGGCGAGCTTGACCGGATCGGCCCCGCCCCAGGTGGCATGGCCGGTGTCGAGCAGCAGATGCGCCGCCTCGCCAGTCGCCGCCATGAAGGCGTCGATATCGGCCTCGCTCTCGACGATCGTGCCCATATGATGGTGGTAGACCAGCCTGACGCCTTCGGCGAGCGTGCGCTCGGCGACCTCGGTGATTCGCCGGCCGAACTGCGCCCAATCGCCCGCCGCCATCACCGGCCGCTGCGACAAGGGCTTGCTGCGGTCGCCATGGATCGCGTTCGAGGTCTCGGCGAAGACCAGTACAGTCGAGCCCATCGCTTTCAGCAGGTCGAGATGAGGCCGGAGGTGCTTCATCTCCTCATCGGCATCGCGCTTTAGCAATTCGGCCGAATACCAGCCGGAGATGCAGGCCATGCCGAAGGGGTCGAGGGCCGCCTTCAGCGCTTTCGGCTCGCGCGGGAACTTGTGACCAAGCTCCATGCCGACGAAGCCGGCTTCGCGGGCCTCGGCCAGGCAGGTTTCGAGCGGCGTCGCGCCACCGATGTCCTGGAGATCGTCATTCGACCAGCCGATGGGGTTGGCGCCGATACGGATAGGCATGTCGTCCTCTTTGATCAGTTGTCGCGCGCGGCGAGCGCGCCGTCATAGCGCTTGCGCGCCGCCTTGACCTCGTCGCGCACCGAAATCTCGGGCACCGCGACCTCCCACCAATGCCCGCCGGCATCAGTCGAGATCAGCGGGTCGGTATCGATGACGATGACGCTGGTGCGGTCATGGCCGCGCGCCTCGGCGAGCGCCGATTCCAGCTCGGCTAGACCCGTGACCTTGCATGCGATAGCGCCCATCGAGCCGGCATGCGCGGCGAAATCGATCTCGGGCAGCGTCTCATGGCGGGTGTCGCGCAGGAGATTGTTGAATGAGGCGCCGCCGGTCGCATTCTGCAGTCGGTTGATGCAGCCAAAGCCGCGATTGTCGAGCACGACGATGGTGAGCTTGATGCCGAGCATCACCGAGGTCGCGATCTCCGAGTTCATCATCAGATAGGAGCCGTCACCGACCATGACGAAGACCTCGCGCGCGGGATCGGCGAGCTTGGCACCGAGGCCGCCGGCGATCTCGTAGCCCATGCAGGAATAGCCGTATTCCATATGGTAGCCGCCAGGCGCGCCGGCCTGCCAGAGCTTGTGCAATTCGCCGGGTAGGCCGCCGGCGGCGCAAAGCACGACGTCGCTAGTCCGGCTCTGGCGCTGCACTGCGCCGACAACCTGCGCATCGCTTGGCAGGGCCTGATTGCTCGCCGCGGTATAGCGCGCGGCGGTGGTGAGCCAGGCATCGCGCGATGCCTGCGCCTGAGCCGTCCAGCCGGCCGGCGCTTTCCAGCCCGCCAGCGCGACCTCCAGCTCGGCGAGGCCTGCCTTCGCGTCGGCAACCAGCGGCTGCGCACCGTGCTTGCCGGCATCAAAGGCTTGCGTATTCAACCCGATGATCCGGCAGCCGGGATCGGCGAAGAGCGCGCGCGAGCCGGTGGTGAAATCCTGCAGGCGCGTGCCGACCGCGAGCACGACATCGGCGGTTTTCGCCGCTTCATTCGCTGCACCGGTACCCGTGACGCCGATCGCGCCGAGATTGAGCGGATGGTCATGCGGCAGGGCGCTCTTGCCGGCTTGCGTCTCGGCGCTCGGGATGCCGTGCGCCAGGCAAAAGCGGGCGAGCTCGCCTTCGGCCTCGCTGTAGAGCGTGCCGCCGCCAGCCACGACCAATGGCCGCTTCGCGGCTTTCAGCAGCTCTATCGCCTGCGCCAGCTCCTGCTCGTCCGGACGCGTCCGGCGCGGCTGCCGGATCCGCTCGACGAAGAAGCTTTCGGGATAATCATAGGCTTCCGTCTGCACGTCCTGGCACAGCGCCAGCGTCACCGGCCCACACTCCGACGGATCAGTCAGGACCTGCATCGCCCGCTCGAAGGCGGGGATGATCTGCTCCGGCCGGGTGATCCTGTCGAAATAGCGCGAGACGGCCTTAAAGCAGTCATTGGCGGAAACGGTACCATCACCGAAATCCTCGATCTGCTGCAGCACTGGATCGGGCCGGCGGCCGGCGAAGACATCGCCCGGCAGCAGGAGCAGTGGCAGGCGATTGACATGCGCGACCGCGGCGGCCGTCACCATATTGGTCGCGCCCGGCCCGATCGAGCTCGTCACCGCCATCATCCGGCGCCGGCGCGAGACCTTGGCGAAGGCGATCGCGGAGTGCGCCATCGCCTGCTCGTTATGGGCGCGCAGCGTCGGCAGGATGTCGCGGGCGCCATGCAGCGCCTCGCCGAGACCGGCGACATTGCCATGGCCGAAGATCGCCCAGACACCGGCGAAGAGCGGCAGTGTCCGGCCGCCGACGACCGTCTTCTGCGCCGCCATCGCTGCCACCAGCGCCTGCGCCATGGTGAGCCGTACCGTGCTCATGATCGCAATCTCCTCAGCGCGCTTGCCAGGCGTCGACCAGCCGGCCGAAGCGCTCGGCCATCATCGCGGTCGCGGCCTCGTCGTCGAGCGCGCCCGCAAGCCAGCCGCGCGCCGCCTCGCCGAAGATCGAGCGCCCGACCGCGAAACCCTTTACCGTCTTTGCGGTCTGCGCCAGCCTGAAGGCCAGCTCCAGTTCCGGCAATGGCGCATCGAGGCCGAGCAGCACGACGCCGCGGCAATAGGGATCGTTCTCGGCGATCGCGGCATCGACCGCAGCCCAGGCAGCAGCAGTGGGCTGCCCCTCCAGCTTCCACCAATCCGGCTTGATGCCAATCGCATAGAGCCGGCGCATGACCGAGGCCATGGTGTCGTCGCCGACCGGGCCGTTCTTCGAGCAGATGATCTCGACCAGCAATTCGCGACCAACCTGCCGGCAGGCGAGCGCGACGCGCTTCAGCGTCGCCTCCTGCTCGGCCTTCAGCGCCGCATCGTCGTCGGGATGGTAGAAGGCCAGCACCTTGGCGACATGGTCGACCGGCCACTCGTTCAGCGCCGCACCGAGCGAGCCGTCGGCATCAGTCTCCAGCCTGAGAGGCCGCGAACCCGGCACCTCCAGCGGCCGCGCCACCCAGAAGCCGTGATCACCGGCCCGAAACAGCGCCTCGCGGCCATGGCGCCCGTCGAGCAGCATGCCGAAGCCCTCGGCACCCTCCGCGATCCGCGCCGCGGCATCGACGGCGAGCCGCTTGAAGAGCTGGATGCGCTCGCGCGGCACGCCGGCCTCGTCTGCCATCGCCTCGACCTGGGAGCGATGGTCGATGGCGAGTGCCATCAGCGTCGCGGCCTGCGGCCGGCGCGTCGTCGCCCAATGGACATGGTTGATCGCCACGTCATGGCGCAGCGCCCGATGCGGCGAGCCATGTTTCAGAAAGAACTGCAGCTCGGCGAAGGTCGGGCTCTCCGGCGAGCAGAGCAGGCGCGAGACGGCGAAGGCGCCGCAGGCATTGGCCCATTTGCAGCA